>CAZZEX010000034.1:29799-46014 GCA_964653285.1 uncultured Anaerolineales bacterium
TGGGGGAGGTGAGTTCAGCTAACCCCCCGCCCCCCTTCCCTGGGAGGGAAGGGGGGGACTCCCCTCCCCGCTTCGGGGAGGGGGTGGGGGAGGTGAGTTCAGCTAACCCCCCGCCCCCCTTCCCTGGGAGGGAAGGGGGGGACTCCCCTCCCCGCTTCGGGGAGGGGGTGGGGGAGGTGAGTTCAGCTAACCCCCCGCCCCCCTTCCCTGGGAGGGAAGGGGGGGACTCCCCTCCCCGCTTCGGGGAGGGGGTGGGGGAGGGGTCCTCCTATCCCCGCTTCTTCGCTGAACTTCTCGGCGCAGTCGAGGCGGCTGCTTACACCCTCCCGCCTGTCGGGGAAGGCGGCATCCTGGTCGCGCCGGTGCTCCACGCCCGCGGTATCTCCTTTCGCGCTGTCGCTCTCCTGGGCCTCTCCGAGGGAGAGTTCCCCGCCACCGAGCGGGAGGACCCCTTGCTGCGGGAGAGCGACCGGGCACTCTTGCGGGAGCGGGGATTGTCCCTGGAGCCCCGCCTGCGCGGCGAAGAGGTCACCCTGTTCTACGAGGCTATCACCTGTGCCCAGGAGCGGCTGCTGCTGTGCCGTCCCTACCTGGCCGACGATGGGCAAGGATGGGAGCCCTCTCCCTACTGGCGCCACCTGCGGCTGCTGGTGGACGCCCCTCTCCGGCGCGTCCGCCCGGAAGAGATGTCGCCGGACGAGGCCGCCTCGCCGCAGGAGTTCGTCGCGGCGGCGGCCCACGCCGGTGTCTCTCCTGTCCCGGACGAGGACAATGGCCCCATCAGCCAAGGGTGGCGGGCCGCTCTCTCCGGCGCAGAGGTCGTGCGGGCGCGGTTGGCTCGCCCGCCGACTGGCCACTACGAGGGGGACCTGAGCCCGCTGGCCCCCGTCCTGGCGGTCCGCTATGGTCCCAACCACGTCTGGTCTAGCAGCCGGTTGGAGACCTACGCCAAGTGCCCCCTGCACTTCTACGTGGCCCACGTCCTGCGCCTGGAGCCACGCGCCCTGCCTCAGGAGGGGTTCGACCGGCTCATTCTGGGTTCCGTCTACCACCGTGTCCTGGAGGAGGTCTACTGCCAGGCTCCCTCTGATCCCCTCTCCATCCTGCCGGATGTGGCGCAAGAAGTCTTCCAGGCCGCCCCCGACGAGTATGGCTTCCGGCCCACCGCGCTGTGGAAGCAGCAACAACGGGAGTTCCTGGCGGTGTTGGAGGAGACTGTCGTCGCATTGGAGGAGGCCCGCGAAGAGTACGAGCCTTACGCTCAGGAACTCCCCTTTGGTCTCCGCGGCCATCCCCCGCTGACCCTCCGGCCGCCAGCAACCAGCAACGAGCAACCAGCATCCAGTATCCAGATTCGGGGCTACATTGACCGCGTGGATCGTGCCCCTATCGGCTCCCTGCGGGTGGTAGACTACAAGGCCGGTGCCTCCCGCATCTCTACCCGCGAACTGAAAGAGGGCACACGGTTGCAACTGCCCCTCTACGCCCTGGCGGTGCGGGACGCGCTTAACCTGGGGCCCGTCGCCGCTGGCTTCTACTGGCACATCGGCTCCTCCAGCCCCAGTACTCTGCGCCTGGAGCGGTACGAGGGGGGCATAGAGGGGGCAATCAAGGTGGCAATCGGCTACGTGAGAGCCTACGTCGCCGCCGTGCGGCAGGGGCGGTTCGCCCCTACCCCGCCCGATGGTGGCTGCCCCGACCACTGCCCCGCCGCCGGGTTCTGCTGGCGGTACAGGCCGAGGGGGTGGTGAGGAAACATAGCACGGCAGGACACTTGACTTGTATAACGTTGGGGTTATAATAGGAGCACGACGATGGCCACACAACAGTCAAGGTGGTAGTCGAGTTCTACACCGGCGCACGAGGCAAGAACCCGGTCATTGAGTTCATCAACGGGCTACCGGTGCGGGATCGGGCAAAGGTCCGCAATTATCTGCGACTGCTGGGCGAGTTTGGAATACTGCTGGGGATGCCTTACGCCCGGCCTGTATCAGGACACGGTAAACTTTGGGAATTGCGTCCAGGGGCGATCCGGCTATTTTACTTCGCTCACACAGGGCGGCGGTTTATCGTCCTGCACGCCTTCCGCAAGAAGTCACGGAAGACCCCTGGGCAGGAGATCGCGGCTGCCGAGCGACGGCTGGCCGAGTTTCTGGAGGGAGAGAAATGAGCACAAGTACCAACATCCGGTTTGAGGAGTGGGAAGCCGAGCAGATGCAAGACCCGAAATTTCGGGCTGCCGCCGAGGAACTGGAACCGGCCTACCAGGTGGCGCGATTGCGCATCCTGCGCGGGTTGACCCAGGAGCAGTTAGCCGAACTGGTGGGCACCAAACAACCCAGCATTGCCCGGCTGGAAAGCGGGAAGACCGAGCCGAAACTCTCCTTTCTGCGGCGCGTAGTGGAGGTATTGGGGGGCCGCCTGGAGGTGCGGATTGTCCCGCTTGAGGAAACGCCAGCAGCCGAACAGAAGGTACATGAGCGGGCAATCTCCTAGCCTCATTATTCGGGAGATGACCAATGAGTGACTCACGCGATATGATGTGGCAGGAAGTTGTCCAGGATGCACTCACGCAGATTGGCGGGATCGCGCATCCAGCAGAGCCCGCAAGTTCGAGACCGAGGCCCGAAAGTTGCCGTTCCGTGAAGCAGGAGACCAGCTATTATTCCGCTCGTATGCCGACCAGCTTGTGCTCTACGACCTGGCCGTCCAGCACGTTGGGCTCCTGCAGGCGTTTCTAGGACAGTGACGGTCTCCATCACTTCTCTGGAAGAGTACACCTCCGCCCAGCGGGCTGCCATCGAAGACCATGGCCGCGCCCTCGTCGTCACCGCTGGCGCTGGCTCCGGCAAGACCCGCACTCTGGTCGGTCGCTACCTGGCCCTGCTGGAATCCGGCCTCCCCCTCCGCTCTATCGTCGCCATCACTTTCACCGACAAAGCGGCCCGCGAGATGCGCGCCCGCATCCGCACCGCCATCGAGGTCTGGCTTGGGCGGTGCGATGACCCGGCGGAGCAGGCCCGCTGGGAGGAAGCCTTCGCCGCCTTGGACGGCGCCCGCATCGGCACCGTCCACGCCCTCTGCGCCGAGATTCTCCGCGCCCATCCCGCCGAGGCTCAGATAGACCCCGACTTTGACGTCCTGGACGAGAACCAGGCCGCCCTGCTAAAGGCCCGCGCCGTTGATGCCGCTCTGGCCTGGGCTGTCACAGCCCCCGAAGTGGTCTCCCTGTTCGAACGTTTGACCGAGTACCAATTGCGCCAGGCCCTCGCCACCCTGGTGGAGAAACGGTTGGACGCCGTCGCCGCCTTCGACGTTCTCGCTGGCGTCCCCCTGGCCCGCTGGTCCGATGCGCTGGCGGCCTGGTTCCACAAGCGGCTGGAGAATCCGGCCTGGACTGCCTCGCTGGACGAGTTAGCCCGTCTCCAGGCCCGCCGGCCCGACGACAAACTGGAGACCGCCCGCAGCGCAGTCCTGGCCCATTGGATCGAGGCCCGCGCTGCGCTGGAGGCCTGCGAGTGGGATGCTCTGCTCGGCATCCTCACGGCCCTGCGCGCTGCCATCTCCACCAGAGGGAGGAAGGATAACTGGGATGCCGACGACCTGGCAGCGGCGAGGGAGGCGATGAAGGGCCTCCGCACCTACTTCGACGCCGTGCTCGTTCCCCTGGTGGACAAGAAGAGGCCGCTTTCCTGGACCTTGGACGAGCGGAGCGCCGATGCCCTCCCCTGTCTGCATCGCCTCTTCGACCGCGCCCTGGCGGAGTACGGCCGCCTCAAGGACGAGCGGCGTGCCCTCGACTTCGACGACCTGGAGGCCGGGGCATTGGCTCTCCTCGTCCAAAACGGCGAGGTACGCGCCCGGTGGCAATCCGAGGTTCACGCCGTCCTGATGGACGAGTTCCAGGACACCAACAGCCGCCAGCAGCGCATCCTCTACGCCCTCAGTGGCTCCACGCAACACGCAACACGCGACACGCGCCCTGCTTCCATCTTCGTCGTCGGCGACAGCAAGCAGTCCATTTACAAGTTTCGCGGGGCGGACGTGACTGTATTCCGCCGCGTCCAGGCCGACATCGTTGCCATGGGGGGGCGGCACGTCCCCCTCGATCGCACCTTCCGTGCCCACGCTCCCCTGGTTGCCCTCGTCAACGACCTCCTGGCTCCCATCCTGGGAGAGGAGGACGACCCTGAGCGGCCCTATGCCGTCTCCTTCGTCCCGCTGACCGCCCATCGGAAGGAGCACCGCCCCGGCATCCGCTCTCCTTACCTGGAACTGCATCTGGGGCTAGGAGAGAGCGCTGACGATGGGCGTGCTGCCGCTGCCGCAGCTCTGGCCCACCGCTTGCGTCAGTTGCACGATGGGGAAAATGTGGGCTGGGGAGAGGTCACGCTCCTTTTCCGCGCCGCCACCGGTTTCCCCACCTACGAGGACGCGCTGGAGCGAGCCGGCATTCCCTTCGTCACCGTCGCCGGGCGGGGATTCTACGACCGGCCGGAGGTGCGCGACCTGCTCAACGGCCTGGCCGCCCTGGCTGACCCCACCGATGACCTGGCATTGGCCGGGCTCCTGCGCTCCCCTGCCTTCGCTCTTACGGACGTCGCTCTCTACCTCTTGCGTTGGAGACCCGAAGTGGGGAGACAAGGAAACGGGAGAGCAAGGGGACCAAGGGGGCAAGGAGCCCATGCCTCTGTTTCTCCTTGTCCCCCTGTCTCCCTGTCCTCTTGTCCTCTTTGGGATGCCCTCCACGGTCCACTGGACCACCTGGGCCCCGACGACGCCGTCCGGGCACGATGGGCGCGGGAGGTCATCGCCGAACTCCACGGTCTGGCCGGGCGCACCACCGTCGGCGACCTGCTGGGGCGATTTCTGGACGGTACTCACTACCGGGCTGCCATGTACCTGGCTGGCGGTCACCGGTTGTGCCGGAACGTGGACAAACTGTTGGCCGATGCCCATCGGAGCGGTCTGGTTAGCGTGGGTGAGTTTCTGGAATACGTCCAGTCCCTGCGCGACGTGGCCGCCCGCGAGGGGGAGGCCCCCGTTGAGGTTGAGGGAGCCATCCAGTTGATGACTGTCCATAAGGCCAAGGGGCTGGAGTTCCCCGTCGTTGTCATCGCCGACGCGGCCCACGCCGCCGCCGGCCCCCCGCAGCCTATTCTGGTCTCCTCCGACCTGGGCGTCGTGCTGAGGCTGAGAGAGGAAAAAGCCTTGCCGGCCATCTACCGATTGGCTTCCCTGCGCGACGCCGACCAGGAAGATGCAGAATCCCGGCGGCTCCTCTACGTCGCTGCCACCCGCGCCCAGGAGAAACTCATCGTCAGCGGGCACGTCAAAGCCAAGAGGGACAGCACCCTTCAACTGCGAGGCTGGCTGGCCTGGCTGGGGAAGGTCATCGGCCTCGACCAGGCCCAACTGCCCAACCCCATCACCGCACCGCTAACTCTCGACCTGGATTGGAACGGTGGCCCGCTGGCCTGTGTAGTGCACCCAGCCCAGGGAGAGCAGGAGACCAGGAAACCAGGTGTTCTCTCTCCCTCCCCTCGTCCCCTCGTCTCCTTGTTTCCTTGTCTCCCTGGCCTGATCGCACCGCTAACCTTCGACACCCCTGCTGGCGCTGACCCGAAGGTGCGGGAGCGGGAGAGCGACCCGCCGCCCCATGTCTGGCGCATCGTGCCTACAGCCCAGAAGCCCGAGGGCCCGGCCTGGGTCGTGGGCAGCCTGGTCCACACTGCCCTGTGCCACTGGCGCTTCCCGGATCAGCCCGGCCTGGAGGACTTCCTGCGCCCCTATGCTCTGCAGGCTGGCCTGGCCGATCCGGCGGAGATCCACCGCACCATCACCGGGGCCCGTCGTCTCCTGGCTCATTTCCAGGTACACTCCCTCTACGCTGAACTGGATCGGGCCGAGCGGCATCACGAGTTGCCCTACACCGTCGAGGTAGATGGCGCTCCCAGGTATGGTATCGTAGATCTGCTGGCCCGACTCGACGCGGGGTGGACGGTGGTCGAGTTCAAGACTGACGAATTGCGGGCCGGGGCAGACCTGGAGGCCCACAGCCGCAAGAAGGGATACGACAGACAGGTGGGGGAGTACGTTGCGGCAGTAACCGCTCTCCTGGGCAAACGTCCGCGCGCATTGCTGGTCTTCCTGAACGTGGGCGGACGGGTAAGAGCCGTCGCGGCTTGACATCCCCGTCGAATTGTGGTAAAATTCAGTTGCTGAATTTCAACTCGTGAATTTTGAATGCAACCAATGTCGGAAGTAGAGCGCCAACTACGCATCCTGGAGGTCCTGGAGCAGACCCCGGAGACCACTCAGGCCAGCCTGGCCGCCCAGTTGGGCGTGGCCGTAGGCAGCGTCAACTGGTACCTCAAGCGGCTGATCCGCAAAGGGTACGTCAAGGCGACGAAGATGGAGCGCCGCCGGCTGAAGTACTTCGTCACACCCCAGGGGCTGGCCCTCAAGGCGCGGCTCACGTCGCAGTACATGGAAGTTTCACTGCGGGTCTACCGGGAGTTGCGCCAGGCAGCGCGGGAGACGCTGGCCCAGGTGCGCAGCAAGGGCTATGTGGCGGTCAGGGCTGATAGCAAGGACGAGGCGATGGGGATATTCCGCCTGACTTGTCTAGAAGAAGGTGTGCCTGTCGAGAAGTCCCCTTCCTCATCGCTCCCGGAAGTATGGGCAGAGGGAACAGGATTTGTGGTGGAGTGGCCGGCGGAGAAGTGACCGGGGGAGACGAACCGGGTCACCGGCTCCACACTGGAGTGCATCCTGGCAGGTGACGCACCACAGGGCCGCGTGCCGGAGTTGTGAGAATGGAAGAAAGCCACGTGGTGGATGAGTTCGCCCCCTACATCGCCGGGCTGGTGCGGCGCGAACGAGCCCGCCGGCGGCGGATGCGTAAGCGGGCTGTGCAGGCACTGGAAGCGGCGCGGATCGCCGCCGACCTTCTGCGCCGGCACTACGGCGCGACGCGGGTGCGCCTCTTCGGCTCCGTCTTGTACCCGGAGCAGTTCCACGAGCGCTCGGACGTGGACCTGGCAGTGGAGGGGTTGTCGCCACAGGACTGCTTAAGCGCCTGGGCATTGGTCAATGGCCCAGGCAGCGAGTTCGGGGTAGACTTGGTGGAGCCCGGTGATTGCAGTCCATATATCTGGGAAGCTGTCGAGCGCGAAGGAGTTGACGTATGATCCCGTCTTATCTTCTGCTACGGCAGCAAATTGCAAACGAAATGGCCAATGTCGAGCGTGCCATTGCGCACGCGGAACGATCAATGGCCGGGGCCCGACGGCACCCTGCCGATCAGGACGTCTACGTCGAATCGGTTGCCCTGAATCTCCAGAGCATCTATACCGGCATCGAACGCATCTTCCGAGTCGTTGCGGAACGGGTCGAACGAAGCGTACCAGCGGGCGAACGCTGGCATACCGACCTGTTGACCCAGATGAGCCTGGAACTGCCCGACCTACGGCCAGCCGTCATCCGTACGACGACGCGGGATGACCTGGACGACTATCGTTCGTTCCGTCATCGTATTCGTCACGTTTACACCTATCACGTTGACCCGGCGAAGGTGGCGGCACTGGTAGACCGTCTTCCCGACGTATGGGCAGCGGTGAAGCAGGATATCGAGCGCTTCCTGGCTTTTCTGGACGCCGTCGCGCAAGCGGAGGTGGAGGAAGAGTGATGGTGTTGTGGAAAAGATGATACACATTCACACTCTGAAAATCACCTTCGACAAGGTGGTGGCTTTGCTTGCCATCCTCGTACTCACACCGCTGCTCGTACTGATTGCGTTGGTCATCAAGATCAACGGTTGGCTGCACTCCGAGGACCGGGGGCCTGTACTCTACAAAGAGGCCCGGATTAGCCAGGACCGCGTCTTTAACCTGTACAAATTCAGAGTGCTCAAGACGGCAGTGATCGAAGCGGCCAGGCAGGAGAAAGGGTATGATCACGCCAAGCCTTTGGAAGGACGTGACGAGAACAAGACGCGGGTGGGCCGCTGGTTGCAGTGTTGGTATCTCGATGAACTCCCGCAACTGTTCAACGTTCTGAAGGGCGACCTGAGTCTGGTTGGTCCCCGGCCGTGGCCTGTGCCAGCATACGAGGCAGAAATCGCACAGGGCATCTATCGCAAACGGCTCCTTCGGCCGGGGCTGACGGGGCTGGTGCAGGCACATAAAGATGAATTGAGCGCGATGGGCGGCGACCGTGTGCTGGATGAGACCTACATCGAGGCCTGCCGCACCCTCGGCTCCGTGCGGCTGTTGCTGTTCGACCTGCGCGTGATCGTGGACACCTTCAGGATTCTTGTCAAGGGGCAGGGGCTGTAACGGAATGGGCCGGGGGCAGAAGTAGGGGATGGTGCAGAATGCAAGGTGCAGGATGCAAGATGTAGGATGCAAGATGTAGGATGCAGGGAGCCATGGCATTGTATCTCGTGACCGGAGGGGGGGGCTTCATTGGATCGCACACCGTTGAGGAACTACTCAGACGCGGCGCATCCGTGCGGGTGCTGGACAATTTCTCGACCGGCAAGCGCGAGAACTTACGGGAGGCACTGCCCCACATTGATCTGATTGAAGGGGACATCGCCGATCTGGAAACGGTGAGGCAGGCTATGGAGGGGGTGGTGTACGTTCTACACCTGGCCGCCCTGCCTTCGGTGCCCCGTTCTGTGGCCGATCCCCTGGCATCTAACCAGGCCAACGTAATTGGCACGCTCAACGTGCTCGTCGTGGCCCGTGACACTGGCGTGCGGCGGGTGGTGTATGCCTCCTCGTCGTCCGTTTACGGCGATAACCCGACCTTGCCCAAGCGAGAGGAGATGTCCACTGTCCCTCTTTCGCCCTACGCCGTGTCCAAACTGGCTGGAGAACACTACTGTCGCGCTTTCTACCACGTGTACGGTCTGCCCACGGTGGCACTGCGCTACTTCAATGTGTTCGGCCCGCGCCAGGACCCGGCCTCCCAATATGCAGCAGCCATCCCAAAATTCGTCGTGGCTATGCTGCGCGGCGAGCCGCCGACCATCTACGGCGACGGGTATCAGTCGCGGGATTTCACCTACGTCGCCAACGTCGTCCAGGCTAACCTGCTGGCCTGCGAGAGTCCTGATGGAGTGGGAGGGGTGTTCAACGTCGGTTGCGGAGAACAGCATACGCTTCTCGAGTTGATATCCCATCTATGTCAGATCCTGGGCACGACCATCGAGCCGCAGTTCACCGACCCCCGCCCTGGCGACGTGCGCCACTCGCAAGCCGACATCAGCCAAATTCAGCGCACAACAGGGTACCAGCCTGACGTTGGTTTCTACGAGGGGCTGGAACGCACGGTGGCGTGGTGCCGGCAGCATCAGGTTGGATAGGTAATGATCGAATTACTTAAGACTCACAGCAGGACGATCGAGGAAGCGCAGAGAATACGAAGTGGGGGTTCCAGGAGGGGGCGCCCCTTCGAGCTCCTTCACTCTGCCGAGTTCAGACTGATTCTTTCGTACCTCAGGACCAAGGTCCCCGCAATCGCTCTCCTCAGTTTCCTCAACGTCGTTCGCTCAGTGGTTGAGGGCCTGGCGCTGGCGGCCCTCCTGGCCTTTGTTCAACTCGTGGTGGGCGGCCAGGCTGGCATCCCGGATAGCCTGAATCTGCTCGGGTTTGAGGTGCCGATACCTCCTCAACTGGGTGCCGGGCAAAGTGTGCCTATCGTCGTTCTGGCATTGGTGGTGGTATTGATTGTCGCTCAAGTGACGTTGGACTTTGCCCGCCGCCACGTGACCAGCAAAGTCCAGATGGATTTTGTCGAGGAGGTGCGGCGGGACGTCCTGGACAAGATGCTGAACCTGGACATCGCCTACTTCACAGAGACGAAGTCGGGCGACATAGCATATCTTCAGAATACATTGATTGGGCGTTTCTCCAGGCTGCTGTCCACAGCCGAGGACCTGTTATCCGGCTTTCTCAACCTGCTGGTGGTTGGCTTTCTATTGATCCGCATGTCCTGGCAGTTGACGGCGCTCCTGGCGATGATGACGCTGGGAATGTTCTTCCTGCTCAGGGGTACGCGGCGGCGCCTCCAGGAGTTGGGGACCGAGTTAACCGCACAAAGCAGCGTGGCCGCCTCTACGTTCCTGGAGATTCTCTATGGCATCCGGCTGGTGAAACTGGTCGCGGAGGAGGGGCGAGTCCGGGACAAGTATCTGCGCACCACGCGGGAACTGGTCAACAAGCAACTGCAGGTCTATGACCACCAGTCGTTAGGAAGTGCAGTCACGCAGTTGGGGGCCTCGCTTATTCTCGCACTTTCGGCCATCGGGTTCAGCGTGCTATCTGGCCTCAACATGATCGAGAACGTGGACTTTATGGCGGGATACTACATCATCGCCACCCGTGTGGTCTGGATCATCGTGACGATGCTCCAGCAGTGGCTGGGCGTGGGTTCGATGTACGCTCAGTATATGCGTGTGGCCGAGTTTATGCTGGACGACTCCTTCTTGGAGACCCAGGCCAGCACTGGGCCAGAGAATCCCCTGCCATTGCAAAGAGTGCAGCACGGCCTCTCGGTCGAGGGAGTCAGTTTCAGCTACGACGGTCACGACCGGGTGCTGGACAACGTCTCGCTGGTGTTCCCGAAAGGCGCCATCACGGCGCTGGTGGGCCTTTCCGGGTCGGGCAAATCCACGCTGCTGGAGTTACTGGCTCGTTTCCGCTATCCGGTGGCAGGACGCGTATGTGTGGATGGCATGGATGTCCTGGCGTACGATCTCTCATCCTTCCGAAGCAAGGTAGGCTACGTGACTCAGGACACCATCGTCTTCAACGACACCATTCTGGAGAACATCCGCTACCTTCGCCCGGAGGGGACCCGGACTGAGGTGGAGGAAGCAGCGCGCCGGGCGATGGCCCACGAATTCGTCCTCGAGGCCGCCGACGGCTACCGCACCCCGGTCGGCGAGCGGGGGATGCAAATTTCCGGCGGGCAACGCCAGCGGATCGCCCTGGCACGGATCTTCTTGCAGGATCCGGATATACTCCTGCTTGACGAGGCCACAAGTTCGGTGGACCTGTACACTGAAGCCAGGATCTTTGAGGAGTTGATGAAACTCAAGCCCGATAAGGTCATCGTCATCGCCGCCCACCGCCTGAGCGCCATCACGCGCTTTGACAACATTGTGGTTATCCACAATGGCAAGGTCATTGAACAGGGCACTCACGAAGAACTGATGGCGCAGCAGGGGTTGTACTTCAGTCTGTACAAGTTACAGGAGTACGCGCCCGAGGCAGTGCTTGACTTCCGTGGTTCGTCTCTAGGTCTTCTGGGGGGACGCCATGCCGATACAGCGGCTGTTTGACTTGTTGCGGGGTAGGCTCAACTCGAGGTATCTCTACTCGGACACCTTCTTGGGGAAGTTCAAATCGCTGGATGAAGCGCTCCAGGCCCATTCAGCGTACAAGCACGATACCGACGGCGAAGGGCAGTTCGATCCCTCATTTAGAACTTATTGTCGCGTCAAGGACACTATCGAGGGGATCCCGCCGAATTCGGTTGTGCTCGACGTTGGTTGCAACAGCGGTGGGCTCGGGCGTCGTCTCATTGCGGAAAAGAGATGTGTAATGTACGGCGTGGATATCAACCCGCGCCTGGTCGAGAGGGCGATGTCAAAAGGTTACGATGTGTACGTTGGGGCTGCTGAGGATCTAAGGTATCCGGATGGCTTTTTCGATGTTGTGGTGGTTTCGGAACTCTTGGAGCATGTATACGACCCCCGATTGGTATTGTCCGAGGCCAGAAGAGTCTTGAAACCAGGCGGATTGCTCTTTGGCGATGTGCCGACCGAGATTGGCCGGTGGGGGTTTGAAACCATCAGGGATCATAAGCATCACGCCCGGGTTTTTACACGTGAGAGTCTGCAAGGGTTGCTATCAGAGTTCTTCGAAGTAGATTATCTGAAGACCGCACCGGCGCCGGGTGAGGACCACCCCTATTTCAAAGTCCCCACCTGGTACGTCTTCCGGTGCACGAGGCAATAGATATGGTTGTCAACAGACTACGCAGGGGCTACACCTGGGTCTGGCAAACCGTTGGCCGCCACTTGAAGCTATCGCCACCCTCCTCCTGTGATGTGGGAGGGTACGTCGGATCTACGCAGGGTCACGAAGTGAGGTACTGGCTACAAACTGGGCTGCGCAAAGGGACCTACATTTACGATAACTATCTCAGGCTGTTCGGTCTGGACAAAGATGAACTGACAGGGTTGACTATCTGCGACTTCGGCTGTGGACCCCTTGGGGGGATACCCAGCGTTCTCCCTGATGTCAAAGTTGCTTATCCCCTGGATGTGCTTGCCGACGAATACAACAAGTGGGGTGCATGCCGGTTCCACATCTACCCGGTGCGTGACTATCGAACGCCACTTCCTGATCACATTTGTGACGTGTGTTTCTGCACCAACGCGCTAGACCACGTTCCGGAGCCAGTCCGTGTGGCGACGGAGATCGCCCGGCTCCTTAAGCCCGGGGGCTCATTGTACTTGCATGTCCACCTGCGGCGATCAGACCAGTTGAACAAGGCCCATCGCTACGTGGTCAGTGAAGACATGGTGCGGGACTGGCTCCACGAGTATTTCACGTTTGAGAGCGTCGGAGTGGATTGGGACTGGCCGAACGACGAGCCAGATTTGACCATGTTATATGCCCACCTGGTTCGCTGTCCAGTTGCAGAACCAGTTGCAGAAGAGGACGCCGCAGGCCACGAGTCCCGCTTGGATGTCCTCGGACCCACCGACTGATGGCGCTTATACATCGACTTAACAAACTCAAGATACCGTTCATTCATCCATCAACAACAAAGCCGCCGGGGCCTTCCCACGCCTTGCTCAACAGGGTGCTTGGCGAAGCGGGCACCAGCCAGCGGCTCGCCCACTTCGGTTTGGAACCGCTGGGTATCAAAAAGGTCGAGGTACAGAATCTTCTGGTTCAGCGGCCAGTCCGGTGCGAGGTGGTCCCAGTCAATCAAGCGACTACTTTAGACTTTCTCGACAACTACTTCGCTGGAGGAAACGGGGGTCTGGATTATGGTATCTATAACAGCATGCAGTATAAGCTTCTGCAAGCATACGTCGAGGGAACGATCCAGGATTTCTCCCAGACAGACTATTGGCAGTGGCACGTGAAGTTACGCCAGGCCGGGATAAACGAAGACGTAAGATCTGACGCCTGGATAGCGAACAAGATCCACAAACTGCTGCGCGTGTTTGAGTCCATCCGCAAGCGGGGCTACGGTTACAGCCGGTTGTCCAACTACATCTGGGTATTGGAAAAGCCCCTCATCCACACCCGCTATGGTTATGATTACTGCCCAGATGGGTATGAGATATTCGACGGTCACCACCGGGCAGCCTCAGTCGCGTATCTGGGATACCGTTCGGTATATGTTTTGCTGGTTAAGGATGTCGGCACACACACCCCATTCGGTGTGCCGCTGGACGAAATCATAATCCCTGCAAAGTGCTGATGTACTGGCATCTTTATGAAATATGTGGGTGTCCGCAACTACCCAGAAAAGGCACAGCTCCTGCGAAATGGCACGCCTTGGCTGGCCCGTGTGTCTACGAGAGACCTGGCCTATGATTGTATCCGGCACGTCGAAATCCTGCGCTCCGTTGACGCTGGCACCGGCGCTGACCGGCTCTCCGAGACGCTATACTGGAAGTACCTGGCTGCGTCGGGCCGGCAGGAAGATGCCATCCGTCAGCGATGCCAGCGTTTCATCCGGCTGTACGAGGACATCCGTGAGCGAGGCATGGACTATTCCCAGGGATATATAGGCGTGACGACTGATGGCATTCGACTCAATGGCTCCCACAGAGCCGCGATTGCCTACGTTACCGGCCTCGAATCTCTGTGGGTCGAGATGTACCAATGGGAAGAACTGTTCAGCACGCGGCGGATCCGGCACATCCTTGAGGAAGCCGGCGTCAAGCGCCAGGCCCAGGCCGAATACCTGGGAAAGCAGGTGCACGACCGGAAGACAGGCGCTCGCCTGGGCAAGGCGGTTTTTGTGGATGCCCAACCACAGCGCCGGGGGCCGTTCAAATCCTGGCGTATGCAGCCGGTGGTAGTTGTGCAGGACGGAGAGGGGGGACTTGTTTACGTTCCGGCGGCTCGGGTGGTCATACAACAAGATGGCCAATAAGATCGCTGCGATCGCGGGCGAAGCAGAGAAAGCCTTCTGGAGGCTCTGGAAACGAGAGCAGGTCCATCGGCTCGAGCAGCAGATTGAGGCACTGAGTCCGGACGGCCGGAAGGGCTGGTACTACTATATCAACTTTGGCCATGGCGTTGCTGTTCGACCCGACTTGAAAAGAGACCCGCATTCCGGCGAAAAGAACTGGGCTGAGTTCCTCTCCAGGCACCTGCCCGACCCGGCCGGGAAGCGGGTGCTGGACATCGGTTGCAACGCTGGGCTGTATGACCTGAGGATGGTAGAAGCCGGGGCTACAGAGGTGGTCGGCATAGACATGGATGTCCGCGTCCAGCAGGCCGAATTCGTGCGGGAGTGGTTCGCGCAGAAGAGCGGGCAGGACTATTCGCGGGTTCGCTTCATCGCTGCCGATGTCGCCGACTTCGATCTGGTTGCTTTGGGTCACTTCGACTTGGTGTGCATGTTCTGCGTGGCCTACCACCTTGGCGCTGGGGTCAAGCACGTCATGGAGCAAGTGGCTCAAATCACGAGCACGGTGGCTCTTCAGGGGAACACGCCCCGTCTTACCAGCCCGAAATACAGAGATCGGTCCCATCAACACCTGGCTGGGGTGGCTGGGATGCGAGCATTGTTGGAATCTCACGGGTTCTCAGAGATTAAGGCGTTCGCGCCAGGGGGGCATCCAAAGCCACTGGTAATCGGGACCAGGCCGCTGGATATCCCACCTGTGGACGGGGTAGATTGATGAAAGAATCCGACATCCGCCCACAGGCGCTTTTCAATCGTTACCTGGAACTCTCGCGGCAGGACATCGATCGCTTCTTTGCAGATCGTTCGTCCTTCACTGAGGTTCCCTGCCCGGCCTGCGCCAGCGAACGGTATGAACTGGGGCTGGAGAAGTTTGGCTTTCGCTACGTGACTTGCCTGGACTGCGGGTCGCTGTACCTCTCGCCCCGTCCTGCCCCGGAGATGATTGACGCCTACTGTCGGGAGTCGGAGGCGGTCAAGTTCTGGGGCACGCATTTCTTCAAAGAGACGGCTGAGGCGAGGCGGGAGAGGATGTTCAAACCCCGTGCCCAGCTCGTCGCTGAATGGGCCGACCGCGTCGGCCTGGATCATTCTGCGGTGTTCGTGGATGTGGGATCGGGTTATGGGATCTTTTTGGAGGAAGTTGCCAGACTGGGCCGGTTTGCCCAGGTGGCGGGTATCGAACCAGCCCCCAACCTGGCGGCTATCTGCCGCGAGAAAGGCTTTACCATCGTTGAAAAGCCGGTGGAAGATGTGCGTACCGGGGAGATCCCAGTCTCCTTTGCCACTGCTTTCGAGGTGCTGGAGCACGTGTACGATCCGGCCGTATTCCTGCTGGGGGTACGGCGCGTCCTGAGGCCCGGCGGCCTCTTACTGTTCACGACTCTGACGGTGACGGGTTTCGACATCCAGGTACTGTGGGAGCATTCCAAGAGCGTGTATCCCCCCCATCACATCAACCTACTGTCTGTGTCAGGAATGGAGCAACTGGTGCGTCGCGTTGGATTTGAATTGGTGGAGTTGACCACACCCGGTCAGCTCGACGTTGACATCGTGCGTAACATCGTCAATGAGGATCCCTCTATCCCACTGCACCGGTTCGTGCGGCAGATCGTCTTCGAGGCTCCTGATGACGTTCGGGAGGCGTTCCAGAAATTCCTGCAAGCACACCGTCTGAGTTCGCACATACGGGTTATAGCCCGAGCGCCTCAGACTGTTGATCAAGAGGTCACTGGATGACAAGAATCTGGGATATTTCCCTACCCCTCATCTCTGAGTTGCCGGGGTGGCCTGGCGACCCCCCGGTTGTGTTGGAGCGCTACATGGCCATTTCTAATTGTTCAAGACCAGCAACTCACAACTGTGGGCTGACTCCCATCACGAGTTCTATTCCGACTACGTGGCCCTGACTCCTCAGGCGGCCGAATGGTATCATCTCAATATGTAGGGGCGAACCCTCGTGGTCGCCCTCTTGGGTAGGTA
>CAZZEX010000035.1:0-45573 GCA_964653285.1 uncultured Anaerolineales bacterium
TCGGCCATCGCGACGCGGTTGCCGTGCGCCACCAGCACGCGCTTGAGTTCGGGCAATCGGCCTGCCTCTGCCTGCAGGTACAGCGGTTCAATGTAGAGCAGCGTGCCGTCAATGGGAATGACGATCAGGTTGCCCCGGATGACCGAGGAGCCGCGCTGGTTCCACAACGTCAGTTGCTGCGAGATGTAGGGGTCCTGATCAATGCGGGCCTCGACCTGCATCGGCCCGTAGACCAATGCCTCCTTGGAGAATTTGTAGACGCCCAGTTGGCCGTAATCGGGGCCGTCGGAATCGGCATATAGCCAGGCGATCATGTTCTGTTTGCCGGCCGGCACATAGGGGCGGATCATCATAAACTCCACCTCCTCCATGCCGGGCAGCCGCATGATGACGTAGTAAGGCGATATCTGGGTCTCCCCCGTCTCCCGCATCTCTTTCGGCGTTTGCCACAGGTCCTCCTGGTTGTAGAAAACCCTCGGGTCCTGCATGTGATAGGCGGCGTAGACGTCCGCCTGGATGCGGAACAGTTGCTCCGGGTAGCGCCAGTGCTCGCGCAGCGCTGTGTTCATCTCCTCACCGGCGGCGAACAGGTCGGGGAAGATGGTCCGGTAGGTCTGGATCAGCGGGTCGGAGGGGTCCACGATGTAGAACACCGTCTCGCCGGTGTAGGCATCTACCGTGACCTTCACGCTGTTGCGGATGTAGTTGAGGCCCCAGACGGGCTCCTCTGAAGACGCCCAGCCAGGCTTTGAGTAGGGGAAGTGGGCGCTCCATGTGTAGGCGTCGTACAGCCAGACGATGTGTCCGTCCACGATGACCGGGTAGGGGTCGGCGTCGAACCAGAGCATTGGGGCTAACGTATTCACCCGGTCGGAGAGGGAGCGGTGGAACAGGATGCGGCTTTCGGGGCCGACGGCGCTTGAGATGAGGATGGGGGTGCTATCGAAATGGAGGGCGAAGGCCAACCGGCGCAGGAAGCCACCCAGCGGTACGCCGTCGTGGCCCTGATAGCGGATGTAGATGTTCTGGTCGCCGCTGGGGTAGTCGAACTCGTCCTCGGTGGTGTTGACGATGACGTAGTTGGTAGTCGCCTCGCCGAAGTAGATCTCCGGCCGGGTGATGACCAGCGCAGGGTCACCGCTTTGGGGTGGGATGTCGCGCACCAGGAGGTACGGCAGCCCCTCCTCGCTGACTTCGGCGACAGGGCTCAGGCACAGCCCGTAGCCGTGTGTGTAAATGAGGTGTTGGTTGATCCACGTTCGCGCATCCTCACGCAGTTGCTCGACGTCCAGTTCGCGCGCTGCCAGTGTGACCTCGCGCAGGCAGCCGTCGAGCATGTAGCGGTCCACGTCCACGTCCACGAAGGTGTAGTAGGTGCGAATCTCCTGTAGTTGTTCGTAGGTGGTGCGCAGCGGCCGCCAGTCCCACAGCCGCACGTTGTCGAGAATGTCGGTGTTAGTCTCCAGTTGCTTCGCAGTGAACACGCCCGTGACCCGATAGTCGGACTCCTGCACGTCCTCCAGGCCGTAGGCGAAGCGGGTGAAGCGGATGTTGTGCTCGATGTAAGGCCGTTCCAGTGCCAGTTCGTTGGGTTGCACGATGAAGCGCTGCACGAACGCCGGGTAGAGCGGGCCGAGGAATGAGAGGGCAATCCAGGCGATGCCCACGATGAGCAGCAATCGCCAGCGGCGGATAAAGATGTTCGCGATGAGCAGCAGCGCGCCCAGCACGACCACGCCGGTCAACAGGTGCAAGAGCGGCAGGCGGGCGTGCACGTCGGTGTAGTCTGCGCCGAAGACCACTCCCTGGGACGAATTGAGCAGCGCAAACCGCTGGAGTTGGTAGTCCACGGCTTTCCCCGCCAGAAAGAGCGCCCCCAGCACTGAGAGGTGCGTCGTCGCCGCTTGCTTCTGAATCTGCTGGGCGAAGAGGTACACGAGGCCGATTCCGATCAATGTCACCGTGATCAACACCAGCAGCCAGCCCACGAGAAAGTGGTAGAGCGGCAGTCTAAAGACGTAGAAACTGGCGTCGAGGCCGAAGATGGGGTCGCTCAGGCCGAAGGGGACAGCGTGGTGGAAGGTGAGGAAGGTCATCCACCGAGTGCTTGCTTCCGAGGCCATCACCAGGGTGACGAAGGTTACCACCGCGCGCATGATGATGGTGAGCGCGCGTGAGCCGATGGTCAGGCGGTGTTGCTGGCGACTTTGCAGACGCAGCCGTAGTTGGCCAAGCAGCCGGCGTGGAATGAGGAACCAGTTGACGACTAATACGAGTATCACCAGCAGCCCGCCTGCCAGCCACAGGCCGGCCCGCGTCCACAGACTGGTCTGGTAGGTGCTCAGTTGCCCCAGGCTGTCGAACCACAGCCAGTCGGTGTAGATGCCTATCGTGCTGATGAAGACGACGAATAGGGCCACGAGCACTCCGGCAGCGATGAGATACCTGATGATGATGCGTTTTGATCTCTGTTCCATTATCAGCCCTTTGATGCGTAAGATGTGACCCTATGCCTCACTCTCCTGTGCTAACTGCTCCAGGAAATCGGCAAAGGCTAGCAGCTCGCTCCGTACCTGCTCCCAGGTGGGGACCAGACTGTTCATCAATGCCTCCATACGTCCCGGGTCCAGGTTGACCGCGTACACGTGGCGCACCAGGTGACGAAACTTGCGATATTCGTCTATACCGGGTCTTCAGAAGCGCCGCTGCCTGCCGGGCTAAAACCCAGGCACGCTCTCGCCGTTCCGCTGCCTGCCGCTGTTGCGCTTGCCAGCGCGCCCGTGCTGCACGCCGATACACCTCCATCTCGTGCAGCGTCATACCAATCGCTGTCTTCTCTTGCCCAGGCTGCATCTCCGCTACGCCTTTCACAAATCGCCTCCCAGTAGATGCCGGCCCTTTTTGGCAATCTGCGCTTCTACACCCGCGTGACATACTCGCCGGTGCGGGTGTCCACGCGGATCACGTCGCCCTGCTCGACGAAGAGCGGCACCTGCACCTCCAGACCAGTCTCCAGCGTCACTTTCTTTACCGCGCCGGTGGCCGTGTCGCCAGCGATGGCCATCACTGCCTCGACTACCTCCAGGTCCACCGTCGTCGGCAGTTCCACGTCCAGTGGTTCCTCTTCGTAAGTTGCCAGCACCAGTGTTGTTCCCTCTTTGAGATAGCGAACCTGGTCGCCCAGCACAGAGGTGGACAAGGCCGTCTGCTCGTAGGTCTCGGTGTCCATGAAGTGATACAGGTCGCCGTCAGTGTAAATATATTGTACTCCCCGTCGCTCAATGCGGATGTCCTGCACCCGGTCGCCGGAGATGAAGTTGTGCTGGATGGTCGCGCCAGTGCGCAGATTGCGCAGCGTGGTGCGGATGACCGCCTTGCCCCGCCCTGGCTTGTGATGTTGGTACTCCAGCACTTTGTACAGTTCGTTATCCATCGTGAAGGTGACACCTCTACGCAACTCATTGACGCCAATCATAGCCCGTTTCCTCCCATAGAATTGCCTGGATTATACCCGTTCTGCCCGTACCGTCAACCACTCCTGCCCGTGCTGTCAAATGCGTCGCTCTTTGTCTTTGCCCTGCCGCCCGTAACCTGCCTGTAACCCGGCTGTAACGCCGTTTTGCCTGAAGCCAGGTACAATGGGGGTGATTGGCGTCGGCTCCACTGCCGCGCTGCATTGGACTTTTCTTGATCTGTCAAATGACGGTAGGCAGTAGACGGCATACAGTAAACAGGGCATCCCTCCCTGCCTGCCGTATGCTTTCTACCGTCTACCATTACCATTACTGGCTGTGCTCTTGGCTTGGGAGGCGAGATGACATTGGTCCAGGAAAATCTGCGAAGGGGAATGAGGGCAGCCCGGGCCGGACGAAGGGCAGAGGCCAGGGCCGCCTTTCAGTCCGTGCTGGACGAGAACCCGGTCAACGAGACAGCACTTTTGTGGCTGGGCTACCTGGCCGATGACCCCCACGCCAGCCTGACCTACATCACCCAGGCGCTGGAGGCCCATCTGCAGAGCCCCCGCGCTTATGCGGCGCTGCGGTGGGCGTGGCGACGAGTGGCTGCCCCGCCTGCTGGGGCAGCCTCTGAGAGGCGTGGGGCCATTTCCCCGTCAGGGCCTCCCCGACATCGGCGGAGGGCACAACAGGCGGTAGCGAGGCTGCCCGCACTGGGGATGCTGCTCCTGCTGGTCGCGATAGTCGGGTGGACGGCTGGTCTTCCACTGCTGACTGAGGCTCCGGCCATGGCGGCTCTGGCCTCCGCCCCCCTCAGTTCTCCTCCGCCGACGACTGCCGATCTCCCTGTCCCCTCGACAATGCCTGCTCCCACCCCTAGCCCGACCCACATGCCCTTGCCTACTTGTACCCCCTCACCAACTCCCAGCTTGACGCCGATACCTTCTCCTTCGCCCACTCCCTCGCCCGTCGGCCTTGTTGTTCCAGAACCTTTCCCCATCCCTGGTCCGAAAGCCTTTGTGCCCTCCACTACGCTTCCTATCCCCACTCCTGTCTTACCCGTCCCGGTGGCCGCGGACGCCGTCAACATCGTCGTCCTGGGCAGTGACCAGCGTCCAGACTGGTCAGAGTGGCATACCGATGTCGTTCAGGTCGTCTCCATCCAGCGTGACCGGGGAGCGGTCTCTGTCATCTCCATCCCACGTGACCTCTACCTCTACATCCCTGGCTTCTGGATGAGCCGGATCAATTTTGCCGACTTCTACGGGGAGGCTCATGGCTACGAGGGGGGCGGCCCGGCGCTGGTGCGGGACACGCTACTCTATAACCTGGGCATCCGGGTGGATTATTACGTCCGCACCAACTTCGACGGCCTGATTGGCATCGTGGACACGATGGGCGGGGTGGACGTCCCTGTCCACTGCCGTCTCAGCGACCATTGGCCCTACCCGGACGATAACGGAGAGTATCCCATCCTGACCATGGAGCCGGGGGTGCATCACATGGACGGGGAGACCGCCCTCTGGTACGCCCGTTCGCGGAAGACCACCAGCGTCTTCGCCCGCGAAAGACGCCAGCAGCAGGTACTTCAGTCTCTCTGGCACAAGGCACGGGACGCGGGGATGCTCTCTCGGGTTCCGGCCCTGTGGAAGCAAGGGCAGGACATGGTGGCGACGGACCTGGCATTCGCCGACGTCCTGGACCTGGCGCGAGTAGCCCTCACGCTGGAGGATCAGAACGTGCGCTTCTACAACATCGGCGCAGGCGTGCTGACTCCGTGGACGACACCTTACGGCGGATCTGTCTTTCTCCCCTGCTGGGGGGAGATTCAGCCCATCGTGGCAGAGGCGATGGCTCCCGTCCCCGAGGCTCGCCTGGGCCGTACTTACATGCCGGTCGAGGTGTGGAATGGAACCTCCAACCCGGACTGGGATCTGCTGGCGGCGGATCGGCTGTATCGGGCTGGGTTCCCGGCTGTGGTCGGCGAATCGGACCAGCGGGACTACGCCGAGACCCAGTTGATCATCTTCAGCAAGCAGGTCAAGGGCACCGGGGTGGGGTACCTGCAAGAGATGTTCCGCGTCCCGGACAGCCAGGTGATCCAGCGACCGGGCGAGTCCTCCACGTTCGGCTTCCGCCTGATCATAGGCGCCGATTATCAGACCTGTCCTCAATCCTAGAGCGCAAGCCCATCCGTATCGGCCCAAGGATTCCTGGTCACCGCCTCTCTGCGGCCCGATCGTCCGGCCCCGCCTGAGCGTAGGGGTGGAGGTAGTGTTCGTCTTAACCCTCGCGCTCCTCATCATCCTGCCTCGCTACGCTGTCGTTCTGGTCAAGTATTAGACAACCCCCCCAACTTGGGCTATAATAGCGTGTATCTGTGACAGGAGGCTTATCCTATGCCCCGCTATCAGCGACCCACCGGAACCCTGGACGTCCTGCCGGAGGATCAGCATTACTGGGATCACGTGCGTGCCCGGGCGCGGTACCTGGCGGAACTGGCCGGTTTTGAGCGCATTGACGTGCCTGTTTTCGAGGCGACTGAGCTATTCGCCCGGGGCATTGGCGTTGGGACCGACGTGGTGGACAAGGAGATGTACACGTTCACCGATAAAGGAGGAAATCAACTGGCCTTGCGGCCGGAGTTCACCGCTGGCGTGGTGCGCGCCTACATCGAAAATGGGCTCCGCGTGCGTGCCCAGCCGCAGAAACTCTACTCCTTCGGCCCCATCTTTCGCTATGACCGGCCCCAGGCGGGCAGATACCGCCAGTTTACCCAGTTCAACGTCGAGATTTTAGGTGAGCGGGATCCCGCCGCTGACGTGGAGGTGATGGCGCTGGTGTGGGACCTCTACGCCGGTCTGGGCTTCCGCGACCTGGTGTTTCAATTCAACTCGACCGGTTGCCCGCGCTGCCGGCCGGGTTACGTGGCGGCGCTGAAGGCGTATTATGCCGAGCATCGCGACGAGGTGTGCGAGGACTGCCATCGGCGGCTGGAGCGCAGCCCGCTGCGCGTGCTCGACTGCAAGGCCGACCAGTGCCAGCCAGTCATTGCAGGTGCTCCCCATTTCCTCGATCACCTATGCGATGAGTGTGCCGAGCACTTCCGCACCCTGCGCGAGTACCTGGACCTGCTGGGCCGGCGTTACGTCATCAACCACCGGCTGGTGCGCGGGCTCGATTATTACACCAAGACAGTCTTCGAGGTCTGGGCGGCTGGGATTGGCGCGCAAGCGGCCGTCTGCGGCGGTGGTCGGTACGACGGCCTGATCGAACTGTTGGGCGGCCCGCCAACTCCGGGCGTGGGTGTGGCCGTGGGGCTGGAGCGTATCATCCTGGCGATGAAGGGCCTGGGCGTGGAGGTGCCCTCCTTGCCGAAACCGCCGGTTTTCCTGGCGCATCTGGGGCCGCAGGCCAAGCGGGAGGCATTACGGCTGGTAGATGCGCTGCGCCGGGAGGACGTAGGGGCGTGGATCGCGTTTGGGAAGCGAGGGTTGAAGAGCCAACTTCGCGAGGCCGGCAAGCGTGCCGTTCGCTATGCCGTCATCCTGGGGGAGAGCGAGTTGGCGACCGGGACGGCGACGGTGCGGGATATGCAGGCGGGGGAGCAGGTGAGTGTGGAACTGGCAGGGTTGGTGGAGTGGCTGAAAGCGCGGGTATCAGGGTCCCTCGATCTGAGTTGACGTGAAGAGAATCGGCATCCTCTACAGCCCTCGTGTTGCTCAAGCACACCCTTTGGCAGAGGAAATGGCCGCGTGGATGGAGCAGCGGGGACGGCAAGCGCAGGTCTGCACAGCAGACGACGCCCCGGTTGTACTCTGCTTGCAAGAAGCCGATCTGCTGGTGACACTGGGTGGCGACGGCTCGATTCTGCGGGCAGCACGGGTTGCGGCCCCTTACGGCGCTCTGATTCTGGGGGTCAACCTGGGGCGGGTGGGGTTCCTCACCGAGGCCGAGCCGGAGACGTGGCGGGGTGTCCTGTCACGGGCGTTGGCCGGCGACTACTGGGTCGAGGAGCGGATGATGCTTCGTGTCGTAACCCAACAGGGCAATGAGGTGCTGGGGCAGGCCGAGGCGCTGAACGACGTGGTGGTGGGACGGGGAGCACGGGCTCGCGTGGTGCACCTGCACACCGAGGTTGACGGGGGGTACCTGGCCACGTACGTCGCCGATGGCCTCATCGTTGCCACGCCGACGGGGAGCACCGCCTACGCACTGGCGGCCGGAGGGCCGGTGCTGCCGCCGCAGTTGCGCAACATCCTTCTGGTGCCGGTCGCGCCGCACCTGAGCATGGAGCGTCCCATTGTCCTGTCCGAGGGGGTCACAGTCCACATCGCCGTCACCGGCGGCCGGCCGGCGGTATTGACGGTGGACGGAGAGGTGCAAGCGGAACTGGAGGATAGGGACGAGGTGGTGGTGGAGGCCAGTCCACACGTGGCCCGCTTTGCGCGGGTGCAAGAGAAGACGTACTTCTACAAGACGCTGGTGGCGCGGTTGGTGCCACGGAATCAAATTCCAAATTCCAAATCCCAAATCTCGAGTCTCAGAGCCTAATCTGGAGTCAAAAGCATGGCCGAACCAATGCATTGCGTGAACCACCCTGATGTCGAGACTTACCTGCGCTGCAATAAGTGCGGGCGGCCCATTTGTTCCAAGTGCGCGGTGCTGACGCCGGTCGGCTACCGCTGCCGGGACTGCATCAATACCCAGCAGCAGGTCTTCTACACCGGTTTCCGTTCCGTCCACTACCTGATCGCTGCTGCGGTTGCATTGCCTCTGGCGCTGGTGGCGGGCTGGCTTATCCCCAGCCTGGGCTGGTACGCCATCATCCTGGGGCCGCTGGCGGGCGGGGGCATCGCCGAGGTGGCGCACTGGGCCATCCGCCGTCGGCGCGGGCAGTATACCTGGCTGGTCGTATGTGGTTGTATCGTCGTGGGGACGCTGCCCCGGTTATTGCGCATCCTGTTTACCTTCATCTGGCCTGTGGTTGACCCCGCAGCGGCAGGGTACTACGTTGCCTCTGGGCTGATGGGGCTGCTGTGGGACGTCGTCTACCTGGTGGCGGCAACAGCCACGGCCTATGCCCGGCTGCGCCCCGGGCAGCGCGTGTAGGGCAGGCTTTTGAGTCTGCTGGCAGCCCCGGCAGGCTGCCCCACTTGGGTCGGTTGCTGTGCAGGAGGTAGGGCGTGCTGGTTGAACTGCGCATCCACGATTTTGCCATCATTGATGAGTTGCAATTAAGTTTCGCGCCCGGGTTCTCGGTGTTGACCGGCGAGACTGGCGCGGGCAAATCCATCATCATTGACGCGGTGGACCTGGTGCTGGGCGGGCGGGCCGACGTGACCTGCGTGCGCGCCAGGGCCGACCGCGCCGTCGTCGAGGCCACCTTCCGACTGAAGCCTGCGCAGCGGGCCGTGATTGACCCCATCCTGGGGCAGGAAGGGCTGGAGGGAGACGACCCCCACCTGCTGCTCCTGGGGCGCGAGGTGCGGCTCAACGGGCGCAACGTCTGCCGCGTCAATGGGCGGGCCGTCACGCTGGCGATCCTGCGCCAAGTGGCCGAGGGGCTGGTGGACATCCACGGCCAGAGCGAGCACCTCTCGCTGCTGCGGGTGCGCGAGCACGTCAATTTATTGGATCGGTACGCGGAACTGGGGCCACTGCGGGTGCAAGTCGCGAAGTTCGCGGGGCGAGTGCGGGCGGTGCGGCGGGAACTGGCGGACCTCGTGCGTAGCGAGCGGGAACTGGCGCAGCGAGCCGATCTGTTGCGCTTCCAGATCGGCGAGATAGAAGCGGCGGTCCTCCAGCCTGGCGAGGAAGGGGAGTTGCTTGGAGAGCGGCTACGTCTGACTCACGCCGAGCAACTGGCCGCGCTGGCCGGCGAGGCGCTCCGGGCGCTTGGGGAGGGCGACGGGGAGGCCACAGCGGCGCTAGACCTGCTGGGCGCGGCGCTGCGTGCCCTGGAGGGGCTGGCCCGCGTTGACCCGGCGATGGAATCTCGACTGCGCACTGCCGAGAGCGTCAACTATCAGGTGGAGGAACTGATCGGAAGCCTGCGCAACTATCGGGAGCAGGTCGAGTACAACCCGCAGCGGCTGCAGGAGGTGGAGGAGCGGCTGGCGTTGGTCCGCCGGCTGGAGCGCAAGTATGGCCCGACGATCCCCGACGTGCTGGCCTACGCCAAGGAGGCAGCGCGGGAACTGGACACGATCACCCACAGCGAGGAGCGCGTCGCCGAGTTGCAGGCGGCGGAGGAGCGGCTGCTGGCGCAGTTGGGTACCGTCGCGGTGGAACTTTCCCAACGGCGGCGCGAGGCGGCGGAGCGACTTGCGGCTGGGATTGAGGAGGAACTGAGCGACCTGCGGATGGAGGGAGCGCGGTTTGGGGTTGATTTCCGGTGGCGGGAGGATACAGAGGGTGTTCCAGTTACGGAATCTCAAATCTCAAGTCTCGAATCGGCGAATCAGCGAATGAGCGATTTAGCGGAGGGGGGCTTTGCTTTCGACAGCACGGGAATTGACCAGGTTGAGTTCCTGGTCTCTCCTAACCCCGGCGAACCGTTGAAGCCACTGGTGAAGATTGCGTCCGGCGGTGAGACCTCCCGGCTGATGCTGGCGCTCAAGACGGTCCTCTCTCGCGCCGATGAGACGCCGACGCTGATTTTCGACGAGATTGACCAGGGCATCGGCGGGCGCGTGGGCGCGACGGTGGGCGAGAAACTGTGGAGCCTGGCGGCGGGGCCGGGTGCCCTCCGTCACCAGGTGCTGTGTGTGACCCACCTGCCGCAGTTGGCCGGTTTCGGAGATGTGCACTTTCACGTGGAGAAGCACATTGAGAAGACCGAAGCGGGCGAGCGCACGGTGACACGGATCAGGCGGTTGCAGGGTGGGGCGCGCGTGGAGGAACTGGCACAGATGCTCGGCGCGACCGGCGAGGGAGCGTACCGGAGTGCGGAGGAGATACTGGAGCAGGTGGCAAGGTGTAAGATGCAAGAGGCAGGGGAGCAAGAGGGCAGAGGAGCAGAGGAGCAAGGGAGCAGGGATGAAGGATCTGAGCCGGGTGCGCGATGGATGGGATGAGGTGGAGGCGGAAGAGACCCGCCTGCTGCGTCAGATGACGGTGCAGGAGAGCCTGCGCCATCTGCTGGCGCTTCAGCGAGCCTTCGAGCCCCAATTACAACAGACCGAACCGCTTTTTCGCGCTGAGCGTCTGGCCTACCTGGAAGAGTTGCAGCGCCGGCTGGCTATGTTGGCCAGGTAGACGGAGGAGCAGGGTGGAAAACCTATTTGAGTCCCTGGTGGCTCTGCAGGATCGGCTGCGACGGGCGGGCATTCCTTCGGCTGTCATCGGCGGGGTGGCGGTGGGCGTGTGGGGCGAGCCGCGTGTGACGCGCGACGTGGACGTGAAAGTACTCCTGGGACGCGACGATGCACCGCGTTTGCTAGAAGTCATCGCGCCTGATTACATCTCCCTACAGGCCGCTCCGCTGCGAGCACTGACCCATACCGGCATCTTGTTTGTGCAGGACAGGTTGGGCACGCGCCTGGATCTTTTGCTGGCCGATACAGGCTTCGACGCAGCCGCCATTCGACGGGCGCAGCCTGTGGAGTTGCAACCTGGACTGGTCGCTCACGTTTGCAGCGCCGAAGACCTGATCATCTATAAGATGATTTCTACGCGACTACGGGACTACGAGGATGCTGCAGGCGTCGTCCGCCGGCAGGGAGATGCACTGGACGATGCCTATGTGCTGGACTGGTTGCGCCGATTTGAGCAGGCGCTGGACGACTCCACGCTCGTCGCAGAATATCGGCGTTTGAGGGAAGCAGGAGGCAAAAGGCAGGAAGCAGGGAGCATCTGGAATCGCTCTTAAGGGAAGATTGGGAATCCCCAATATGAAAGTCTATTGGTCATACAGCCAATAAAGGGAATACCAATTGGAGGTAGGAAGCATGAACGAAATAAAACCAAATCCTGGGCGGCGTACCTGCTTACCTGGAGCGGTGGGACGATCAAGATACGCTCACTGGCAACGTGAAGCGGCTGTTCCTGCAACGCACCGGCTGGTTTCGCAACGAGCCGCTGGTGAGGCGATCCAAAGGGGGAGAGGTAGAACTGATCAGCTCGCTCACCCAAATGCCTTCGGTACTTCGCAAACACGCGAATCGTTAACCTGGAACCTGAAACGTGATTCCCGAAAAACTCTCTCTCTCTAACTTCATGTGCTACCGCCAGGCGAATTTGGACTTCGCCGGCATCCACGTCGCGTGCCTGGCAGGTGAAAACGGCGCGGGCAAGTCGGCGTTGCTCGATGCCATCACCTGGGCGCTGTGGGGCAAGTCGCGGGCCAGACGGGACGACGAACTCATCCGCCTGGGTGAGGACGAGATGGCGGTCGAGTTCACATTCGGGCTGGGGGAGCAGGCCTATCGCGTGCTGCGCCGGCGCAAGGGGGGCAAGCGCGGCAGCAGCCTGTTGGATCTCCAGGTGCAGAAACCCCCCTCTGTCCCCCCTACGAGGGGGGATGGTGGGCGGTGGCGCTCCATCGCTGAGAGCGGCATCCGGGCTACGCAGGAGAAGATCGGGCGTGTCCTGCGGCTCGATTACGACACCTTCGTCAACTCTGCCTTCCTCCGCCAGGGCCGGGCCGACGAGTTCACCGTCAAGACCGCCGCCGAGCGGAAGCGCGTGCTGGGTGACATCCTGGGGCTCGACCGCTGGACGGTCTACGAAGAGCGGGCCAAGGAGCGGCTGCGGGGTATCAAGACCGAGGCGGAGGTGATCGAACTGCGGCTGCGGGAGATCGAGGCCGAATTGGCCCGTCGGCCCGAGTACGAAGCGCAACTCCAGGCGGCCCAGGCGGCCGTGGCGGAACTGAGTGTAGCGTTCCGGGAGGCACAGGCGGCCTACCAGCGGGTCGAGACGACGCGGACGGAACTCCGGCACGCCGAGGCACAGATCACTGAGTTGGCCGAGCGGATCGCTCAGGCGGAACGGGAACTGGCGACGCTGGCGGAGGAATGGGCTGCGCGTGAGAAACGGCTGGCCGAGTATGAGAGCCTGCTGGCCCAGGCCGGCGAGATCAAGGCCGGGTACGCGGCCTACCAGCGGGCGGTCGAGCAGGAGCGGGCGCTGGGGGCCAAACTGCGCCAGTCGGTGGAACTGGATGAACGCCGCCGGGCGCTGGAAGCCCAACTATTCGAGGCACGGCACCGGCTTGAGACGGAGCGCAAGATCGTCGCGCAGCACATCGTCGAACTGGAGAGCCGCCAGCCCGACGAACTGCTCGTGGCCGAGTACGACGAGGTACAGGCGCAACTAGCACTCCTGGCGCAGTTATCGGAGGGCCGGGAGGCAGCACGGGCAGACCTGGTGCGCATCGCCGAGGAGCAGGCGGAGTTGCGGGCTCATAACGAGGCGCTGCGCGTGGAGATGGACGCGCTCAGGGAGAAAATCACACTGTTGGAGCGGGCGGGAGCCGAGTGTCCCCTCTGTGAGCAGCCTCTCACCGACGAGCACCGGTTGCAGTTACTTGGTCAGTTCCAAACCGAGGGGCGGGCCAGGGGGGATGCCTACCGCGCGAACCAGGCGACGGCGAAGGAGTTGACTGAGCGAGCGCGGGCGCTGGAGGGACAGATCGCCGAGGGTGATCAAATACTGAGCACCCTGCCAGCGTTGCAGAGGCGGGGGGCGGTGCTGGCCGAGCGGCTCGATCAGGGGCGGCAGGCGGCCGAGGCGCTGGACGACGCCCGGGGGGAACTGGCTAGGGTGGAGCAGCGGCTGACCGCGGAGGGCTACGCCCCTGAGGTGCGGGCCGAACTGGCGCAGGTGTTGGCGCAGGCGGAGGAATTGGGCTACGACGCGGCGGCCCACGAGACGGCGCGCCGGGCGGTGGCCGAAGGGCAGGTCTTCGCTGACCGGAAAGCACAACTGAGCGCCGCGCAGACGGGGATGGAGGAGGAGCGGGCAGCGCTCAAGCGGCTGGAAAAGGCTGAACAGCGGTGGCAGAAGCAGGTTGAGGCCGAGCAGGCGCGCCGGGCGGAGCTGGAGCAGAAAGCCGGGGAACTGCGGGAGCGGCTGAAGGACGCCCCGGCGGTCGAGGCGGAATTGCAGCGGGTGCGCGGGGAGGAGGCCGCCGCTCGCCAGCGGCTGGGCGCAGCACAGCAGCGGCTGGAGGCATGCAAAGTGCTTGAGCAGCAGCAGGCGGACAAACTCAAGCGGCGGGACGAGTTGGCCACCGAACAGTCCATCTACGAAGAACTGAGGACAGCCTTTGGCGTCAGAGGCGTGCCGGCGATGATCATTGAGGCGGCGGTGCCAGAGATTGAGGCCGAGGCCAACCGGCTACTGGCGCGAATGACCGGGGGATGTATGCACGTGCGCTTCGACACGCAGCGGGAGACGCTGGCGGGCGAGGTGCGGGAGACGCTGGAGATCAAGATCGCCGACGAACTGGGGACGCGGCCCTATGAAAACTACTCTGGCGGCGAGGCATTTCGGGTCAACTTCGCTATCCGTATCGCCCTCTCCAAACTTCTGGCGCGGCGGGCGGGGGCGCAGTTGCAGACTTTGGTGATTGACGAGGGGTTTGGCACGCAGGACGCGCGGGGCCGCGAGCGGCTGGTCGAAACGATCAATGCTATTCAGGATGACTTCGCGCGCGTGCTGGTGGTCACGCACATTGACGAGTTGAAGGACGCTTTCCCTGCGCGCATCCAGGTGACCAAGACGCCGGAGGGCTCGGTGGTAGAAGTGATATAGCAAGGGTAAGACGAGTGTTGGCCGAAGCGCCTTGAACGTGCCGACCTACTTCTTCTCACTCATCACATCCGTCGCGCCAGCCTCTCCTGTCGTTTCTCTGCGCGGCGCATCCCCCAGACAGTGCGGAATTCATCCAGTTGGCGGGAGAGTGTCATCCAGTCCTCAACCAGGAAGACGAAGCCGGTGACATCAGGGGCCAGGAGGTAGGGACTGAACCAGAGACGCAGCCACGTTTTGCTAAACGGGTACTTTGAGAGTCCCACCACCAGGGCAGTTCTGCCCCAATAGGGGCGCAGCCAACGCTGGCGAGCCGCTTTCTCTTTGGAGGGGCTGAAAACCTGGTTAAAGGTGTTGGGACGCACCCCGTTGATGCGGCCGTAGGAGACGACAAGTGGGTAAAGAGGGGTCTGAATGCGCAGGTGGTTTGGCCTACATTGCACCCAGGCCAGTCGTCGGGCCAAGTAGGCGTAAACCAGGATGATGATGGAAACAAGGGCCGGGACGAGGGCAAGAGCGCGAAATGGCGCATAGGTGATCGGGATGCGAGACGCAAACCACCATAGGGCAACCGAAGCCGGCACGGTCAGGATACAAGGCCAGGACCAGCGCTGCCACATGCGTTCGTAGATTAACAAGCGAAAGCGGTTTCCGCGACGTCGTCGTTTGGCCATCTCGTTCCTTATCGGACTGGTAGGTGTGCTCCCTCGTTGAGTACGAGCAGCCGGGCACCGGCTCCCTCTACACTGACGCGGGTCAGTCCGCAATTGTCGAGGACGTATCCCCACCACTGGCCCAATTGGTCGGGTAACAGGTGAGCCAGACATGCCCGCAGCGTCCCGCCGTGGGCGGTGATCACCACGCTGTCGTTGGGGTGGAGGGCAAGGATGTGGTCACAGGCGTGGGCTACGCGGCGGAAAAAATCGGTGCGCTGTTCTCCCTCCGGCCACTTGAATTCCATATCAGCCTTGTTCTTCCAGCGAGCGAAGAGTGCGGGATGCTGCGCTTCCATCTCCTCGAGTGTGATCCTGTCCAGTTCGCCGAAGTTAATCTCCCTGAGGTCATCCACATTCATTGGCTGCAGCCCCAGCGCCGCGCCTATAATGTGTGCTGTCTGGAGGGCACGATGTAGGGGGCTGGTGTAGAGGGCTGTGACCTTGTCACATTCACTGGCTAAGCGGCGGGCGACTGCGTCAGCCTGTGCCCGGCCGAGAGGGGTAAACGTGCCATCGCTCCACCCCTCCCAGCGACCAGCGACATTGGCGTGAGTTTGTCCGTGACGGATGAGGATGAGTTCGGTCATTGTTAATAGTATACCATCTGCCCGAGAGATGGGCAAATAAACGAGTGACGCTCCTGCGGCTTGGTCCGGCGGTTGACTTGCATGCTAATAGAAGGTATAATCTCAGTACCTGGGAAACCTGACGCAGGCTTCGTCGTGAGCTCAGCCGAACGATTGAGCGGACAGTCTCTCTTCTAGTATGGGGTATACAGAGGGCACGGAGGTTCAAGTCTGCGACTTTCCTGGTCGCAGTGGAGGTAAGTATGGCGCTGAAGGGGAATCTGCGGGATTTCAGCACAACACAGTTGCTCAACCTGATCAATCTGGCGCGTAAGACGGGCACGCTGACGATCGGCACGCGTGAAGCACAGGCCCGACTGTGTTTCAAGGAGGGCAAGCTCATCTATGCGATGATGGATGGGCAGGATGATCATCTGGCTGCGATGCTTCAACAGACTGGCAGGATCACGGAAGAGCAGGCACGTGCGATCCAGACCCGGGCTGACGTTAAGAGCGACAAGGAACTGGGTCTATTGTTGATGAATGCGGGCTACGTGAGCAAGGATGATATTGTGCGGAGTGTGCGCACTTGCATTCTGAACAACGTCTATCCTCTTTTTACCTGGCCAGATGGGACCTTCCGCTTCGAATCGAACGTGCTACCATTTGAAGATCGCATTACCATTCCGATTAGACTGGAGAGTGTGATTATGGAGGGCAGTCGCCGCCTCAAGGAGTGGGAGCGGCTGCAGGAAGAACTGCCCAGTCTTGACGTAGCACTCAGGTTCGCCGAGCGTCCTGATGCGCGCCTGCGTGACATCAGTCTTAGCGTTGAGGAATGGCGTGTGGTTTCCTTCATCAACCCGCGCAATACTGCCCGCCAGATTGCGCAGTATAACAATATGAGTGATTTCCAGATCCGCAAGATAGTATACGGCTTGTTGCAGGCGGGACTGATAGAGTTGGTCCGGCCAGAAGGAGTGGCTGTGTCCGCGCCGCCTGGGGTGCCTGGTCAGGCTCCCATGGCTATGCGCCGTCCAGCCGTCAAGCGAGGTGTGGTCGAGCGATTGATTAGCTTCTTTCAGAGATCTTAGGGATGCAAGTTGTCAAGATAGTAGTAACCGGTCCCTTTTCAGCAGGCAAGACGCAATTCATCCAGTGCATCAGCGAGATTGACGTCGTTGCGACAGAGAAGCGGATCTCTCGTGCAGAGGAGCGCATCAAGGACCATACCACGGTAGCGATGGACTTCGGGCGCATCACTGTGGCTGAGGATCTGGTGCTCTACCTGTTCGGCACCCCCGGTCAACGCCGCTTCGACTTCATGTGGGAAATTCTCGCTGAAGGCATGCTTGGCTTCGTTGTCCTGCTCGACAGTGTACGGCCGGAGACGTTTCGTGAGGCGCGCAGCATCCTCGATACTTTTCGTTCCTATGCTTCTGTGCCCTACATCGTTGCTACCAACAAGCAGGACTTAGAGGACGCATGGACGCCTGAAGATTTGCGCATCGCACTTCGTATTCCTCCGGAGATCAAAGTGGTGCCTTGTGTGGCGACTGATCGAGAGAGCGTCCAGCAAGTCTTGCTGGAACTCCTATTCTCGGTCCTGGAATTAATGGATGAGGAAGATTAAGAACGCAGGCGGGGAGAGGTGGGCACGCCGTCCCATGGCCGGGGCTTGTATTATGTCAAGGTGATGCAGACCTCGTCTGCGTATTTCTGGATCATATCTTCCCGGCGGTCGAACCATGCGGGACGGCAGGTTCGACCGTCGTGTATCATCGGGAACTGTAACCTCACTTTAACGGAACTGCAATGATTTCTCAATTCTCCTTGTGCAGTTTCATGGTATATTTAAGTAACGCAGCGGTGCTCTGCATATCTCCGTTCCGGGGGGTCTGGTAACTCCTGGTAAGCGAGGGGACAGTTCGGCCACCGAGGGCGGTACTCGTATGAGTTCCATTGTTACAGACCGGGGATTGGTCCACTATGAGGCTTATGGCCGCGGCCGGCCTGTGATCTTGCTGCATGGCTGGCTGGAATCGTGGATCCCTTGGATAGGGACGATGGAGGCGCTAGGCTGTAGCCATAAGGCCTATGCACTTGACTTCTGGGGCTTTGGCGAGTCAGGGAAGCAAGCAGGAAGCTTCGCGGTCCAGGACTATACCGAGATGGTGGACCAGTTTATGGAGTGCCTGGGCATTGAGCAGGCACTCGTCATAGGCCATTCTATGGGTGGCACTGTCTCGCTCAGTCTGGCGCTGGATCACCCTGAGCGAGTTCAGAAAGTGGCGGTGGTGGGTTCTCCCATTGTGGGCGATGGACTGTCCCTTTTTCTGCGGTTGTCAGCACGGCGTTCCCTGGCCCGTCTGTTCTACCAGGTACCCGGTGCTCTCCCACTGGGTGCCCGACTCCTCTCTCCATTCCTGGCACGGGACTGGAAGACCTGGTACGAGATGTTTGAGCGCGATCTTTCGCGCACGACGTTGGAATCTTTTCACCATAGCATCGCTTCGTTACGCAAAACGGACCTGCGCCCACGGCTGGGGGAGATTCGAGTGCCGGTGCTGGGTATCTTTGGCCAGGTGGATCGTATTGTGGATCCCAAGCAGGGTGAGGTATTGGTGCAGGGTATACCGATGGCTGAGGTACGCTACTTCGAGCGTTCGGGCCACTTCCCGATGTTAGACGAGCCCGAACGGTTCTATCGGGCGCTGTGTGAGTTTCTGGACAACCCGTCTGGTCCGCGACAACATGATCAGGGCTTCGGCGTGAGTCAGCCGACTAGTAAGTCTGACTGAATGTGAATTCATCAGCCGAGCGGGGACAAGCATTCGTATGACGGGTGGACCTGTATCTGCGGTTCAGGAATCGCCGCAATATTTCTTTCCCAACAAAATGGGACGGATCATACTCCTGGCGATGGAAGAGGTGATGGGCCATAATGGGGTGAACGCAGTCCTGAATTTGGCCCGGCTTCAGCATCGCATTGGAAGTTATCCGCCCAACAACTTTGCCAGGGAATTTTCCTTCGATGAGGTAGGGCAATTGATGCAGGCGCTGGATGAGATGTATGGCCCACGCGGTGGACGTGGGTTGGCGCGGCGGGCTGGTCGCGCCTGTTTCAAGTTTGCGATCAAGGATTTCGGTCCGATGCTGGGCATCGCGGATCTGACCTTTCGCGTCTTGCCCCTGGGGATGAAACTTAAGGTGGGTTTTGAAGTCATGGCTCAGACATTTAACAAGTTCACCGACCACCTGGTGCGATTGGGGGAGGACGAGCAGTATTTTCACTGGATTATGGAGCGCTGCGGTACGTGTTGGGGACGCAAGTGCGACTCGCCCTGCTGTCATCTGGCTGTCGGCATCTTGGAGGAGGGACTGTATTGGGTTAGCGGCGGCAAGAACTTCTGCGTTGAAGAAGTATTGTGCATTGCCGCTGGTGACCGCACCTGTACTATTCTGATCGACAAGCGCCCACTGGACTGAGTAGATAGATGCGCAAGATTATTCTGCGGAACCGACGCAAGATATTTCCATTCAACGAGCCAGCGCGTGAGCTGCGCGTGCTCAACAAGCCGCTGTGGCTCTACCAGCGGGATGTGCTTGCGCGCTACGCTACAGAGGAGCGTGAGGTGGATTCGCTGGCCGAGGTTGATTCCCGGCGGGTGGAGACGCTGGTCTATCGGGACAACCTGTTCTTTGACCAGTTCTTCCTGGACGAGTTCGTTCGGCGGGCTCAGGAGTCGGGCAAGGCCTGCCGTGTCGCTTTCGCATTGGATGATCCTGCTATCACGGCCCATGCCATTCATCTGCAGCGGGGTATCCGTCGCGAGGGTGACGTGTACGTCGCCGATATATGGTATTTCCCGTATGGTGTCGAGCCCACCGTGCGTCCCTTGGTGATGGACACCGAAGCACACGAGATGGGCTACTACCACGTCCCGACTCACATGTCCAATGAGATGGGCGACCTGGTATACCAGGTGCCCACCAGGGCGTTTTGCTCGATTGAGCATTGGGTGCATACCATTATCGCCAACGTCGTCTTTGGCGTGTACGCCAACGGGGCGCGGCTGGATCGCGAGATCGAGCACAGTGTAGGGAAGCAACTTAGAATACTATGGCGCTCAATATTGGAGCGGAAGCAAGTGCTTTCTTCATCGGAGGTGGTGCATATAGGCCGCAACTGCAGCATTGATCCCTCTGTCATCATCAGAGGGCCGACGTATATTGGCAATAATGTCAGCATTGGCCCAGGGGCTGTCATAGATGTCGCCATCATCGGAGATAACGTGAGTATTGGGACGGGCAGTCAGGTCCACCTCAGCGTGGTGTCGGATCGTTGTTTCCTTCCCTTTCGAGCAGCGCTCTTCACGACTGTGATGATGGAAGACTCGATGGTGGCGCAGAATACGTGTTTGCAGTTTTGCAGTATTGGACGCAATACCTTTGTCGGTGCAGGGAATACCTTCACCGATTTTAACCTGGTGCCCAGCAAACCGATTCGTGCGATATATGAGGGGGAACCGAGGGAGACGGGTATGCCGGTGGTGGGCGGCTGTGTGGGCCACAATTGCTACATAGGCTCTGGCATGGTGGTGCATCCGGCACGAGCTATCGAGTCGGATGTGGTCTTGTTCGCTTCGCCGGAGAGGCGCGTGATTAGTCGAACGGTCTATTACGAAGACAGCGACCATTTGAAACTCAAGGGCGGGGCGGACCTGCACCTTAGAATGTATGAGCGTTGAACCCGGGCACAGAGATGGACAACTTCGCTTTCGTCATCCATCCACTGAATCCCAAGCGGGACGTGGCACGCAAGTACCCGCTGCTGGCGAAGGTGTTGCCCACGCCGCTGATCCATTTCTTCTCCCGCTTCTGGCCACCAGTCTACCTTTCGCACGTCGTCGGGGTGCGTTCGGAGGCTACGGGGACGGAGATCGAGGGGTGGTTGGTGGCCTGCCCGTTCACTGCCCGCCAGATGCTGCAGTTGCCGCCTCGAGCAGTTTACAAGAAGATCGTTGAGACAGGCGGCTTGGCACAGAGGCTGGGGGCTCGTATTCTGGGGTTGCTGGCTTTTACATCCGTGGTTGGCGATGGCGGAGTGGCTATTGCCCGGCGTCTAAGCATACCCATCACCACGGGTCGCAGCCTCACCGTGGCCGTCGCAGTTGAGGCGCTGGAGGAAGGAGCACGGAGCAAAGGCATCCGGCCGGAATCGGCTATCGCGGCCGTGGTCGGAGCGACGGGGAGCATCGGCTCGGCGTGTGCCGAGTTGCTCGCTCCGATGGTGGCTGAGTTGGTGTTGGTTGGCCGGCGAGAATCTCGCCTGGCAAAGACAGAGGCGCGGGTCAGGGAGGCCGGGGCGCGTCTGGTGCGTGCCTCGACGCACGTTGAGGACATCCGCGAGGCCGACATGGTGCTGAGTGCCACCAATGCCGCCAGGCCAGTCATTCAACCACAGCACCTCAAACGCGACTCGGTCGTGTGCGACGTGGCCCTTCCACCGGACGTGTCGCCGCGGGTGGCTCGAGAGCGAGATGATGTGCTGGTCATCGAGGGGGGGATAGTAGACGTGCCTGGCGAGGTGGACTTCGGCTTCGATTTCGGCCTCCCACCCGGCAAGGCCTACGCCTGCATGGCGGAGACTATGGTGCTGGCGCTGGATGGGCGATACGAAAGTTACTCGTTAGGCCGGCAGATTCGGATCGAACAGGTGCGTGAGATTGCTCAACTGGCGAGCAAGCACGGCTTTAGGGTGTCGGCTACTGGCTAGCGGTTATCGTTTGATCAAGGAGGGAATATGTCTCAGGGTAGAATAATGATAGTAGAGGATGACTCTGACATCTCCAATATGCTGCGCATCTACTTTCAATCGCAAGGCTACGATGTGGCGGTAGCCCAACGCGGTGAGGATGCACTGGAGATGTGCCGGCAGAAACTACCTCACATCATCGTCCTTGACATAATGTTGCCGGATATGGATGGCTATGACGTGTGCCGCAATTTGCGGGGCAGTCTTCGTACCAGCCACATTCCGATCATTTTTCTGACCCAGAAAGATGAGCGTTCTGACAAGATCCATGGCCTTGAGTTGGGCGCTGATGACTACATCACCAAGCCCTTCGATTTGGAGGAGCTCAAACTGCGGGTCAAGAGCGCTATGGCCCGGGCACAATACACAAGCCTGACCAACCCTACCACCGGTCTGCCCAGCGGCCGGCTGATTGAGGATCAGTTGCGGCGGTTGATGCGGCGGGATGACTGGGCCATCATTTACGTGGGCATCCAGGACTTTGGCGCGTTCAACGAAGTGTACGGCTTCGTGGCCGGTGAGGAGGTGTTACGGTTCACCGCCATGGTTCTGGGGAATGTGGTGGACAGTGTGGGAACGACCAACGACTTCATCGGTCACATCGGTGGCGATGATTTCCTGGTCATTACTGGCAAAGAGCTGATCGTGCCCGTCGTAGAAGACCTCCAGCAGCGCTTCGACACAGAGATAGGGACGCACTACGATTGGCAGGCACGGCAGCAGGGGTACCTGGTCGTGCACGATGAGGCGGGCAACGAAGCGAAGGTCGATCTGATGTCACTCTCCATCGGTGTGGTGACCGTCGATGATGGCCCCTTCTACGACATTCGGGAGATCACTGAAGCGGCCGCCAATGCGCGGCGCGAAGGGTAGGCAGTCCGGGCGGGCCGGCAACTGTCCTGTCGCGAAGAGGTTGGACCAGCCGGGCTGGTTGGGGGTTAGAACGTATGCGATGTTTGCGACGTTTGCATAGGCGGGCGGGGGTACGCCGATATAAATGGCCAGACGTGGTCGTTGCTTTATGTGCAGCGGCCTTGACGCTCGGCCTGGCGGTGTGGATGGTGAAGGCGTCACCTGAATGGGTCACTGTTGTCATATCTCCTGTCGTAGATGGGCTGCTTGCTGGTGGGTCGCTCTTCCCCGTGGCCCTGTTGGCCGCCTGGTGGGGGGAACAGCGTAGCCCGGTGCTCCCCCGGCGACCGTCGGACGAAGCGGCGGCGGTAGCTCACATCGGCCCCGCTACCAGTGGCGGTCTTGACCTGAAGGCAACCTTGGACGCCATCCTGTCGAGCACTCGTCAATTCATCCCCTACGACGTTGCCGAAATCACGCTCTGGGATGAAGAACGAGAGTGCTGTGTTACCCAGGGCTGGGGGGGGGATGAGGCCTATGCCCAAGAGGTAGGAGGTATCTATCGTCTCGATGAGGGATACACGGGCTGGATAATCCGTCACCGACGTTCCCTGTTCATCCCCCGCGTTCAAGCCCGGCACGACTTGCGTCCCAGGTTGGATACGCCTGTCTATCCCTTCCGATCGTACATCGGTATCCCCTTGCAGGTCCGAGGCCGCTTCGTTGGCACGCTTGAGTTGGCCAGTTATCAAAGGGACGTCTACTCAGAGCGTGATTTGGAGGTGCTTCAGGCCGTTGCTGGCCAGGCAGCGGTCGCCATTGAGAATGCCCATCTCTACGCGGAGGCCCGGCGGCGCGTGGAACAGCAGGCGGGGCTGGCCCGTATCGCTGCCCTTGCCAGTTCCACACTGGACCTGGACGAACTGTTGGACCGGGTGATGGGCGAGACGATCCGGCTGCTGGAAGCGGAGATGGGGGTACTTTTACTCTATGATGAGGAGCAGGATGCGTTGGTAGCGCGCTACCTGGCGTCGGCTGGCGCGGACCGCGAGGCGGTGGAGATGTTCAGGCTCCCCACCAGTATTGAGGGATTTGAGCGATCTATTTTCTCCCGTGGCGGGAGTTACTTCTGCAACGATCCTGAGCATGACCCCAACATCATCCCAGCCTATCGTCCCCACATCAGCGCGCTCGGCGTCCGGAACTTCGCTGGCGTGGCCCTGCGGTTGAAGGATCACAGTATTGGCGAACTCTACCTGGGCGACCGCAAGGATGGATTCGGACGCGAAGAGGTGCGAATATTGAAGACCGTCGCTGGGTACTTCGCCAGCGCCATCGAGAACGCCCGTCTGTATGACGCCATGCGGCGTCGAGCGTCCGAGTTGGCCTCGCTCACAGCGGTTTCGGCCACCGTTAGTGAGTCGCTCGAACTGGAACACGTGCTGCAGGCTATCACTTCGGCAGTGATAGAGGTGGTGGGCTGCCAGCGCTCGGCTATTTTTGTGTTGGACGAGACACAACATGTGCTGCGGCTGGCGATGACCCAGGGACTCAGCGAGGAGTACGCGGCACAATCGCAGGTGCTCACACTGGAGCGTGGAGGGTGGGCGCACGCCGTCGTGACCGGGGAACCGCTGATCATCTCGGACGTGCAAGCCGACGAGAGCCTGCTGACTTCCTCGTCGCTGTCTGTCCGGGAGGGATTCCGCGCCTTTGCAGATCTGCCGCTCAAGCGGGCCGATCGTGCCATCGGCATACTGTCGGTCATGTTTGTCGAGCCGCACAGGTTCTCCGAGATGGATGTCGAGTTGCTAACCGCCTTCGCCGATCAAGCGGCGATTGCGATTGAGAATGCCCGTCTGTACGCGCAAACGGACGAGGAATTGCGGCGGCGGGTGGAAGCGCTGAGCGGCCTCCAGCGCGTGAGTCGCGAGATCAGCGCCACGCTCGATCTGAGGCACATTCTGCACCTGGTGCTGGAGGAGGCGAGTCGCCTGGGCAAGGCCACGCACGGGGCTATCCTGCTTCGGGATGCCGCGAGTGGCGAACTGCGGCTGGAGGTTTGTGCGGGCTATTCGGAAGCGGAGCAGGCTCGCATCCACACAGTGCTGCGAGAGCCGGAGGCACATCCTGCTCTGGTGGAGGCCCTGGCCGAGATACAGCGCACCAATCAGTCGCTACTCATCCCTGACGTGGCCGCCGAAGGAGGCAAGATCAGCATCGGCTCAGAAACCCGCTCTATGCTTCTCGTGCCGATCTTCTACGAGGAGTCTCTGGCGGGTCTGATCTTCATGGAGAATGCTGAGAAAGGGGCGTTCGATCAAGAGAGGCTGGAGTTCGTAGAAGGATTGTCTGCTCAGGCGGCCACAGCCATCGGCAACGCGCAGCGCTATCAGGAACAGTTGGAGCGGGGGGAGTTGCTGCGCCGCCGGGCGGACCAACTCGCGCTGGTGCTGGGGGTCAGCCGGGCGCTGCGCTCAGATCGGCCTTTGGAGGAGATACTGGAGGAGATTGCATACGCGATCCAGGAAAGCGTAGGGTTCAATCTGGTACTGATCAGCGTGTTGGAGGGGGATCCACCCTATTGGCGCCGCGTGGCCGCTGCCGGTATGCCTATTGCCGAATTCGAGCGCATGAAAGAGGTACAGCAGCCCTGGTCTGTCGTGGCGGATGTGATGAGCGAGGAGTTCCGCGTCAGCCAGAGTTATTACATTCCGGCTGAACGAGATGCCTGTTGGCGCGACCGCCTGGATGTATATGAGGAGGAATCCGAGGGCGTGACACGTGAGCCTGGTCGCTGGCGTCCCCACGATATGCTGCTCGTCCCGCTCATCGGGTCTGGTGGCGACGTACAGGGGCTTCTCTCGGTGGACCAGCCTCGCGATGGTCGTGTTCCTGGCCAGGCCACCGTCGAGGCGCTGGAGATTTTCGCGGCCCAGGCGGCGATCGCTATCGAAAATGCCCGCCTGGTGGAGGCATTGCGGCGCCGCGCCGAAACGTTGGCGTTGTTCAACGAGGTCAGCCGTTCGGCCGCGGCCAAATTGGAGTTGAGCGATGTGTTGAACACCGTCGTTGAGACGATTCCTCGGTTGCTCGCGTGCGATCACAGCAGTATCTTCCTCCTGGATGCCGAGAGCGGGCGATATGTGCCCCGAGCGACGTATGGATTCGCACTTGAGCATATCTCATCGTTCACCTTCGCCCCAGGCGAGGGACTGGTAGGTGTGGTGGCCGAGAGCGGTATGCCACTGACGGTTGACGACGTGAAGCAGGATTCACGCTTCGTACCTGGCCCTAGAGGGCTGGAGGTGGGGTCCGCAGTTCTGGCTCCCCTCACGGTCGGCAGCCAGGTTATGGGCGTTCTATGCGGGGACCGCCGGGAGCCTCACAGGTTCTCGCCGGCCGAGGTGGCGGCGCTCTCGGCGTTGGCCGACCAGGTAGCCGTGGCGGTAGAAAACGCTCGCCTGTTTGATGAGGTGCGTCGCTTTTCGCAGGAACTGGAGCAGCGCGTCGAGGAGCGTACCCAGGCATTGGCCGAGGAGCGTGACCGGGTCGCAACGCTCTACCGCGTCACCTCCCAACTTGCTGCCAGTCTCGATCTGGACCGCGTGCTGAATCGCGCCCTGGAGTTGGTCGTGGAGGCTGTGGGGGCTGAACGGGCGGCCATATTGATGCTGGAACAGGAGTCCGGGAGGTTGATCTACCGTGCGGCTTTGGGAGCAGAAGTCAAGCTGCCACTGGGTGGCATACCCACTCGCTTCTCTCGGGGTGAGGGACTGGCGGGCTGGGTGGTCGAGCATTGCGAGGCGGCCATCGTGCCCGATATTCGACAGGACCCCCGCTGGGTGGAGCCGCAGGAGAGGAAGCGGGCGTACCGCTCAGCGTTGGCTGTCCCGCTCCTGGTTGGTGATGAGGTGCTGGGCGTGTTGCTTCTGTTCCATGCTCAGCCTGATCGCTTTAACGAGGGTCACTTGCTCCTGGTGGAGACCGCCGTCATTCAGGTTGCCAACGCCATCAAGAATGCCGAACTATACAGCCTTATTCGTGACCAGGCAGAGCGGCTGGGAAGCATGCTCAAGGCCCAGCAAGTCGAGGCGGCCAAGAGTCAGGCCATCCTGGAAGGCGTCGCGGATGGGGTGATAGTGGCTGACGCGTATGGTAAGATCATCTTGTTCAACGTGGCTGCGGAGCGTATTCTGGAGTTGCCGCGGAAGCAAGCGCTGGGTCGGACGACCAGCGAGATGCTCGGCCTATATGGCAGGCAGGCGCGAGATTGGATGGAGACGGTGGCCGGGTGGGCGGAGCAATCCGGGACGTACGCCACGGAGGAATATCTGGCTGCCCGGTTGGAGATTGGAGACCGCGTCGTCAGTGTGCACCTGGCACCGGTGCTGATGAGTGACGAGTTTCTGGGCACCGTCTCGGTCTTCCGTGACGTCACCGCCGAGGTGGACGCTGGGCGTGCCAAGACGGAGTTCGTCTCCACAGTTTCACACGAATTGCGCACGCCAATGACTTCCATCAAGGGGTACGTTGACCTGCTTCTGATGGGGGCGACCGGTACATTGACGGCTAATCAGCGGCATTTCCTGTCCATCATCAAGAATAACGCCGACCGTCTCACTATGCTGGTCGGCGACCTGCTGAACCTCTCACGTATTGACAGCGGGCGGATGGCTCTATCGCCCAAGGTGATGCGCGTAGGGGAAGCGGTAAACCAGGTCGTCGTAGCGATGGAGGGTCGAGCGATAGACAAGGGATTGACCTTGCGATCAGATGTGCCGCCCGCGCTCTCCTGGGTCATCGCTGATCCTGACCGCGTAGTCCAGATTTTGACCAATTTGGTGGCGAATGCCTGCCACTATACGCCAACCGGCGGTGAGATTGTGGTGTTAGCCTGTGCACACGGCGACGAGGTGCACATTTCAGTGCGCGACACGGGCATCGGCATCGCGCAGGAGGATCAGGAGAAGGTCTTTGCTCGCTTCTTCCGGGCCGATGACTCGGTGGTGCAGGATACGCCGGGCACGGGGTTAGGGCTTTCCATTGTCCGGTCGCTGGTGGAGATGCAGGGAGGACGGGTGTGGGTGGAAAGCGAGTTAGGGGAGGGAAGCACGTTCACGTTTACTCTCCCCGCCGTGGGAGCCGGGCAAGTGGCTCGGGTTGGAGAGGAGCCCGAACGAGCCGCAGTGAAGGTGCTGGTCATCGAAGATGATCTCGACGTGGCCCGGCTGATTCAACTGCATCTGGCTGGGAATGGGCGGGAGGTACTGATCGCGCAGCGGGGCGATGAAGCAGTGGAGTTAGCGCGACGTGAGCGCCCGGACTTGATCACGCTGGATATCTTGCTCCCGGATGTTGATGGCTTCGCCGTGCTCGAGGAGTTAAAGTCAAACCCCGTTACGCAAAAAATTCCGGTAGTCGTCGTCTCCGTGTTGCCGGATCGGGGTGAGTGCCTGCGGCTGGGTGCGGTGGATTACGTGACCAAGCCGATTGACGAGCAACGGTTGTTGTGCGCGGTACGTCAAGTGCTGGCGCGGCGTGGCACTGTGTTGGTGGTGGACGATGATAGGGATAATCTCTCGCTGATGCGGGAGATACTGCGTGCCAATGGCTTCGGTGTACGGACGACCGGCCGAGGCCGGCGCGCCCTGCGCGTGGCACGCGAGGTACGACCTGCTCTGATATTGCTTGATCTCAAAATACGAGATTTGGATGGATATGCTGTCCTGAAGCGACTGAAGGACAACCCGGTCACTCGGGACATCCCGGTTATCGTGATGACGGGGAGTACGGTTATTGATGATGCGAAGCGACAGAAGGTGCTCGCCCTGGGGGCCGCTCGCCTTATGAACAAGCCGTTCTCTGTCGAGGAACTGATAGAGGAGATCGAGATGGTTCTGTGGGAGGGTGACCAGCCTGAGGGGGACAATGCCCCTTAGTGGTTGTTGGTTGTTGGGCGGGGTAGGGGGAACTATGTCGAAGATACTCGTTGTTGAAGACGAACGGGACATCCGTGAACTGATCGGTTTCACGCTGCGCTTTGCTGGCTTCGAGGTGGTGCTGGCTGCTAATGGCATCGAGGCCCTCGAGAAAGCGCCGCAGGTGCGGCCCGATCTGATCATCCTCGACGTTCGCATGCCGAAGATGACCGGGTACGAGACCTGTCGCCAATTGAAGGAGAATCCGGTCACCAGCACGATTCCGATCGTCTTCCTTTCGGCCAAAGGGCAGAATGGCGAGATCAAGGAAGGCCTGGATTTGGGAGCGGTAGAGTACATCGTGAAACCATTTGCACCGGATGATCTGACCAATCAGGTCAAGGATGTTCTGCAGCGTGTGGGGGCTTCAGAGTAGCGAGCGGAGGTCTGCACCGGTATGTGGTTCGGGTGGGGGGAACTCTTGCGAAGGGTTCAAGGAAAACGCGCGGCAGCGTTTGGGTCGGAAACGATTTCTCCCACAGGGGACCGTCCCATTGCCGATGCTGGGCGTAACTTTTGCAAGGGTGGCTGAATTCTTACCTGTGTTACATTGGGCGGTGGTTCGGCAATGAGCGCCGTTGTTGTCGGTGAGGGTCTCGTACATTATGAGGTAATCGGGCGTGGCCGGCCGTTGGTCTTCGTCCACGGCTGGCTAGGCTCATGGCGCTACTGGGTCCCGACGATGGAGGAGTTGTCGGTCAAGCACCGCGCCTATGCACTCGACCTGTGGGGCTTTGGCGATTCGGACGAACTGGGCGAGCCCTACAGCATCAACGCGTACGTCAGGCTACTCGGGCAGTTCCTGGACAAGTTGGGTGTCATGCACCTCACACTGGTGGGGCATGCGTTGGGGGGCGTGGTCGCGCTGCTGTTTGCTTCCCAGGCCTCGGATCGAGTGGAGCAGGTAGTGGGGGTGAGTGTGCCTCTGATCGGTGCGGCCATCAACCGACCCCTGACTAGTCTTTCTGGCAGTGGAGATGCACTGGCGCGGCTGGCGGCGCGGCGAGCCAAGTTTCCCGAGGTGGAAATGGAGGTGCACAAGACTGACATGTCCGCCGTTACCGATAGTATGCACTCGACGATGGAGATCGACCTGCGTCGCGTGTTGCCTCCTCTCAATATCCCCGTGCTCCTGGTGCACGGTGGAAGCGATCCGCTTATCAAGCCACCGCAGAAAGAATGGCTACGAGATTGCAACGATAATGTGCGTGCCATCTTCCTGGACAGCGCACATCATTTCCCGATGCTGGAGGAGCGGAACAAGTTCAATCGGCTATTGAAGGATTTCCTCGAAGCCGGAGAGAATCTGGCTTCGCTGGAGTTGAAGGAGGAGTGGCAACGTCGCTTGCGATAACCGTTAGTCGTCAGCCGTTAGCCGTTAGCAGATAGCCGATGCTGCTGACGGCTGACTGCTAACCGCTCACTGCTGAGTCATGTCCATCCGCCGGCTGCTCGCCATTGCCCGCAAGGAATTCTGTCACATTACCCGTGACGTACGCACGTTCTTCCTCGTTACGATCGCGCCGGCCTTCTTATTGGCTACTTTCTCTTATGTCTTCGCCCTTGATGTGGGTCGGGTAGACATCGCTGTCCGTGATCTGGACCGCACTCCGCTCTCCCGCGAGTTCATCGCCAGCCTCATCGCTGACGGGGATTTGGGCGTCGTCGCCTACGTGCAGAGAAATGAGGAGATTGAGCGTCTGTTCACCCGTGATATTGCTGACCTGGTGCTGGTGATCCCGCATGGCTTTGCCGATGCAGCGCTGGGGGGCGGCCATGCCGAGGTGCAGTGTGTCGTTGACGGTGCAGACGCGATCATCGCCAGCCAGACCATCGGCCTCCTGGAGAGCCGCGTGGACGCCTTTGCTGCCAGCCTGCACCCCTGGCGATCAGGTGGTGTGGTTGGGAGTTTCGACGTCAGCAGCCGCGCCTGGTACAACGAGACGCTCAAATCGCTGGTCAGTATGGTGCCCGGTATGCTGGCCGTCGTCCTTTGTATGCCCGCGCTGGCGTTGGCGCTGGCGCTGACCCGTGAGAAGGAAGCGGGCTCTTTCGAGAGCCTCATCGCCACGCCGGTGCGCGGGATTGAGTACCTGCTCGGCAAGTTGCTGGCCTACGAGATCAGCGGCCTGGTGAGTGCCGTCCTGGCCTGGGCCGTCGCCACGCTGTGGTTTCACGTTCCCTTCCGGGGCAGTTTCCCCGCCTTTCTCCTGCTCGCAGCCGATTACATGGTCGCTGGCATGGGCATCAGCCTGGTGGTAGCCAACTTTGTCCGCAATCAGCAGACCGCGATGTTCCTTATCTTGATAGTCTTCTTCGTGCCCAGTTTCTTCATTGCGGGCCTCATTGTCCCTGTCGCTGATGAGCCCATCGCGCGGGTCACCGCTTACGCCCTGCCGACCACCCACTTCATCACCATCTGCCGCAGCGTATTCCTGAAGGGGCTGGGACCGGCTGCTCTGTGGAAGCCGGCATCCATCCTGCTGGGAGTTGGAGTCGCATGCCAAGTCGTCAGCCTGGTGCTGTTCGAGAAGAAGATCGCCTGAGGTGGATTTTGGCCATTTGTCATTTGCCATTTTTCATTTCTGAAGCTGCGCTCGGACGCATCTGGAACCTGGTGCTGAAAGAGTTTATCCAGTTCTTGCGTGACTGGTTGATGACGGCTTTCATTCTCACGCTGCCCGTTCTTCAATTGGTTTTGCTGGCCCGTGCCACCGGTTCTCGCATCTCCGACCTGCGCGTGGCCGTGCTCGATCTCGACCGTTCCAACGCCAGCCGCCAGCTCGTTACCGCACTCGACACCAGACGGGAGTTGGAGGTCTGCCACTTTCCCGTGACCCTGGCGGACACCCATCGCCTCCTCGACCGTGGGGAGGCCACGCTTGTCGTCATCATCCCCGCTGGCTTGGCTGCCGACATGGCCGACGTTGCGCAGACGCCGCGCATTCAACTCGTCGTTGACGCCAGCAACCACCTCCCGGCTCTCATTGCTCTCAGCGCCGCTCGTGAAGCCATCGCTGACTTCGCGGCCGGCGGCTCGGCTGGGCTCGCCGAAGCCCTGGCTGCGGCGTACGGGTTGGCTGCCAGCCCTCCCATTGACTTGCGTACCACGGTGCGCTTCAACCCGACGTTCAATGCCAAATTCTTCACCGTGCCAGCGCAGGTGGGCTTCATTGTCTATCAGGTGACGCTCACCGTCGCCTCCATCGGGCTGGCCCGCGAGCGGGAACTGGGTACGTTGGAGCAATTGATGGTGATGCCGCTGCGTCGCATCGAGTTGGTCATCGGCAAGGCAATCCCCGCCCTGGTCATTGGGGTGTTCAACTTCCTGTTTATGCTGGCCGTCGCCGTCTTTGCCTTTCGGGTCCCGATGCGCGGTTCTCTGCCGCTGCTCTTTGCCCTGACGCTGCTTTTCATTGCCACCGAGATCGGCTATGGTATCTTTATTTCCGGCATTGCCCGCACGCAGCAACAGGCCATCCTCTTCGTCTTTGTCCTGGCGATGGTGGATATGACTTTCTCCGGCTACCTGGTGCGGGTCAAGAACCTGCCCGTCGCACTGCAGGCTATCGCGCAGGTGGTCCCTTTCCGCCACTACCTGACGATCATCCGGGGAGTGATGCTGAAGGGAGCGGGCCTGGACACGCTGTGGCCCCACGCGGCGGCGATGCTGTTGATGGGGCTGCTGGTGACCGCCGTTGCCGTGCGCAACCTGAGCCGGAGCCTGGATTAAGAATGACCAATGGACAACTACGACCAGCGCAAGCGGTTCGTGACCAAACTGCGCCACACCCTGGGGAGAATAGAGAGTTCAGGTGCCGGGTACTTCACAAGTGCCCGGCACCTCGCCTGGTGCTCACGAGGTGTTGACTCCCATGCAGTGTTGGACTATACTGAATGGGCGACGGGCGGACAAGAACGCTGTGCGGAGGGGCACATGAAGCTGCCGAGTCGCTCCTTTCGCGCAAACATTTCGCTTGTCCGCAGACGTTATGTGCAACCCTTTGCCCATGTAAGCGAGACGATTGCGTGCGAAAACAACCGTTTGCAACATACTCTGGGCGTCTTTTCGTTGGTAGCGCACTTCTGCCCTGAAAATGTCCTTTTGCGTGCCGCAGCGCTGTTGCACGACGTGGGTCACGCGCCTTTCAGCCATGCCCTGGAGCGGCTGGACGGCGTAGACCACCATCTCTAGAGCGACCTTAGCAGGAGTACAACTTTGTTGAGCAGTGGTGTCCACAGGGCAGGAATAAGGCTATGAGAAACAAGTTCGTAAATCAAGCGCCTGCGCGTCCTGAACCCGGGTGTCATCCTGTAATAAAGATTCTGTTTGGGATCTTTATGCTGTCCGTTCTGCTTTGCTGGGCGTGCTTTAGCGTGATGATTGTGGCCAGCTATGTCCGAAAGCGATACGAGTACGCAACGTATATAAAGCTCCAGGACTCTGGTGTCGTCACCCAGGCCACTGTGATAGACCAACAAGTCTGGTCTGACGAGGATGGTACATCTTTTCGCATTACTTATCAATTTGACACGCCAGTACCTGCTGGTGACAAGAAGCAGTTCACCAGAACGGCAAGCGTAAAAGTCAAAACGTATGATGGGTTGACACTCGGCGGGCCAGTGACCATCATCTATCTCCCTGGAGATCCTGACATTTCCAGAATCCAGAGCGACTATCACCCGCACCCGCCTGAGCTTACATCTATTTACATCTCTGGGCTCGTCCTACTCTTCATGCTCTTGCTGATGGGGGGGATTGGGGTGGCGCTGGGACGTAACAGAAAATTGGTTCGGAAGGCCAAGGCCAGGCAAGACAGATTCTTTGGCCACCGGACCGAGACTGGAGTGGGTGAAGGGGTATTACGCTGCGAGAAATGTTATCGCCCGCTTGGACCAGAATTGCTAGTATGTTCGGATTTACACTGGCCCAATTCACGGCTTCAGCGTTGCAGCCAGTCACTCTCGATGCAGAACTGCGCCGTCCGTTGAATTATCCCGCCAGTATCTGTACACTCTCTCAGGGTCAGGACGCGACTACTATTGTTTACATGGCGCTGCTGAGCCTTCTCGGCCAAGGGGCGATCAAACTCCAATACACGATGACTTCAAGAACGTTTTTCAATATACCACTGCCGGAATACCAGGAGAGCATGCGCGCCGAGTATGGCGTCATTCGCCAGGTTCACGAGACATTCAAGGCATCGCAGCCGGATATTTCCTCGGAACTGGCGAGGGCCATTGAGAGAGCTATTAGGTCATTGTTGACCTGGGATTCGTACTAACATTTGTGGAATTACTGCAACGTCCTGCGGGATGACGGCGTCTTCCACGGCGGCTATGTGGAGTAGCAGTTCGGCGATATTTATGAGGCGTTGGCAGGGGAGTAGATGGGCTGAAGATCGTTTGGAGCGTAAAGGTGGGGCAGGGGGGCAGGCACGTGGGCGTAAACCTAAGACAGGTGGCATACACAGAAAGGAGAAAAAACATGGGTTCAGAAGTCTTTCGACCAAAGTACACAGAGAAGGCAGGGAAAAACATAGAGGGTATCCGTTGGATCTTGCTGGCAGCAGCAGCATTGGCGTTGGTTGTTCTGGCGTGCAGTTCCAGTGGAGAGACGCCCACTTCGGAAGTGCAGCCCACTTCGGAAGTGCAGCCTACTTCGGAAGTACAGCCCACTTCGGAAGTGCAGCCTACTTCGGAAGTACAGCCTACTTCGGAAGTGCAGCCTACTTCGGAAGTGCAGCCTACTTCGGAAGTACAGCCTACTTCGGAAGTACAGCCCACTCTCCCGCCAACGGATACGCCTACATCAGTGCCCCAAGGGTCAACGCTCGAGATCACCAATGATTCAGGTACAGACGTGTGGTACGTGTACCTGTCGCCCAGCAAAGCCGATGAGTGGGGTGAGGATTGGCTGGGAGACTATGTGATCCGAGATGGCGAAACATACTCTATCGCGGGCATTCCCGAAGGCGTCTACGACGTCAAAGCCGAGGATCAGGACAGGGAGGTGATTGAGGTCTGGTGGGAGATGGATTTTGAGGGCAAGATGACCTGGACCATCGCCGGGTTGGCCTCTCTTGAAGTCATCAACGAATCGGACGACACGATCGCCTATCTCTACATATCACCCTCCGATAGCACTACCTGGGGGGATGATTGGCTGGGCGAGGATATGATCGACGCTGGTGCCAGTTACATAGTAGGTGGCATACCGCGTGGTACATACGACATCAAGGCCGCAGATCTAGATGAGGACATCGTAGAGGTGCTCCACAACGTCAGTCTCTCCGGTCAGAGTAGCTGGACGGTGGCGGGCAAGATTCCCTTGCCGAGCAACGCCGTGCTGCGCTTCGACGAGGATTTCCACGACAACCGCAACAACTGGGGGCTCGATGTCGAGAACGAAGACGTTTTCTACATGCGCCCGGCCAACGGCGAGTACTGCATTTTGATCAAGAGCAGCAACTTTACGGCCTGGGAGTGGTACGAGCCCTTCCGCACGGATGAGTTCGTCGCCGAGGTGTCCTGCTCCGTTGAGGGAGCGGAGGATGCCAGTTGTGGGCTGGGCTTCGGCCCGGATGGGGATAATCTCTATTGGTTCGAGGTCTCCCCGTTCGACCAAACGTTTGCCCTCTTCCTGCTGGAAAATGGGACCTGGCAGGACAATTTGGTTGACTGGACCGTGTCCAGGAACGTTGACCCAGACGGGGCGAACTATCTGAGTATGGAGCGGGTCAGCGGAGTCGTGTTCCTGTATATCAACGGCGTGTTGGTGGGCCAGGTGAACAGCGACCGTTTCCCGACGGGCCGAATCGGGATCGGTGGCTCTACATACGACGAGGGTCACGCGACCATCTGCCTGGACGACCTGCGCGTGTGGCGCCTCGAGTAGCCTTTCATCATCGGCGTGGGGGTGCATCTGGCCTGGGACACATCCTGGCGTGAGCGTCCCGGGGGGAAATGGGCTTACAGACGGCCAGGCTACGAGTGCACCGCTTCGACCCGGCAGAGGACGTGGCCCAGGTGGAGGCGGTGCGCTGCGCTGTGCCTGGCCCGCAAGCGGCGGCGCTGAACTGAAGAAACCAGGTTTTTTCCTGGAAACCTGGTTTCTTCTCTGCGGCTCTGTCAGCGTCAATCTGCGTGAATCCGCGTCCGATTTTGAGAGGTGGGCATCACCAGTGCCATCAGTACCGCTGCGACCAATGCCATCCCTCCGCCGAAGTAGAACGGCGCCGATGGGGCCAGGTACCTCCACAGCAGCCCGGCGATGAGCGAGGCGGGAAAGTCCAGGATGCCCAGCACGGCGTTGTAGGTGCCGTAGGCTGTGCCGCGCAACTCCTCTGGCACGATGTCGGCCACCATCGCCTTGGCCGTGCCGTAGGCCAGCCCGTAGTAGATGCCGTAGATGGCGTATAGCACCCATACGTGCCAGCCCGTGCCCGCCAGCGCGAACCCCAGGTAGATGACCGCGTAGACCAGCCAGCCGCCGATGATGAGCCGCCGCCGCCCGATGCGGTCGGAGAGAGAGCCCGCCGGGGTGCTGACCAGCGCGTAGACGAGGTTGAAGGTGGCCAACATCCCCAGCACACCGATGACGCTCAGCCCCCGCTCCTGCGCTCGCAGTATCAGGAAAGCATCGGAGGAGTTGCCCAGGTCGAAGAGGCCGACGATGATCATGAAGATACAGAAGCGTCTGCCCAGGCCGCGGAAGGCGAATCGGGGCATCTCGCGCTTCTTAGTCACTGGCACGTCTTCCGCGCCTAATGCCAGCGAGAGCACCGCCAGAAACGCCGGCACCAGGCTGATGAGCACCACCGTCTGGAAGGTGGGGCGATTCAGTTCCATGCCGCCAGCCTGCGTCAACCAGACCACGCCCAGCGCGATGAGCACCCCTACGACGGCCCCGCCGGTGTCGGCGGCACGGTGGAAGCCGAAGGCCAGCCCCCGGTGGCGCTCGTCAATGCTATCGGCCACGAGCGCGTCACGAGGAGCGGTGCGGATGCCCTTGCCCACCCGGTCGGCCCAGCGCACGCCAGCCACTGCGCCCCAGGAGTTGGCGAAGTAAAAGAAGGGTTTGGATATAGCGGAGAGAGCATATCCCGTCACCGCCAGCCACTTGCGGGCTCGCAATCGGTCGGAGAGCCAGCCGGAGAAGACCTTGAGCAGGCTGGCAGTCGCCTCGGCCACTCCCTCGATCAGACCGATGATGTCGGTCTTTACCCCCAGCACGTTGGAAAGGAACAGCGGCAAGATATTGATGACCATCTCACTCGAGATGTCCATAAAGAAACTGGTCAGGCTGACGGCCCAGACGTTGCGGGGAAGGGAACGAAGGCTTGTGCTAGTAGATTCTGGTTCAGGCGAAACCATAATATCTCTCCTTGTGTTTGAAGTCCTACGTCCGATGTCCGACCTGGACTTCGGACTTAGGGATCGTTAAGCCCGGCGAAACGGCAGGTAGGCCGCTCTTTCGTTTTCCCTAACACGACCCGGTGCTGACTATGGCCCATCGGTGTCCCACCGCCTCTGTCAAAGTCGCGGCCAACCTGCCCTACGAAATCGGGAAGTTATTCTTTTATGAGCGCTTAGGACTTCGGACTTCGGACGGTGTGCTGGCACCAGGCGTAGAGTGCGTCGTAGGTGGCGAAGCCGTGGGCCAGCCGCTCTTCGTCGGGGGCGTCCAGGTAGTGGAAGCCCTCAGCGATGGCTCGTAGTCCCGCTGACTGGGGCGTGCGGTCGCGGTCGGCGGTGTCGGCCCCATGGACGATGTCGGCCAGCAGGCGGAGCGCCGGGTCGTCCAGGCCGTACTCCTCGATCAGCACCTCGAAGGTGCATTTCCCTTCCCGATGGTCGTATTGCCCCTGGCCTCGGGCGTCGTAGGGGATTGCTCCCTCCCGCTCGGCTACCTCCAGCACCGCCTCGGCGGGCACGAACAGCAATTCCGCCCCGGGGTCAATGAAGCGCTTGATGAGCCAGGGACAGGCGACGCGATCCACTTTGACTTTCTCACGAGTTACCCATTTCATCACAGTCTCCTTTTGAAAGATATAGGATGCAGGATGCCGGATGCAGGATGCAGGAGGCCTAGCCTGCTTCTTGCGTCTTGCTATCATACACCAGTGTGGCGAAGATGGCGGTGCAGACGACCAGCAGCACCGCAACCAGCGTGAAGGCCGGGACGTAGCCCCAGGCCGCCACGAGTAGGCCGGTCACCATCGGGCCGGTCGAGTGGCCCACGTCCATCACGCTGGAGAGCACCCCCAGCGACGCGCCGTAGGCGGCGGCGCGGCTCAGGTCGGAGACAAGCGCTGAGGTCGAGGCTGTCACCGCCGCCACGCCCAGCCCAAAGAGCGCGGCCAGCGCCGCCATCGGCCACCAGGCGCGTATCCACGGCATGGTCGCCATTGCCCCTGCCCCCACCAGCAGGCCAGATATGATGGGCCACCTCCGGCCCCAGCGGTCGGAGAGTCGCCCCATCAGCGGCCTGGTCAGCGCCGTCACCAGCACCTGCACGGTGAAGAGCGGCCCGATGATGCGCGGCTCCCAGCCCAGCCCCTCGAGGTAGAGCGGCAGGAAAGTCTCCACGGCGCCGAAGGCGAAATACTGCGCTGCCTGCATCCCGCTGGTGAGCAGCAGGCTGCGATTGGTCAGGATGAGACGTAATTCGCGCCGCATCGTCGCCCAGTGGGCGGTGGGGGATTCCGGCCGCGTGGCCTGGCCCAGCCGGTCCAGTCGCAACGCGGCCAGCAGCGCCAGGATGCCCCCCGCGCCGCAGCCAAGATAGACCCAGCGGAAGTCCTCGCCAAAGATGAGCAGCCCGCCGACGGTGGGGGCCAGAAAGCGCCCGATCATCGTCGCGCTGGAGTACCAGCCCATCCGCTCGCTGCGCCCCTCCCGGAATGTGTCGGCGACGGCGGCCAGCGCCACCGGGCCCAGCATCGCCGTCGCCAGCCCATGGTAGACTCGCACCAGCACCAGGTGCCAGGGGGCACGCACCAGCAGGTAGAGGAAAGGGGCTGTGGCAAAGACGGCCATACTGAGCAGGATCACCCGCCGCCGGCCCCATAGATCAGAAAGCACGCCGGCCGGCAGGCTGGCGATGATGCCGACGACGGTCGAAGCAGCGGCGATGAAACCCAGCGTCCCCTCGTCCACTCCCAGGCTGTGGATGAAGAGCGGCAGGGTGGGGTTCTTGCTCATCGTCGAGGAGAAGATAGCCAGCCCGCCCATCAGGCACAGCCATAGAAAGGGGGTCACGGTCGCTCCTCCAGTACCTCAGCCACCAACTCCGCCAGCCGGTCGCGGGCCTCGGCCAGCGCCGTTTCACCGGCCGGCGTGATGGCGTAGTACCTCCGCTGGCGTCCTCCCACCACGCGCTTCTCGCTGGTCAGGTACCCTGCCCGCTCCAGGCTGTGCAACGTGGGGTAGAGCGTGCCGGGGCTGATAGTATAGCCGTGGCGGGCCAGTTCCTCCATCAACCACAGTCCGTAGACAGGTTGCTGGCCCGCGTGGTAAAGAATGTGGATTTTTATGAAGCCTAAGAGCAGTTCGCGCATCATTTTATCGGCTTCCGTTATCGGATGCCGATATTATAGCCTAAAACCCGCACAAGTCAAATCAAGAGCGCGAATTGCCCCTCTCCGGCAAACGACTATAATTCGTATGGTAGTGCACCAGCATAAAGGAGAACCCCAATGAAGCCCGAGGAAAAAGCCCGACGAGACATTGATCAGCGGCTCGAAGCCGCCGGCTGGACGGTCCAGAGCCGCGACGCGGCCAACCTGGGCGCGGCCCCTGGCGTCGCCGTGGGCGAGTTCCCGCTCACCACCGGCTTCGCCGACTACATGCTCTTCGTGGATAAGCGGCCCATCGGCGTGGTCGAGGCTAAGCCTGTGGGCAGGACGCTGAGCGGCGTCGAACCGCAGACGACCAGGTACAGCGAGGGACTGCCGCCGCTGCTCAAGGGCAACACCTGGCACACGCCCCTGCCTTTCCTCTACCAATCCACCGGCGTGGAGACCTTCTTCACCGACGTGCGCGACCCCGAGCCCCGCAGCCGGCGCGTGTTCGCCTTCCATCGCCCGGAGACACTGGCCGAGTGGGCGGGCGATGCAGGGGCAGGGCTTGTCCCCGCCAGCACGCTCCGCGCCCGGCTGCGCGCCCTCCCGCCGCTGATCACCACCGGCCTGTGGCCCGCGCAGATCGAAGCGGTGCAGAACCTCGAACGTTCCTTCGCCGCTGACCGGCCCCGCGCCCTGATCCAGATGGCGACGGGCAGCGGCAAGACCTACACCGCCGTCACCTCCGTCTACCGCCTCATCAAGCACGCCAGGGCCCGCCGGGTGCTCTTCATGGTAGATCGCACTAACTTAGGGCTCCAGGCGCTGCGCGAGTTCCGGCAGTACGTGACGCCCGACGACGGGCGCAAGTTCGGCGAACTGTACAATGTCCAGTTGATGACCTCCAACGTGCTCGACCCGGTGAGCAAGGTGTGCATCACCACCGTGCAGCGCCTCTACTCAATGCTGCGCGGCGAGGAGACGTTCGACGAATCGCTGGAGGCCCGTCCCCTGGCCCGGCTGGCCGCCATCTTCGGCGACCGGCCCCGCGAGGTGGTCTACAACTCTTACCTGCCCATCGAGTACTTCGACTTCATCGTCATAGACGAGTGCCACCGCTCGATCTACAACGTCTGGCGGCAGGTGCTGGAGTACTTTGACGCCTACCTCATCGGGCTGACGGCCACGCCCTCCCAGCAAACCTTCGGTTTCTTCAACGGGAACCTGGTGATGGAGTACCCCCGCGAGCGGGCGGTCGCCGACGGCGTCAACGTTGATGGCTGGGTCTACCGCATTCGCACCGAGGTGACGGAGCGGGGCGGCCGCGTCGAGGCCGGGGAGTGGGTTGATAAGCGCGACCGCCAGACGCGTGACGTGCGCTGGGAGCAGTTGGACGAGGACATGGTGTACGACGCCAGCCAGTTGGACCGCGACGTGGTCGCGCCGGACCAGATCCGCACGGTGATCCGCACCTTCCGCGGCCGGCTCTTCAGCGAGATCTTTCCCGGCCGCAGCGAGGTACCCAGCAGATCGTCTTCGGCCAGCCCTACGGTCAGCAGCGCATCACCTATGAGCAGATCAAGGAACTGGCGGCGTGCGTCGAGATGCCGCCTAATGCCTGGACGACGGAGGGGCTGTGGCGGGCCTACGCCCAACTGGAGCGCGACCGCGTGCGCGGCGTAGGCGCCCGGCGCACGCTCACTGACCTGGTCTCGCTGGTGCGCCACGCAGTGCAGTTGGAGGACGAGTTGATCCCCTACCCCGACCTGGTGCAGCACCGCTACCGGGAGTGGCTGGCGGCGCAGGAGGCCGGGGGCCGCGCGTTTACCGAGGAGCAGCGCTGGTGGCTCGATCATATCTCCGAGACGATTGGCGTGAACCTGAGCGTGACCAGCGACGACTTCCAGGTGGGCGCGCTCTTCGAGCGCGGCGGGTGGATCGCGGCCAGGCGGCTCTTTGGGGCAGACCTGCCGGTGCTGCTGGAGGAGTTGAACGAGGCGCTCGTGGTATAAGATTCCCATCGTCTCCCTCTTGCGTTCGCGCCCAGCGTGATGTATAATACGATGTACAAACACACAGATAAGGAGGCAAAAGATGTCGGCGATGATACGTAAGCAGGTGTACATCGAACCCCGGCAAGATGAGTTGCTAAAGCAGTGGACGGCAGAGACCAGTATGACCGAGGCCGAGATCATCAGGCAGGCAATTGATCTGTGGGAAGGGTCCGAAGCGCGCAAGCGCCGCGCTCAAGAGGCGTGGCAACAGGCGCGAGCGTTCATCGAGGAGTTGATTGTGCAAGGCCCTGTGCCCGGTGGACGGACGTGGACCCGGGAAGAAATCTACGAGGAGCGCTTGAGCCGCTATGGCCGCGATTCTGGTTGACACAAACGTCCTGGTCTACGTCCACGACCGTGCGGAACCGGAAAAGCAGCGGCGCGCGTTGGACGTGCTGGATCGGCTGGTAGCGGCGGACGCCGGTGTGCTCAGCACGCAGGTGCTTGCCGAGTTCTACAACACCTCGACGCGTAAAATTGCCACACCATTGCGTCCGGCCCAGGCTTATGACCAGATTAAGTACTTCTTACAAGTTTGGAAGGTGCTGGATGTGACCGGCGCGGTGGTGTTGGAGGCTGTGCGGGGCGCGTGTGACTATCAGTTCAGCTTCTGGGACGCCCAGATCTGGGCCGTCGCCCGCCTGAACCAGGTGCCGGTGGTCTTCAGCGAGGACTTTAACCCAGGCGCCGTCATTGAGGGAGTTCGGTTTGTCAATCCTTTTGCTGAGGATTTTCAGCCGGAAGTGTGGGGGCTCTAGCCGGATTCCAGCGTGTTGGCGTTTTGTAAGGAGTGGACGTTGGCTGAGAACGAGCGAATGGGCGAGTCAGCGAATCAGCGGGTCGGCGAACCTGTCTTGAGCGAAGTGACATACCGCGTCATTCTGAGGGTAGCGAAGAATCTCTTGATCGCAGCGTGAGATTCCTCGCTTCGCTCGGAATGACGAAGTTGGTGACGGGCAAGGAGTGGGCGTTGGCTGAGAACGAGCGAATGGGCGAGTCAGCGAATCAGCGGGTCGGCGAATTGGTGAATGGGCAAGATGGCACGCCGCCACTGCCCGATGGGTGGGTGTGGACGACAATCGGAGAAGCTTGCGAGGTTATCCTAGGACAGTCCCCGCCCTCCAGCACGTATAACGCAGATGGCATTGGTTTGCCCTTCTATCAGGGGAAAGCCGAATTCGGCGATACGTATCCCACGCCGGTCAAATGGTGTTCAGAACCCAAGAAGATCGCTGAAGCCGGTGATATCCTGATTTCCGTCCGCGCCCCAGTCGGCCCGACCAATCTGTGTCGCGAGAAATCCTGTATTGGTCGAGGTCTATCGGCCATACGCCCCAAAGCTGGGATGCCTAATCTGTACTTCTTCTGTTTCCTGCGGGGTATTGAGCAAGACTGGCAGAGCAAAGCCACAGGTACAACTTTCTCAGCGATTAGTGGAAAGATCTTGCGAGAGCAGCAAGTTCCCCTCGCCCCCCTCCCCGAACAGCGCCGCATCGTGGCCGAGATCGAGACTGGATGCTGGCGTCGCGGCGCTGGCGCGGGTGCAGGCCAACCTGCGGCGCTACAAGGCATCCGTCCTCAAGGCCGCCTGCGAGGGGCGGCTCGTCCCCACGGAGGCTTCCCTGGCCCGCGCCGAGGGCCGCGACTACGAGCCCGCCGACCAACTCCTGGCCCGCATCCTGGCCGAGCGTCGCGCCCGGTGAGAGGCGGAGCATCCCGGCAAGCGGTACAAGAAACCTGCTCCGCCGGATACGGAGAGACTGGCGGAGTTGCCCGATGGGTGGGTGTGGACGACAATCGGAGAAGCTTGCGAGGTTATCCTGGGACAGTCCCCGCCCTCCAGCACGTATAACGCAGATGGCATTGGTTTGCCCTTCTATCAGGGGAAAGCCGAATTCGGCGATACGTATCCCACGCCGGTCAAATGGTGTTCAGAACCCAAGAAGATCGCTGAAGCCGGTGATATCCTGATTTCCGTCCGCGCCCCAGTCGGCCCGACCAATCTGTGTCGCGAGAAATCCTGTATTGGTCGAGGTCTATCGGCCATACGCCCCAAAGCTGGGATGCCTAATCTGTACTTCTTCTGTTTCCTGCGGGGTATTGAGCAAGACTGGCAGAGCAAAGCCACAGGTACAACTTTCTCAGCGATTAGTGGAAAGATCTTGCGAGAGCAGCAAGTTCCCCTCGCCCCCCTCCCCGAACAACGTCGTATCGTCGCCGAGGTCGAGCGGCGGCTGTCGGTGGTGGCGGCGCTGGAGGGGACGGTTGCGGCGGCGCTGGCGCGCGCTCGCAGGCTGCGGCAGGCGGTGCTCAAGCAGGCGTTCGAGGGCCGGTTGGTGGAGCAGCACCCGGACGACGAGCCGGCGGCAGTGTTGTTGGAACGCATCCATACCCGTCGGTAACGTAGGGGCGACCCTCGTGGTCGCCCTGTGGGGTGGGCACGGGAAACGAGGGTGGGCACGGGAAACGAGGGTGGGCACGGGAAACGAGGGCGGGTACGGGACACGAGGGCGGGCACGGGAAACGAGGGTGGGCACGGGAAACGAGGGTGGGTACGGGACACGAGGGCGGGTACGGGACACGAGGGCGGGTACGGGACACGAGGGTGGGCACGGGAAACGAGGGTGGGTACGGGACACGAGGGCGGGTACAAGACCCGCCCCTACGGTGGACGGGAACGATGTCCGGTCGGAACAAGGGACAAATATAATGCCATACGATTCCCAAAAACATCATCGGCGTTCCATTCGCCTGAAGGGATACGGTTATACATCCCCAGGGGCGTATTTCGTCACTATCTGTACGCAAGGGCACGTCTGCATATTCGGAGACGTGGTGGATGGCGAGATGGTGTTGAACACCGCCGGCCGCATGGTGCAGGCTGTATGGGAATCCATTCCCGAACGATTCCCCACCATCAAGTCGGACGTGTACACCATTATGCCCAACCATTTCCACGCGATTGTGGTCATCCACGAACCCGTTGCGGTAGGGGCAACCCTTGTGGTTGCCCCCAATGGGGCAGGGACAAGCCCTGCCCCTACGGCCACCACGGTCCGCCGACCGGCGTTGGGGGATGTGGTGGGGGCATTCAAATCTATCACAACCCACGAATACATTGTGGGCGTCCGAAATAAGGGATGGCCGCCGTTCAATAAACGCCTGTGGCAACGGAATTATTGGGAACACATCATCCGCGACGAAAACGCGTACCAGCGCATCTACCAGTACATCAAAAACAACCCAGCGTGTTGGGAAGACGACCAATTGCATCCCGACGCTCCACCTAATCCGTTCAATCGGGGGTGAACCTATGGCAACCGAATCCGCCACCATCGTCCAACGGTTGTGGAACTACTGCAATGTCCTGCGCGACGACGGCGTCTCCTACGGCGACTACGTCGAACAACTCACCTACCTGCTCTTCCTCAAGATGGCCGACGAGCAAGAGCGGGAGTTTGGCAAGGCCAGCGGTATCCCGCCGGAGTACAGTTGGGCCAGCCTGCGCGGCCTCGAAGGCGACGAGCTGGAGCGGTACTACCGCACCATCCTGGCCGAACTGGGGCGGGGGTCGGGCCTCATCCCCGTCATCTTCCGCAAGGCGCAGAACCGCATCCAGGACCCAGCCAAACTGCGCCGCCTGATCAACCTGATTGACGGCGAGACCTGGGTGGGCCTGGGCATAGACGTCAAGGGCGAGATCTACGAGGGGCTGCTGGAGAAGAACGCCCAGGACATCAAGTCGGGCGCGGGGCAGTACTTCACGCCGCGCCCTCTCATCCAGGCGATGGTGGACGTGATGGCCCCTCGCCCCGGCCAGACGATCTGCGACCCGGCCTGCGGCACCGGCGGCTTCCTCATCGCTGCCCACGACTACATCGCCGCCCACCACGGCCCGCTGGACCGCGATCAGTGGCACCACCTCAACCACGAGGCGCTGCACGGCTGGGAAATCGTGGATAACGCCGCCCGGCTGTGCGTGATGAATCTCTACCTGCGCGGCATCGGTTCGACTACGCTCACCGCAGGCGGCGCTAACGGAGGCAAGAGCCCCATCCACGTCGGTGATTCGCTGGCTGCCGACCCCGGCGAGCGGTTCGACTTGGTGCTCACCAACCCGCCCTTCGGCAAGAAGAGCAGCGTCACCTACGTCACCGAGGAGGGGGAGATCCGCCGCGAGTCGCAAACGATTGTCCGCGACGACTTCTGGACCTCGACCAGCAACAAGCAGCTCAACTTCGTGCAGCACGTCAAGACCATCCTCAAGATCAACGGCCGCGCGGCCGTCGTCGTGCCCGATAACGTCCTCTTTGAGGGTGGGGCGGGGGAGACAGTGCGGCGCAGGCTGCTTCACCAGTGCGACGTCCACACGCTGCTGCGGCTGCCCACCGGCATCTTCTACGCCCAGGGCGTCAAGGCCAACGTCCTCTTCTTCGACCGCAAGCCCGCCAGCGCGACTCCGTGGACCAAGACGCTGTGGATCTACGACTTGCGGACGAACATAAACTTCACCCTCAAGCAGAACCCTCTCACCCGCGCCGACCTGGACGAGTTCGTCGCCTGCTACAACCCGGCCAACCGGTACGACCGCACGCCGATATGGGCCGAAGACGAGGGCGAGATTTCTCGACTCCGCGACGCCTGGCGGCGCCGCTCCGCTCGAAATGACGATGGAAAGGCGGCCCAGGTTGGACCGCAGGGCCGCTGGCGTGCTTTCTCCTACGAGGAGTTGATGGCGCGCGACAAGGCCAGTCTCGACATCTTCTGGCTGCGGGACGAGTCGCTGGAGGAGACGGCCAACCTCCCCG
>CAZZEX010000036.1:0-43926 GCA_964653285.1 uncultured Anaerolineales bacterium
GGGGGTGCGTGTGCCGCTGCGCCCCCCCCGCGCCCCCCCTGCGCCCCCCCCCCCCCCCCCCCCGCGGGGGGGGGGGGGGGGGGGGGCGCCCCCCGCGGATGTGCCGATCATCCTCCTGAGTCCTCAAGGGCGGCTCTTTACTCAGGCCGTTGCTGCCGAACTGTCTCGTCACCAGCGCATACTCCTCTTATGCGGGCGGTACGAGGGGGTGGACGAGCGGGTGCGGCAACACCTGGTGACCGATGAAATCTCCATCGGTGACTACGTGCTCACCGGTGGCGAGTTGGTGGCGATGGTCATCATTGACGCCGTGACGAGGCTGCTGCCGGGGGTGTTAGGAGACCCCGGCGCTACTTTTGAGGACTCCTATGCCCGCGGGTTGCTGGAGGGGCCACACTACACTCGTCCGGCCGTCTTCCGTGGCTGGGAGGTGCCGGAGGTGCTGCGTTCCGGGGACCACGCCGCCATCGCCCGCTGGCGTCGCGAACAGGCCCTGCGTCGCACTCACGAGCGTCGCCCTGATCTCCTGGCGCGGGCTGATTTGACCCCGCAGGATCGGGAGTTCCTGGCACAGTTGGTGGACGAGGCTTCCCCCGAGGGTGATTGAACCTTTTGGGGTTTGTAAGAGTATATAGTAATAGGTCGGTGTACCTGGAGGATATGTGAGCACTCAGTACACAGATGACCAGCTCGTCGTTCGCATTCGAGATGGCGACCTTGAGGCCCTGGGTGAACTGTACAAGAGGTACAAAATTCAGGTTTATCGCACAGCCCTGGCGATCACTCACGACGAGCAGATGGCAGAGGATATTTTGCAAGAGACCTTCCTCCGCGTTTACACCTACGCTGACCGCATTGACGAGGTCCTACCGTTGGGTCCGTGGCTTTACCGTGTCACCGTCAACCTGGCTTATAGTTGGGTCAAGCGGGCCAGACTGTGGTTGAGTTCTATCGAGGGTTTTTTGGAGCGCTTGCTTGTTCCGATGCACCAGCAACCCGAGCGCCTGGCGGAGGAGGCGGAGCGACAGCGTGTCCTACAATGTGCCATTGACGCTCTGCCGCTGAACCAGCGGGTGGTTGTGGTCCTGCACTACCTGGAGGGGTTGAACTTGAAGGAGGTCGCCCACGTGATGGGTGTTCCGGAAGGGACGGTCAAATCTCGTCTTTATTACGCCCGTGAGAGTCTGAGGAAAGCCATTCTGGAGCGGGAGCGCAGGTTGGTGCCCGAGGTGGCCTATGACTTCACGTAGAGGTGTGTTTGAAGGGCGTTCCGCAGACGAACTGGACAGGGTCATTCGGTGGGCGCTGCGGGAAAGGGTGGCCGGGGCCAGCCCCTCGCCGGACGTGTGGGAGCGGATCAAGGCGCGCGTGGAGCACTGGGCCATGTTGAAGCGGACGGGGGAGGACACCGGCCTATTCCTGGCGTTCCTGAGAGCCGTGGCTGCCTGGCTATCAGCGGACGTGCTCCAGCCGGTGTTTGTGACGCAGCCTGCACACCGAGATAGGGCCATGACGTGGGGGTACGATCTGGGCTGGGCACGGATCCTGGATCAACACCACATAGCGATGCGGCTGGTGTCCTAGCCCGGCCGAGTTGCAATTTCAAAGGAAATGCGTATAATCATTTTGTCTGATTTCCAGGTCGGGCAATCTGGGATCGCATCTAGTTCTCAAGGAGCATTATGTCTGCCTACGAAGCACAGCCCGTGTCAGAGCATCTGCTCGGAGTGGAAAACCTCACCACGCACTTCTACACCGAGGAAGGCGTCGTCTACGCCGTCAACGGGATCTCATACACCCTGGATGAGGGAGATACTCTGGGCGTGGTGGGTGAGAGTGGTTGCGGCAAGAGCGTCCATGCGCTTTCTATCATGCGCCTGATTCCCATCCCCCCGGGCAAAATCGAGACGGGCGAGGTGATCTTCCGCGGTCGTGACCTTCTTAAGTTTAGCGATGACGAGATGCGTCACGTGCGCGGGGCTCAGATTGCCATGATTTTTCAGGATCCCATGACTTCATTTAACCCCGTCCTTACCATCGGCTTTCAGATTATGGAAGCCCTGAAACTGCACCAGGGCATGAGTGGCAAGGAGGCCCGGGAGCGGGCGGCAGAATTGCTGGCCATGGTGGGTATCCCCGAGGCGTCTCAGCGGTTGGACGATTACCCGCACCAGTTCTCCGGCGGCATGCGGCAACGTGCTATGATCGCGATGGCGCTTTCCTGCAATCCATCAATTCTTATCGCAGATGAGCCGACGACCTCACTGGATGTGACCATCCAGGCCCAGATTATTGACCTGGTCAAGCGGCTGCGCGATAAACTGGGGATGGCTGTCATCTGGATCACCCACGACCTGGGCGTTGTCGCTGGACTGACCCGGCGGGTCAACGTGATGTATGCGGGGAGCATCGTTGAGTCTGGCCCCGTGAAGGAGATTTACGGCAACTCTCATCATCCCTACACGGTCGGATTGATGGGCTCGTTGCCGCGTCCGGATGAACCGCCGGGCACTAAGCTTTTCTCCGTCCGAGGCGAACCTCCTGACCTGCTTGGCCTGCCGGAGGGTTGCCCCTTTGCTCCCCGTTGTGATTACGTCATCGAACGCTGCCACCACGAGGCACCCTCTCTGGAGCCGACGGAGCCCGGGCACTGGGTCGCATGCTGGGAGAAAGAGAAGGTGAGGAAGCCACAATGACAGCCCAAAAGGAAGTCCTTCTGCGCGTTGAGAATTTAAAGAAGTATTTCCCCATCCGGCGGGGTGTCTTCCAGCGCCACGTGGGAGACGTGAAAGCGGTAGATGGCGTGAGTTTTGACGTTTACCGGGGCGAGACACTGGGGTTGGTCGGTGAGAGTGGGTGCGGCAAGACGACCACCGGCCGCACCATCATCCGGCTTTACGAGCCCACCGCTGGACATGTGCACTTCGAGGGTGTGGATCTGGCATGTCTCAAGGGGGGGCAACTGCGTCAGATGCGGCGCAGGATACAGATGGTCTTTCAGGATCCTTATGCCTCGCTAAGCCCACGCATGAGCGTCCTGGGCATCGTCGGCGAGCCGTTGGAGGTGCATCACGTCGCTGCCGGTGCAGCGAAGAAGGAACGGGTGGCAGAGTTACTTGAACTGGTTGGGTTGGACCCTGCTTTTATGAGCCGTTATCCTCACGAGTTCTCCGGTGGACAGCGGCAGCGCATCGGCCTGGCCCGTTCGCTGGCGTTGAACCCCGATCTGATCGTCTGCGATGAGCCTATCTCCTCGCTCGACGTCTCAATCCAGGCGCAGGTGGTCAACCTGCTAGAGGAGCTGCAGGAGAAACTGGGGCTCACGTATCTTTTTATCGCCCACGACCTGAGCATGGTGCGTCACATCAGTAGACGAGTGGCGGTGATGTACCTGGGCAAGATCGTGGAACTGACCAGCCGGGACACGCTGTACAGCAATCCCTTGCATCCGTATACGCAGGCGCTCCTCTCGGCAGTGCCCATACCTGACCCGTTCATTGAGGAGAAGCGGCAGCGCATTATTCTGAAGGGCGACGTGCCCAGCCCGGTCAATCCACCCCAGGGCTGTAACTTCAACACTCGCTGCCCGGTGGCGATAGATACCTGTCTTGAGGTGGAACCGGAGTTCATTGAGGTCGAGCCAGGGCACTTTTGTGCCTGCCACCTGGTGCAGTCAGCCGTTAGCAGTTAGCAATCAGCAGTTAGCGGCAAGAAAGGAGGTGATGCGAAGGGGGAAACGTCATACTCCGGCAGGGAAATCCTGCCTAGAGACTTCGTCGTAAGTGGCTAACCTTTAGTTAAAGTAAGGAGGAGAAAATGCTTAGCAAGAAGTGGTCTGTTTTGGTGGCCGCGTTGGTGATCGGAAGCATGCTGCTGGCGGCTTGCGCTCAGCCAGTGGTGGAGACAGTGGTGGTCACCCAGGTGGTGGAGAAGGCAGGTGAGACCATAGTAGAGGAAGTGGTCGTCACCGCCACGCCGGAGCCGGAGCCGACCGAGCCGCCGTTGGCCAAGATTGCTCCCGAGTTCAAGAACCCCGACACGTACATGGTCGTCAGTGGCGCAGGCGAGCCCGAGACGCTGGACCCAGCCTGGACCTACGAGACTGCCGGCTCAGCGGTGGAGAACAACATCTACGAGGCCCTGGTCTGGTTCGACAAGGGCCGCACTGACGCTTTTGTGCCGGCGCTAGCCACCGACTGGGAGGTCAATGAGGCTGGCGACGTGTGGACCTTCAAGGTCCGTGAGGGCGTCACGTTCCACAAAGGTGGCACGCTGGAGCCTCACGACGTGGCCTACTCGATCCAGCGGGGTCTGCTGCAGGACCGGATTGACGGCCCGCATTGGATGACGCTGGAGGCCTTCTTTGGCCTGTATACCATCGAAGACCTGGCCATGTCCATCTCGGGCGTCGAGTCGTTTGAAGAGGTCTCCGATGCCGATCTGGTCGCCACGTGCGAGATGGTGAAAGATGCCATCGTGGCCGACGACGAGGCCGGCACCGTGACCTGGAACCTGTACGCGCCGACGCCGTGGTTCCTGTCCATGCTGGCCAACTCGTTCATGGGCGCGGTGGTGGATATGGAGTGGATGGTGGAGAACGGTGCCTGGGATGGCTCGTGCGACAACTGGGTCCAGTGGCACGACCCAGCGGCCGAGGACACCATCCTCTTCAACGAAGCCAACGGCACTGGCCCCTACATGTTGGACCACTGGACGCCGGGTGAGGAGATCGTGCTGGTGGCCAATGAGAACTACTGGAACACCGAGCCGATGTGGGAAGGGGGTCCCAGCGGCCCGGCCAGCATCAAGCGCGTGGTCATCAAGAACATCAACGAGTGGGGCACCCGCCTGGCCATGTTCGAGGCTGGCGACGCCGACTGGATCTACGTCCCGCCCCAGTACCGCCCACAACTGGAGCCGTACTATAAGGCGATCTGTTACACCGACGGCAGTTGCGAGGAGGGCAACCCCGATGGCTACATCCAGGTCTTCCGTGACCTGCCCCGGCCGGTAATGACGCCCGCGCAGTTCAACTGGCAGATCAGCGCTGAGGGTGGCAACCCCTTCGTCGGCAGCGGCGAACTGGACGGCAACGGCATCCCGCCCAACTTCTTCATGGACGAGCACGTCCGCAAAGCCTTCAACTACTGCTTCGACTTTGACACCATGATCGTGGATGCGCTGAACGGCGAGGGCATCCAGGCCCAGGGCCCGATCATCGCCGGCATGATGGGCTACCGCGAGGGCGAAGACCCGCTCTACCACTACGACCTGGCCAAGTGCGAGGAGGAGTTCAAACTGGCCGACGTGGATGGGGACGGCATCCCCGCTGGCGAGGACGACGATGACGTCTGGAGCCAGGGCTTCTACATGCAGTTGGCCTACAACACCGGCAACGACACCCGCCGCCTGGCTTCGGAGATCCTCAAGGCCGGCGTCGAGTCGGCCAACCCCAACTTTAACGTCTCCGTCGTCGGTATGCCGTGGCCGGTGCTGCTCAACAGCCGGCGCGCGCAAAAGTTGCCCATCTACGTCGGTGGCTGGCTGGAGGACTTCCACGACCCGCACAACTGGGTGCATCCTTTCCTGCACTCCCAGGGGGCCTACGGCCGTGTGATCAACATGCCGGAGGAGGAGGCTGCTGAATTCGACACGCTGATCGAGCAGGCTGCCTCTCTCACGACGGCTGACGAGCGCCGCCCCATCTACGAGGAGATTCAGCTCAAGGCGCAGGAAGACGCCGTCGTCATCTGGTTGTACCAGGAGGTTGGGCGCGCCCACCTGCAAGAGTGGATCAAGGGCTTTTACTTCAACCCGGCCTACTCGGCGACGGTCTACTCGTGGGTCTACGCGCTGTCCAAGGAAGCGCCCTAGAGTTGTGATCCCATTCGCGTGGGAAGACTGGGAGCCGGACTGTGCTCCGGCTCCCAGTTCCCTGAAAATCTAACCCTGCCCACCGTTCGGCTGCGTTCACGGCACAGCCTGTGCAAGGACGGGAGTGGGCGTACGAAGGAGGTCGTCATTTATGCTCGCCTATATCATCCGCCGATTACTGATCTTGCCGATCCTGATCGTCGGTGTGACGATGCTCATATTTGCGATGCTCTCTCTGCTCACCCCCTACGAGCGAGCGTCGTTGTACGTTCAAGACATCCCCAAGCGCCAGGGAGCGATTGAAGGCATCATCGAGAAGTACGGGCTCGACGACCCGATCCCTGTTCAGTACTGGTACTGGATGGTGGGGCGCGAGGACGAAGCGACTGGCGAGATCAAGGGGGGCATCCTGCGTGGGGACCTGGGATTTTCTAAGGTGGGCAAGAGTTCAGTGGTGGAGGTCATTGGCCGGCGTCTACCTGCCACAGCCGAGTTGGCGCTGTGGGCTATCGTACCGATGGTCGGCATCGGCGTCTGGCTGGGGGTGTTGTCGGCGGCCCATCACAACAAGCTCATAGACCAGGTTCTGCGTGTGTTCAGCATCGTCGGCTGGTCCATCCCCACCTTTGTCTTTGGTCTGCTCGTACTGATGATCTTTTACGCCAGGTTGGGCTGGTTTCCCCCAGAGCGGCTGTCGGACTGGTCAATGCGGATCGTCCAGTCCGACGCTTTCACTCGATACACGCAGCTGAACACCATAGACGCCTTGCTGAATCTGCGCTTTGATATTTTCTTGGACGCGCTCAAGCACCTGGTGCTGCCGGTCACGACGTTGGCCTATCTGAACTGGGCTTATATGCTGCGCGTCACGCGCTCGTCCATGCTGGATACACTGCGCCAGGATTACATAACCACGGCTCGCGCCAAAGGGCTGGCCGAACGGGTGGTGATCGGGAAACATGCTCTGTCCAACGCACTGATTCCGATCGTTACCATCGGCGGCTTGATCTTGATCGGCCTGCTCAACGGGGTGGTGATCACCGAGACGGTCTTTAACTATCCAGGGATGGGCTCTTTCCTGGCCAAGGCGGCTCTATCTCTGGACGTCGTTTCGGTTCTCGGTGTTACGCTTTTCAGCAGCATCGTCCTGGTGGGCGGTAACCTGCTTGTGGACGTGCTCTATGGGTTCATTGACCCCCGGATACGCTTGCAGTGAGAAAATCAGTAACTGGGCGGACGGGGGGCCAAAACTTTAGAGGTGATGCGTTACGATGAAAGTTGTCAAAAGACTGTTGACCAACCCGACTTCTCTGGCCGGAATTCTGTTGCTGCTTGCCTTTGTCATCATGGCTGTTACCGCTTCGTGGATTGCGCCGCCGCCGGAGAACGCGCGCGATCCATACATGATTCCGCGTGATGGGTTCAGCACGGAGCCCCAAGCTCCCAACGAAAAACACCCCTTCGGCACGACGGAGGGGCAATATGATATCTACTACGGCGTGATATGGGGCACGCGCACAGCATTTCGCGTTGGCGTGGTGATCACTATCTTTACGGCGATCATCGGCCTGTCTATCGGATCTCTTTCTGCCTACTACGGGGGGGAGATCGACGAAGTGCTCATGCGAATTACGGAGGTCTTTCAGGCTTTTCCCTTCCTGCTGGCTGCTATCACCTTGACCGCGGTGTTGCAGACGATCTATGGGCGGGGAGAGGCTGGCCCTCTGATGTTTTTGGCCAAGGTTTTGGCTCTTGTTACCTTTGGACAAAGCCCCGCTGAGCCGGTTGATCCCGTTCAACTGCAGCTCCTCACTGGGATGTTGGCTATCATCTTCTTTGGTTGGATGACCTATGCCCGTGTGATCCGGGGCAACATCCTGGCGGTCAAAGAGTTCGAGTATGCGTTGGCGGCGCGTACCATCGGCGCTGGCGACCTGCGCATTCTGTTCCGCCACCTGTTGCCCAACGCTGTGTTCCCGGTGCTGGTCATCGCCTCGATGAACATCGGTTCCTACGTGTTGACCTTTGCGGCCCTGAGCTTCCTGGGCCTGGGTGCACAGAGGGGATACGCCGACTGGGGCCAGATGATCAATTTCGCACGGAGCTGGATCCCATCGCTGGCGGACCATTGGTACATCGTGGTCTATCCGGGCCTGGCCATTGTGCTGTTCGTGTTGTCCTGGAACCTGGTGGGCGATGTCCTGCGCGACATCTTGGATCCGCGCATGCGCGGGACGCGTGGGGCGGTGTGACGTCCTGGCCGGCGGGATTGGCCCCGGCTTTCGTGTGTGTTTCCAGTCAATTCTACATACAGACCAACGGGTGGCAGTGTAAATATACCGCCACCCACTTTACCTCTCTCCCCGCAAACACCCGCAGGCATCCCCGCCCGCCAGCCTTTGACAGCCCCTCGAAGTGCGGTAAACTTCGCTCGCAGTGACGTAGAACCTATTCTGGAACGGGCCATAGTTGCCTATAGGCATGATGAAACGGGTTTGAGCAGATAGCCATCGGCGTTAGTGAGATGCGAGGGGGTTGACGATGAACAATCAGTTGACGAAAGAGTTGCGCGCCTTTGAGGAGGATCATGTATGGGTCAGTGAACGGCTTGAGTTGTTGCTGAGCCAGTATGCCGACCAGTGGATCGCTGTCAAGGGCGGTCAGGTCATTGCCAGCGATCCGGAACTGGCGGCGCTTCAGGAGCAGTTGGCTGACCCTGCGCGTACGTGCGTCGAATTCGTGACCCGTGAGCCATTGGAGATGATCTTATGATTATCCGGGGACGTTTCATCGGCGACGCACCCTATTTTGCCGCCCATGTTCGGTCAGAGCAGTTCGAAGGGATGGTCTGGCTACTCGCAGATACGGGAGCCTCCCGGACTACGCTGCTTGACCGTGATGTGAGGCGGCTTGGTATCCCGTCCGCTGCGCTGGAACCGGCGTTACTACTGAGAGTCTTTCGGGAGCCGCGCTGATGAAGCGATTTGTGTTCGATGGCGTAACTCGTTGCCGCCTGGAGCAGGCCATCACCGTAACCCACCACCTGTTGTCATTCGGTTACGTGCATTGAAAGCGGAATGCCAAAAAGCCCTCCAACCGCAAGTCCATCCCCCAACACTTGCGAGACCATCTGGCTGAAGGTCGGCACGTTCCGGGTATTTTCGAGTTGAACCCCAGAATGAGCATCGGTGAGATACCAGACACATGGGCCGAGAGTTGCACTCCGGCCCGTGTGATGTTATACCCTCGCTGTGGCCGGCGTCCCGATTACCAATTTACCAGTTTCCAATCTACCAATCTTGCCCTCTGGCCCGTGTAATGTTATACTCGGCCTCCGAGGAGGAATAGATGCTTTACCAACAGCGGGTAGAGCTTCTTGGAATTGACGCCGCATGAACCTTCCATCTCTCTGGTTAGTAAACATATTGAGAGCCATTACGTAACTTGTCTCTGGCGGCAAGCAGGGCAATCGCATTTATAATGTCGGGCAGACTTTGGGACACCGAAAAGCCCTTTTTGCTCCCGCTGGATTGCCAAATCCAGTGGCTAGGGCCTGGATCTGGCGATCCAGGCCGAGCGAATGGGATAAATGCGATTGCCCTAGGCGGCAAGTAAGTCGAGCAGCACCTAAGACACGCCTTATGGGCTGGAAGCCCATCGGCTATGTGTATCTCCTGGAGTTTCCTATGTCTCAAGTTCCAACCTTCGCCAAGCGCGTGATTACGAATATCGAGCGGGTGATTGTCGGCAAGCGATCTGCCGTGGAGTTGGCCGTGGTCGGCCTGCTTTGTCAGGGACATCTGCTGATAGAGGATGTGCCCGGAGTGGGCAAGACCATGTTGGCCCGCAGCCTGGCGCGCTCGCTGGGATGTTCGTTCCGCCGTATCCAGTTCACCCCCGATATGCTGCCCAGTGACGTAACTGGGGTTTCTATCTTCAACCAGGCCAGTCGCCAGTTTGAGTTTCGGCCGGGGCCGGTGATGGCCCAGATTGTCCTTGCCGACGAGATCAACCGCGCCACGCCCAAGACGCAGGCTGCTCTGCTGGAGGCCATGGAGGAGCGTCAAATCACCGTGGACGGCGTGACGCGTCCTCTGCCGCGACCGTTTATGGTGCTGGCTACCCAGAACCCGATTGAGTACGAGGGTACTTTTCCGCTCCCCGAGGCTCAACTGGACCGCTTCTTGTTGCGCATTCGCCTGGGCTATCCTGCAATGGATGATGAGATCCGCATCCTGGAACGACAGCAGTTTCGCCACCCGCTGGAGGATCTGGAACAGGTGGCTTCAGTTGAGGAACTGTCCCAGGCACAGGAGGCAGTGAAGGCGGAGTACGTGTCACCGGCCGTGAAGCGTTACATTGTGCAACTGACGCGCCAGACCCGGGAGCACCCTGAGGCGTATCTGGGTGCCAGCCCGCGCGGCAGCCTGACCCTGTACCGGGCCGGGCAGGCGCGGGCAGCCATCCTGGGGCGGGATTTTGTGCTCCCGGACGACGTCAAGGCTCTGGCACTGGCGGCTCTGGCCCACCGCGTGATCCCAGGCCCCGCGGCGCGCCTGCGGGACGTGAGTGCCGAACGCATTGTGGAGGAAGTCGTGGAAAAGGTGGCGGTGCCCGGCGGTGATTTGACCGGTGAGGGGTAGAGATGACCACCTCGCTAGGTGTAGTACTAGGGTTGCTTGGTCTCAGTTTGCTGGGCCTGGCAGTGACCGGTTCGCCCCTTTACTCCCGTTTGAGTTATCTGTGGGGGTTTCTGCTGGTGGGAAGTTGGCTCTGGGCTGCGCTGGCACTGCGGGGGGTTCAGGTGCAACGCGAGGCGCGCACCCGACGTGCTCAGGTGGGGCAGATTTTTCAAGAGCGGTTTGAGATTCGAAACAGTAGTCGCCTGCCACGTCTGTGGCTGGAGGTGCGCGATGAATCTGCCTTGCCAGGTTCACGGGGATCGCGTGTGCTCACCTTGATTGGGGGGCGGCAACGCCGGTCCTACCTGGCGCGTGTCCGCCTGGTGCAACGGGGGGTATTCGCCTTGGGACCCACTGTACTGGCATCGGGGGATCCTTTTGGCCTGTTTCCGGTTAGCCGCATCGTGCCACCGGATGCCCCTTTACTAGTGTACCCCATAACGGTAGAGGTGCGCACTTTCCCTAATCCACCAGGGTTGTTGCCGGGCGGGGAAGCCCTGCGTCGCCGCACGCATCAGGTGACGCCGAATGCAGCGGGGGTGCGTGAGTATGCCCCTGGCGATTCCCTGAACCGCATCCATTGGCTGAGCACGGCGCGGCGAGAGCGCTTGATGGTCAAAGAATTTGAATTGGACCCCCTGGCCGAGGTGTGGATTTTTGTGGACGCTGCTCGAGAGGTGCAAGCCGCACTGCCCTATTCTCCTCCCGCCATGGCTGTAGATGCGTTATGGCGTCCTTTGACAGAGATAGTGTTGCCTCCTTCCACAGAGGAGTACGCGGTGAGCATCGCTGCCTCGCTGGGACGGTATTTCCTGCGGCGTGGGCGTGCGGTGGGGCTGGTAAGTTGTGGTCAATCGCAATCCCCAAATGTGTTGCCCCCTGACCGGGGCGGGCGGCAACTGGGCAAGATCCTGGAAGCCTTGGCACTATTGCGCGCTAAGGGGCACTTGCCTATCCCAGCCCTGGCGACGGCCCAGGCCCAACACCTGCCGCGCGGCAGCACGGTGGTCTTGATCACTCCCTCCGTGCGGGAGGAGGTGGCCCTGAGCGTGGATCTCCTCTCGCGCCGACGGTTGCGGCCGGTGGTCGTCTTGCTCGATGCAGCCTCTTTTGGTGGCCCGCCGGGGACAGAAGCCCTGGCGGCTGCTATCACGGCGCTAGGTGTGCCGGTGTGCCAGGTGGCGAATGGTGCAGACCTGGGAACTGCCTTGAGTATGGCAGCGCCGAACCTGGCGATCCGGCGGCAGCAGGGATGAGACCCATGAGACCGTCAACTCCCACACCCTCACACTCTCGCACCCGTTGGTGGGATCTATACGTCGCCTTTCTGCTGCTGGCTGCTCTAATCACTGCCGCCAGCCGCCTGGTCGCCACTCAGTGGACCGATCATCTGAACCTGGTCCAGACCTTGACCTTTCTAGGGGCCTTGGCCGGCCTGGCCCTGGGCCAGAGTATCTTCTCCCCGCGCCAGGCCGCCGCCTTTGCCCTGGCCTATGGCCTGTTCGCCGTTCCCTGGCAACTCGGCCTCACGCTGGGCGAGGGTATCCTGTGGACTGAACGGTTGACCAGCCTTGCCGGCCGCCTGATCGTCGCCCTTGGCCAACTGGCGCGGCAGGAGGCCGTGCAAGACCCTCTGCTCTTCCTATCCCTGATGGCCAGCCTCTTTTGGGCGCTGAGTGTGCACGCTGGCTACAATCTCACTCGCCATGCCCGCCCTTGGCACGCCATCCTTCCCGCTGGCCTCACCCTGCTCATCATCCAAACCTACGACCCCTTCGTGGCCTCTCGCGCCTGGTTCCTGGCTGGCTATCTTTTCTTGAGTATCTTGCTTCTGGCCCGCCTGACCTACCTGCACCGCTATGCCCACTGGCAGCAGACTCGCATTCGTCTGCCTCCCTACATCGGATTTGACCTGACCCGCGTCACCCTGCTGATCACTGCCCTGCTCATCCTGGTAGCCTGGACCATACCTGTCCTGGCCGATGTTCTGCCCCCTGCTGAGGAGGCCTGGCAGTACGTCACCCGGCCCTGGATCACCGCACGCGACCGCCTGAGCAAAGCCTTCGCACCCCTGCGCCGCACCGTCGGGCTGGTCAAATACTATGGGTACTATGGAGAGCACCTTTCTCTGGGCCGCGGGAGCGAACTCTCTGACACCCCCATCATGACCGTCGAGGCCCCGCCCCGCCCCGCTGGGAGCACCCGCTACTACTGGCGTGCGCGTGTCTACGACTACTACGCCGACGCTCAATGGACTAACACCCTCACTACCACACAGTTCGTCACCCCTACATTCGGCTTGACCTTCCCTAAAGCGGAGGGGCGCTCAACGGTCACCTTTACTTTCAACCTGGTTGTCCCCATCGCGACCCTCTACACGGCCTCCCAGCCACTATGGGTCAGCCGCCCTGCCCGGGCGGACCTGGCCTATAATCCCGATGGCACCACCGACCTGTCTGCCTGGCACGCCACCCCGCCCCTGCGCGCTGGCGAAACCTACCAGGCCCGATCTTCCCTCAGCACCGCCACCATCGCCCAACTGCGCGCGGCCGGCACTGACTACCCTCTGTGGGTCACTGGTCGCTACCTGCAGATTCCTTCCACTGTCACTACCCGCACCGTGCAACTGGCCCGCCAGATCGCCCTTGGCCTGGACAGCCCCCACGACGTCGTCGCCGCCGTCACCGCCTACCTGCGTGCCCGCATCCGTTACAGTGAGACTGTCCCTTCCCCACCCCCCGATCAAGAACTCCTGGACTGGTTCCTCTTTGACCTGCGCCAGGGCTTTTGCAACTACTATGCCTCTGCAGAGGTCATCTTGCTGCGCTCGCTGGGCATCCCTGCTCGCTTGGCCGCTGGCTTTGCCCAGGGCGAGTGCGAGGATGAGAGTGACACCTACCTGATACACCAGCGTGATGCCCACGCCTGGCCCGAAGTCTACTTCCCTGGCCTGGGTTGGGTTGAATTTGAGCCTACCACTTCCCAACCTTCTATCCAGCGCCCGCTGGGCGAGAGTCAGCCCTACACACCATCTGCTGGGGACTCTGAGAGACACTGGCACGACCGTCTTGAAGAACTCCTGGCCCTTGAGCCCTATCCACCCAACGAGTCGCCTCCTGCCGCCGCCCCGGACTTCAGCCAGAATTTCAGGAGGGATGCAGCCTCCTGGGCCTTGCTCCTGGCCCTGGGCTTGATCCTGATCTTCCTCGCCTGGCGCAGGCGCCATCCCCGTGGCCTGCCGCCCCTCCCCGTCCTGTTGGAAGCGGGCCTGCGTCGTCTCGACCTGCAGCCGCCCGCCGTCCTGCGTCATTGGGCCCACCGCGCCATCTTACCTCCCCTGGCGCGCGCCTACCTGGAACTCAATCAGGCCCTGACCCGCCTGGCTGCCCCCCCTGACCCCGCTGACACTCCAGCCGAACGCGCGATAGCCTTGGCCCGCCTGCTACCTGCGGCTGCGGATCCTGCCCAACGGTTGCTGGCCGAATACCAGGCCACGACCTATAGCCCCCGCGCCGGAAGCCTCTACATCGCTCAACAGGCTGCTCGCGCCATCCGCAACCTCTCTTGGCGAGCCAGGATTCGCCGACTCATCGTCCGCCGCTGCGAACCCGCTCCCCCTGCCTCATCCGCGCCGAAGATGTAACTGTCTGACGAAACTCTGTCTCAAACCGACAAGCAATCGGACGCAGATACACGCAGGCTTTTGCAGGTAATAAATAAGGAAAGCAGCGTCCATCCGCGTCCCAAATCTTGACGCGTTGGTAAAAAAATTGCTCCCTCAAGGAGTTCAGACCGGCGGAGTGTATCGTCACCGCATTCAATCGTCCCTCCATATAGCCAATTTTGCGGGGCGGGTCTGAGAGTTGCACTCTGGCCCGTGTGATGTTATACTGAACATCCAAGGAGGGAGAGATGCTGCACCAACGGCGATGTGTCTTGGCTGTATTCACCGCAGCGGTACTGCTGCTCACCGCGTGTGCCCCCCAGGTCGTGACTGTCACCGTGACGACGCCGCCGGAAACGGTCGTGGTCACGGCCACGCCTTCTCCGTCGCCCACTCCCCCGCCACCGGGGCCGAAGGTGCTCACTGTCTGCCTGGTCGGCGAGCCCGACACGCTGTACCTTTACGGCGGCTCTCGCCTAGCGGCTACGCGGCACGTGATGGAGGCGCTTTACGATGGCCCCGTTGACCACCTGAGTTACACCTACCAGCCGGTGATCCTGCAAAAAGTACCCGCTATCGCCGACGGTGACGCTGTCACACGCACTGTGCGCGTGCGGGAAGGCAGCCGGGTGGTCAGTGCCGAGGGTGATGTCGTGGAACTGATGGAGGGGGTATGGGTCCGTCCGGCTGGCTGCTATACCCAGGAGTGCGCAGTCGAGTTCGAGGGTGATCCGCTGTGGATGGAGAAGATGGAGGTCACGTTTGCGCTGCGGGAGGACGTTACCTGGGCCGACGGTGAACCGCTCACGGCGGCCGATTCGGTCTTCGCCTTCCAGGTGGCCTCCGACCCTGCCACGCCCGGTGACCACTATCTGACTGAGCGCACGGCCGGTTACCGCTCCCTGGACAAGTGGCGCGTAAGGTGGGTCGGGTTGCCTGGTTTCATTGACTCTACTTACTTCCTGAACTTCTTCGCTCCTCTCCCTCGTCACCAACTGGAAGGCCGCTCTCCTGCTGCGCTGTTGCAGGCCGATGAGATCCGGCGCTACCCCCTGGGTTGGGGACCGTTCGTCGTCGGGGAGTGGGTACCTGGCGATCACATCACTCTTTCCCGCAACTCTCATTACTTTCGTGCTGCCGAAGGGCTGCCGTATCTGGATCACGTGGTGTTCAAGTTCACCTCCGGTGCGCCAGAGTTGGTCGTCCGCCTTATCTCGGGCGAGTGCGACATCGGTACCCAGGATGCTGGCCTCGAGCCGTTCATGCCGCTGCTGGTGCAGGCTGAACAGCATGGTCTGCTGAAGGTGGTTTCCGCGACCAGCAATGGGTGGGAGCACATTGACTTCGGCATTGTCCCAGTGCCTGAGTACCGTCGAGCAGATTTCTTCGGGGACGTACGGGTGCGGCAGGCTATCGTTCAGTGCCTGGATCGCCAGGCTATCATAGATGAGATTACATACGGCCGCAGTGTCGTGCCAGATAGTTACCTGCCGCCAGAGCACCCGCTCTACGCGGGCGAGCATTTGAGGCACTGGGACTACGATCCGACGGCCGGGCGGGCGCTACTGGAGGAGGTTGGGTGGCTGGATGAGGACGAGGATGGGGTGCGCGAGGCCCACCGCATCCAGGGGGTCCGTACTGGTACGTTGTTCGAAGTTGCGTTGCTGACATCTTCGGATAGCCTGGCCTCGCAGCAGGTTGCTCGTATCGTCAAAGCCTACATGGCGGACTGTGGCATCCGCGTCAATCTGGAAACCAGGCCCTCGTGGGAGTTCTTCGCCGATGGACCCGAAGGGCCACTCTTTGGTCGCCAGTTCGACCTGGCCGAAACGGCGTGGTGGTTCGATGCCCTTCCCCCGTGTGGGCATTACATATCTTCTGAAATCCCAGACAAAGGGCGCTGGTATGGGGGTAATTCCACCGGTTACAGCAATCCCGACTACGATGCGGTCTGCCAGGCGGCGCTCCAGGCGTTGCCCGGCACCCCCCAATACGAGGAATACCACAAGCAGGCACAGGTCATCTTCTCTGAGGAACTTCCCGCCATCCCGCTGTTTATGTGGCTACGGATTGCTGTCGCCCGGCCGAATGTGCTGAATTTCACGCTGGATCCTACAGCACGAAGCGAGTTATGGAATATCGAGATGCTCGATGTAGAGTAATGAGTAGTGCGTGATGCGCGAGTTCAGGCCCTCTCTTTATACTGGCGGAGATCGAATGAACGCTATCATGGTTTGTGCACTACACATTACGTAGTATTGCGCATTTGTGCGCGTTCGCAAAAGGCGTATAATCGGTCGTTGAGAAAGCCCCTTATGTGTTACGCGCGTTTGCAAAGGGCGCGTTACGTAGCGATAGCGAGATGAACGACAGTCAGCAAATGGCATCTCCCCACATCCTCATCGTCGAGGATGACGCCGAGATGGTGGAACTGATGCAGAACATGCTGGCACTGGTACATTGCCAGGTACAGGCTGCGTATTCCGGCGAGGAAGCGCTTTCTCTATTGCGTCTGGAGGCGGCAGCAGGGCGCGAGATTGATCTGGTCTTGCTAGACATTATGGTGCCGGGGATGGACGGCTACGAGGTGATCGCCCGCGTCAAGGCTGACCCTGTGCTTCGTAATACCTCTATCATTATGACCACGGCCCTCGACTCGATCAGCGATAAGACGCTGGGCTTGGGATTGGGAGCCGACGATTACCTTACCAAACCTTTCGATCCCCAGGAACTGTTGGCGCGGATTGACGCCGTCATGCGCATTCGCCGCAGCGAGCAGGCACTGCGGCGGCGAAATCAGGAGCTGTCGGCCCTTATCGAGATCAACCGCATGGTTACCTCTAGCCTGGAATTCGATGAAGTCCTGGAGACGACGATACAGGGTATTCGTGAAATCCTGCATGTCGAGACTGGCTCCCTAGTGCTGGTGGATGAGGAAATAGGTGGGTTGATCTTTCGTAAGACCTTTAGCCCCGAGCAGGGTTGGATCACTGGCCGGACCATCCAACCGGAAGAGGGTATCGTGGGCTATGTGGTACAGTCTGGTGAGCCCAAACTCGTCAACAATGTCGAGCGCGACCCCCACTTCTCGGCTAAGGTAGATGAGGAAACAGGTTTCATCTCGCATACTATCCTCTGTGTGCCGTTGAGAATCCGCGATCGAGTGATTGGTGCCATTGAGGTAACCAACAAACTGGATGGGGTATTCACCGAGCAGGACCTGGAACTGCTGCAGGCGATGGCGGCCTCAGTTGCGGTGGCGGTGGACAACGCCAGTCTGTACAGTGAGTTGGCCGACTTCGCAAAGGAGTTGGAACGTTCCCAGGCACAACTTGTGCAGGCAGAGAAGATGGCAGCTATCGGTCGGCTGGCTGCCTCCATTGCCCACGAGATCAATAACCCCCTCCAGGCGATTCACAACAGTCTGCATCTGAGCCTGCACGAGCGTCTTGGCGACGATAAACGCTTGCAATATCTGAACATGGCCCAGACCGAAGTGCAACGGTTGATTGAGATCGTGCAGCGCATGTTAGATTTCTATCGGCCCTCGCGCGGCGGTGTAGCGCCCGCCGACGTCAACAGCGTCGTAGAAAACGTGCTGGCCTTGGCTCACAAACGGCTGCAACATGGTGGTGTTCGTGTGCATACTCACCTGAGCCCTGACTTGCCCTTTGTGCCTGTAGTTTCCGACCAGATTACCCAGGTGTTCTTGAATATTGTCATCAACGCCATCGAAGCCATGCCCTCAGGCGGCGACCTGCGATTGGAGACGATGCTTTCGGAGGACGGCGAGTGGGTGCAGGTATATTTCCGTGACACTGGAGCGGGTATGTCGGCAGAACAGATCACCAATCTGTTTGAGCCTTTTTATACGACCAAACTCGACGGCACCGGGCTGGGGTTGGCCATCAGTTACGGAATCATTGAGCGCCACGGTGGGACGATCGAAGTATCGAGCCAGCCGGGCCAGGGGGCGACCTTCGTCGTGAAGTTGCCCGTGCACCGGGTGGAGACGGAGAGTGGCCTGACCCTCGAGCCTGCCACGCAGTGAGGATGGAGAAATGGCAGAGCAAGACCGAGCAGCACGCATTATGGTGGTGGACGATGAGGCTGTGGCGCGCATCTCTCTGGCGGAGATATTGAGGCTGGAAGGGTACCAGGTCGCTACGGCTGCCAGTGGCGAAGAGGCTCTGAGTCTGTTGGGCAAGAGCGGTCCCTTTGACCTGATGGTGCTCGACCTCAAGATGCCTGGGATGGATGGGCTTGAGGTGACTGAAGCAGTGCAGAAAGAGTCTCCCGGCACAGTGATTATTCTGCTGACTGCTTTCGGGAGGCTGGAGACCGCGATTCAGGCCATTCGACAAGGTGCGCATGACTACCTGCTTAAGCCCTGTCCTATCCCGGAGATCCTGGGGAGCGTGCGCAAGGGCTTGACGAAGCGTCAACAAGAGCAGCAGCGTCAGCATTTGGTCAGTCAACTGCAACGCACACTTTCTGAGTTGGTCACAGTAGAAGGTGCGGAGGTGGTTGAAGAGACAGTATCTTCTCAGCCCAGTCGTTTTATCCAGATTCGCGATGTCGTGGTGGACCGTCAGAAACACGTTGTCATGCTGCAGGGACGACCGCTTGACCTGACTCCGACCGAGTTCAAGATATTGGTTTGCCTGATGGAGACTCCAGATCAGGTTTGGAGCCCGCAGGAATTGGTGCAGCGCGCCCAGGGGTACGAAACCGACGCCTGGGGCGCGCGTGCGATCGTCAGGGTACATATCCGCCGCCTGCGTAAGAAAATGGAGATGAATCCATCTAACCCCAGGTATATCCTCAATGTGCGCGGCGTTGGTTACATGTTCGCGAGCAGTGGCTCTGACGCAGGCTGACCCTACCCCCTTGTAACCAAATCGTAACCCCTTCGCAACCCGCAGACACAGTTTCCTGTGGTATGCTATGTTTGCTCTTGTGCCCAGACATGGTTCTTTGGGCATGGCGCTGTTCCGCTGGACGCTCAGGCCGATGGTCTTTGCCAAGCACGTCTTGATTGTGGACGACCTGGGCTGGCTTGGCAGAGAGAGAGGCAGCCGGTACTAGCCAGAGTGAAAGAGGCTCGTGGGACAACTAATGAGGATAGGTGGAGGGTGTGCCCCGTGGTGATGGCCTGGTTTGACAGGATCAAAATGTATATCGGGTGGGATTTAGCTGACCGAGCACGGATTGCCAAACTGCGTCGCTGCCTGGACTCTGATCTCACCGAGGTGATCAAGGCTCTCGGCAAGCAGTTGGCAAAGTTCAAGGGTACGCAGCCGCTGATGTCCAATGCGCGCTTCGTCCAGCGCCTGCACAGCGTGCTCCGTGAATGGTTGATGGGCTTGCTCAATGGAACGTTCGACGGGGAGTACGTTGAGGAGCGTTTGACGTTCGGGTGGGAGTTGGTGGAGATTGACCTGACGTTCGAGGACGTCATTCTGCTGGAGGAATTGGCACGTAGGGAGTTATTCAGATTCGCTCAGAGAAGGCTGGGTGGACGCCCCCAGGTGCTCTCGTCCACGATGCGCACACTGAATAAAGCGTTGAATCTTGACCTGGCGTTGATCTACAGTGCCTATCTTGAGGTTCGTGACGCCGAAATGGAACGTACGCTACTGGACCGATTCCTCACGGTCACGGGATTCAGCCGCACGTTGTACGAGAATCTGGCGGAGGCGTGGGAGTGGAGCGAGGGGGAGGGAGTAGCAAACTGAGTTATCCTGGATCGGCTGGCACGTCGCGTAACAGCCCATGGGACAGCCAGGCCGGGCGTGAGTAGTTCGGCCTTGCGGGTGTCTCACCCGTGTTTCAAGCGGAGAGTGGCGCGTCCGCCGTGGGTTTCCGGGTCATGCGGTTGCTGCTCTGGCTCAAGAAATGGTGCTTGACGCGGTGGGGCTTTGTGGTAGAATGAATATACAAGTGCCCCCATCGTCTAGCCTGGTCTAGGACACGGGCCTTTCAAGCCCGCGACAAGGGTTCGAATCCCTTTGGGGGCACTTGACGTAAGTGGATGTGGGGGTGATTGTCTCTTCGAGGGGGAAGGTGTACCGAGCCTTCCCCCTTTAAGTCGCCAAATACTCAGATTGCAGTACCGCAAAAGTCGCCCTGACGGTTAGCCGTCACTCTGAGCGTAGCGAAGAATCTCCCTTTACTCTGGTGGAGACCCTTTGCTTTGCTTCCCTTCACTGCGCTCAGGGCAGGCCGCTCAGGGTCACAGGGTGAGTTTTGCGCTATTGCCTCAGATTATTTGTACATAGAGGGGACAGGTGGGACCACCGAACGAGAATGCCCTTGAGGTAATTGTCGGCAGGCTGCTTAAGCAGCGCCGGATGACGTTGGCAGTAGCCGAATCGTGCACTGGTGGACTCGTTGGTCACCGCATCACCAACGTCCCCGGCAGTTCGACTTACTACGAGGGCTCTATCACGGCCTATTCCTATGATGTCAAGGAACTGATCCTTCACGTGCAGCATGACACCTTGTATCACTATGGCGCGGTGAGCAAACAGACGGCGCGGGAGATGGCAGAGGGCGCGCGGCGTGCCCTCCGCGCCGACATAGGTCTGGCTGTGACCGGTATCGCTGGGCCTGGCGGCGGCATGCCAGAGAAGCCCGTGGGCCTGGTCTATATTGCGCTGTCTGCATCCGATGGTGAGTGGGTAGAGCAGCACATGTGGAATGGCAACCGCTGGGAGAACAAAGAGCGCTCGGCCGAGGCTGCACTCGACCTGCTGCGTCGTTATTTGGAGGATCGGTTGTGACGGCCGTGAGCGAGACGGCTACCGTCGAGGCGTACTCCAGCATGGCGGGTGAGATCGCCCCCGTCGTTTCACCTGGCATGGCAGCACGTGTTGGTCGAAGGGGGCACCGTTGGCGGGAGGAGACTGTGGGAGATTAGCCTGTGATGGCCGCTGTGCTACGTGGGGAGTGTGTTCAAACTGGAGTGCGTCCCTTTGATCCCTACCGGGACCTCAAGCCAGTCGCTGGGTTGATTGCCGCTGCTTTCAGCGACAGGCTAGGTCCTGACGGTCAGGTAGCGCTGGCGGAGATGCGCCGCGTTGCCCGGTGGAACCCGCTGTTGTGGTGGCTCTACTGGCCTGGGTGGAGCGGGGCGGGGGGTGCATCGGGCTTCGTGTGGGTCGAGCAGGGACACGTGGTGGGTAATGTCTCGCTGCGGCGCGCACTGGGATGGGGCGGTTTCTTTGTCGGCAACGTAGCCGTCCACCCCGACTGGCAGGAGCGCGGCATCGCTAGTGTCTTGATACAGGCGGCGTTGGAGGCGATTTCTGCGCGAGGTGGGCGCTGGGTGGGACTGGAGGTGCAGGCCGATAACCAGGTAGCACGTCGGCTCTACGAGCGCCTGGGTTTCCGAGATGTCGGCAGGACGCTGCACATGCTGCGGCCAGTGGGTCTACCGTGGGCCGGGAATCCACCGCCATGTCCTTCCCTGCGTCGGGGGCGTAGCCGCGATAGCACGGCGCTGATCGAATTGGTGCGCGCTGGCGTCTCTGAATCCCAACGCTCATTGCTGGAATTGCGAAAAGAGGACTATAGGCCAGGCTGGGGGCGAGCCCTCGGTTGCTGGCTCGAAGGGCGGCGCGAGTCTTGGTGGGTGGTCGAGGAGAACGGTATGGTCTGTGGGGCGGTGCGGGCGCTGCGCGAACGTGGACGCCGCCCAGATCGGCTGGAGGTGTTGGTGGAACCTGGGCACAGTGGTCGTCTGGAGGCCATGCTGGTGCAACAGGGTGTAGCCAGTCTGCGTGGCGCCCCTAAGAAGATGGTTGAGGCTGTATTGCCAAGCCCTGCTGATCCGCTGGTCGTGGTGTTGGAGGCGGCCGGTTTCCAGAAACTGCGCGTGCTGGTGCAGATGCGGCTGGATCTGGCACATTGCATTCCGGTGAAGAATTAAGCGGTATGCTTGCAGGTGGAGGTTTTTTTGACAAACGACCAGGTCCCCTGGAATGCTCCAGGGTGACAAATTTCCTATTGCTGCTTGCAGTGGATGACGCCACCATCGTTCCGAACCCTGCCGATTTTTGACAAATTGGTTTTTGGTGTTATAATTTTAGTTCACCAATTTCATATGATGACATAAATGCATTGTGCAGTGGCCTGAATGGCTAGGAAGAGAAAGGAAAAACGGTGATGACTTGTCTGGGGAGTAAGTCTTATGCCCGCATCACCAGCGCGGGGAGACTGCCGCGGCTGATCGAGGTCCAACTCGAGTCCTTCCGTTGGTTCCAAGAAGAGAGCTTGGCTCAGCTCTTTGACGAAATTTCCCCCATCGAGAGTTTCAATGGTAATCTCAAACTGTACTTCCCTGGCTCTAAGGCCAGGGAAGCGCAGTTCGACCTTAGTTATCGTTTCGGCGAGCCTAAGTATTCAGAGGAAGAGTGCCTCGAGCGGGATATCACGCATGCGGCTCCGCTGTACGTCCAGGTGGTGCTTGACAACCACGATACGGGTGAGATTGTTGAATCGGAGATCTTCCTCGGCGATTTCCCGTTGATGACCGAGAACGGCACTTTTATCATCAACGGTACCGAGCGAGTTGTCGTCAGCCAGTTGATTCGCTCTCCTGGCGTTTACTTCGACGTTGTGGAAGATCGGGTTACCGGTCGGCGGCTCAGTACGGCTAAACTTATTCCTGATCGTGGCGTCTGGATGGAGTTCGAGACCCGTAAGTCTGACTATCTCACTATCAAGTTTAACCGTAAGCGCACTTTGCCTGTCACTATCCTGTTGCGGGCCCTGGCAGCGGTGGACGACCGGACTGGGAGCAACATCCTGGGGAGTGGAAGCGACGAGGAGTTGTTGATGCTTTTCCAGGATGCCGACAGTAATCCTAACCATCAGTACATTCCCACGACTATTCGTCAGGAGCCGAACTGGGAACCAAGAGGTGGGCGTACACTGGCTGAGGAAGCACTGTTGGAGTTCTATCGTCGCCTGCGTCCTGGCGACCCGTCTACGCTGGAGAATGCACGTGAGTATCTGGAACAGCAACTCTTCGATCCTCGGCGCTACGACCTGCAGCGAGTGGGCCGTTACAAACTGAATCAGCGGCTTGGCCTCGACATAGACCCCGAACATCGCAACGTCACCAAGCGGGATCTGGTAGCCTTGGTAGAGCGCATGATCCGCATTGACAACGGCATCGTGGATGCCGATGACATTGACCATTTGGGCAACCGTCGCGTCAAGACGGTAGGCGAACTGGTTCAAAACAAGTTACGGATAGGCCTGCGTCGTATGGAGCGGTTAGTGATAGAGCGTATGTCCATCCGTGAATCCGAATCGTTGACGCCAGTTAACCTGATTAACATTCGCCCGGTGGTTGCGGTCATCCGCCAGTTCTTTGGCTCCAGCCAACTCTCGCAGTTTATGGAGCAGACCAACCCGCTGGCAGAACTGACCCACAAGCGCACTCTTTCGGCGCTGGGACCGGGGGGGCTGCGGCGCGAACGAGCAGGTTTCGATGTGCGCGATGTGCATTACAGCCATTATGGGCGTATCTGTCCCATTGAGACCCCCGAAGGACCCAACATCGGGTTGATCGGCCGCCTGGCGACCTACGCCCGTGTCAATTCCCTAGGCTTCATCGAGACGCCCTATCGTAAAGTTATCCGTACGGTGGAGCTCACCGTCGAAGCGCTTACCGGTCAGACGCTGAGGGAGGACGTGATTGACCCTGAGAGCGGCGAAGTGGTGGCTGAGGCAGGGACGGAAGTGACGCCCGAGTTGGCTGTACGGATTGTTGCTTTGGGCTTTGCAGAGGAAGTTCCTATCGTGCCAGTGGTGAGTGATGAACTTGTGTACCTCTCGGCCGATAAAGAAGACCGCTATACGATTGCACAGGCCAATGCTGAATTGGATGAGAAAGGGCATTTTGTGCAGCCGCGCGTTTCATCCCGCTATGCCGACCAGTTCCTATCAGCCGTGCCGGAGAAGATTGATTACATTGATGTCGCACCTTGCCAGATCGTGGGCGTTTCGGCATCGCTAATCCCTTTTCTAGAACACGATGATGCTAATCGTGCACTGATGGGCTCCAACATGCAGCGTCAAACGGTGCCGCTTATTCAGCCCGAAGCGCCGCTGGTAGCCACCGGGATGGAGCGGCAGGCTGCCCTTGATTCGGGGCAGGTTGTGCTGGCGAAAGAGGATGGGGATGTCATCAGCGTCACGGGTGACAAGGTTGTAGTTCGCCATGCCAGTGGATTGCACGTTTACCATCTTCACAAGTACCAGCGCTCAAATCAGAGTACCTGTATTGATCAGCGATCTATTGTCTACAAAGGGCAGCGAGTGCGCGAAGGCCAGGCGCTTGCGGACAGTTCCTCGACCGAGGATGGTGAACTGGCGCTTGGGCACAATGTGATGTGTGCCTTCATCTCCTGGGAGGGGGGAAACTTTGAGGATGCTATTCTCATCAGCGAACGTCTGGTACGCGAAGACAAGTTTACCTCCATCCATATCGAGAAGCACGAAGTAGAGGCTCGTGACACCAAACTCGGGCCGGAGGAGATCACTCGCGACATTCCCAACGTAGGCGATGAAGCGTTGAAGGACTTAGATACGGATGGTATCATCCGCGTCGGGGCGGAGGTGGGGCCTCTGGACATTCTGGCAGGCAAGATCACGCCAAAAGGTGAGAAGGAGCTGAGTCCTGAGGAGAAGCTGCTGCGTGCCATCTTCGGCGAGAAAGCCCGCGAGGTGAAGGATTCCAGCCTGCGCCTGCCTCACGGAGAGCGTGGCAAGGTGGTGGATGTTAAGGTCTTCGACCGCGAGGAGCATCAGGATCTCAAGGTAGGTGTGGAAAAGATGGTGCGCGTCGGCGTGGCTCAAGGGCGGAAGATCACCGAGGGTGACAAGATGGCAGGCCGCCATGGTAACAAGGGAGTCGTCTCCAGGGTTATGCCTGTAGAAGATATGCCTTTCCTGGCTGATGGCACCTCTATTGATTTGATACTGAACCCGTTAGGTGTGCCGGGGCGGATGAACATCGGCCAGATCCTGGAGACTCATCTGGGGTGGTCTGCTTATCGGCTTGGTTTTCGTGCCATCACGCCGGTTTTTGACGGTGCGAACGAATCCCAGGTCGAGGCGGAACTGGCGCGAGCCTGGCTCATTGACCGCGCCTGGAGTGAGATTACCGAACGTGCGTGGGCCTGGCTGAAGGGGCAGGACTATCCTTTGGAGACGCTGAGGGATGATGAGGAAGCGCGGCGGCTGTATATCGTCGCTTGGTTGGCAGAGCGTGGTTACGACGTAGACCGGCTGATTATGGAGCGTGTCTATGCCCGGCGGGCGGTGCTGCGCGAATGGCTGCGAGAGAGGGGTTATGAGCCGGACGAGTTACTCTCTTATGAAGATGACACGCGCACGTTAGCCGAGCGGGCCGTGGCGGATCGGCGGGCGAGTATAGCCTGCCTGCGCATCTGGTTAGAAGACCGTAGTCAGGAGGTGGCCGACCTGGATGATGAAGCAGTCGAGATGTTGGCCACGCGGGTGAGTATGGAGACCTCCGACCCATTGCCGATTCTGGGCAAGATGATTCTCTATGATGGCAAGACGGGCGAGCCATTTGACCAACCGGTGACGGTGGGTATGATTTACATGATGAAACTGGCCCACCTGGTCGAGGACAAGGTACATGCGCGCTCTACAGGGCCCTATAGCCTGGTGACGCAACAGCCACTGGGTGGCAAGGCACAGTTTGGTGGTCAGCGTTTTGGTGAGATGGAGGTGTGGGCGCTGGAGGCTTACGGTGCCGCTCACGTCCTCCAGGAGATGCTCACCATCAAGTCGGACGATGTGCAGGGCCGTGTCAAGACTTACGAGGCCATCGTTAAAGGGGAGGCTATCCAAGAGCCAGGGGTCCCCGCTTCGTTCAAGGTGTTGGTGAAGGAACTACAAAGCCTGGGACTGGCGGTCGAAGCGGTCACCCAGGATGGTGAGGTGATAGACTTCGGCCGGGGTGAGGAGAAAACCAGGACTCCCCTGTTGGGTATGGGCCTCCTGAGTCTGAGACAGCGGAGGCGTTAATACAATCCTGCTTTGTACTCGGCAATAGTTAAGGGGAATGTTCTTTGCCTGGGCTTCGTCCGGCAGGTTGGATAGGATAGTTACAAAAACGTGTATGGCCTGTTTGACTTCTGGCAATTTCGTGGTAGAATGTACGCTCGTTAGAGTGGGCAGCAGCCAAAGCCCCTGCTGCCTGGTTGACAAGCAGAGAGGATTGGTTGAGTGTTGTGGAGGAAGGCCATCGGTACGGGTGGGTGGCCTTCTTCACTGAGTTTGGGGAGGTAGGCGTGCCCACTATCAATCAGTTGGTTCGCAAGAGAAGAAAGCCTAAGACGCGCAAATCCAAGTCGCCCGCGTTGCGGTACACGTTTAATTCTTTCAAACAGCGACGGGCCCGGCGTTCCAAAGGAGCGCCGCAGAAGCGTGGTGTGTGCACGCAGGTGCGGACGATGACACCTAAGAAGCCCAACTCCGCGCTGCGGAAGATCGCTCGCGTGCGGTTGACCAATGGCATCGAGGTGACTGCCTATGTGCCGGGCGAGGGGCACACGTTGCAGGAGCACTCAGTTGTGTTGGTGCGGGGAGGGCGCATTAAGGACCTGCCTGGTGTGCGCTACCACGTCGTTCGTGGCGCTCTTGATACAATGGGTGTGGAAGATCGTATGCAACAACGTTCCAAGTATGGGACCAAGCGTCCTAGAAGGTAGATGTTGAGGCAGGTGAGCTATGCCCCGAAGATATCGTCCGCCCAAGCGACAGGTTAAACCCGAGGTCCGCTACAATAGCGTGATGGTGGCTCAGTTCATCAATAAATTGATGAGGGGGGGAAAGAAAAGCACTGCAGCGCGGATTGTGTACGACGCGTTGGACATTGTGCAGAATAGGATGAAGCGGCCTCCGCTGGAGGTGATGGAAGAGGCGATGAGGAATATCTCACCAGTGCTGGAGGTCAAACCGCGTCGCGTGGGGGGCTCCACGTACCAAATCCCGGTGGAGGTGCCGCCGAGCCGCAGGCTTAGCCTGGCGATGCGCTGGCTGCTAGCCGCTGCGCACAATCGCCCCGGCAAGTCTATGGCCGAAAAACTGGCCAGTGAGTTGATGGACGCAGCACGTGGGACCGGGGCGGCAGTTAAAAAGAGGGAAGATACACACAGGATGGCTGAGGCCAACCGGGCCTTTGCTCACTACCGGTGGTAGGTGGTCCATCGTAGGCCGCTTGTTTTGCGGGACGACCCCGCCACCTAGCAGAAGGATACGCTCGCGGATGGGGAGCAGGGCTGGTAGGTGGGGCGGGCAAGCGATGGTCACACGAAACTCGCTGGACTGCATTCGGAATATTGGGATCATTGCGCACATTGATGCGGGTAAGACGACGACGACTGAGCGCATCCTGTTCTGCACCGGTCGTACTCACCGGATGGGTAACGTGGACGAGGGGACGACGGTCACGGACTGGATGGCGCAGGAGCGGGAGCGGGGTATCACAATCACTGCTGCGGCAGTGACTTGCTTCTGGCGGAACTGTCAGATTAACATCGTGGATACGCCTGGGCATATTGACTTCACTGCGGAGGTGCAGCGAAGTCTCCGTGTCCTCGACGGCGGTGTCGTCGTCTTCGATGCGGTGCCCGGGGTGGAACCGCAATCGGAGACGGTGTGGCGACAGGCACAGGAATTCGGTGTGCCGTTGATCGCTTTTATTAACAAGATGGATAGGTTGGGCGCCGACTTCGCCCACGCGATCGAGACGATCCGCGAGCGACTGGCTGCCAATCCGGTCGCTATTCAATGGCCTATCGGTAGCGAGGCCGATTTTCGGGGAGTGGTGGACTTGCTGAAGATGCAGGCCATTGTTTGGACGGACGAACTGGGGGCGTCACCTGAGGTCGTGAAGATACCGCCTGGGTTGGAAGAGGTGGTGCTGAAGGCGCGGGAGCGAGCCGTAGAGCAGATCGTCGAGACCGACGATGAGTTGATGACGCTCTATTTGGAAGGGCAGGAGATCTCAGCTGGTCAGTTACGTCGGGCGCTGCGGCGAGCTACCTTATCCGGGCAATTAAACCCGGTCTTGTGCGGCTCGGCCTTGCGCAACAAGGGTGTCCAGCCCCTGCTCGATGCGGTGGTAGACTGCCTGCCGTCACCGCTGGACGTTCCGCCAGTGAAGGGGATCAACCCTTACACTAAAAAGGTGGAGACCCGCCCGGCAGACCTAAACGTGCCACTGGCAGCATTGGTCTTTAAAATCGCAAGTGACCCATATGTGGGCCGGCTCGCCTATTTCCGGGTCTATTCCGGGAAGGTGAAGGTAGGTTCGAGGGTTGTCAACGCCACCAAGCGCCGCCGGGAACGCATCGGTAGGTTGATCCGCATGTTCGCTGATCACCGGGAGGAAATTCAGGAATTGGGCGCGGGAGACATCGGCGCGACGTTGGGGCTGAAGGATACCTTCACCGGCGAGACGCTGTGTACGCCCAGCGGGCCGATTATCTTGGAGCCCATCTCTTTCCCAGAGCCAGTCATCTCGGTAGCGATTGAACCGAAGACGGCGGCCGATCAGGATCGGTTGGCCGAAGGGTTGCAAAAGCTGGCTGAAGAAGACCCTACCTTTGTGGTTCGGATTGACGATAACACTGGGCAGACGCTCATCTCTGGGATGGGAGAGTTGCACCTGGAAATCCTGACCGACCGGCTGATGCGGGAGTTTGGTGTGAGCGGGCGGGTGAGCCGTCCGCGGGTCAGTTACCGCGAGACGATCACGCAGCGGGCTGAAGGCGAGGGGTTGTTCGAGCGACAGGTTGGGGGCCGGACGCACTTCGGCCACGTGTGGCTGGAGGTGGAGCCACTGCCTGCCGGGGGAGGGTTTCTCTTTGAGAGTGTCACGCGGGCCCGGGTTTTGCCCCCCGAGTTCGTCGAGGCGGTCAAGCGGGGCTGCCACGAGGCGATGGAGGGTGGCGTGTTGGCTGGCTACCGACTCGTGGATGTGAAGGTCCGATTGCTCGGCGCGGAGTTGAATGAGGAGACATCCTCTGAACTGGCCTTCAAAGTGGCTAGCACGATGGCTTTCAACCAGGCAGTGGAGGTGGCCGGGCCAGTCTTGTTGGAGCCGGTGATGGACCTGGAGACGGTTGTGCCGGAGACGTACACTGGCGAGGTGATGGGAGATCTGAACGCTCGGGGGGCCGAGATCAGGGAAGTGGCGTCTCGGGTAGGAGGGATACAGGCGATACGCGCCTTTGTCCCTCTGGAGAAGATGTTTGGGTATGCGACCGACCTGCGCAGTCTGACGCAGGGACGGGGCACTTTTACGATGGAGTTTAACCATTATGCGGAAGTAGATCAACAGCGGATGAACGCCATTATGTATGGTGGAGGCTGGTAGTACAGCAGAGTTATGTCATCCGAAGGAAGTGAGATGAAAGGAGTGAGAAATGGCGAAGAAGAAATTTGAACGTACAAAGCCGCACCTCAACGTGGGCACCATCGGGCACATTGATCACGGCAAGACGACTCTCACTGCTGCCCTAACGAAGGTGCTCTCCTTAAAAGGGTTGGCCGAGTTCCAGGCGTATGAGGAAGTGGCAAGGGCGGACGTGAAGATGTTCCGCCGTGACGCGACGAAGATTCTGACTGTGGCTATCGCTCACGTCGAGTACGAGACAGAGAACCGGCACTATGCTCACATTGACTGCCCGGGCCACCGGGACTATATCAAGAACATGATCACCGGGGCGGCGCAGATGGATGGGGCGATCCTGGTCGTTTCGGCAGCGGATGGCCCGATGCCGCAGACGCGAGAGCACGTGCTTCTGGCCCGCCAGGTGAACGTGCCGGCCATCGTGGTCTTCCTGAACAAGGTGGACCTGATGGACGATCCGGAGTTGCTGGAATTGGTCGAGTTGGAGTTGCGGGAGCTGCTCGATGGGTACGGCTTCCCCGGTGACGATACGCCTATCGTGCGCGGAAGTGCCCTCCAGGCACTGCAGAGCGAGAGCACCGACCCAGACGCGCCCGAGTATCAGTGCATCTGGGAACTGGTGCGTGTGATTGACGATTACATCCCCATGCCGGTGCGGGATGAGGATAAGCCATTCTTGATGTCCATCGAGGATGTTTTCTCGATCAAGGGGCGGGGTACGGTGGTGACTGGCCGCGTCGATCGAGGTGTGATGGTGCCGATGACCGAGGTGGAGATCGTCGGCCTGCAGGACGAGCCCACCAAGACTGTCGTCACCGACATGGAGATGTTCCGCAAGAAGCTGGACAGTGTGATGGCGGGCGATAACGCGGGGTTGTTGCTCCGGGGTGTGGACCGGGATGAGGTGCAGCGTGGCCAGGTCGTTGCGATCCCGGGCAGCATCCAGTCTCACCGGCACTTCATGAGCGAGGTATATGTGCTGCAGAAGGAAGAGGGTGGTCGTCACAAGGCCTTCTTCAACGGCTACCGGCCGCAGTTCTACATTCGCACGATGGATGTGACGGGAGAGATCCGCTTGCCGGAGGGCGTGGAGATGGTGATGCCAGGCGACAGTGTCAACCTAGAAGTGGAGTTGATCGAGCCAGTCGCCGTCGAGAGGGGCTCCCGTTTTGCCATTCGCGAGGGTGGCCTGACCGTCGGCGCCGGTGTCATCACCGAGATTCTGGACTAGGTGGCGGAGTATGGCCAAGCAGAGGATTCGCATCCGGTTGAAGGCCTACGATCATCGTGTGCTTGACGAATCGGCTAAGCGCATTGTGGAGACGGCGGAGCGCACAGGCGCTACGGTGGTGGGGCCTGTGCCTCTGCCGACCAAGATCGAGCGCTTTACCGTTCGTCGCTCGACTTTCATTGACAAGGATTCGCACGAACATTTCGAGATTCGCACCCACAAGCGACTGATTGACGTCATCGAGCCGGATAACAAGACCATTGATTCTCTAATGCGGTTGAATCTGCCGGCCGGTGTAGATATCGAGATCAAGCTATAAATAGGTGACAGAAGTAGATAGGAAGTAGGTAGAATGAGGAGGGTGAGCGGGTTCTGCTTTCTCCTCTGCATTGTCCCTGCTGACGTGGGGATGGCGGCGTGGGCTGGCTGTCACCGGATTTCCCCACGTAGGGGGAAGGCTGGGGCTGGTCGCCACCAATGAAGCCTCTGCCTGCGGCGGGGGAGCGTCACTGTCAGGCTACGTGTCCCCTGGGGAGGTGTTGGTGTGAAGGTGATCCTGGGCAGAAAAGTTGGAATGACGCAAATATTTGACGATCGCGGAGAGGCTGTCCCCGTGACGGTCATTGAGGCGGGGCCATGCTATGTGACTCACGTGAAGACGCTTGAGCAGGATGGGTACCGTGCTGTTCAACTTGGCTTTGAGGAAGTGAAGCCGCAGCGGTTGAGTGGCGGAGAGAAGGGGCATCTGGCGCGCAACGGGATATCTGCGCTGCGTTACCTGCGGGAGTTCCGCCTGCGAGATGAGGAGGCCGAGGAGGGGCAACGCATCCTGGTGGATGTCTTTGAGGCCGGCGATTGCGTGGACATAGTCGGCATCTCGAAAGGGCGAGGCTTCGCGGGCGTGGTCAAGCGACACGGCTTTGGAGGCGGCCCCAAGACGCACGGTCAGTCGGATCGGCAGCGTGCGCCGGGTTCCATCGGTGCCTGCGCTTATCCCGGTCGAGTGTGGAAAGGGCAACGGATGCCCGGTCGTATGGGAGGGGGGCGTGTCACGGCCCAGAACCTGCGGGTGGAGTTGGTGGACCCAGAGCGGAACCTGCTGGCGGTGCGTGGTGGTGTGCCGGGTACCAAAGGTGGGCTGGTGATGATCAAGCAGGCTCGCAAGTCGAGAGAGTTGGCCAGGCGACGGGGCGAATAGCCTGTGAGGAGAGCGATGGTTGTTCCAATGTACAATACCAGAGGAGAAGAAGTTGGCGAGGTTGAGTTGCGCTCCGACATCTTCGAGGTCCCCGTCAACGTGCCATTGATGCATCAGGCCTTGGTGCGTCAACTGGCGAATGCTCGCCTGGGGACGCATAAGACGAAGTCTCGCGGCGAGGTGAATCGCACCAAGGCCAAGTGGTATCGGCAGAAGGGTACCGGGCGGGCACGCCACGGCAGCCGTAACGCCCCCCTGTTCGTCGGTGGTGGGGTGGCTCACGGGCCGAAGCCGCGCAAGTACATCAAGAAGATGCCGCGCAAGATGCGACACGCTGCGCTGCGCTCGGCCCTGTCGGCTAAGGCGATGGAGAACCAGATCGTCGTGCTGGACGTGCTGGAGATGGAAATGCCTAAGACCAGAGAGATGGTGGCAGTGTTGGGGAACCTCGGGCTGGATCGGCGTGTGCTGATCTTGCTGCCGGAGCGGAACGAGCCGGTGGAGAAGTCGGCACGCAACCTGCCGCAGGTGAAGACATTGCGAGCCAGTTACCTTAACGTCCATGATTTGTTGGCATATGATCATGTGTTGATGCCGTTGGGTGTGCTGCAGGTGATCGAAAGCATTCTACTAGGGTAGGTGGACGATGAATCCCTATAAGGTGATCATCCAGCCGATTGATACGGAGAAAGCGCGCTATCAGGCTTCGGAGTTGGGACAGTACACGTTCGAGGTAGATCGTCGCGCGAATAAGATCGAGGTGAAGCGGGCGATTGAGGCTATCTACGGGATAGACGTTGTGGCGGTCAATGTGATGAATGTGCCAGCCAAGGCTACCAGGCGGTACGGACGCCGTGGGATGATGCGCCGCTCACCGTGGAAGAAGGCTGTGGTCACTGTGGCGAAGGGTCAGCGGCTGGAGGTATTTGAAAGGGTGTAGTATGGCGATAAAGGTATATAAGCCCACCTCACCTGGCCGGCGGGGGATGACCGGTTCGACTTTTGAGGAGATTACGCACACGGAGCCGGAGCGTAGCCTGCTGCGTTCATTGCGTAAGCAGTCTGGTCGTAACGTGCAGGGACGCATCACGGTGCGCCATCGAGGTGGTGGGCATAAGCGGCGATACCGGCTGATTGACTTCAATCGCGATAAGGTAGGTATTCCAGCGTGGGTGAGGAGCATCGAGTACGATCCCAACCGCTCGGCCCGCATCGCGTTGCTGGTCTATGCCGACGGCGAGAAGCGGTATATCATCGCGCCACTGGGGTTGCAGGTGGGTGACACGGTGGTGAGCGGTGAGGATGCGGAGATCCGTGTGGGGAACGCACTTCCGCTGGCACGTATCCCGCTCGGCACGCTGGTGCACAACGTCGAGTTGTATCCAGGGCGGGGGGGGCAGATGGTGCGCTCGGCCGGTACCTCGGCGCAGGTGCTTGCTAGGGAGGGGGACTACGTGACGTTGCGTCTCCCTAGCGGTGAGGTACGGTTGGTACGCCAGGAGTGTATTGCCACCATCGGTCAGGTGGGCAATGTGGACCACGGTAACATTAAGTTAGGCAAGGCTGGTCGGAAGCGCTGGTTGGGATGGCGTCCGGCGGTGCGCGGCTCGGCCATGTCGCCTCGTGATCATCCTCATGGTGGCGGCGAGGGCCGGTCGCCGATCGGCATGCCGAGTCCCAAGTCGCCCTGGGGAAAGAAAACGCTGGGTAAGAAAACGCGGCGCAACAAGGCCACCGATAGGTATATCGTGCGCCGACGTGGTAAGCGGCGGCGGTAGATAGGGAATTGAGCAGTGGGAGATTGAGGAACGAGGTAGATAATGTCACGATCGCCATTAAAGAGGCCCATACCATACGTGGATCCGAAGTTGTTGCGGAAGATTGAGCGATTGAATCAGGTGGGGGAGAAGCGGCTGGTCCGCACCTGGTCCCGGTCTTCGACGGTCTTCCCCCATATGATTGGGCATACTATTGCCGTTCATGATGGCCGGCGGCATGTGCCGATTTATATCACGGAGGATATGGTTGGGCATAAGTTGGGCGAGTTTGCCCCCACCCGCACCTTCCGGGGTCACATTGTTAGAGAGAGGAAAGGGCGGGTACGGCAGGGATGAGGAAGGGGTAGGGTATGGGCACAGAAGTGCTGGCCCGGGCGAAGCACGTGCCGATACCGGCACGTAAAGTTCGGCGAGTGATTGACCGGGTGCGTGGGTTGGATGCCAAGGAGGCATTGGAGGTGTTACATTTCCTGCCCCATGCAGCGGCACGTCCGGTCGCAAAGTTGATCCACTCCGCTGTAGCGAACGCGGAGGAAAATCTCGGGATATCGCGTGACGATTTGTACGTGGCGCACATCGTAGCCGATGAGGGGTCGGGCGTGATGCCCGGAAAGGGCTGGCGACGGCGCTTCGGTGGGCGCGGCCGCTGGAGGCCGATCCGTAAACGTTCCTCGCACATCACGGTGGTGCTGGAGGAGAAAACGGAGGATTATGGGTAGGAACGGATTGCTTAAGGAGGAATGATTTGGGACGCAAGGTTCATCCCTATGGCTTCAGGCTCGGAGTGATCCGGGATTGGAAGGCACGCTGGTATGCGGAGGGCGATGATTACGCCGACCTGTTGCACGAGGACTTGAAGATTCGCCGGTTCATCCAGGAGGGCGCAGTGCGTGCAGGTATTTCTCGTATTGAGATTGAGCGCTTCCCAAATCAGGTTTCGATAACTATCTGGACAGCGAGGCCTGGCATTGTCATCGGACGCAAGGGATCTGCGGTCAAGATGCTGCGCCGGGAATTGGAGGAGATGACTGGCAAGCGTGTCTCCGTGGACGTGCAGGAGGTGGAACGGCCTGAACTGGACGCCAAGTTGGTGGCGGAGAATATCGTTGCCCAGTTGGAGCGGCGAATTTCTCATGGCCGGGCGATGAAGCGAGCGGTGCAAGCTGCGATGCGCGCTGGCGCGCAGGGGATTAGGGTTATGTGCAAGGGACGTCTGCATGGATCCGAAATGGCGCGTAAGGCATGGCAGCGCGAGGGGCGGGTGCCGTTGCATACCTTGCGCGCCGACATTGATTACGCTCAAGAAGAGGCGCACACAACCTATGGCCGCATCGGGGTGAAGGTATGGATCTACAAGGGCGAGATATTGCCTGAGTCAAAGGTACAGGAGAAACCTTTCGTCGTTTAGGTACGTGAGGGCCTGGGTTCGTTGGAGAGGGAGCAAGACGATGTTGATGCCAAAGCGAGTGAAGTATCGCAAACAGATGCGCGGCCGGATGAAGGGCAAGTCCACGCGCGGGACCGAGGTCGTGTTCGGGGAGTATGGATTGCAAGCCCTGGAGCCGGCGTGGATCACGGCGCGGCAAATCGAGGCAGCGCGGCGAGCAATCGTGCACCATGTGCGACGGCGCGGGAAGTATTGGATTCGTATTTTCCCCGATAAGCCGGTCACGGCCAAGCCGGCCGAGACTCGTATGGGCAAGGGCAAAGGGTCGGTGGATCACTGGGTGGCCGTGGTCAAGCCGGGCCGCATCATGTTCGAACTGGGCGGTGTGTCTGAGGAGATGGCATGCGAGGCGATGCGTCTGGCATCCCATAAGCTGCCCATCAAGTGCCAGCTCGTGAAGCGCGAAGGAATCTTTGCTGGGGAATAGGAGAAGCATGCAGGCACGGGAGATTCGAACCTGGACTACGGAAGAGTTGCAAGGGCGGCTGGAGGATGCCTATCGGGAGCTCTTCGCTCTGCGCCGTGAATTGGCCATGGGGCGTCTGGAAGATCATAACCGGGTAGGGGCTGTGAGGCGTGACATTGCCCAGATGAAGACGATCCTTCGCGAGCGGGAGTTGGTCGCTGAGTTGGTTGAGGAGGCAGCACAGTGAGGGAATGGCCCACTTCTACAAGGAGACATCTCGTTGGCAGCGTAGTGAGCGACAAGATGGACAAGACCGTGGTGGTACGGGTTGAGCGTCTGGTACGCCATCCGCGGTACGGCAAGGTATTGCGCCGGGCGAAGAAGTACAAGGCTCACGATGAGGGGAACGTCTGCTGCGTTGGTGACGTGGTGCGTATTGTCGAATCCCGCCCACTGAGTCGTGAGAAGCGGTGGGTTGTGGAGGAGATATTGAAGCGACCAGAAGCTGGAGCAACGGCGGGGGTTGAGCAATGATCCAGCAGGAGAGCCGTCTGCGAGTGGCCGACAACACCGGGGCGCGGGAAGTCCTCGTCATCCGGGTGCTGGGCGGTTCCAAGCGACGGTACGGTGGAGTGGGTGACATTGTCGTAGCGACCGTGAAGCAATCTACTCCAAAGGGGCAGGTGAAGAAAGGAGAGGTCGTACGGGCAGTGGTTGTGCGCACGGCGAAGGAGTACCGCCGTTCTGATGGCTCCAGCATCCGCTTCGACGATAATGCGGCGGTGATTCTGGATGGAGCAAGCCGGAACCCGAAAGGCACACGCATCTTCGGCCCGGTGGCCCGCGAGTTGCGGGAAAAGGGCTTCATGAAGATCGTTTCGCTGGCTCCTGAGGTGCTGTAGAGGCGACAATTGAGGGAGTGTGCAGGGTGGGCAATCGAATCAAGAAGGGTGATACTATAGAGGTCATTTCTGGCAACGATCAGGGCCTGCGGGGGACGGTACAGCGGGTATTGCCGAAGGCAAATCGTATCGTTGTCTCTGGGATCAACACTGTCAAGAAGCACCAGCGTCCCACCCGTGCCGGACGCAGCCAGGTTCAACCAGGCATCATAGAATTTGAGGCCCCGTTTCATATCTCTAACGTTATGCTGGTGTGCCCACGGTGTGATCAACGCACGCGTGTAAAGTTTACCTGGCAGGAGGATGGGCGTAAGGTGCGTGTATGTAAGAAGTGCGGTGAGGCAATTGACTAGTAGCGGGTTTCCATACCTGGGGTAGGAAGGCAGACTGATGCAGCGTTTGTATAGGCTTTACCGTGAGGAGGTCCGGCCCGAGCTGATGAAGGAGTTCGGGTATCGGAACATCATGGAGGTGCCGCACCTGCGGAAGATCGTGGTCAACGTGGGCGTGGGTGAGGCGCTGGAGAATGCTAAGGCACTGGATCACACGGTGCGGGACATCGCGACGATCACCGGGCAGCAGCCTGTGGTCACTCGGGCGCGTAAGTCCATCGCGAGTTTTAAGCTGCGGGAAGGTCGCGCCGTCGGCGTCAAGGTGACGCTGCGAGGAGAGCGCCTGTGGGCGTTTCTGGATCGGTTGTGCAACGTAGCGTTGGCGCGTCAACGTGACTTTCGTGGTGTTCCCGATACCTTCGATGGACACGGGAACTTCACACTGGGGTTGCGGGAGCAACTTGTGTTCCCTGAGATTGATTATGACTCGATTGATAAAATACGGGGCATGGAGATCAGCGTCGTTACCACAGCTCGTACAGACGAGGAGGGGCGGCGGCTGCTGGAGTTGTTGGGGATGCCGTTCCGCCGCAGGGGCGGGTGACCTGGATTGGAGAAGCAAGTATGACGAGAAAGTGTCTGCCGATTCGAGAGACGCGACGCAAGCATAAGGTGCAGGTGCGGAACCGTTGCAGGATATGCGGTCGGCCACGGGGTTACATCCGGCGCTTCCAGATGTGCCGTATCTGCTTCCGGGAGCGGGCTTTGAGGGGAGAAATCCCGGGCGTGGTCAAGTCGAGTTGGTGAGCAAACGGGAGCGAGGTTTCTTTTGATGACGACATCCGATCCAATAGCCGATATGTTGACGCGCATTCGTAACGCCTTAGTGGTGGGACATCCAGGTGTGCGTGTGCCTTCGTCCAAGATCAAGGTGGCGATGGCCAAGATTTTGAAGAACGAGGGGTTCATTAAGGATTATTATGTGACGAATGAGCGCCCACATCCACAACTGGTTATCGGGCTTAAGTACGTGGGCGAGAGGAAGGAGCGTCACCCGGTAATCACGGGGCTGAAGCGTGTTAGTAAGCCAGGACGCCGCGTCTACACGCGCGCATCGGAGATACCGTGGGTGCGAAGCGGCATGGGCATCGCTATTCTCTCGACGCCCAAGGGGGTGTTGACGGGACAGCAGGCCCGCCGTCTGGGTGTGGGTGGTGAAGTGCTATGCCACGTGTGGTAGGTGCTGATGGAGGAGGCAGGTAGTGTCACGGATTGGCTATATGCCTATCCCTGTACCCGAGGGGGTAAGGGTTGATATTCAAGGTAGCCATGTGGCGGTGACAGGGCCCAAGGGGAGCCTTTCCCGCGAGTTCCACCCGGATATGGAGATTGTACTGGAGGACGTCCGGTTGAGGGTGCATCGTCCGACCGATCAACGGCACCATAAGGCGTTGCATGGTACGACGCGGGCGCTGCTGAATAACATGGTGATCGGCGTGACGCAGGGTTTCCAGAAGCGGTTGGAAGTCCAGGGGGTCGGGTATCGGGTGGATTTGCAGGGAGATGGGAGTCTGCTGCTACAATTAGGCTTCTCTCACCCGGTGCGCATTGCCCTGCCCGAGGGGATTCAGTTTGAGGTTGAGCCCCGCTCAAAGGTGATCACGGTGAGCGGGGTTGATAAAGAGTTGGTGGGGCAAGTAGCGGCGGAGATCCGTGCCTGGCGGCCACCGGAACCCTATAAAGGCAAAGGCATCCGTTATGTTGGCGAGTACGTTCGCCGCAAGGCCGGCAAGGCCGGTAAGATTGATTAGTGCCTGTCCGAAAATGCTCCGCCCGGTCTCTGACCGAGCCGGGGGGCGGCCGGGGACCGGCCCCAGCGACTGTCCGGATAGGCTCTCAGTCGGTGGATTGAGGTTGAGATATGCCAAAGATTGATCGTCGAGTGGCCCGTCTGCGGCGGCATAGACGTGTACGGAAGCGCGTGGTTGGGACGCCAGAGCGACCACGGTTGAATGTTTTTCGCAGCCTGCGTCACATCTACGCTCAAGTGATTGATGATAGCCAGGGGCACACGCTGGTTTTCGCTTCGACCATTGATCCAGAGGTGAAAGCGCAACTCCAGGGGTTGACGAAGACTGAGCAGGCGCGCGTGGTGGGCGAGGTGTTGGCGGGGCGTGCGTTGAGCCGTGGCATCAAGATAGTGGTCTTTGACCGCGGTGGGTATAAGTATCATGGCCGGGTGAAGGCTCTGGCGGACGCAGTCCGTGAGGGCGGGCTCGAGTTTTGAGGCGCAACGGAACGGAGGCAGAATGGCCAGAGGGAGCATACCGAATCGCAAGGTCTTCCAAGAGCGAGAGGAACTGGACGAGCGCGTTGTAGACATCACGAGGGTCGCGAAGGTTGTTAAGGGTGGTCGTCGTTTTGGCTTCCGCGTCGTGGGGGTAGTGGGCGACAACCGTGGGCAGGTCGGCATTGGGATCGGCAAGGCGCGCGGTGTGCCCGATGCGATTCGTAAGGCGACGGAACGGGCACGGCGCAGCATGCGGCCTGTGGCGCTGGTGCAGACTACGATTCCGCACGAGGTAGTCGGGCAATGCGGCGGCGCGAAGGTGCTGCTTAAGCCGGCCGCACCGGGCACAGGTGTGATCGCTGCAGGAGGTGTGCGTGCCGTGTTGGAGGCGGCGGGCATACGCGATGTGCTTACGAAATCGCAGGGCAGTTCTAATGTTCTCAACGTGGTGCGGGCGACGATGGATGGCCTGGCGCAACTGCGTCGTGTAGAGGATGTGGCCCGTGAGCGTGGTGTGCCTGAGGTCAGAGTGATGCCGTTTTGGAGGCGAGGGCGATGAGCGCTGCGAAGAAGAAGGACAGACTGTTGCGCATTACGCTTACGAAAAGTCCGATTGGGTATTCCTATCGGCAGAAGCGGACGGTGCGGGCGCTGGGTCTGCGACGGATGCATCAGACGGTGGAGCAAAAGGATACACCGGTTGCCCGAGGTATGATCGCTAAGGTGAAGCACCTGGTGACGGTGGAAGAAGTGGATTAGTTGGTTGGTGGGGGTGAAGGGTGAAGCCACATGAATTGAAGCCCGCTGAAGGAGCGGTGAAGAAACGTAGGCGTGTTGGGCGAGGCATCGCTGCCGGGCGGGGTAAGACTGCTGGACGCGGCACGAAAGGCCAGAAGGCTCGCAGCGGCGGTGGCGTGCGGCCTTACTTCGAGGGCGGTCAGTTGCCACTGGTGCGGAAGATCCCGTTCGCACGGGGTGTGGGCTTCCGCGATCCGTGGCGTGTCCGATTCACGCCGATTAACCTGGGGCGGCTCACAGTTTTCCAGCAGGGAGCCGAGGTCACGCCAGAGACGCTGGTCGAGGCGGGCATCATCAAGCGTGCGGATGAGTTGGTGGTTGTTCTGGGACGCGGAGAACTGAAGCACCCGCTCACGGTGAAGGCGCACCGGTTTTCGGCCAGCGCACGGGCCAAGATTGAGGCGGCCGGGGGAGTGGTAGAGGAACTGCCCTGGCGACGAGGCGGCTATCGAACGCGGTAGAGCGCGGATTGCGGGATAACTACAGATTTGGATGGTAATGGATTGGGAGTGAGGTGATGATTCAAGCCCTGCGGAATGCCATGACTTTGCCCGATCTGCGGCGTAAGTTATTGTATACGTTGCTGATTCTCGTCCTTTTCCGGCTGGCGGCACATGTGCCGGTGCCGGGGGTGGATCAGGGGGCTCTGGGGCAGTTACTGGCGGGTACAGGTGGTGCCAGTCAGTTGTTCAACGTTCTCGACATGCTCTCCGGCGGGGCGGTGGCCAATTTCTCGGTTATGGCGAACGGCGTCTCTCCATACATTACCGCTACCATCATCTTTCAGTTGCTGACCCCGATCATCCCAAAGTTAGAGCGGCTGGCCGAGGAAGGAGAAGTCGGTCGGCGGAAGATCAATCAGTGGACCTACTACATAACCGTTCCATTGGCAATGCTCCAGGCTTTTGCGCAGGCCCAGGGTTTCAACCGTTTTGGCAGTTCTCCCATTTTGCCCCACTTCGGCTTCAGCCGACCGGAGGACATCTTGCCTACCATTTCAGTGTTGGTGGCGATGACGGCTGGCACGATGTTCGCCGTCTGGCTAGGAGAGTTGATCACCGAGCAGGGCATTGGTAACGGACTTTCGCTGATCATCTTCGGCGGCATCGTGTCCAGAGTGCCGCAGCACGTAGTGCGCATCTGGACTCAGGCTCAAGCGATGGAAGGTGGGGGCGTCGGGATGGGCGTGTTGATGCTGAGTATTTTCCTGGTTATCACGGCTATCACGATGTTTGTGATTGTAGTGATACAAGAAGGGCAGCGACGGATCCCGGTGCGATATGGTAAGAAGGTGCGGGGCAGCAAGGTGTACGCTGGTGGGAGAACATACATCCCGTTGCGGATCAACACGGCCGGCATGATCCCGCTGATCTTTGCCCAGTCCATTCTCACCTTCCCGGCGGTGATTGCGCAGTTCTTCGTCGGCAGTGAGAATGCCGGGGTGTCCCAGTTTTCCCGGGGGGTGATGGACTTCTTTGGTGGGCAGAGTCCGTGGTACGGTCTGCTTTACTTCCTGGCGGTTGTGGGGGCCACCTATTTCTACACTGATATAATGGTTCAGCAGCAGGATTTGCCGGGCACGCTGAAACGACAGGGGGGCCACATTCCAGGGACCCAGCCGGGTAAGAAAACTGCCGATTACATCAACTTCGTCTACCGGCGTATCACGCTGGTAGGGGCGCTCTTCCTGGGCGGTGTGGCGGTGTTACCCTTTATCGTAGACCTGTTCTTACAAACGAGTGTACTGCTCATCACCTCTGCTGGCATGCTGATCGTGGTCGGTGTGGTGCTGGATACGGTGCGCCAGTTGGAGGCCCAGCTCTTGATGCGCCACTACGAAGGGTTCATCAAGTAAGGTGTGTGTGGGCTACTTCGTCGTGCTATTGGGTCCGTCAGACGCAGGCAAGGGGACATAGGCAGAGTTGCTGACCGTTGGTTACTATTTCGTTAAGAGCCTGTTGGTCGCTGTCAACGGAGAACAGACGATTGAGAACGTGCAGGACAACCTACGGGCGATCGTGGAAGCAGCCAGGAAGTAGTGATTGATTACTTTGAAGTCAGCAGCCGAGATTGACAAGATGCGCCGGTCCGCCCGGATCGTGGCCGAGGTGCTGGAGAGGATGCGGGAGTGGGTCGCGCCGGGTGTGACGACGGCGGAGCTGGATAAGTTGGCGGAAACGGTGATCCGCAAGTACAACGCCATTCCGTCGTTCAAGGGGTATCCACCCGGCAGCGCTTGTCCTTTTCCGGCCAGTATCTGCACCTCGGTGAACGAGGAACTGGTACACGGTATTCCGGGCCCACGTGTGTTGCGGAAAGGGGACATTATCAGCATAGATGTCGGGGTTATACTGGACGGTTACCACGGCGATGCGGCGATCACGTTGCCGGTGGGGGAGATCAGCCTGGAGGCACAGAGGCTGCTGGAGGTAACCGAAGGTGCGCTTTATGCAGGGATAGCCGCTGCCAGGGTGGGCAATCGTTCCGGTGACATCTCCGCTGCTATCCAGTCCTACGTGGAGAGTCGCGGATATGACGTCGTGCGGGAGTATACGGGTCACGGCATCGGGCGGAAAATGCACGAGGATCCACAGGTACCCAACTATGGCCAACCAGGAAAAGGTGTGCGCTTGCGTAAGGGGATGACCGTGGCGCTGGAACCGATGGTGTTGACCGGAGATAGTTGTGTGAAGGTGCTGGACGACCATTGGACTGTGGTTTCGTGCGATGGGGAATTGACAGCCCATTTTGAGCATGACATTGCCATCACCGATGGCGATGCAGAGATTCTGTCACGACTGTAGGCAAGTGAATGGGTATCAGGCAGGGAGGTATGATGTGATGAAGGTGTCGCCCTCAGTGAAGCGGCGCTGTCCGAAGTGCAAGATTATTCGGCGGCGGGGAGTGGTACGAGTGATTTGCGAAAATCCAAAGCACAAGCAACGCCAGGGATGACTTCAAATCTCAAATCTCAAATCGCAAGGCCCAGGGGTCTAAGGCTTGATTGGGGTTTGGTCATTGGGATTTCTGACCGGAGGGAAGTATGGCGCGTATTGCAGGGGTAGACTTACCACGGAACAAGCGGGTGGAAATCGGACTGACGTATATTTACGGCATTGGGCGTAGCCTGAGTGGTGAGATTCTGCGCAAGGCCGGGGTAGATCCCGATGCACGGGTCAGGGATCTGACGGAGTCTGAGGTCACTGCGCTGCGCGAGGTTATTGATCGTGAGTGCCAGGTCGAGGGTGACTTGAGGCGTGAAGTGCAGATGAACATCAGGCGCCTGATAGATATTGGCTGCTATCGGGGTCTGCGTCACCGCCGCAATCTACCTGTGCGCGGTCAGCGTACGCGGACGAACGCTCGCACCAAGCGCGGTCCCAAGAAGACAGTACCTGGCCGCGGACGGCGGCGTGGAATGAAGAAGAAGTAGTCGCAGGCAGGTCTGCAAACAAATGTGGGAGGGGTGATGGCACGAGATAGGCAGGCAGGGCGGCGTCGAGGAGGACGCCGGGTTAAGAAGAATGTGCCGCGTGGGCAAGCCCATGTTCATGCTACTTTCAATAATACGATTGTGACAATGACCGATCTGCAGGGAAATGTCATCAACTGGGCTAGCGGCGGGACGGTCGGGTTTAAGGGGTCACGTAAGAGCACACCTTTCGCGGCCCGACAGGCTGCTCAGAAGGCGGCCAGGGATGCGATAGACAACGGAATGGTTGAGGTGGATGTTTACGTCAAGGGACCTGGCCCTGGCCGGGAAGCGGCGATCCGCTCCATTCAGGCGGTGGGGCTAAAGGTGCGCTCTATCACCGACGTGACCCCGATCCCACATAACGGCTGTCGTCCGCCCAAGAA
>CAZZEX010000037.1:0-43291 GCA_964653285.1 uncultured Anaerolineales bacterium
TGCTGGCCCAGTTGATGGAGATGATGGCCACGCGAGTGCCCGGCGTGCGGGTGACCGTGCGGATGCCGAATCGGAAAGGCGAACTGGCCAAACTCGTCGGCGCCATTGCCGCGCGGGGGTGGGGGATTCTGGCCTGCGGCGGCGCTCCGGCTCCCAAGCAACCGGACAAATGGGATGCGGTAGTCAAGATTCGAGATGTGCCCAGAGAAGAGATCGTCGCTGCCTTGGAGCAGGTTGAAGGTCAGGAAATCGTGGACGTGCGGGAGATCTAGGAGACGGTACGTACGACGCTGTGTGGCTACTACCCCTGCTGGGGCAACGTGTTGGCTCAGTTGTGCAGTGTGGAGGACAATGGGGGACATGGGGACAGGGTCCCCGTGTTCCTTCTTGGTGTGGGCCTGAGGCGGCCTTTGCAGTAGTTGTCGCTGAATCGGGGTAGGAGATGGTCTGTCACGTCAACTCGAAAACCAGCATCATTCAAGTTCTGGCCGTTCCGGTCGTGGGCGGCTATTATTGCGAGCACCTGGCTGCTCTTCAGTCCGGTCCTATCCCTTTAGAGGACCGATACACCGCTACCCCGGTGGCGGCCGGCTTCCGCCGCGTCCGCGAGGTGGCCGAGGCTGTCTCGGTGGGCCTGGTGCTGAAGGGTCCTTCAGTGGGTTTGGCTTCTCCCGTGGTGGCCTGGGGCGATTGTGTGGCCGTGGCCTACAGTGGCCAAGCGGGCCGCGATCCACTCTTCCGTGCTGAGGAGGGCTTGTCCACGATTCAGCGCACGGTGGCCCCGGTGCTCCAGGGCCGGGAACTCGCGGGGTTCCGCGAGATGGCCACGGAAGTGGACGGTTTGCTCGAACCGGTGGAGGTGACCAGACCGCTCTCTCAGCCCAAAGGAGTGACCCGCCGAGAGCTGTTGACAGCACCGGCTTGTCTGTGGCGAGCGGCTCAGGGTGAACAGGAAGAGAAAGACCTTACTCCCACGGAGCGGGTCACCGTAGAACGTCGGTTGCACACAGCCATCCGCTACGGCGTCAGCCAGGCATTGCTGCGGGCAGCGGCTCTGACTCGCGGAGTAACCATGGCCGAGGTCATTGCCGAGGAGTGGGGCCTGCCACGGCCCGACGGGCCGGTGCCCATTCACGCCCAGTGCGGGGCCGGCCAGTACGCCGGGGCCGACAAGATGATCGTCCGCCGTGTCGCCTCACTGCCCCACGTCCTGGTGGACAACATCCCGGAGCAACTCGGTGAGGATGGCGCCGAATTGACGCGGTATGCGCGTTGGCTCAAGGAGCGCATCCAGCAACTGGGCAGCCTTGAAGATCGCTATCGCCCGACCATCCACCTGGACGTGCACGGCGCGCTGGGACAGGTCTTTCAAAACAACCTCGGCCGCGTTCTGGGGCAACTCTATGCCCTGGAGTTGGCGGTGCAACCCTATCCGCTGCGGATAGAGAGTCCGGTGATCATGGAGAGCCGGGAGGCCCAGATTGAGGCGCTGAAGACGCTGCGCGAGTACGTCCGCTTCCGCAAAATGAAGGTGCAGCTCGTCATTGACGAGTGGGCCAACACGCTGGAAGACATTCAGGCTTTTGTGGCTGCTCAAGCGGCCGACATGATCCAGATCAAGATGCCTGACCTGGGCAGTGTGCACAACACAGTCGAGGCTGTGTTGGCCTGCAAAGCCGGTGACATGGGCACGCTTCTGGGCGGCAGTTGCGCCGAGACCGACGTTTCGGCGCGGGTGGCAGTCCACGTCGCCCTGGCCACCCGGCCGGACGTGGTGATGGCCAAGCCGGGCATGGGGGTGGACGAGGGGGTCTAGTTAGTGCAGAACGAGATGGCCCGCACCCTGGCCTGGATCCGGGCCCACCGGGCGAATTGCAAAGGAGAAAATCAGTCATGAAGTCTGGCAATTCTATCGCGCTCCAATCACCCCAGTTCGCTATTCTCTCGGATACTCAACTCCAGGACCTTCACCTGGCCGCCCTGGAAGTGCTGCGGCGCACGGGTATCCGATTCCACCACCAGGAGGCGTTGTACCTGCTGAAGGAGGCCGGCGCTTTTATCTCCGACGGCAACCTCGTCAAGTTTCCGGCGCGGATGGCGGAAGATGCGATTGCCTCTACACCGGGGCGGATTGTCATGTGCGACCGGGACGGGCAGCCGGCGATGTTCCTGGAAGGGACCAGGGTCTACTTTGGCACCGGTTCGGACTGCCCCAACTTCCTCGACCCTGAGACGGGCGCGCACCGCAAGTTTACCCAGACCGATCTCATCGGCGGCTATCGTCTGTGCGATGCCTTGCCCAACATCCATTTCGTCATGTCCCTCGGCATCCCCTCTGACGTGGATCCGGCTTTGCTCTACGACACTCAGATGGCGTTGATGCTGGAGCACACGACCAAACCCATCGTTTTCGTGACGAATGACCGGGCCAGTTGCCAGCGGGCCATTGACATGGCGGCGGCCGTGGCCGGCGGCTTTGAAGCGTTGGTCGAACAGCAGCACATCTTGCTCTACTCGGAGCCCAGTTCACCGCTGCGGCAGTCGGAGACGGCAGTGGACAAGTTGTTGCTCATGGCCGAATGTGGGCTGCCGGTGGTGCACTCGCCGGGCTCGCTGATGGGTGGTACCGCACCGATAACGATGGCTGGCGGCCTGATCATGTCGCTGGCTGAGATCCTCAGTGGCCTGGTGGTGCATCAATTGCAGCGACGTGGCGCTCCGTTTGTCTTTGGAGCGGGTTTGCACCATATGGACATGAGCGCAGCGCAAATCTGCTACGGCTCACCCGAGTTCCAACTCACCAAGGCGGCTATCGCCCAATTGGGCCACTGGTATGGCATCCCCACCTGGGGATACGCTGGCTGCTCGGACGCCAAAGTGATGGACGAGCAGGCTGCCGTGGAAGCCACGTTGTCGGTGATCATGGCCAGGCTCAGCGGCGCCAACCTGGTTCACGACGTGGGCTATCTGGAGAGCGGGCTGACCACGTCCTTCGAGATGATTGTGTTGACCGACGAACTCGTAACAATGACGGATCACATTATGAAGGGGATCGAGATCAGCGACGATACGCTGTTGGCAGACGAACTGCATCGGGTCGGCCCTGGTGGTCACTTCCTCGACACCGAGGAGACACTGAACCGCTTCCGCGACTTTTGGTTCCCACAACTCCTGGACCGCAAGAGACGAACGCAGTGGCTGGAAGCCGGTGGCACCACGCTGGGCCAGCGACTCAATGCCAGAGTCAAGGAGATTGTCAAAGGACACCGGCCCAAGCCTTTGGACCAGGAGAAGAAACAGAAAGTACAGGAAATCCTGTCAGGGGCAGCAGGATAGGAGATTATGGACATCAACTATCACGCCCATCAGACCCCGCAGTTCCGCGTTCTATCGGACCGGCAGATCGAGAAGGTGTATCGGGCGACGCTGGAGTGCCTGAACCGCACCGGGGTGAACGTGCTCAACGCTGAGGCTCGGGGCCTGCTGGCGGGGGCCGGCGCGCGGGTGGAAGGCGTGCGGGTGCGCATTCCGCCGCACGTCATCCAAGACGCCGTCGCCGCCAACCCGCGCTCCTTTACCCTGTGGGAGCGGGACGGCAATCACCGCATCCAAGTAGTGCCCGATCGGGTCTACTTCGGCCCCGGCCCCACCTGTACCTATTTCGTTGATCCGGAGACCGGCGAACGGCGCAAGGTCCGCCGCGGCGACCCCGGCCTGACGGCCCGGGTGTGCGATGGGCTGGACAACATTGGTTACGTGATGGGGCTGGGACTGATTGACGACGTAACCCATTCACTGGCCCCGGTCTACGAATTCGCCGAGATGATCGCCAATACCGGCAAGCCCGTGCTGCCCTGGGCATACTGTGTCGAGAACGTCTCGGACATCTATCAGATCGCGCTGGCCGTCGCGGGGAGCGAGGATGCCATCCGCCGACGTCCTTTCTTCGCCCTCTTTTCCACGTTTCAGGCCCCGCTGGTGCATACCGACGAAGACCTGGCTAACGTGCTCTGGGCCGCCGACCACGACGTCCCTATCGTCTATCTGGGCGGCGGCAGTGCCGGAGCCACCGCGCCGGTGACCGGGGCGGGCACGCTGGTCATCTCCCTGGCCGGGGCGCTGAGTGGTCTGGCGATCATTCAACTCAAGAAGCGAGGTACGCAGGTGTGCATCGGCGGCGTGCCCCAGCCGATGGACCTGCGCACGGGGCGGCCAGCCTATGGCGGGCCGGAGATGAGCCTCTACAGCGCGGCCCTGTCCGACATCTCCCGCTACCTGGGCCTGCCCTTCATGGGCACCGCCGGGGCTTCCGAGGCCAAGCTGCTCGACCTGCAGGCCGCCATCGAGAGCACCGTGCAAGTGGTGCTCTCCGGCCTGAGCGGCGCGACACTGGTCCACGACGTGGGCTTCCTGGACTGTGCCGACATCGGTTCGCTGGAGATGCTGGTGATGAACGACGAGATCATCGCCATGACCCGGCGGGTGATGCGCGGCGTCGAGATCAGCGACGATACGCTGATGTTGGACCTGATAGACAAAGTCGGCCCGGGCGGCGAGTTTATGTCGGCCAAAGAGACGGCCCGGCGGTGCCGGGACGAGATCTGGGTGCCGACGCTGATGGACCGCGAGCCGTGGGAGAACTGGGAAGCGGCCGGCTCTCAGACGATGAACGACCGGGTCAAGGCGCGGCTGCGGGAGATTCTGGCGACCCACGAGCCGCCGCCTTTGCCCGAAGGCGCGGCCGAGAAGATCGAGGCGATCCTGCAGGCAGCCGAGGCACGCGCGGGGAAGGATCAGACCTGAGGCCGTGGTGGTCCGTCCAGGAAAATGACAGGGAGGCAGCAATGAAAGCAGTTCGTTTGGTCAAGCCAGGGCAGCCTCTGGAAATGCAAGAGGTGCCCATGCCCTCTGTGGGTGCGAAGGATGTGCTGGTTAGGGTTAAGGCAGCGGGCATTTGCCGCTCGGACGTGCACTACCGTGCCGGCGTCTCGCCAGTCCACCCCCTGCCCCTGACGCTGGGACACGAGGTGGCCGGCGTGGTCGAGGAGGTCGGCGCTGAGGTCAGAAGCGTCAACCTGGGCGATCGGGTGTGCCTGCACTACCTGGTCACCTGCGGCGATTGCCAGTACTGCGCTATGGGCTGCGAGCAGTTTTGCACCTCGGGCTCAATGATCGGCAAGTATCAGGACGGGGGCTACGCGGAATACATCGTCGTGCCCTCGCGCAACGCCATCCCCTTGCCTGAAGAGATCCCTTTCGAGCAGGGCGCTGTCATGATGTGCTCGTCGGCGACGTCGCTCCACGCGCTGCACAAGGCTGCGCTGAAGCCGGGCGAGAGCGTGGCGGTCTTCGGCATCGGCGGGCTGGGCATTTCAGCAGTGCAGTTGGCGCGAGCCCTGGGTGCGTTGGACGTATATGCCGTAGACATCAACGCCGATAAACTGAGGCTGGCGGAACGCCACGGTGCCATCCCGGTGAACGCCAGGACAGCCGACCCGGTGGCGGAGATCGGGCGGCTGACCGGTGACCAAGGCGTGGACGTGGCGCTGGAACTAATCGGCTTACCGCAGACGCTGAAACAGGCAGTGCAATCGCTGAGAGTGTTCGGGCGAGCGGTATTGGTTGGCATCGCCGACCAGCCCTTTGAGCTCGATGCCTATCGCGACGCCATCCTGAAAGAAGCCCAAATTATCGGCTGCGCCGACCATCTCTTGCAAGAACTGCCCCTGCTCATCGAACTGGCCCGCCGGGGTGCGCTGAATCTGTCGGAAGTGGTCACGCGCACCGTGCCTCTGGACGCCGAGGCCATCAACGCAGCGCTGGACCAACTGGAGGCGTTCGGGCCTGATGTCCGCACTGTGATTACGCCCTGAGTAGAAGCGTCATCTAGGGTTGCTGACCGTTGCTCTGAAATGGATGTGAATAGGAACGGAAATCGTATCGTTTCCGACTTTATTACTGGAATTACCTGGCAGCAGTTGCCGCTGGCGGTGCAGTGCCAGGCCCGCATGGCGCTGTTGGACATCCTGGGGGCAACTTTGGTCGGCACCCTGACCCCGGTCAGCGGGATCACGGCCGATCTCGCCACGGAGGTATGGCCGGGCGACGAAGCGACCATTCTACTGCAGAGCAGGCGGGCCTCGGCGGTAGGGGCAGCCTTTGCCAATGGGTACGCCGCCAACGGCCTCGACATTGACGATTGTGCTATCTATACCAAGGGGCACCCGGGCGCGCAGATCTTTCCCACGGCATTGGCTCTGGCTGAGTCTCTGGGGCTGGGCGGCGTGGAAATGCTAACGGGCCTGGTGGTCGGTTACGAAGTGGCCCACCGCGCTGCTCGTATCTGGCACGCTACTCACGATGTTTACCAGGCTTGCGGGTCGTGGGGGGCGGTGGCTTGCGCGGCGGTAGCCGCCCACCTGATGGGGCTCACTGTGGAGCAGACTCAGCAGGCCCTGGGAATCGCCGAGTATTATGCGCCCAACCTGCCCATGATGCGCGACATTGACCACCCGGCCATGGTCAAGCACGGGATCGGCTGGGGGGTGATGACCGGCATCCTCTCTGCCCAACTGGCTTCCCGCGGGTTCTCCGGTGTCCCGAGCCTCTTCGATTTCGAGAGGGTTCGGGATTGGGTAAGAGATGTGGGACGGAACTACATCATGGTGGATGGTCTGGCCTGGAAGCGGTACGCCTGCTGCGCCTGGGTCCACGCCGCCCTGAGAGGGGCTGAAAACCTGGTGCATGAGCACGGCTGCCAGGCGGAAGACATTGCCCATATCCGGGTGGAGGCTTTTCACGAGGCGGTCCGGCTGGGCGTGGAACTTCCCACCACCACCGAGGAAGCCCAGTTCAATATGGCCTGGCCTCTGGCAGCCCTGCTGACGGACGGGGAGGTCGGGCCGGAGCAGATGTTGGGGCACGGGTTCGGTAACCGGCGCCTTTGCTCTAAAACGCGGGATCTGGCGGAGAGGATCGAGGTGGTGGAGACACAAGAGCTGAACGAACTCTACCGCCTGGCCGTAAAAGGTGATCCGCAGGGCAAATATGCCAGTGTGGTGACCATCGTGCTTCAAGATGGGACAACGCTTAACTCGGGGGTAGTAGAAGGTGAAATAAACTATCCTCAGCAGTGTTGGGATGAGCGGAGTCTTGAAGAGAAGTTCCGGTGGCTGGCCCGGCACGTGCTGGATGAAGCCGGCGTGGATGCGCTGGTCGAAATGGTCTGGCACTTCGAGGAAGTGTCGAATGTAGAAGAACTGACTCAATTGCTCGCTTGAAAGGCTCCATAACGCAACCCGGCAGGTAGAGCAGAACGGCGTTGAAGAGTGATTTCGCCGGACGGGACTGTTCTTCGGCTTGACGGAACGGGCGGGCTGTGGTATCATTTCACCAACTGGGGGCGTAGTGTAGCGGTTAACATGCCGGCCTGTCAAGCCGGAGATCACGGGTTCAAATCCCGTCGCTCCCGCTGCGACAAAGTCGCACCAGGGGATAAACAGCCCAGGTAGGCTGCACAGCAGTTAGCACATACCTCTGGACCCAGACTCCTGCTGGACCCAGACTCCTGCGAGGGCCATTCGCAGGAGTCCATTTTGTTGCAATGACTCCTTCGCTCTCTCCCAATGTTGGTCAAAGTCCTCCAGGATTTCACCGACTGCCATTATAGCATCCTGGAATCTGGCAAATTTTGAAGTCCCCCCCATCTATGGTGTGGCAACTGAGGATATGGGGGTCGTAGTGAGGTTGGCCTACCCTCCCCGGCTAGAGTATACTCTATAGTGACCAGTTGGTCTGGTGGCAAAGCGGCGGTGAGTGAGGAAATGACGTACTCGAAAATGGGCGTAGGGCAAACGGCGAACGTCTTCTCGCCAGGCAGTGTCATCCGCAACCGATCCCGCCTCTGGCGCGTAGATGCTCAAGAGGGGGACGTCCTCATCGCCACCTCGATTGACGGCGGCGAGGCGGAACAGACCAGGTTCTACGTCCCCTTCGAGGACATCCGGCCCGGCCGCCTGGAACCGCCGTCGCCCGACATCGTGGGCCACCCTGGTGCCCAAGACCTCCTCCTGCGCGCCTACCGCCTCAGCCTGCTCCATGGCACAGCTCCCCTGATCAGCCTCCAACGCAGCCGCGTCATCCCCAAGGACTACCAACTGGTGCCGGTGGTGATGGCGCTGGAGATGGGCCGCGTGCGGATGCTCATCGCCGACGACGTTGGGCTGGGCAAGACCATTGAGGCGGGGCTCATCATCACCGAACTCTTAGCCCGCCAGATGGCCACGCGGTTGCTGGTCATCGTGCCTGCCAATCTGCGCGAGCAGTGGCGGGAGGCGCTGGACTACTTCTTCCACATTCCGGCCCGCATCATCTCGGCCCGCCACCGGCGGGAGATGGAACGGGAGCTGCCCGCCGGCGCTAACCCCTGGGAGCACTATCGCTTCCTGATCACCTCGGTGGACTACGCCAAGCAGGCTGGCGTAAAGAACCAAATCCTGGAGTAGCGCTGGGACATCGTGGTCATTGACGAGGCCCACCAGGTGGCCAAGCCGCACCAGAGCGGACCCGACCAGCGAGTGCGGATGGACCGCTGGGAACTGGCCGAGTCGCTGTCCGCCAGCAACCGTGTACGCCACTTGCTACTCCTGACCGCCACGCCTCACAACGGCTATACCGACTCCTTCGCCAGCCTCTTGCGAATGCTGGGTGTGGGAGCCGTGACTGGGCCGGTCCACGCCCCGCGGATTGCCCGTTTGGCAGCCGAGCGGTACGTCTGCCAGCGGCGGCGGGAGGATGTGGAGGCCTGGTTCCAGGACGATCCTACCCGCAGCCCATTCCCCGAACGCGACCAGGACGAGGTCATCGTGCCACCCACGGCCTACGAGATGGACGGTATCCGCGCCGTCGAAGCCTACGGCAAGCGGGTGCTACAGCAGGCATCTGTCGGCAGCGTCCAGGCACGCACGCTGGCCCACTGGACAGTGCTGCACCTGCACAAGCGGGCGCTCAGTTCGCCGGAGGCGCTGCGCTGCTCGTTGCGCAACCGGCGCGAGCGACTGAAGCGACGACTGGCAAGCGCAGCCGCCGAAGCCGAGGAGACGCCTATCCCACCTGAGGTGGCCCGCGCCAACGTGCTGGACGAGGACACCGGCGAGCGGCTGACCGACGAGGAGGCCGGCCAGCGGACCGAGCGCGTGGTCTATGGTTCGCCGGAGGAGATGCGGGCCGAACTGGAACTCCTGGAGGAGGTGCTGGAGAAAGCCAGGAAGGTCACCCCGCGCCGCGATAGCAAACTGCAGAAACTGCTGGACACGGTGCTCCGCCAGCGGCTGGCGACGGACCCCAAGGTGGTGATCTTCACCCGCTACGTGGACATGATGAATTACCTGGCCCAGCAGATTCAGCGCGACAGGCGCTACGCTCACGCCACGGTGTTGACGATCCACGGCGGGCTGAACGAGCGGCAGCGGGGGGAGGTGTTTCTGGCGTTTGAGCGGGCCAAGGTCGGCGTCCTCGTCGCCACCGACGCCATCTCCGAGGGGATCAACTTGCAGCATGCCGCCGCTCAGGTGATTCACTACGAGTTGCCCTGGAACCCCAACCGGTTGGAGCAGCGCAATGGCCGGGTGGACCGCTTCGGGCAGCGCAAGCCAGTGGTCTATGTGCGCACGATGGTGATGGACGAGACGCTGGACGCCACGATCCTCAAGGTGCTGGTGGAGAAGGCAGCCCAGATCCGGCAGGACTATGGCTTTTCCCCACCCTACTTTGGCGACGAGACCAGCATCCTGGACTTGCTGGAGCAGCACGAGGTGACGCTGGGACCCAGGCAACTCAGTCTCTTCGATACACTCCCCTCTCCCGAAGTCGGGAGAGGAGCCGAGGGTGAGGGCCAGGACCCCTTCGCCGAAGAGACGCTGGAGCGCATTAAGGGAGACTCCTTCTACGGCCAGACCCACATCAGCCTGCCGGAGATCGAGCGGCGGCTGGAGGAGACGGCGGCGACGGTCGGCTCGCCGGAGCAGATTCGGGCCTTTGTGTTCAACGGCCTGAACCGCTTCGGCTGCAGCGTGACCGAGAACTCGGACGGCTGTTCTGGTGAGCGAAGTCGAACCACCTGGCGCATCCTCGTCACCAACCCGGCGCTGCAGACGGCTTCAGTGGGGGAGGTGATTGAGCGGGCGACCTTCGACTCCGAGTGGGCGTTGGACGACCCGGACGTGACACTGCTGGACGTGGGTCATCCGCTGGTGCGGCGGCTGATCGAGGAGGTGAAGCAGAACGCTTTCCGTGAGAGGGGCAACCACGAGAAGGGCAACCACAAGGGTTGCCCCTACGGGCGCACGGCTTATATCGTCACGCCGGACGTGGAGGAGGTGACGGCGCTGTTCCACCTGCTGGCCCGCTACGTGGTGAACACAGAGCCGACCTCGATTGTGGAGGAATTGCTGCCGGTGGCGGTGCCGGTGTATAGCAATCAGCCGTCAGCCGTTAGCCGTCAGCAGGTGGCGCGGTTGTTAGATGCGCGGCCCAGCACTGAGACCCGTACTGAGGCAGAGGTGCAGGAGACGCTGGCCGATGCGCTGGCGATTGAGGGACTGGAGGGACTGTTGCAGGAAGCGGTGGAGGCGCGGCGGCGGGAACTGGCGGCCGAGCGCCATATTATGCGACAGCAGATGGAGAAACGACAAGATGCACACGCGGCTGAGTGGCTGCGCGGGATCGATGATTTGTCTCCAGGGAGCTTTGATCTTTTATCGGTAACAGTACTCTGGCCGGAATAGAGACAGGACGAGATGGAGGAGATTCAGATGATTATGGGGCCGCTTCGCCCTCGTGCCACGACCGGGGAGAAAATCGTGTACAGTGCGCTTGGCCGTCTGAACGGAGATTATCAGATCTGGCCCGAGCTGCCAGTCCAGGGAGAGTCGGAACGCAAACAGCCGGATTTCGTTCTACTGCATCCCTTAAAGGGCATCATCGTGCTTGAGGTAAAGGACTGGCGACGGATAATCTCGGCCAATCCCTACGGAGTTATGGTGGATGGGCGGGAAGACTTGGAACCAAGTCCCGTGACCAAGGCCAAGGGGTACTGCGAAGCGATAATCGATATGATTCGGGAGACTCACAGAAAAGCTGTCGCGGAAGGGTCGTTTCTTGGATCACTACCGAGAGTGCCGTATGCCTATGGCGTTGTGCTCACTTGGCAAACAGGCCCCGAAATGCTGCACTTGGAGAACCGACTCAAAGCGAGAGGATACCTTCTGAATAGGGAGGACTTCACTGACAGATATAGACTTGAAGCGTGTCTGGACAGGTTGCCTCGCCCGGGTGGCATTCAGCGCTTGAGTGAAGAAGAGCTGGAACTGGTGCGGCGGGCATTGTTTCCTGACGGTGACATTTACGATCGCACCGGTGAGTATATGGGGCATTTCTTCACTGAACAGGAGATTGAGACGAAAGATGACATTTTCCCCTACACCCAAGAAGAGACCAAGCCCGACGAGGAAGCTTCTCCTGAACAACCGATCCTGTTTCCGGGGAGTTCTCCAAGCCCACTCGTGCCCGATGTGGAAAAACTGGAACTGACGGAGCAGGGGGAGAAGATCGCAGAGAGGTTTAAGGTCAAGTTGGTGCGTGGCGTGGCAGGCAGTGGGAAGACACAGATTCTCTGCAAGCGCGCTGTATTATGGAGCAGGTTATATCCCACCTGGGACATCCTGGTGCTGACACGCAATAGGGGCTTGGCGGCTGATCTTGAGCGAGTCTTAAAGGACTATGAGCAGATCGAGGTATGCAACTTTGACCGGCTCTGCCGACGTCAACTTGAGTCAAAAGAGCTGTGGCGTTCGCCTGTGAATGATACAGACCAGCCTGGCTGGATTTGTGCAATATGCATGGAGGTTCCTGGTGCCGACCAGTTCGATCCACGTTTCCTAAGAGACGAGTTCAACTGGATGAAATACGTTGGGAGGCTAGATCGGGAATCTTATCTGACTGAGAACCGTGATGGTCGGGAAAATCCCCTATCGCGAGAGAAACAACGCCCCATAGTTTTCCAAGTTTTTGAACTCTATGAAGAGCGACTACGGCGCTTCCGGCAGATGACATGGGCTGACGTTCCTCTCATAATGATTGATGCGATGGAGGGGGGCCTGATTCCTGGAGAACGGTACGACGCGATTTTGGTAGACGAAGCTCAGATGTTTCCTCCAACTTGGTTCACGGTGGTCAAACGCTGGCTCGAGAAGCCCCACGGCATGCTGTTCCTTGCAGCCGACATGACTCAGAATATCTACGCCCGCTTCTCATGGAAACAGAAAGGGCTGGACGTTCGAGGGCGCCGCTCCCGTATTCTCCGGCAGCCTTACAGGAGCAGTTATCCCATTGCTCGAGCTGCATACGAGTTGGTGTGTACCGACAGCGATCTTCAGGACTTGCTGAGCAAGGATGGGGATGAACTGATCGAGCCGGAGTGGGACCATCCAGGTATGCGTCCTGGTGAGACGCCCAGGTTGGTTCATTGTAGCAACCTGGGGGCGGAGCTGCATTACGTGACGACCCAGGTTAAGCGTCTGATTGACGCTGGCTATTGGCCTTCCGATATTGCTGTAGTCAGCCTCAAAGAGGTGCAACGAGAGCGATTTGCCTCTCACTTGGGAGCGCAAGGGGTGCCTATTGCTCTGTCCTCCGAATATCGCTATGGGACTGATGGTCCGCGTGTATTAGTTGGTCTCATCAGTGGAATAACCGGTCAAGAGTTCAAGGCTGTTCTTGTCTGTGATGCACAAGACCTGTTCGACCGCAGCTCGACGGCGTTCTCCGGCTCGTGGCCCGAGTTCAAAGCACAACAAAAGCGCCTATTGTATGTAGCTATGACGCGCGCTCGCGATAACTTGCATATCTGCTATCGTCAGAAACTCCATAGCACACTGCAGGTTCTAAGCCAAGTGACCAAGGATGTGGATGTTTGATTACTGCCTGACCCAGGAGTTACATTATGCAGTTGAAGTGCGCCATTTGCGGCCAAGACCTTGAGAATCCCGAATTTGCCCGCAACTATCCAGGCTTTGTGTGTCAAAGATGCGATGGGCGGGCAGTCAACGCGAACGGAGAAACACCCCGACACGAGAGCATGTACGACGATGGCGATAACCCCGTCTTCATCGATGGGACAAAGTGTTGGCGTCGATACCGCTACGGTGGCTACGTAACTATGCGGGATGATTATGACTGTGCTGACATTGGGGAGTTCTATGAAAAGACTGGGGCCATCTTCTGATTGGTCTGAGGTCACAGTGGGACTCACAACCCGAATGAGCAGTTGGTATGACTGAAGCAACGACTCACATCACCACCTCCGGCGGCTTGATCAGCGCCGCCTTCATTAGGAACATCCGCGAGCCTGGCTCCCGACGGCGCGGGATTGAGCTGACTTCGTTCGCCTGGTTACCTTTTGTATGGTATAATTGTCTTGTGAGGCGGAATACCGGATACGAGAGGTAATCATCCAATGAAGACCACCAAGACTCTAGGACCGACGAGCGCGGAACTCTTACTCCGCTTCAGCGCTGAGGGAAGAACCATCTTCTCCGTCGCCGATGCCCAGGCTATCGTGGACAAATCCTACAAGGCCACAGCCGCGCTCCTCAGCAAACTGGTGCGCAAGCGCTGGCTGGTGCGGTTGGTGCCGGGCAAGTACCTGATCGTGCCTCTGGAGGCCGGGCTGGAAAGCATCCCTATGGCCGATCGGTACGTGATCGCCCGTGAGGTACTCGATCCTCTTCCCCACTACATCTCCCACTACAGCGCCATTGAACTGCATCAGATGACCACCCAGCCGGTCAACACGGTGTACGTGACCGTGCCCCGACAGCGAACCAGCCGGGCCATCGCCGGCGTGGGGTATCGCTTCGTCTACGCCAACCCGCGCTCGTTCTGGGGATGGGAACTGGTCTGGGTGACCGACCAGGAGCAGGTGCAGGTCAGCGACCTGGAGAAGACGCTGCTTGACTGCGCTGCCCACCCTCATCTATGCGGTGGATTAGGGGAGTTGGCCAAAGGGCTCTGGCTGCGCAAGGGCGATCTGGATGAGAACCGGCTGGTAACCTACGTCCAGCGTCTGGATCACAGGGCGGCTGCCAGGCGGATCGGCTTCCTCCTGGAAACTTACGGCCTTGGCCGTCAGGAGACCATCGCCACTCTGCAATCGCTCGTCAATCCACGTTACGCGCTCCTTGATCCGACGCTGCCGGACGAGGGGCCATACCGCGCTCGCTGGCGATTGCGTATCAATCTTGATCCCCAAGAACTGAAAGCCATCATTTGGACGTGAACCTATGATCTCACCCACCCACATTACCACCTCCGGCGGGCTTGGCGGAGTGCAGTACATGGGAGATCGCTGGATAAGGACTCGTAGATGAACCACTCAAATCCTGAGGTACTCACCGAAGAAGAGAAACTTGTCGCCGAGTTAGGATTGCTGGGTATCCGCTACCTTTCACGTCAGTCACCCTACCAGGCTAACAGGGTGCGCTCCCCGGAGGTACTCTTGGCCGACCTGGTACAGCAGCCCAGTGCCCGCGTCCGTACTGCTGTGATCGCTGTCTTACTATCCCACCCCGAGTACGCAGAAGCCGTGCCTGCTGCACTGGAGCGGCTGCGACCTCGTGAGCGGCTGACCCTTCAATGGTTCTACGTGGCGGCTGTACTTCTCCAACAGGAGCACGCCAACCGCCTGCGACCTTTTCTGGCGGCGCGGTGGCAACGGCTGCCGGACCTGTTCTCGGTGGAATTGGGCTTGCCGACCGAAGGAACACCTCGCGAGAGGCTGGTCTTGCTGGGGCGAAAACAGCGGCATTGGACGCAGGCGGCGGTGAACTGGGTAGGGACATACGAGCAAGCGGTGCACAAGTTGATACATCACTGGGAAAAGGAAATCCAATGGAACCAGTAACCTTGGCTACTCTGCAGGCTTTTCTTCAGCGCCTGGGCGAACGCTATCCTGGCACAGGTGACTTCTACTTGTTGGGGGGCAGTGCACTCTGCCTGTTGGGCAATCCCCGCACTACACTGGACGTTGATTACACGTTCGAGTCGGATGTGGCATTGGTCGAGCAGCTTGAGACGGCGGTCGCCGAGCTGTCGGCTGAGATGCGTCTCGACGTGGAGACAGTGCCGTTGGCTGAATTCATTCCCTTGCCACCGCAGGCCCACGAGCGACGGCAGATGGTCGGGCGCTATGGGCAACTGGATGTCTACATCTTTGACTTGTATAGCATCGCGTTGAGCAAGATTGCACGTGGATTTGAAGCCGACCTGGAAGACGTGATGTTCATGCTGCACGAGGGCTTGATCGAGTTTGGAGAATTGGAGCGGTACTTTAACTCCATTCTGCCTGATGCGCCCAAGGCTGACATTATCCCTAGCGAGTTCCGCGACTACTTTGAGGAGATCCGCCGTAGGCTTGGGGAAGAAGACTGAATGTCTACACCTACCCACATCACCACCTCCGGCGGCCTGATTAGCGCCGCCTTCATTGAGAACGTCCGCGAGCACGGCTCCCGCCAGCGCGGGGTCGAGCCGGCGTCGTTTACGCTGCCGTGGGCAGAATCGCCCAAGAGTCCTGCTGCGCTGGAAGAGACCATCGCTACTGCCTGGGAACTGCTTCTGGAGCGCTGGGATGCCGTCCGCAACGATCTGACGATGATGGACGTCTCCCAGGTACGCTCCCGCTGGCTGCTGCCTCTGTTCCAGTTGCTCGACTTCGACCCGGTCTACCTGCGCGGCGACACCATTCTTGATGACGCAGGCAAATTGCGCTACCCCCTCTCTCACCGGGGTTGGGACGTGAACCCCCCTCAATCCCCCCTTCAGGGGGGAAGCCCGGTCATCCACACCGTCATCCCCTCCCAGGATCTGGACGGCCGGATGGCGGCCGGGCGCGGCATCAAGGCCAAGTCCCCCCACGACATGCTGCAAGCCTTCCTCAACGCCAGCCCCGCCGACCTGTGGGCCGTGCTGACCAACGGCGTCCTGCTACGCCTCCTGCGCGACTACCACCACACCTTCACCAAGGGCTTTGTCCAGTTCGACCTGGAGTCCATCTTCGAGACGCGCAACTACGGCGATTTCCGCGCCCTGTACCGCATGTGCCACGCCAGCCGCTTCATCCCTCCCCCCTCTCCTGTTCCGACGGGAGAGGGGGGCCGGGGGGGAGAGGGCTTCCTGCCCCTGGAGCAGTTCTACAAGGACTCCATCGCCACCGGCATCAAGGTGGGCGAGTACCTGCGGGGGCAGGTGCGCCAGGCCATTGAGACGCTGGGCAACGGCTTCCTGGATGGGGAGTTGATCCGCGCGTTTCACGGAGCGACTTCCGATAGGAGCGCCGGCAGTGATGCATGCCGTCAATCGTCAAACGTCAGACGTCAGGGTGGTATGACGTTTGACGCATCACGTTTGACGCAGGAATCCTCCGACGGTTCCACCGCGCTAATTCAACAATACTACGCCGAAATCCTGCATATTGTGTACCGCATCCTGTTCCTGCTCTTCGCCGAGCAGCGGGGGATGATGCCCGGCCGCGACTCCCTCTACGCGCAAAGTTACTCCATCGCCCGCCTTCGCGGACGCGCCGAGGGGGACATCCCTCGCGAGGACGACTTCACCGACCTGTGGGAGGGGCTCAAGGTCACTTTCCGCATGGTGCGGGAGGGCGTGCCCGACCTGTCCGTCTTCGGCTACGACGGCATGCTCTTCGCCGAAGACCAAACCCTGCTCCTTGATGGCCTCTCCTCTCCCTCGCTGACCTCTCCCCCGGCCCCTCCCCTACGAGGGGAGGGGAGCTCTGGTTCCCCCTTCCCTTGCAGGGAAGGGGGCAGGGGGTTAGGTCAGGGGGGTTCTGGTACCATCGCCAACAGCGACCTCCTCCGCGCCGTCCGCGCCCTGACGCTCATTGAGCGGGAGGGGGTGTTGCAGCGCATCTCCTACGCTGACCTGGGGGTGGAAGAACTGGGCTCGATCTACGAGAGCCTGCTGGACTTCACCCCGCACGTCACGACCGGGCCGGAGGAAGCCCACACCCCCCCGGCCCCCCTCTCCCGTGGGAACAGGAGAGGGGGGAGGAATGGAATCCCGGCCAACACCTTCTTCCTTGACCCGCGCGGCTCGGAGCGCAAGACGACCGGCTCCTACTATACCCACCCATCGCTGGTCAACGAACTGATCAAGAGCGCGCTCCTGCTGGTGGCGCGGGACCGGCTGGCGGAGGCGGGGTTGCCGGTGATTGAGGAGGAGGCCATCGGCGAGGCGACGGCGGGCTTGTTGACCGACTACGCCGGCCTGGACCACGAGCAGCGGGCTGCCGGCGAAGCCGCGCTCCTATCGCTCAAAGTGTGCGACCCGGCGGCGGGCAGCGGCCACTTCCTGGTCAAGGCGAACAACGCGCTGGGGGCCGAACTGGCCCGCGTCCGCAGCGGGGACGAGTACCCCGCCGAGGCGCAGGTGCAGGCTGCCAAGCGGGACGTGCTGGTACGCTGTATCTACGGGGTGGACCTGAACCCGATGGCGGTGGAACTGTGCAAGGTCAGTCTGTGGATCAACGGTAGCGTCGCCGACAAGCCCCTCAGCTTCCTCGACCACCACATCAAGTGCGGCAACTCGCTCATCGGAGCGACGCCAGCGTTGATAGGGGCTGGCATCTCCACCGATGCGTTCAAGGCCATCACAGGCAACGATCGGGCAGTGGTCAAGGGTGTGCGGGCGCGCAACCGGAAGGAGTTGAAGGAGTGGGAGGCGGGCGCGGTGCAGGGCCGGCTCTTCCAGGTGACGCTCTACGAGCCGGACGGCGCGGTACACCAGGAATACATCACCATCGCCGACCTGGCTGAGGAGCAGCCCAAGGTGGCGCGGGAGCGGTACGAAGAGTATCGGATGGCGGACGAGTACCGGCGGCGGAAACTGGAGGCGGATTTCTGGACGGCGGCCTTCTTCTGGCCTTTGACAGAGCAGAAACCGGGTTTTTCGGAAAAACCCGGTTTCTTCCCCACCCACGGCGAGTTTGTGCGCCTGCGTGCCGAAGGCCCCGAGGCACTGCCGCCGGAGGCGCTGGCCCAGGTAGAGGCGCTGGCCGAGCGGCACTGCTTCTTCCACTGGCACCTGGAGTTCCCCGACGTGTTCGCCGACTCCCCTCCCCTCGCAGGGGAGGGGCCGGGGGAGGGGGCGGGCTTCGACGTGGTGCTGGGCAACCCGCCGTGGGAGCGGATCAAGTTACAGGAGAAGGAGTTCTTCGCCGACAAGGACCCAGCGATCGCCAACGCCCGCACCGCCGCCGAGCGGCGCCGGCTGATCCATAAACTTCCTCAGACCAACCCTGACCTTCACACCGCCTACACCGCCGCTCTGCGCCAGAGCGAGGCTACCAGTCACTTCCTGCGCGTCTCCGGCCGCTTCCCGCTGACCTCCGGCGGCGACATCAATACGTATGCCGTCTTCGCTGGGCTGGCACGTCAGATTGTGGCCCCTCCGGGCCGTGCGGGCATCGTCGTGCCCACCGGGATTGCCACCGACTACACCAACCGGGATTTCTTTGCCGACCTGGTGGGGGCGGGCCAACTGGCAAGCCTCTACGACTTTGAGAACCGGCGCAAACTCTTTCCCGAGGTGGACAGCCGCTACAAATTCGGCCTGCTCACCCTGACTGGCGGCGGTGCAGCCGAGGCGGAGTTCGCCTTCTTTCTGCACACCGCCGGCGATCTGGCCGACCCGGAGCGCTGCTTCCCTCTGGCCGGCGCCGACCTGGTGCTGATGAACCCCAACACCCGCACCGTCCCCGTCTTTCGCGCCCGCCGCGACGCCGACTTGACTCGCAGACTCTACCGTGCCGCCCCGGTGCTGGTGAACGAGGCAATGGGGGAGAACCCTTGGACCGTCTCCTTCCTGCGGATGTTTGATATGACTAACGACTCCCACCTGTTCCGCATGCGGGATGAACTGGAGGCAGAGGGCTTTGTATTGGAAGGCAACCGCTTCATACGCGACGGGGAGGTCTACCTGCCGCTGTACGAGGCGAAGATGTTCTGGCACTTCGACCACCGTTTTGGCACCTACGAGGCCGTCCAAAGCCGCAGCGATACCCACCTGCCCAGTCCCTCCCCAGCACAACACGCCGGCCCGTCGTTTGTGGTGCAGCCCTGGTACTGGGTCAACCGACGCGAGGTGGTCGCCCGTCTGGCTCCCGATCCGGGATGGGCTTTGGCCTTCCGGGACATCACCAACACGACTAACGAGCGTACAGGTATCTTCACCCTGGTGCCGTGGGCGGCTATCGCAAACAACGCACCAATTTTCATTCTTGAGAGGCCAAAGGCCTCGCTAATCAGCAGTCTGCTGGCCAATCTGAGTGCAGCGGTTTTCGACTTTGTAGTGCGACAGAAGATAGGTGGGACGCATCTTAACTTCTACATCATCAAGCAGCTTCCAGTGATCCCGCCTGACCGCTACACCCCCGAACTCCTCAACTTCATCGTCCCCCGCGTCGTCGAACTGACCTACACCGCCTGGGACCTGCAGCCCTTCGCCCAGGACGTGCTGGACGAGGTCGGGCCGGAGACGTGGGCACGCTGGTTCCAGGAGGCGCCTGTCCACACTAGCCCGCCGCCGAAGTGGACGCTAGCGCCTACGCCGCCTCCCTTCGTTTGGAACGAGGAGCGCCGCGCCCACCTGCGCGCCGAACTGGACGGCCTCTACACCCACCTCTACGGCCTCACGCGCGACGAACTGGCCTACATCCTGGACACCTTCCCCATCGTGCGGCGGAAGGATGAGGAAAAGTACGGGGAGTATCGGACGAAGCGGTTGGTGTTGGAGGGCTACGACGCGCTGAAAGGGCAATTTGGGTAGGCGGCATCACGATGCGCCTGTTGAAATCGCGATTTTGATTCAAGAATGGTATAATTTGTAGCAAACCGTAGGGAAGGAGTGAGTACACAATGGGCACAAGTTATGAACAAATAGGAACTGTCCTGGAGAAACTGACGCTTGATGAAAGCCAAACTGTGCTGCGCTTTGCCGAGTTCCTGTTACAGCAACGCCAGGGCATGGTAGACGCTCGTACTGCCCGGCGTAGAGTGAGCGCCTGGCTGGTGCGCGATGTGGGCAACCTGCTGATGGGGGGAGAACCCGAGTACGTGCCGGGCGAACGCCCCGTGTGGCGGGTGCCCGTACTCGTCACCCACGGTCGCCAGGGCTGTGCGACGTTTGTAGACGTGGATGCTCAGACTGGCGATTTGCTAATCACTCAAGACACACCGCAGCAGGTATTAACCAATGTCCAGGCCTTTATTGCCGGTTCCCCATCGAACTGAGGCCTTCGCTGGCGCGTGCTTGCCCGCGTGCTGCCAGATGGCGTTGGCCCTGTGGGGCATTTCTGAATCGCAGTCCGAGATTGCAGCCCAGATCGGGCATATCGAAGGCGCGGGTACAGCGGCCAGGATCATCACTCGCCTGACTGCTTTGGGTGTCGAGGTGGAGTGGCGTGAATATGGGACGGTAAATGAGTTGAGGCAGGCGATAGCCGAAGGCAAAGTGCCTGTGGTCTTTTTGCGCACAGGAGAGTTGCCTTATTGGGATCAAGATGTCCCGCATGCGCTGGTCATCGTCGGTGTCGAGGCAGACACGGTCTATGTGAACGATCCAGCATTCGAGAATGCCCCCATTCCGGTACCCGTTGGAGATTTCGAGCTGGCCTGGGATGAATTTGGGTGTCAGTGGGCGATTGTTCAACGCCCATCTCAGGATGGATAAAGCAACCAGACCAGCGTCGGGAGTTCCTTCAATCCGAGCACCGCACGGCCTTGCGCACTGAACTGGACAGCCTCTATGCCCACCTCTATGGCCTGGAGTGTGACGAACTGGCCTACATCCTGGACACGTTCCCCATCGTGCGGCGCAAGGATGAGGAGAAGTATGGGGATTATCGGATGAAGCGGTTGGTGTTGGAGGCGTATGAGAGGTTGGGACTACTGAAGCACTGAAGTAGTGAGGACACTGAATTGGTCCTCGTGGCATGCGGCGCAGTGCAGAAGGAAAGACTACCAGGAGGTGAGTAATGACCCGAACAAGTCGCTGGTGCCTGTGGCTGCTCGGTCTGGGAGCGACCGTGACGCTGTTGGTCGCGTTTACCTCGCACCCGGCCCGCGCTGACGGCATTCCTGTCCCGCCCTACGGCCACTGGGGGGACATCGAGATGCCGGGGCAGAAGGCCATCATCGTCTACGACGCAGAGGTGGGGCACGAGGACCTTGTCCTCTCCGTCCAACTGCTGGCCGAAAGCCCCGAAGCGGCGTGGGTGGTGCCTGTGCCCTCCCCCCCAGAGGTGAGCACCGCCAGCGCGGAGTGGTTCGTCCAGTTGAGCGACCTCACCCAGCCGGAAATCGTGACTCGGACCGTGCCTTTCCCCATGATAGGAGCGGCGACCAAAGGTGGTGCGCAGGGAGGGGTGGAAGTGCTGAGCCGCGAGCGGGTGGGAGTCTACGACGTCAGCGTCCTCTCTTCCGACGAGCCCGGAGCACTGCTGGAATGGCTCAACGAGAACGGCTACGCCTTCCCGGAGGAAGGCGAGCCCATTCTGGATGCCTACGTGGAGGAAGGCTGGTACTTTCTGGCCACCCGCGTACTCCCCGGCGAGACCGCTAACCTTGAAGGGGACGTGCAGCCCCTGTGGCTCTCTTTTGACACCGAGCGGCCGGTCTATCCTATGCGGCTGACGGCGCTGGTTGACGAGTACATGGACGTACTCATCTATGTGTTGACCGACCACCGCATGGAGATCAAGGGTTCTGAGTTTGAGCCGGAGTTCGCCGGGGAGTTGACGCTGGAGTCGGTGGCGTCGGAGGAGAGTGACCTGGTGGACCTCCTGACCGGCCGGCCCTACTATGTCACCAAACTGCACAGTTGGTACTTTGCCGCCTGGGAAACAACGGACGACCTGTACTTCCAGCGCGCGGCCAGCGACGAGCCCTACCGCAGGGTCATCTACCGGACGGTCGTTGATCCCGTGGCCGCCTGCTGCCCGTGTTGCCCGAGTTTCGCGCCGCTGGGGCTGGTGGTCGGACTGGGCCTGGTGGGATGGCAGCGTCGTCTGGCGCGAATGGATGTCGAGGTCCCAAAGAAGTAGCGCCGTGAGTGGCGTACCAAACAGTGATTTCATCGCTTCAGTGGCTCAGTGGTTCCATCGTTTGCCGGAAGGATGAGGAGCAGTGGGGGGGAGCCTGGGGTGAGCCCTTCGGCTTCGCTCAGGGCAGGCCCAGTCGAACCCTATCGGACGAAGCGGTTAGTGTGGGAGCGTTTGAGTCGCTGAGGTCGCTGATAGGATGAAACCGCTGAGGGTGCACGGCACAAGGGACGAAAGTGAGGAAAGTGATGGATCAACCGACTACTGACACAATTTCTCAGCAAGAGTCTGATGAAGCCATTGAGCAATACATCAGTTGGGCGTCAGGATGGGATGGCGCTTTACCGGCGGATGTTTTCTAATGCACCTGATTCCATTCTACCTCGTTGAACCCAAGTTGGCAGCAAAAGAGACACGCGTGATCAACCTGCTCGTCCCGCAAGGTGAATTGCCAGTGGGGTCCTATGGCCTGCTGGAGTTCTACTGTCCCGACCCAACCTGCGATTGCCGGCGGGTGATGCTCAATGTCGTGGAGGAGAAAGGCCCCGGCCGCTTCCTGGCTTCCATCAGCTACGGCTTCGACAGGGGTGAGGATATGGCAGGACCGTTCCTCGATCCACTGAACCCACAGAGCAAATACGCCGAGGGGCTGCTTCAACTTGTAGAGGAGACCGTGTTGAGCAATCCGCGTTACGTGGCCCGGCTGGAGCGGCATTACGTGATGGTCAAACAAGCGGCCTCCGATCCCAAACATCCCGCCTATCGCAAGTTGCGAAAGGTGTTGGCGGACGACGCCGCGTCGTTCCCCTTGCCACGGTCAGTACGCAGGCCACGGGGGAAATCACTGAAACGGAAACGGAAGCCACGGCGCAGACGCCGCAGGTGAGGGAGAAGAAACCGAACAGGGAATATCACAAGATGTGCGAGGGGGAGACGTGACAACTCAACTTGATCTGACAGGGCTATCCGCCGATCAAACGGTGAACGACCTGTGCTACGAAATCCTGCGACGTGCCGGGGAGCCGATGCACTACCGCGACGTCGCTTCCCTCTTGCTGCAGGTCAAGCCACTGGAAACCAAGACGCCCGAAAACTCGGTCTACTCGCGGATGCTCACCGACGACCAGGACCGGTTTGTGCGCGTGGGGCCGGGTGTTTTTGGCTTGCGTACCGTTTCGGATCAAGCCGAGCCACCTCCATCCACTTCAACGGCGAGTCAGCCCGAGCGGAAGGTGCGCATACCGCTTTTCCCACTCTACAGTGAGATGGCGCTCTTGCTACCGATCCTCGACGGTCAACCACGCGCTTATCTGCAGGGTCTCTTCAGCCAGATCGCCGAGTTGCGCGGCACGCCGCAAGAGCCGCAAGACTGGACCGCGCCCGACGAGTGGATTCCCCAGAGGCTTTCTGGCACTGAGCAACAGTTGGCGATGGCCATATGGAAAGGTTCCAAGCGCCAGGTCAACCCACGCCATACTCGCGGACATTGGTACCTGGCCAAGGGATACAATCTACTGGCCGAGGAGCAAGACGAGGTTCTGCGACTCACTGCATGTGGTCAGGACTTTATCCAGAACCCCAGCGGCGACACCGTCCAACTCGTTGACCGTCAGGAAGGGCTGATCAAACTCCTATCTATCGTAGCCGAGCGCGGGCCGGGCCGCCGGGGAGATTTACTGCCCGAGTGGTCCCGTTACCTGCAAGCCGTTTCCAACTTTAACAGTGACAGCACTTTCAAAGACACTTTGCGCCGGCGTCTTCTGAACCTGGTGGATCGCGACCTGATCACTCGTAGCGGCAACACGTACCAGATTGCTCAATCCGGCCTGGATTATCTGGAGCGCGTGGGCGTTGACCAGACGTGGATCCAGGCGCCGCCCGACGAACTCCACCGACTCTACGACGTTGCGAACCAGCAACGCCAGGCCGTCCGCGAGCAACTCAGGAATCTGTTGCTGGACGTGGATCCCTACCAATTCGAGAACCTGATCCGGCGCTTGTTGGAAGAGATGGGGTATCAGGACGTAGAGACCACCTCGCCGGCGAACGACAAAGGCGTAGACGTAGTAGGTGACATCGAAGTCGGCATCACGGCGGTGCGGGAGGTCGTGCAGGTCAAGCGCCACCGGCACAACATCCAGCGACCCGTCTTGGACGCACTGCGCGGGTCGCTGCACCGTTTCGGTGCTGTGCGGGGGACGATCATCACCACGAGCGGTTTTTCCAAAGGGACGCGCGACGCTGCCTTTGAACGGGGTGCGCCACCCATCACGTTGATAAACGGCGACAAGCTGGTTGACTTACTCATCGAGCACGAGTTAGGCGTGCGCAAGAAGGCTATCGAGATACTGGAGTTGGATGAACAGGCGCTGCTTAGCGAGGGGGAGGAGACCGAGTAGTCGCTAGACACGCGAGTTGCGGTTTTCTCGGTGGCTTCATCCTTTCGGTGTTTCAGTGGTTCCCCATCGTGCAGTCGAGAGATGAGAGACGATGTGGATAGTGCAAGGTAGGCGACAGGCAGGGAGCGAACTTTGAGCAACCTCGATCCACACTGGATAGCGCCGATTTACAAGGCAATGACGGGAGAGGACTTCTTGGGCCTGCGTGCGGTCCAAGGGAACATTGTCGGGTATCTCCTGCCCGGCATCATCACGATTACCCCCCGCGCACGCTACTACGCATTCTATAGTTGGCTATTAGTTGAGTACCAGCAATCGCACTCTGAGGGTATGTCGCTGGCCGCGTTTATCAAGCGCCGGGAACAGATATTCGTCCTGGCCAACCTGGCCTGGAGCGCCAGTTCCGACGACAATCCACACGAAGGCGGTCTACTGGGCAGCGTCAAGATTGGCAAACACTGGCTAGCACTTCAGCAGGCAGGCACGATACCCGTGAGCGTGGACGACTATCTCAAAGCCAGGTATGGCGGGTACGGTCAATACGCTGGTGTAATGCAGTCGTTGGGTCTCATTCGGCAGCCAGACTCTGGTGTCTTGGAGGTTTTGCCCAAGGGCCAGGAACTCGCGCAGTCCTTTGCCGATGCCATAGGAGATACACGATACTATAAGCAAAGAACGACCTTCGACACAGCAGAGTCCATTCCCCGAGACGTTCTGGAAGAATACGGCACACGTTGTCGCTTGAGCGGTTTGGCCGTGTCATCCGATCGCCCCCCTACTCTGGAAGTTCTGTTCGCTTTCGATGCTGATGGAACATTGTCACCACCGGGGACCGGTTCATCGGTTGGCAATATGAAGGGCACTTTGGGGCTGATCCTGGATATGCTGGATCAAGCCGAAGGTCCATTCGCTGACGACGACTTCCGCCAAGCAGCTGCCTATGGTCTATGTATAGACTGCGATTCGTATCGGCCAGCCGAGCCGCTACGCCCCTTCTTGGCCCACTGGCAGATGTTCCAGCTTCGAGAGTACTACGTCTATGCTCTCTATGCATTGTGGGTGTATTTCCTGCACTGGTTGCGCCTGGAGGGACCTCAGACCCTCCGGCAATTCTGCACCCATCTGAATGAGGCGATCGATTTGACGGCATCTGCAGATGCAGTAGGACTCGCTATCCCCTCAAAATCAGCAGACGAGTGGACACTGACAGAATGGCTGAGCACACTTCTTGACGCATGCAACATGCCTGGTGATGACTGGGCGGGTCGCTGTGTAGCCTTCGCCCAGCAGAGTCAGACCCCGCTGAACGAGCACGTTCTCTACCAGCAGTTGGATTTCACCCAGCCGGACGACTCGTCTACGTATGTCGGCCTGACGTGGCTGCTGCTGTCCACGCTGTGCCTGCGGCTGCAGGGTCTGCGAGATTCTGACCAATGGGATGCCTGGTACTGGGCCAAGTCTGGAGGAGCACGCCGCCGCTCAATGGACCTGTTCGTGCGTGATATGTCCGACCACATGGCCGCTGACGACAGCGTCTTGGATGCCTGGAGTTGGCTGTACCGAGATTACATCGTCGCTCAACATACCATTACTGCACTGGAAAAGTGGCGTCAGCGTAGTGCTAACACATTCCACTTCAATTATGACCGGGGTCTATTCGAATGGATTCGGGACGGTGTGACAGGGTTCTCAGCCTCTCGTTTCCGGCAAGCCTACGACATGTTGGCCGACCTGGGGCTGTATGAGATCGACTCCGAGGCGGGCGACCGCCCAGGGCTGACGGAGTTGGGCCGACAGACCTTGCGACGAGTTCTGGAGGCTTGCAGTGGCTGAACTGGAACCCATCCACTTGCTTGAGAGACTAACCGAGCTTTCGAAGTTTCATGCCGGTATATTCTTCACCTATGGGGCCGATCTGGCTTTTTTTGAGGAGGCCATCCTGTACCCCCTGTGGCGGAACGGCTGCCGCAACAATCTGGTGTTTATGGACGCCCAACGATACGCCGACACGATTGGCGATCTGGGAGGCAGCGTGACCTGGGTTGGAAGACGCTATCTCCTGATACCTGTTGACCTGGGCATGCTACAGTCCTTTCACCCCAAGCTGGTCCTGCTCCTGGGACGTGAACGGGGACGACTCCTGATCGGCAGTGGCAATTTGATATTCACTGGCTTCGGGCACAACCACGAAGTGTTCACCTGCTTGGACTGGACGCCTGATAATTCCGAGCTTCAACATCTGTTTGCCCAAACCTGGGGTCTGGTCAACGCGGCGCTTCAGCGATGGGGACACTCTGATGAAGCGCGTACGATGTTGAACAAAGCGGCATACGTATCCGATTGGCTTGCCTCGCCTACTGAGCCTACAACAGAGATCCAATTGTTTCACACCCTTGAGGACCCGCTGATTGATCAGTGCAGCCGGGCTCTCAGCGGCGAGGTCATAGAAAGGATCACGGTTCTCTCGCCATTTCTGGACGATGCTGCGCTTGCCCTGAGCGAACTCTATTCTCGCTTCCAACCGAAGGAGCTACGTCTGGTGCTCCAGGATGCACGGGCTGTTGGCAATGCCGAGGCTTTGAAAAGCCTGCGTCAGGCAGGTGCACCGCTCGAGGTGTATCGTTTCAACGACGACAAGCGCTATTTGCACGCCAAAATCTACGTCTTCGAGACCGCCGATGCATCCTACATGCTGACCGGTAGCGCCAATTGCACCCGTGCTGCCTGGCTCGCAACTTGTGCCTACGGCAACTTTGAGGTCGCGTTGATGCGCCGTGCCGATTCTCGTCAGTACTTTGACCCTTTGCTGAAAGCACACATCGCATCACAGGCCGTTGCTTCGCTCGACGAGATCAGCATCAGGCGAGAACGGTTGCCGGTGTCAGAAGGCGAAGAGACAGCCATCCGTCTGCTAGACGTTTCAGTAGCAGGGGGTCTGCTGTCGGTGAGTTTCTCCATATCCTCACTGCCTGAAGGCGTAGCTGATCTGCGGCTACGCCTCTCCACGACTCCCCCCCGTTTCATCTCCCTGGGACAGCATGGTATTGGTCCGCATACCTTCCAGAAACCTGTTTCACCGGAACTCCAAGCAGTACTGACACGCCTGCTTTCTGCCAGCGTGTGGGGAGCCACCTCTGACGGCGAGTCCATAGACTTACGTTGCAGTGAACTCTGGATCACCAACGTAGATGTGCTGCGTCGTGAGGTCGGTCGTGCCCTGCCAGCCGACGTTCGCACCGGTAGCTACCTGGCCCAGATGGTGCTGAACTCCGAGGAGGAATGGCGCGATCTGTACGAATCGCTGGCTCTTCTGATCGAGTTGGACGTGATTGGGCTCAAGCGGCGAGGGGGAACCTATACGGCGTCACCGCCCAGCGAGCGATCAAGACTACGGAATGATGATAGAGGACAAGAAGTCGAAATCAGGCTGGTAGACGAAGAGGACGAAGCTGCCGGACGTGAGGAAATCGCTGCTGTCCTATTTCAGGAGAGCCGTTTGCACGCCTGGTTCGAGCACGTGCGTGGCAGACTGCCGGGTGCCGCGCCCGAACTTTCGGAGACTGAGGAGGAGCTGGGCGAACCGGAGCCAAAGACCAAATCGCGGGGCAAACGGCGCAGACGGCGCTGGACGCCACCGGAACGTATTGGTCGGCGCTTCGTCAACCTGGTGAACAAGTACATTCGTAGCCTGACCAATGTTGAGTATATGCAGACGGTCTCCATCTACCATATCCTGACGTACTACTCCGTGTTCCAACGCATCGTGTGGTTCTTGCTCCAACACGACGTGATCTCTGCCGAGACCTTCATTCAGTTGGCTACCAAGATCAACGCAGGATTCTTCGGCGCTCCCGAGGATGGGCCACCGATCCTTTATCCCCGACTGAGCCAGCACATGCGGCGCACTTGGTGCGATGACTGGCGAACAGCCGAGGTGCCTGTATATGCACTGACAAGTGTGATCTTATCCGAGGGCTCAATGTTCCCATTCCAACAAATGGGTGAACTTCGGGACGATGTGTTGGAAGCCCAGATAGACGAAACCCGCGGGCAAAACCTGCGCGTATTGTGCGGGGTCGCAAGCGTGATGGACATTCAGTGGGTGCGCGAGGATATTGAAACGCTTGCCCAGCAGGTGGGTGAGGTGTATGAGCAGGATGCTGAGACCTTCGCTTTTCGGTTGATGGACTACATTGAACATAGCCTGTTGGGGATGGATACTGTCCTAGACGATTGGATTTTGAAAGCGTCGGTTGCTTTGGGGGAGACCGATGATCCTCATATGAAGAGACTCCTGCGTCGAGCGAGAGTGGACTATGGACTCGCAAGGTATGACGTCCTGGCATATCTACAAGATATTGATGCGCAAGCAGAGCTGTGTTCAGACTTGATCTTCTGGATGAGATGTGCAGGCGACGCTGATGCAGCGAGAGAATGGAGTGAAACCCTCGTCAATTTGTTGCAGTCACAAGGAGAAAGTGGCCAGGTAGCTCAAGCTCTGTTTCAGCAAGGACAAAGACTCTTCTATGACGGACATCACGATGAGTCTGCCAACAAACTACGCCAATCGCTTGTGTTGGCGGAACAGCTAGGCGATGAAGTGTTGAGCAGGAAATGTGAACAGTTTCTCGGGTATACCGAGTTTTTCTTGAAATAGAGCAGCAGAAGGGAGCAGATCGTGGCAAAGAGCCTTCCTCACCCACATCCACACCTTCCAGAAATCCTCGGTGGAGGTCACGTGATGGATGAACAAGACGTCGTTTTGAATGGCGAACTCTCGCTGGAGACCATGGCGGCGATCCTGCTGCCCCTGGAGCCATTGTGGGATCCGCTGGCGCCTCTCGGCCCGGTGCACTTGGACCTCAGCGGCGTCACGTTCATCTGGCCGGCGGCGATCACCCTGCTGACCACGACCGTGCTGCGCCTGCGACAGGATGGGTTTGAGGTGCGCATCACCCGTCCTACGTCGGAAAAGGCAGATGGCTACCTGAACCGGATTGACTTTTATGCCCTGACCGAGGTGCAAGCGGACTATCTCTGGAGACGGTACGACTCCGGTGGGCGATTCCGGGAAGTTGTGCAGGTTCAGTCGGAGGAAGAAGGTGAAGCGGTCGTCGGCGAGGTCATGGCAATCCTCGACCGGAACGTGGCGGGAGTCGGCACCATCTACGACGCCGTTCACTACGCCTTCCTGGAGATTGTGAGCAACGTCTTCCACCACGCCCAGTCTCCCACGCAGGCGGTGATTTGTGCGCAGTCCTATCCCAGACTCCGGCGGGTAGAACTGGCGGTGGTGGACAGTGGACGCGGTATTCCCGCCAGCCTGGGTCAGAATCCGGAGTTGGCCGGGCAGTTCGCCACCGCCGCCGAGGCGATTGAACTGGCTGTGAGGCCGCGTGTGACGGGCCGGCCGGATTACAACACCGGCGAGGGTCTCTTCTTCACCCTGGAGTTCATCAAGGCCAATGGCGGCGACGCCCGCGTGCACTCGCAGGACGGCGCTCTGTGGGTTCGAGAGGGTCAGGTCAGTGTGCAGACCACGCCTTTCTGGCCGGGCACCTGGGTGGGCCTCCGTTTCCGCACCGACCGGCCTGTGGATACAAAGGTCATTTTCGATCAATACGCACCGCCTGAGGATGATTTTGAGTGGTTGTTCGAATAACAGTTAGACGCGGGTTGATCCGTTGATGTCCTGAAATCCGTGTTCTTCTGGCAGGAAGAGGTGGAGAGATGAAAACAGTTCGCCTGCAAGAATGGGGCCAGGTCCTGGGCACGCGCCTGTTGGGAGAGGAGATCCGCCAAGAAGCAGAAGCCCTGCTGGATCAGGGGGAAGTCGTCAGTCTAGACTTTAACGGCGTCAAAGTGGCGTCCCCCTCCTTTGTGGATGAACTCGTGGGAAAGTTGTTCCTGCAACGCGGGCAGACCCCGCTGCGAGGGCGTCTGAGGATCGTGCACGCTATCCCTGAGGTCCACGCCTTAGTCCGGCGCATGGTGTCCGAACGGCTCAAGCAACGTCAGTCGCTGGCCGAGCCGCCGCACCGGCCTGAAGGGCCGGTGTTGGGAGAGCCAAAGCCGGAATGGACTCCAGCAGCGCCTGTTCACGGCGGTGCGCCCTTACACCAGTTGAACCCATTCGATGTTCTCTCCGCCGTCCAGCAGGACTACCTTACCTACGTCCGCACCTTCCAGCGCTTCCAGAACCCCGAGATCCGCGATTGGGTGCTGGAGCGAGTGCAGAGTGGCACTCTACTCTGGAAACCGCCCTTCATCCAGATCTCGTGTCCCTTCGCGCTGGGAGAGCCGTTGACCGACCTGGTCGCCGAGGGGCTGCTCCACCCTCGCACCCCCGCCGTCTTCCGCTGCGACCCCGATGACCCATCCTCGCTCCCCATCCATCCCTATCGCCACCAATCCGAAGCCATCCGCTGCATCCTCGGTGGTGACATCTTCCCCCTCTCCCATTCCGATGGGAGAGGGGGCCAGGGGGTGAGGGCTGGAGCCAACGTCGTCGTCTCCACCGGCACCGGCTCCGGCAAGTCCTTCTGCTTCGGCATCCCCATCGTCTCCGAGTGCCTGCGTCTGCGTAGTCAGGGCGTGGTGGGCATCAAGGCTCTCATCGTCTACCCGATGAACGCCCTGGCCAACTCTCAGTATGATGACTTCGCCCGGCGGTTGCACGGCACCGGTCTGCGCATCGCCCTCTACACCGGCGACACCTCCTACGCGCCCGCCGAGGCGCTGGAGCAGTATCGTCGCGCCACAGGCCGTAACCTCCCTTATGATAGCGAAGTCCTCTCCCGCCAGGAGATCCAGGAGAGTCCGCCGGATATCCTGATGACCAACTACGTGATGCTGGAACTGCTCCTGACCCGCTTCGAGGATCGCCGCCTCTTCGCCACTCCTGGCGTCTTGCGCTTCCTGGTGCTGGACGAGGTGCACACCTACACCGGCAAACGCGGAGCGGACGTGGCCGCCCTCATTCGCCGCCTCAAGCAACACACCGGCGCCATTGGGCAATTGCGCTGCATCGCCACCAGCGCCACCGTCGAGAGCGACTCCCCTCCCCCAACTTTGGGGGAGGGGCCTGGGGTGGGGGCTAACGCAGCCGTCGCCAGTTTTGTCCAAAACCTCTTTGGCGAATCGTTCGCCGCAGAAAACGTGGTGACCGAATCCTACGCCCCCCTGCCGGATGACCTGCTGCCCCTCACCCGCGCCATCGTCGAAGCTCTAGCCACCGGCCCAATGACTCTCCCTCGGCTAGCGCAGGCCCTAGGCATCTCCCCAGAGGAGATCCAAGAGGCTCTACTTGAGCCTTCCCGCGATCAGCGATCAGCGATTGGCGATCAGCAACCAGTCCCCAAACTCCACGCCTTCTTCTCCCAGGGCCGGGCCATCACCGCCTGCCTGGACCCTGCCGGGCCGCACCTCAACGACCGAGGCGAGCGCACCTGCCCGGTCTGCGCCCAGGAAGGGCGGGAGCGGACTACCTTCCCGATGGTCTTTTGCCGCGCCTGCGGCCAGGAGTTCTACAGCGTCGCCGTGGATGAGGCCGGCGAAGGTCGCCTGCACCCGGCCGAACTGGACGCGGTGGACGTGCCAGGACAGCCCGGCTACCTCTACCCCGGCCAGTGGAATCCGGAGCAGGCCCCTCTGCCAGAGACCTGGCTGACAGACAAGGGAAACCTCCGCTCCCGCTATCGGGACGCCGTCCCCCAAATCCGTCGCTACTGCCCAGACTGCAATCGCATCCTGCCCCCGAATCACGAATCACGAATCACGAATCCCGCCGCCTGCACACACCCCCACGCCTACCCCGTTACCTTCGTCCCCGCCCCCTTCCTCCTCTGCCCATCCTGCGGCATCGTCCACGACCGGCGAGCCCGCGAGTTCAACAAACTCTTCACCTTCGGCTCCGTGGGTCGCTCGACAGCGACCGACGTTCTGATCAACGCCCAGGTACAGAACCTGTCACAAGAGGGGCGGAAGGTGATCGCTTTCTCCGACAACCGACAGGACACGGCGCTACAAGCGGCGCACATGAATAGCCTGCATAATCGCTTCGCCTTCCGGCGGGCACTCTACCACACCCTGCTGGAGGGCGGAGCGACGGTAGGTAGCGGTGAGTGGGTGGAACTGGCCGACGTGGGTCTGCGGCTCTTTGAGGCCATGCGCCGCCACGACGTCCTACCCCGGTTCCGCCGCGACCAGAGGGCCTACGGGCGGGACCGGCAGGCGGAGGGCCGCTACCAGCGCTACCTTCAGTTCGTCGCCCTGCGAGAACTTGAGGCCACCCACCGGCGCACCCACCAGAACCTGGAGGACGTGGGGCTGCTGGCGGTGGGCTATCTCGGGCTGGACGAGTGCGCTGCCGACGACGCTTTCTGGGCCGGCGTTCCCATCCTGGATGATATGGACACAGACACCCGCTACGACTTGTTCGTGGGGTTCCTGGACCTGATGCGCAAGCGGCTGGCGGTGGCCCACGAGGCTGCTCTGCGGCCCAACGCCTTCAGCACGGAGGTATTGAACCGGCTGGACGAGTCGGCCTTCGTCCACGATGCTGAGTTTAGCCGGCCGGTAGGCTACAGTGACGAAGCCCCCCGTTGGCCGGGCTACACCGTCTATCGGCTCAGCGGCAGCAACACCCAGTTGGTGGTGTGGGTGAAGCGGGTATTGGGAGCCTGCCCTGCCTGCCCCGAGCGTAGTCGAGGGGAGCCTGTCGAAGGAGCCTGCCCTGAGCCTGCCGAAGGGATAGACCACGCCACGGCGGTTGACCTGGTAGGGCGGATCGTGGAGAAACTGGGGGAGGAGCAGGCCGCCTTCCTGGTTCGTCACACCGTGCGAGGCCCGCGCCGTTCACGACACGATTTATGGATGGTCAACCCCGACGTCCTCACCCTCCAGGCCGACGACGCGCCTACACACCGGGTCTGCCCCAAGTGCCTGACCGTCCAGCGATTCCGACGCCTGCGGGTCTGCACTGGCAGCACGTGTCGCACCGCGCTTGAAGAGCGGAACATGGAGGGCAACTACTTCCGCCAGGTATACGCCCTGTCGCTGGGGGAGGCAACGCAGGTGCAGTCCGAGGAACACTCCGGCCAGGTGAGCGGGCAAGAGCGGCGGGAGATCGAACTCCGCTTCCGCGACCCCGAGGATCCGCTCAACGTCCTCGTTTGTACGCCGACGATGGAACTGGGTATTGACATTGGTCACCTGAACGCGGTCACATTGCGCAATGTGCCGCCCAGCCCCAGCAACTACGCCCAGCGGGCCGGACGGGCGGGGCGCAGCGGCCAGCCCTCGCTGATCACCGTTTTTGCCGGAGTGGGCTTCGCGCGAGGCCCCCACGACCAGTACTTTTACCGCTTCCCGGAAAAGATGATCGCCGGGGCCATCGTCGCCCCCCGCTTCCGCCTGGACAACCGGGCGCTGATCCGGGCGCACGTCCACTCCCTGGTGCTGGAGACGATGGGGCTCAAGGGAGTGGAGCGGCTGCCGGGAAAGCCGCGCGACCTGGCGAATCTGGATGTGACTGGCTTCCCCTTCTACGCCGACTGGGAGGCTGCCTATCGGGCTGGGATCGAGCGTCATTTTGCTGACACCGTGACTGCCGTGGAGGAGGCCTTCTCGACGGAGATGGTCCGCTTCGACTGGTTCGACCGCGATTTCGTCGAGGAGACAGTGCGGAGGTTCGTGGACGATCTGGACCAGGCGATGGAACGCTGGCGGCTGGAGTACCAGCGATTGGACGGGGAGCGGGAGGAACTGAACCGGCTTCTAGGTCGAGAGGGGGTGGACCCAGCGCTGAACCGGCGGCGGGTGGTGGTGGAGGGGAAACTCCAGGCAATGCGGGGGGGGGAGGGAGGCTGGTACCTCTACCGCTACCTGGGTGGGGAAGGGTTCCTGCCCGGCTACGCCTTCCCGCCCGAGGCGACGGTGCTCTCGTTCAATGACCAGGAGAGCGATCTGGCACGCAATCCGGTCATCGCGCTGACGGAGTACGCGCCGGGGAACTTTGTCTACTACCGCGGCCAGCGGTACGAGGTGACGCATGCCCGGCCGCGCACCCGCCAGATGCAGCCGGACGTCGAGCCGGTTTTGGCCTGCCCGGCCTGTGGGCGGGCCTACGTCGGCTCCGACCAGACGAAGCGCACCGTCTGTCTGTGCGGCCAGAACCTGAGCGGCGTCCATCCACGCCAGGGGCTGGCCCTCTCGGATATGTACGCCCGGCGGCGAGCGCGGATCACCGCCGACGAGGAGGAGCGGCTGCGGCTGGGGTATGAGTTGACGAAGCACTACATGGCTGGCGGGCGCCGCACGGTCTACCGGGTGTCCGCTGAGGGCGGCCTGGCTTTCCAGTTGACAGTGGAGCACGGCGGACAGGTGCTACTGCTGAACCGGGGGGTGAGGGAGCGGGAGGGAGAGCCACGGGGCTTCACTCTGTGCGCCAAATGTCACCGCTGGTTGATGGGGGAGAACGCGGAGCAGAAGCACGTCGGCACGCCGACGAAGCGGGGGGAGTGCCCGCGCGGGGCGCGAGGGGAAGACCTGCTCCAGCGCCTCTGGCTGACGCAGACAGTGCAGAGCGACCTGGTGTTGCTGGACGTGCCGCTGCCAGATAGAGCGGAGGCAGAGCCATTTTACACGACCCTGCTGCACACCTGGCTGCGGGCGCTGATGGTCGCCTTCAATCTGGGCGAGAGCGAACTGGACGGCTTCCTGGCTCCCGCGCCGGAGGGTGCTCAATCGTACCGTCTCGTGCTGTACGAGACGGCGGTGGGAGGCAGCGGCGTGCTGGCCTCGCTGGCGGAGCAGAGCCGGCTGCGGATGGTCGTGGCGCGGGTGCGGGAACTGTTACACGAGGGGGATTCAGAGGGCGGCTGCGAGCGGGCTTGCTACGACTGCCTGCTCAGTTTCTACAATCAGCGAGACCACGAGTTGCTGGATCGGAGGATGGTGCTGCCGTGGCTCCAGGCGCTGGAGGGGCTGGTGGTGGAAGCGGAGGTGGCGGAGGATGGGCTCGCTGTCTTAGCGGACCAATGCCAATCCGGTCTGGAGCGCCGGGTACTGCAAGCCATTCACGACCGCGGCCTGCCCCTGCCCGACATGGCCCAGGAGACGCTCTACGACAGAGATGGGAGCCCGCTGGCCGTGGCCGATTTCTACTACCAGCGCGGACGGGTGGTTGTCTTTGTGGACGGCTCCCCGCATTATCGGGACTACGTCCAGGCGGCAGACGAGCGCAAGCGGAGGCGACTCAAGGCGCTTGGCTACCGCATTCTGACCGTCGCCGGGGATGGACTGGAGGAGGCCCTGGCAAGGCTGGGAGAGTGGCTGGGCCTGGTGTAGGTATGGTTCGATGGCATCGGCGGTGTCTCCATCTATGCCGTGCCGCCTGGCGTGCAGCGCATCTCGCCCTACTACGCGCAGGTAGCGCTGGCGCAGGATACACGCTGGGGCGAGATGCTGAAGGCCTATCACGAAGAGTTGTTGTGATGGAAAGGAGGTCTACGATGGTGTACGAGGATTTCGAACTGCTGGCGACGAACGTGCAGGTCGTCAAGGAGGAGGACCAGAAACGGATTATGTTCCGCGTGCAAGTTCCGCGATCTCCTGCCGGAGAGATAGTCGCAGGCGTCCCCTCTGAGTATGACACCCGCGAGATGCGAAAACGTCTGAAGGATTGGGAGCATCGCGCGCTCGATTGGCCGGACGTGATCCGACTGGGGCACTGGCTCAGCACCGTGCTCTTCCCCGGGTCTGTGCGCGACCTGCTGGTGCGCAGCCTGGAACGGGTGCAGGCTCGCGAGAAGGGGCTGCGCATCCGGCTGCTATTGGAGGGCGCGCTGCACAACGTGCCCTGGGAGTACGTCCTGCTCAATCGAGGCGGTGGCGAGGCGACGGTGACCGACTTCCTGGGCTTGATGCCAGACGTCTCCATTGTCCGGCACCAGGCGGCCACCCTACCGGCCTGGGAGGTCGAAGCGGAACTGCCGGCGCGGATGGTCGTCGCGCTGGCCAGCCCCGCCGGGTATGCGTCTCTGCATCTGGGCGAGGAACAGAGGGCCATCAAACAAGCCCTGGAGGAGAATCCGCACGTTAAGGCGACCTTTGTCGCCGAGGCGACGCCGGAGACCCTGCTGTCGGACGTAAAGCAGGTGCATCTGTTTCACTTCGCTGGCCACGGGGATTTCGAGCGGCGGATGGGTGCCCAGCCGGAGACAGTTGAAGGTGAAGGGGTCATCATCCTGGACGACGGCTACGGTGATCCTGAGCCGCTCAGCGCTGGCGAGTTGGCGCTCCAACTGCGCCGGGCCGGGGTGCGTGTTGCGGTGCTGGGGGCTTGCCGGAGCGGGCGTCAGGGCGACGTCAACGTGTGGAGCAGTGTGGCTGCGGCGCTGCTGAAGGCGGAGTTGGGTGCGGTGGTGGGGATGCAGTACACCATCCAGGACGAGAGCGCCGTAGCCTTCGCCGGGGAGTTCTACCGGGCGCTGGTGACTGGCTTGCCCGTTGACGAGGCGGTGACCAACGGCCGGCTGGCGATTGTGCGCGACGACGTGTGGGGCTGGGGCGTGCCGGTGCTCTACCTGCGCGCGCCCGATGGCGTCATCTTCCCCGAGCACACCGCCGACCCGGCGCTGGAGGAGGTCCGGGACCAACTCCGGGTGACGGCTCGACAGCGGGTGAAGGAACTGCGCGGCAAGGCGGTGGCTGTTGATATCGAAGAGATGACCGCAGGGGTCGTAGAGGCGGAGCAGGAGATAGGCATAGTGGCCGAGGGCGGTGAGGCGACCGTCGTCAGGATCAAGAGGCTGGGCGGCGGCATGGTTGAGGCTGACCAGAAGGTGGACGAGGTGGACAAGGGTGGGACCGTGACCGGTGTCAGGATAGATAAGTTGGGGTAAGAGGGTACAAATATGAATACTCGATCTAACCTATCCAGTGGTGACCTGTTCTACGAGACCTTGATCCGGTTCTACGTAGGCGCCCCTCACTTTGTTGAGCGGTCCTGGCTGGCGCAGTTGGTCGAGAAGCGCCTGGCTGACCCGGGCTGCCGGTTCCTGCTGCTGACTGCTGAGCCCGGCGCTGGCAAGACGGCGTTCGCAGCCTGGCTCACTCACCGGCATCTCACTCGCCGGCATCCCGATTGGCTGTGCTACTTCATCCGCCGTGACAGCCAGACGCCCCTCAGCAGCGGCGACGCTCGTTCCTTCCTGTTCACCATCGGCCATCAGTTGGCTGCACGACGACCCAACCTTTTTCACCCCGATCAGTTAGAGGTCGTCGTCAGGCAACGGGTAGATGAACTCCGGGCCGGTGGTAAAGCCACGGGCATCTGCGTGGAGGACCTACACGTCTCCCCCTTCTACCGGACGACGCTCCAGGTGGAACAGCGGGTAAAGGTCGTTGCGGGCGATCTGGAGGGCCTGTCTGTCAAGCGGATGGTGGCCGAGGAGCGCTTTCTGGAGCTGGGAAACTTGCAGCACCTGGCCTTGCTGTACCCGGCTCAGGTGTTGCTGAAGGAGCACCCCACTGCCCGGATCGTGATTCTGATTGACGCACTGGACGAACTGCGTTACTACCGGGGACAGGACAGCGTATTGGACTGGCTCGCAACCTGCCCGGAACTGCCATCCAACGTGCGCTTTATCCTGACCTCGCGGCCTGACGATGCGATGCTTGACTTCAGGCGACGCCAGCGGAGGTGGTTGAGAGAAGAGAACATCGCTCCCCAATCGAAGCAGGTGCGGGGCGACCTGCTCCGCTACGCCGTGAACTTTGCCGTCCAGGAATCGGTGAAGGAGGCTCTGGCCGGGCAGGGGATGGCCCCGGACCAATTCGTAGACCAGGCGGTCGAGAAAGCCGAGGGCAACTTCCAGTATCTGGCGGCTCTGTTCCGTGGAGTTGAGCGGGCCATAGAAGCAAAGGAGAAAGAGCAATTGGGACGCTTACTGAGCGTCGAGGAGGTGCCTGCCAGATTGGAAGAACTGTATGCTTTCTTCTTGAGACAGATCAGGAGAAGCGTGGCGGGCGAAGTCGTGGAAATCCGCGGTGCCACGCCCGGCGAATGGCATTACGTGCCGGCCTGGGAAGGACTGTATCAGCCCATCCTGGGCGTGTTGTCGGTGGCCAAGGAGCCGCCGGAGGCCGGGCAAATCAGGAACCTGGGCCGTATACTGGCCGAGGATCGCTGGCTGCCTGGCGCCCTGGAACGACTGGGACAGTTTTTGGATCGTGAGGGCGGCCGCTACCGGTTGTACCACAGCACCTTCCCAGAGTTCCTCACCTCGCGGGGGACACGGGAAAAACATCTTGACTGCTACCTGGACCCGCTCGAGTGGCATCGCAAGATCGTCGCCCATTTCTTGACTGCCTACGGAGACAACTGGGCTGAATGTGACGATGAGTATGGTCTCAGTTACATCGTCCAGCATGTGCTTGACGCGCGACTCTACGATATGTTGGACTCCATCTTTACCGATGCGTTTATGAATGCCCGCTTACGGCGTGCCGGCTGGCACATGCCCTTCGTGGAGGACTTGCAGAGGGTGGAGGCGGTGGTTCCCCCGGAGCGCGTGGTCAGGCTCTATCTGCAGGTCATTTACGGCCGGCAACCCAACAGCCTGGTGATGCAGCGGGTGTTCAGACGACTGGTCCAGTTGCGGCCCCAACTGGGGGGAAAACCAATCGCTGGGCTCCGTCCCAGACTGGATAAAGCCATTGACGAGGCGGTGGCTGCGCTGGACATCGCGCCCGAAAAGGCGGTCTCCGAACTTGAGGCTTTATTTCATCGCGTCAAGAACCAGCGGGTGAAAGGAGTAATCGCCCTCGCGCTGGGTGAGACGAAGAGTTCGCACGCCACGCAGGTGCTGTTCAACATTCTCCAGACCGCCCCCTTCGTCGTCCGTTGGGCGGCGGCCGATGCGCTCGTCGCGTTGAACGATCGCGCCATCATCCCCAAACTGATAGCGTGGTTTGACAAGACCCGCACGGTAAGCGACAAACAGCGCATCCTGTACATTCTGGGACGGATGCGGGCGGAAGAGGCGCGTGCGTTGGTGCAAAAGGGCCTGGATTGTCCCGACGCGAGGGTTAAGGTGCGGGCGATTGACCTCTTATGGCTGCTGGCGCCGGTGGAGAATGGCGAAGCGATCCTTTGGGAGAAACTGGGCTTTCGGCGGGAGGGGCGAGACCGCCAGCCGGTTTGGTCCGGCGGGTGGTTACAGAAGCGGATGGTCACGGCGCTGGGCCGCGTCGGGTCACCGGAGGCCTTATGGCACCTGGAGCGATTTGCCGATGAGGTGACCAGGCGGCCAGAACCGGAATCGCCCGGTCACCAACGCCGGCGCCGGGGACTGGAGAAGAGTATCCGGCAGGCCATCCAGGACCTGGAGCGCCGGCATGGCAGATCTGAACGTTGATGCATAGCGCAGCAAGTCTGCAAGTGGCACCTTACCGATCAAATTCTTGCTCACTGTGCAAGAAAATTAAACGAGGCTCCTGGCGGACGTGTCGTCCGGCGCGAGCCTATGTCAGGACTCATTCACGCCCGATTTTGCTGCTCTGCATTGGGTTGGCGCGCTATATCAGTTCCGGCTCTCTGGTCCAAACAGGATACCATTTGCTGGCTGCTGCTGGCGGCGCGCCCGTCCGATACCACTATGCTGGATGCGCTGCTGGAAACTGCGGAAGGTAGCCTGGGAGAGGAATGGTCTGGAGGGTGGGAGTAGAGGAGGCCCCCATGAACTGTCCAAAATGTGGATCCGACAGCGTGCCCGAAGGGGCTCGCTTCTGCCCTGACTGTGGCGCGGCGATCCTGGAAGCGCCGAAACCTTCCACGCAGATCACGGCGACGCAGGAAGTCGGCAGTGTCGAGGGCGGCAAAGTCACCGGGGTGGAAGTTGGCCAAGTCGCTGGCGACGTGACCATTGAGAGCACGGTCAGCCAGATCGAGGCCCACGTCATCCAGGGCGACTACGTAGGCCGCGATGTGATCACCAACAACATCCTGGTGCTGGGCGATCCGCACGCGCTGGACGGGATCCTGCAGGGCCTGATGACGATGCAGGGCGTGGATAAGCAGGCTTTGAAAAGCCTGGGTGCGCTGGCCGTGCCTGAGCACGTCAGTAACCAGATCGTCGAGGTGATGGCCGCGCAAAAGGAGGTCGCAGCACGGGGCATACCGGCCACGCCGCAGGCATTGTACCGCCTGGGCATGGTAGCCGCTTACCGCCGGGACTACGACGCCGCCCTGGGCTATTTCCGCCAGGCAACCCAGGCGAACTCGGAGTACTCTGATGCCTTCGAAGCCATCGCCTGGTTGCAGCAGAGCCGGGCGATGGATGACATCCAGGCGCGAAACTACGATGCCGCCATCAGCAGACTGGCCGATGCCCGCACCGCTGCCACGCGCACCGATCCCCTGGACCCGGAAGCGCTGGCACTGCGCGGCTACATCGCCAAAACTCTGGCTCAGGTCGCCGAGGCCAGAGACGACCAGGCAGATCGGCAGAAGTACTACCAGGAAGCGGCACGGCTGTTCGAGCACGTGGTTCAGTTGGAGCCCAACGACGCGTCGGCTCACAACGGGTTGGGGAACGTCGAGCACGCGCTGGGGAACCTCGACGGTGCCATCGCAGCCTACAGCCGGGCCATCGAGTTGGCCCCAGGCTACGCGGCGGCTCACCACGACCTGGCCCTGGCGTTCGAGGCCAAGATGCAGGCCGATCCGGCACGTGCCGGTGAATGGTGTCAGAAGGCGCTCCAGGCGTGGCAGAGGACCTATCAACTCGCTCCGGATGACCCCAGTTTCTCCGCAGACTACATCCTGACCATCGGCCAGCGCATCTCGTGGCTGAAACGGCAGTGTGGTTGAGGCGAGACATGAGAGCGGTGATTGACTATTTGGCCCTGATCGCCGAGTGGACCAAAGACTTCACCGGCTGCGAGTGGGTCTTTGCCGACTCCCACTAACTCACGCGCCTCGACGGTTGGCTCTCTGGGATTTCGCGGGATGCTCCAAGCGGGCGTGTCGCCCGCGTCCCATATCTTGAGGTAGTGTGATGCTTCAGCACCACAGACGGGGACGGCACGTCCCCTTTGAGCATACCTACCCCGCGAAATCCGGAAGATTCAGCCAAATTCACTCATTCTTACGAACCCTCCAGGCGACAACCTTTCCTCGACCGTTCATCCCCCAAATCTGACCGTTCGCCGCGGAATCGTTGCCCCCTGCCTCCCATTCTGCTATCATAGGAGCGTAAAGTCAGAACGATCCTACGCAGAGAGTAAGGAACTGAAATGAAACGTTTTCAAGAGTTTCTCTACAGCCTGAATCCCTGGCTGCTGTCATCCATCGCGGGCGTGCTGACGGTCGCACAGATTGTCCTGGCTTTCTTCCTCCGCCGGCCTGGCTCCGAAGCACTCGAGTGGGCCGGGTGGATCTGCCTGTGGACATCGGCGATCTTTGGCTGGCTGCCCATCGTCATGTTCCGCAGGAAGGGCGGCGTGACACAGGGGGAAAGCTACATGAAAACCACGGTGCTGGTAGATACCGGCATCTACGCCATCGTGCGCCATCCACAGGGCGGCACAGCCTGGCTATTGATCAACCTGGGCGTTATGTTGATCGCGCAGCATTGGACCAGTGTGGTCCTGGGCCTGGCTTTGATGGGATTGGTCTACCTGGACACCTTCAAAGCCGACCAGTACTGCATCAAGAAATTCGGCGATGCGTACAGGCGATACATAGAAAGGGTGCCCAGAGTGAATTTCGTGGCCGGCATCATGCGGCTGGCACGGCGTAGCAAGAGCGGCAAGTAAGCGCGCAAACACAGCTCACAAAATGGAGGTGTACCATAATGAACACGGAGACATTCTGGACGCAAGTTGGCGCGTACAATGAAGCGACATCACTTGTGCAGGCTGTCCTGGTAATCGCAGCAGTGGTCTTGACGTACCGGGTGTTCACCAAACCGGGCGCGAAAACGGATGTGTTGATGAAAGCATTCCTTTCATTCGCTTTTGCCCGGAATGGGGTAGTGTTCTTCCTGATTTTCGTCAGAAACGAGTGGCTCGACGAAGGGCCTGTCGGCATCGGAACGCGCTTCTACATTGAGAAAGAGATCCGGGGACAGGTGCGCCGTTACGACTGCGTGATCGAGCGGTGGGAGGAAAACCGCCGCTTCGACTTCACGGCCGAGGCCCCAGGCTTCTCCCGCTTGCAGGCCGAGTGGACACTTGTCCCGGAAGGCGAGGGCTGCCGGTTCACCATGCGGGAGCAGATCAACGTGCAGAAGGCCAACTGGCTGGTGGACAAACTATTCGTGCAGCGGAGTGCACGCCGGGCGGTTCAGGGCTTTTAGGCCCAGTTGAAGCGCCTCGTGGAGGGCGACGCGGCTCAGTAAAAGCAGCAGGGCAATGCCGCGCCGCACGACACAGAGTTACACGGTTATCCGCCAGACTACCTGGCAATCTGAACCGGGAAAGAAAGTGGATTTATGATTAGAACAAAAGGCCTTGAAATAAAATGGCATGTGATCGGTGAGACATGCAAGCGGTTGGGGTTTGCATTTGGAGCAGCCTTTCTAGCTCTCGCCCTCCTCAATAGAATCCCTGAGTACAGGCTTGTCGCCCAGAACTCGCCGTGGATACCTAAGTATATAGTATCTTATCAATTAAATCCTGGCACAAAAAGCAAGGACTTCAGGCCTGAGCC
>CAZZEX010000038.1:0-41782 GCA_964653285.1 uncultured Anaerolineales bacterium
ACGCGCTGTACCCCCACATGTCGGTCTACGACAACATGGCCTTTGGCCTCAAACTACGTAAGACGCCCAAGAAGGAGATTGAACAGCGCGTACACGAGGCGGCCAGGATGCTGGACATCGAGAACCTGTTGGATCGCAAGCCCAAGCAACTTTCTGGCGGCCAGCGGCAGCGCGTGGCGGTGGGCCGCGCTATCGTGCGCGAACCGCACGTGTTCCTGATGGACGAGCCGCTCTCCAACCTGGACGCCAAACTGCGCGTGCAGTCCCGCGCTGAGATCAGCAAGCTCCATCAGCGGCTGGGGACGACTATCATCTACGTGACCCACGATCAGGTCGAGGCTATGACGATGGGAACTCGTATCGCCGTGATGAATGATGGCATCTTGCAGCAGATAGATAGCCCGCAGGTGCTCTACGAGACCCCGACCAATATCTTCGTCGCTGGCTTCATCGGCAGCCCTGCGATGAACTTCACGGACGCCACACTGGTGGAGCGGGATGGCAAGGTGGCCGTGGACTGCGGGGATTTCATCCTGGAGATTCCCGAGGACAAAGCAAACACCTACCGTCAGCACCTGGGTAAGGAGGTCATCTTCGGTGTCCGTCCCGAGGACACTCACGACCCCGAGTACGCCCCACCGGGCATCAACAAGGCGTTGATAGAAGCCAAGGTGGACGTGACTGAGTTGATGGGCAACGAGGTCATCGTCTATCTGGTGACAGAGCACTTCCAGTTCCTGGGCCGCTTCGACCCACGCACGGGTGCACGGGTGGGCAACCCGATGCAAGTCGCTTTCAACATGGATCGCATGCACATCTTCGACAAGCAGACAGAAATGGCGATCCGGTAGGGGAAGAAACAGACAAGTAGACAAAGCAAGTAGACAAGGGGGCACTCTCCTTGTCTACTTGTGTACTTGTATCCTTGTTTACTCTCAAAGGAGCAACGATGGCTGACCTGAATTTGATGCGCGAGTTGGCAATTGAGGGCAAGACCAAGATTCTCCTGCTTGTGCTGGACGGGGTAGGGGGACTGCCGATGACGCCCGATGGTCCCACAGAACTGGAAGCGGCGCACACTCCCAACCTCGACGCGCTGGCTATGCGTTCCATCTGCGGCATGGGCACGCCAGTCGCGCCCGGTATCACCCCGGGCAGTGGGCCTGGTCACCTGGCCCTCTTCGGCTACGACCCGCTGCGGTACGAGGTCGGGCGCGGGGTGCTGGAAGCGTTGGGCATCGGCTTCGACCTGCAGCCCGACGACGTGGCAGCACGCGGTAATTTCTGCACGCTTGACCCCCAGACGGGCCTGATCACCGACCGGCGGGCAGGCCGCATCCCCACGGAGGTGGGAGCCCGGTTGTGCGAGAAGTTGCGCCAGATTCGTCTGCCGGGCGTGGAGACGTTCGTCGAGCCGGTGAAGGAGTACCGCTTCGTACTCGTGCTGCGGGGGGAGGGGTTGTACGACGGCCTGACCGAGACCGATCCCCAGCAAGTGGGCAAACCGCCGTTGCCGGTCAAGCCCTTGCGCCCCGAAGCGGCCCACACGGCGGAACTCCTCAACCAGTGGATGGCCGAGGCGCGGAAAATCCTGGCCCATGCAGACGGGTACCCGGCCAACGGCTGCAACCTGCGCGGTATCGCCAAAGATCCGGGACTGCCCAAGATACCAGAGGTCTACAAACTGCGCTGTGGGGCCATCGCCACCTACCCGATGTACCGGGGCGTGGCCAAACTGGCCGGGATGGAGGTGCTGCCCACAGGAGAGACCATTGAGGACGAGGTCAAGACGCTCAGGCAGCATTGGGCCGGCTACGATTTCTTCTTCTTCCACGTTAAGAAGACCGATAGCCGGGGGGAGGACGGGGACTTCGAGGGCAAGGTGAAGGTGATCGAGCACTTCGACGAGGTGCTGCCGGATATCCTGGCGCTGGAGCCGGACGTGGTCATCGTCACGGGCGACCACTCCACCCCGGCGCTGTGGAAGGCGCACAGTTGGCACGAACTGCCCCTGCTCCTGTGGTCGAAGTATATCCGCCCCGACAGCGTGACGCGGTTTGGGGAACGACCTTGCATGGCCGGTGGCCTGGGACACATTCACCACACGGACCTGCTGCCCCTGGCGATGGCCTATGCGGGACGGCTGACCAAGTTCGGGGCTTGAAGCAATGGTGAGCCACTAGGCTAGCGCGCGGTTCTTCCTGATCACGAGCCGTTCCGATCCGAAAGAGGGTCGGGCGGCTCGGGGGTGAGAATCAAAGGGGCTGGTCTTTTCGACCAGCCCCTTTCTGTACCGGGGTCTTGGCGCAGCGGCCAGGCCAGGGGGGCGGACCAGGCACGCATGGTTGACCAGCGGGTGCAGGAGTGATATACTGGGGCTGAGGCAAGAGATACATGGAGACACTGATCGCAGGTGCTCGTGAACTGAATATCACGCTCACAGACCATCAACTGGCCGCCTTCGAGACCTGCCATCGGGAACTGGTGGACTGGAACCGGCGCTTCAACCTGACCGCCATCACCAACCGAGAAGGGGTGCTGGTACGCCACTTCCTCGACTCTCTTTCCTGCCTCAAGGCGCTGCCCCGGGCGACACTGGCGGCCGGGGCACGGGTGATTGACGTGGGCACGGGGGCAGGATTTCCTGGGTTGCCGCTTAAGATCGTCTGCCCGGGGATGCAGCTCACGCTGTTGGAGGCCACGGGAAAGAAGGTGACCTTCCTGAAGCACGTGGTGCGCGTGCTGGGGCTGAAGGGAGTCGAGGTGATCCACGGACGAGCGGAGGAACTGGGACACAACCCGGCCCACCGCGAGCGATACGACTGGGCGCTGGCCCGCGCCGTGGCGGAGATGCCAGCGCTGGCGGAGTATCTGCTGCCGCTGGTGCAGGTGGGAGGCACGTCGCTGGCGCAGAAGGGGGAGGGAGCCGCCGCCGAGGTGCACGGAGCCGACGCGGCCATTGTCGCGCTGGGGGGACGGGTGCGGCAACTGGTGCCGGTGGAACTGCACGGGCTGGCCGAGACACGCTACCTGGTGGTGGTGGATAAGGTGGCCGCCACGCCGGAGAAGTACCCACGGCGGCCGGGCGTGCCGCAGAAGCGACCGTTGGGGTAAGGAATGAGTGGACAGGGCCAGCCCTCACCCTCCCCTCACAATCCCACCTCGCACCTCCATCATCACCGCCCGCTCCCGGAAATCGGCGCTGAACATCTCCAGGTCAGTGGTGGTGAGGAGTGCCTGCTCGACGTTATCCACCTGGACCAGGAGGTAGCGCCGCCGGGCCATGTCCAGTTCGGCCAGCACCTCGTCCAGCAGGAGCACCGGCGCCTCCCCCGTCCGCTCCCGCATCCACGCAAGTTCGGCCAGTTTGAGCGCCAACACCGCCGTACGCTGCTGTCCCCGCGATCCATAAGTGCCCAGGTCCACTTCGTGCGTGCCCTGGGCGGGGCTGCCGGTGACGAAGCGCATTTCATCCCGGTGCGGGCCGGTGAGCGTCATCCCGCGCACGATTTCGTCTGCTCGCCGCGCCAGGAGCGCCTGCCGGAAGGCCGCCACCAACCCCTCGGCCCCGACCCCCGGCGGAGGGCCCTCGTAGGGCTGCAAGCCTAGCCCCATCTGATACTTCAACGCGGGCGGCGCGGCCGGGTCGAAGTTGGGGTGGTACTCCAGCCGCAGCCACTCCGCCCTGCCGGTGAGTCGCTGGTGGATGCGGCCGGCGCGCTGTGAAAGAGCGGTCACCAATTCACGGCGGCCGTTGGCGACGATGACTCCCTCGCGGGACAGCACCTCCTCGAAAGGGGCCAGTTGGGCCGGGTCGCCCCCTTCGTCGCGCAGGTGGCGCAGCGCGGCGTTGCGCTGGCGCAGTGCCTCGGCGTAACACTCCAGCGCCATGCAGTAGGCCCTGTCCACCTGGCACAGCGTACCGTCCAGGTAGCGGCGGCGGCCGGCGGGCGGGCCGGCGACCAGCTCCACGTCCTGCGGCATGAAGAGCACGACGTTCAGCCGCCCGGCCAGGTCGGCGCGGCGCTTGCGCGCCCGGTCCACGCGAATGGTCTTTTGCAGCCGCGTCGTGCCATTCGCCAGCGATTTCTTCTCCAGGACGATCTCCACCTCCTGGATGCGGTCGCGGTGCACGACCTCGGCCCACACGCGGGCGTAGGGCAGCCCTTCCGCCTCGGCCTCCCATTTGATAAGGTAGCGGTCGAGAGAGGTGAGGGGCGAGGCAGCGGTGGCAAGCAGGTAGATCGCCTCCAGCAGGCTGGTCTTGCCCTGGGCGTTCGCGCCGTAGAGGAGCAACGGACGCTCGGGCAGTGTCAGTTCCAGGCGGGCGTAGTTGCGGAAGTTGGTCAGGCTGAGGTAACGAATGTGCATGTGGCCTTACTGTGGCCTTACTAGAGATTTTCGATTGGCACCGGTTCCACCGGGTCGCCGAGTTCGAAGCCAAAGACCCGCGAGTAGAAGTAGAGCTCAGCATCAAGGGCGCGCTTGATGTTCTCGGCGCGGCGAAAGCCGTGTTGCTCGCCCTCGAAAGGGACGTATGCGACGGGCACTCCCTTCATGCGCAGCGCCTCAACCATCAACTCGGCCTGGTTGGGCGGGACAACCTTGTCCTCCAGTCCCTGAAAGAAAATCACCGGACACGAGAGGCGGTCGGTAAAGTGAACCGACGAGCGCTCCCGGTACAGGTCGCGCCGCTCGGGGTAGGGACCGATCATGCGATCCAGGTAGCGCGACTCGAACTTGTGCGTCTCCTTCGTCAAGGCTTCCAGGTCACTGACTCCGAAGTAACTCGCGCCAGCCTTGAAGACGTCGCGGAAGGTGAGCGCGCAGAGCGTCGTGTAGCCGCCAGCGCTCCCGCCTCGGATGATCAGCCGCTCGCCGTCAACCTCCCCCCGTTCGACGAGGTAGCGGGCACCGTTCACACAGTCGTCCACGTCCACCACGCCCCACTGTCCATTCAGCCGTTCACGATACGGCCGGCCGTAGCCGGTGCTGCCGCCGTAATTCACGTCCAGGACGGCGATCCCCCGGCTGGTCCAGTACTGGATCGCCAGATCCAGAGTGCTGGAGGTAGCCGAGGTCGGCCCGCCGTGGCTGATGACGAGTAGAGGCCATCGCTCGTCGGCAGGGGCGACGTAGTCGCGGTTTCGTGGCGCGTAGAACAGGGCATGCGCCGTCAGTCCATTCTCCGTCGGAAACTCGATCGCCTGGGGGGTCGAAACGTAACCGGTGTCCAGCGGTACATCGCCGGAGCGGCGCAACACCTCGATGCGCCGCGTGGCCAGGTCGATTCGAAGGATCGAAACGAGTTCCGTCGGCGAGCCACCGACGAACACGGCACGCCCCGGCGCTGCCCGCACGCCCCCTATCGAAGAATAGGGGGGCTCGATAAGTTCCAACTGGCGCGTCTCCGTGTCCAGGCTCGCCAGGTGCCAGGTCCCCTGCTCGGTGTAGGTGCAGATGATGCGACCGGCTGACTCGAAGGCATAGGTGGACATACCGAAGACCCACTGCGGCCTTCCAAACTCGGCCTCCATCTCGCACAGCGGCTCAACCCCCCCCGAAGCGGAGGGGAGCATTTTGTGCCCATCGCGCCAACGGTAGAGATTCCACCAGCCGGTCCGGTCGGACACAAAGTACAGGACACCGTCCGGCGACCATTCGGGCTGGAAGATGGACTCAGCGACGCCACCCGCGACCCGCTGGGCCCGGCCCAGTGAGCCATCCGCCTGTAACTCACCCACCCACAGTTCGGTGCCATCCCACGGCATGTCCGGGTGGTTCCAGGTGAGCCACGCCAGGCGAGTTCCATCGGGGCTGAGGCGCGGCGACGAGTAGAAGTCGTTCCCGGAGACGAGCACCTGTCCGCCATCGCTGCCCTCAGGGTCGAGACTCACGATCGCGTTGACCGCTTCGCGGCCGGGGTCAGTGTGATCTTCGCGGATGCATAAGATGCGGCCCCGCTGCCGGTCTACGACGGAATCGGCATAGCGCAAGCCCGCCTCGGGGGTGATCGGCCGCGGTTGGTCGCCGGGGTACTGACGGTAGAGCCGTTGATCAGCGAAATTTGAAAAGTAAACCACCCCGTCAGCGACGACGAAAGCCCCGCCGCCGTACTCGTGCACCCGCGTTCGGGCGTTGAAGGGGGACGGCGTAACGTCGGTCGCCCTCCCGTCTGGAGTCCGCCGCACGACGACGTACCGCCCGCCCTCTGCCGGGCGCATCTCGCTCCAGTAGATGTCCTCGCCATCGAGCATAATCTGCCCCAGCCTGACGGTTTCAGAGACGATCAGGTCTGAGGTGACCGGCGATTTCCAGGAGCCATACGGTGCTATTTGTGGTTCAGTCATGATGTTTCTCCTTTCTGGAGGCTACCCGCGAAAAGCCTCACGAGACAGCTCACACACGCGAGCGGTCACGGCAGCGCCAGTTCGACCACGACGCAGCGGTGGTCGGAGGCCAGCGAATCGAGCACCCGCGCGTCCCGCACCTCCAGCGCCCGCGCCCAGACGAAGTCAATGCGCTCGACGGGCTCAATGGCCGGGGAAGTGGGGGCCGGGTCGAAGCCGCCGACGACGAAGGGATCGTCGAAGCCGGCGGCGCGGATGCGGGCGTAAGTGGGCGAATCGGGGGTGGAGTTGAAGTCGGCGCCAAAGACAGCAGGGCTGGCGTCGCCGATGACCGCCATCGCGTCACCCAACTGGCGCGCCCGTTCCTCGGGTTCCAGCCCTAGCCAGACGCCGTAGGCGTCCAGCGGCCGGTCGCCGACCATCACGCGGGCGTGCACGATGGCAGTCTGCTCCAACTGGCTGGTCAGATACCGCGTGCCGGCCTCGGTGATGGGGAAGCGGGTCAGGAGCGCGATGCCGGAGAGGTCCTCCAGCGCCGGCCCGTAGACCTCCTGCATCCCCAGATAGCGCGCCAGCCACAGTGCGTCATCCACGCCGTAACTGGTGATACGGCCGGTGTCCACCTCCTGCAACATCACAACGTCGGCGCCGCTCTCCTTGATGGTGCGGGCCTGCGCCTCCAGGCTGAGTTGCCAGGGGGTGTTGTAGCCATAGTGGATGTTGTAGGTGGCGACGCGGACGGGGCCGGTCTCCTTCAGGTCGAGCGCCGAGGGCCAGGCGAAGGCCACAGTCAGGAGCACCACCAGGGCGGCGGACAGCCAGTGCCACTTGGGTTTCAGGTTCCAGGTTCCAGGTTTCAGGTTCGTAGGGCGGAGGATGGGGAGGCAGACGGCGGCGGCGGCGGCCAGAAAGACGTACAGCCCCATCCCCCGGAAGGCCGGGATGGTGTAGGGGTAGGTGAAGGTGAAAGCCAGGGCGAAGTTGAACAGGAGGAAGAGGAGAAACCCCAGCGCCAGTGCCGACCCTGTGTGGTCGCTGCGACGGGGACCGACGATGCGCAGGAGCACCGTCATGACGAGGAACTGGGCGAGGAGCAGGCCCAGAACGGCGACGGGAGCACCGGTCTGCTTGCCTGCCGCCAGCCCGGCCAGCGCCAGGAAGAGCAGTCCCAGCCCGCCCAGCTGCCCTCCCAGGAGCCGGGCCGTCACCCGGTGGACGCCGGGCATCAGCGGCAGTAGCGTGACCACCATCAAGAGTGGCGCGACGATGGCGTAGTCCACGCCGCTCCAGCGGGCCAGCGCGTTGGGGAAGCCCAGCAGTGATATCTCCAGGAACAGCAGCGCCCCCACGGCCAGGCCGCCCACAATGCCAATGCCCTCCCTGGCCGGGGATTCGGCCTCGGAACGGGAGAAAGCCAGCCAGGACACGATGCCCGTCGCCAGCGAGAGCGCCGCCTGCACCGGCAGCCACCAACCGCGCAGCCCGACGTCGTAGGTGTTCCCGGCGGTGCGGAGAAACTGGTCGGCGGCGAAGGCCAGCAGCAGGGAGACCGGGAAGATGCGGGGGCGTTCGCGCAGCAACGTGACCGCGTACATCCCGGCCGCCCCAACGACGAGGATGCTGCTCCAGAGCCGTACCGCCGGCAGGTTGATCGTCAGGGGGACGCGGGCCAGGAGGGCGACGAGGGCCGTGGCGAGCAGCAGTGTGCGACGGTTGCGGCGCGGGGCGAATAGGGGCATCAGCAGCGCCACGATCACGACCAGCAGGATGCCACCCAGCGTCGTCAGCGGAATCGTCCCAGCGAAGATGGTGTCGTAGATGATGCCGAAGAGGACAGAGAAGAGGACACGCACGGACTGGACGAGGAAGAGTAGGACGGCGGTTGCTTCAAGGTTGCGGAGCAACCCTAGGTTACGCATTGGTCACCTCCTGGTTTAGGCAGTTAGCCAAATCGGTCAGTCGTGGTCAATTGAAATCCCTCAGACAGCCTGGCCTCAATGCGCCGGATGATCTCTTCCTCGGAGATTTCAGGAGAACGGCCCAGGCTCAACATTTCCTCTACGCCTCGCACGCCAGTGCTCCAGCGAGTGTCCAGAACAACCTGCAGTTCCCGGTTCAACAGAACACACCAGATTGTACTGCGCTGCCTTTCGAGCCACCTCCGCAACCCGCTCCTGCGCTACTTGCAGGTATTCAGCACTGGCATCAATACCAATGGCCCTGCGATGCAATTGCAATGCCGCTACCACAGTTGTGCCGGTGCCGACGAACGGATCCAGGACAATGCCGTCTGGCGGACAGGTGGCTTTGATCGGTATCTCGCATAGTTACACGGGATAGACGGCGAAGTGTCCATGACGTACAGCGAGCCGTCAGCGCGCAACACGCGCCGCACTTCGCCCAGGATGGAGACGAGGCGCTCCACGTATTCCTCCACCCGAGGTTCGTTGCCCAGATCACTCGGTCCGCTGTACTCGCGCTGTGCCCAATACGGTGGGCTGGTCATACAGGCATGCACGCCCTCCGCAGGCAACAGACGCAGCACCTGGGCCGCATCCCCACATAGAAGAAGATACGGCTCTGACGAGTCGGAGGCAAGAAAGTTGGCGATCTTCGCGGACAATCCCGTAGGAGTTTCTACCGTCACCACAGACCTCACACAGCCAGGCTTTGCTCTATTCTAACACACCCCGTTTGGTGAAGCAAGAGGTCAGTCGCCGCCAGCCAGCGCCCGCGCGATGCGGGCTGCTATGCGGGCGTCATTGAGTAACAGCGCCTCGTTGGCGCGCTGCGCCCGCCCGCCGGTCAGTTCGACCAGTCGCGCCAGCAGGAACGGCGTCAGTGCCTTACCGCTCACGCCGGCCGCCTCTGCCTCCTCCACCGCCTGCGCGATGGCCGCTTCGGCCTCCCCGGCCGGAAGTTCGTCGGTCTCAGGGACGGGGACACATACCAGGAGCGCCGCTGGCAGGCCCAGTTCTGCTCGCGCCCGCGCTATCCATGCCACCTCCTCCGGCGTCTCGACCCGCACATCCACCCTCAGTCCTGACCGACGGCTGTAGAAGGCAGGGAACTCCTCGGTGCCGTAGCCGATCACCGGCACGCCGTAGGTCTCCAGATATTCCCGCGTGTGGGGCAGGTCGAGAATGGCCTTGGCCCCCGCGCAGACGACGACGATGGGGATGGAGGCCAGCGCGGGGAGGTCGGCCGAGACGTCCTCGGGGTGGCCCCGGTGTACACCGCCGATGCCGCCAGTGGCGAAGACGGGGATGCCAGCGCGGTGGGCCAGGTGCATCGTTGCGGCAACGGTCGTGCCGCCGCTGGCACCCTGGGCTTCGTCGCGAGCGCTCAGCCGAGCGGCCAGCACGAGGGGCAGGTCGCGCAGGCTGACCTTGCGAGTCGCCCGGTCGGAGGCCAGCCGCGCCAGTTCCTCGCCGGAGAGGCCCACTCGCGGTTCACCCTTCAGCACAGCGATGGTGGCCGGCAGCGCCCCTGCCTCGCGCACCGCCGCCTGCATCTGCCGCGCGATGTCCAGGTTGGCCGGGGGGGCAAATCCGTGGGTGATGAGCGCCGATTCCAACGCTACTACCGGCGCACCCCCGGCGAGGGCCCGGCTGACCTCGGGGGCGATTTGCAGACTCTGGCTCACGTCGCTACTTCCTCCCGGTTCAGGTACCATGCCTATTCTGTCCCCAACAACTCCACCGCCAGCCGTGCGTATACCTCTGCGGCGGCATAGACGTCGGATAGCCGCACGTGCTCGTCGGCAGTGTGGGCGTGGCGGGGATCCCCCGGTCCAAAGCCCACGGTGGGGATACCGGCTACTCCTGCCGTGTAGGTCCCCTCGGTCGAGAAGTCCCAGCGGCCCACCCGAGAGCGGCGATTCAACTGCTCCCGCACGGCACGCACAGCGGTCACTACCAGCGGATGATCCTCCGCCATCACCCATGCGGGGTAGAACTCACGGGTGTGGCAGGCGTAGCCAGTGTAACTGGTGGCGTGGTACTCCGTCACCTCCACCTCTGCGCGCACCCCCTCGCGGGCGATGACCCGCTGTATTTCAGAAAGGGCCTTCGTCTCGTTCTCCCCCAGCGTCAGCCGCCGGTCAATGATCAACTCGCAGCGGTCGGGCACGGCGTTGCGGCTGCTGGCACGGGATGAGATGTCGGTCACCGCCAGAGTGCCGGAGCCGAGGAAGTCATCGTTTGCCAACTGCTCGGCCAACAGCTCCAGGCCGAACACCAGCCGCGCGGCGGTATAGATGGCGTTATCTCCCAGGCCGGGACTGGCGGCGTGGGCCGAGCGCCCGTGGGTGACGAGCCGCACCTCCAGCCGTCCCCGCTGCCCGCGGCTGATGTCCAGGCCGGTCGGCTCGCCCAGCACCACCCAGTCTGGGCGTATTCCATCCTCTTCGATCAACACCCGTGACCCCAATCCCTCGCACGGCTCCTCCTGCACCACACAGGCCACGACGACGCCACCCTTCAGGGCTACTCCCGCGTCGCGCAGGAGTTTTGCCCCGTAGATCATCGCTGCCAGCCCACCTTTCATGTCACAAGCGCCCAGGCCATAGAGCACGCCCTCCTCGATCTCGGCTCCGAAGGGCGCACGGCTCCAGGCTGCGGGGTCGCTGACCTGCACTGTGTCCATGTGACCGTTGAGCATCAACAGTGGCCCGTGACCTGGCCCAATCCAGCCGACGACATTCCCAATGCGGTCAATGCGCACGCTACGGAAGCCCAGGTGCTTCATTTCCGCGACGACACGCTCCGCCACCGTACCCTCCCGGGTCGAAGGGCTGGGCGTCTGCACCAGGTCGCGCAGAAAAGTCACCAGATCAGTTTGGTCTTGCAGGTTTAGCCCAAACATATTCATTGTCGTTTCCGCGTTTCAGGTCTTAGTCGTTCAAAGAGATTGTAGGCTGAAATGGCTCATTCGTCAAGGCGCTCACTTAGCCTACTTTCGAGGTTCTCTCCGACAATTCCCCACCCGGAGCAAGTGTGCTATAATCAGTGCGTTGGACGTGAGAACCTGAACAGAAGGGAGGCGAAGGAGGAATGAACCACAACGAAGGTACGTTCAGCGGTTGCGGAGGGCTGGAACTCTACTATCAGCGCTGGCGACCGGAAGGAGAACTGAAAGCCGCCGTGGCTATCGTCCACGGCTTCGGCGAGCACAGCGGGCGCTACAGTAATGTGGTGGACTGGTTCGTGCCCAAAGGGTACGCCATCTACGCTTTCGACCTCCGGGGCCACGGCCGCTCTCCTGGCCCACGCGGCTACGTCAACAGGTGGGCTGATCTTCGCGGGGACGTGAAGTCGTTCCTGGAACTCGTGCACGAGCAGGAGCCAGCCCAGGCTGTTTTCCTGTTGGGACACAGCATGGGCGGGCTGATCGTCCTGGAGTATGTGCTGCACTATCCGGGGGGGCTGGTTGGCGTGATCGGTTCCGGGCCGGTGCTGGCCCAGGTCGGCATTTCTCCGTTCCTGATGACGATGAGCAAGATACTGTCGGGTATCCTACCTCGGCTCACGCTTAACACCAAACTGGATGCCACAACCATCTCCCGCGATCCGGCCGTCGTCGAGGCGTACGTCAACGACCCGCTGGTGCACAGTCTGGGCACGCCGCGCCTGGGCACTGAACTCACCCGGGCCATCGAGTGGACGCAGGCGCACGCCGCCGAGATGCGGGTGCCGTGCCTGATCGTGCACGGCAGCGCCGACCGGCTGGCCCCGCCCGAGGGCAGCCGCCTCTTCTACGAAAACGTGACGCTCAGCGACAAGGAGCGGCAGGTGTACGAGGACTACTACCACGAGGTCTTCAACGACGTCGGCAAGGAGCGGGTGCTGGCAGCGGTGGAAGCGTGGGTGGAGCACCATCTGCCGCGTCCTGAGTGAGCCATTGTTTGACCGACCTGCCTCTTTGTGTTAGAATGTCGTCGTCCGCTGGAGTGACACTGCTGCTGAGAAGGTTGCCCTGTCAAAGAAGCCTTGCTGAGTGGGGAGATACTTGAGCAGTATCCTGATACCGGACGCGGCGAAAGCTGTCTGATTGTAGGTTTTGCAGGGGATGTGCCTGTTCATGTCGTCTGTGGTTGGCGTGGGGAAAAAGTGTCGCTCATCACTATCTATATTCTACGCCCGCCGAAGTTCATTGATCCCTGGACCCGAGGAGAGAAAGCCAATGAGGAAAGTACAGTGTAATTTCTGCGGCAGCGACCGCTATGAGGAGCGCAGGATCGAATACCTTTATAACCACAAGGGCAAGTACTTGCTAGTTCCCGACACCCCTGTTGAGGTTTGCCTCAATTGCGGGATGGTCTACTACGATGCAGCAGTTCTCAAAGAGATTGAACGGCGCTTCTTCGCTATCCAGAACAAGACTGAGGAGCCGGACCGCTACATTGAGATGCCAGCAAAAGCCTACGCCTAAAGGACAATGCTCGATTGTGTTAGAATGCCGTCATCTCCTGGAGTGACACCGCTGCGAGGAAGGTCGCCCTGTGCGGGAGGGCGGATGATGAATTGTGGCTGCCAGGGTGTTTGGCGTCATTTGCTGAATAGGCGATTAGGCAGAAGTGTTTCGGCCTATTCAATGGTTAGCCGCACCTTCAGGCAACCAGGAGATTAAGACAATGGGATCACCATTTGAGGCACCTACTGTAGGAATTGGAAGATTGTTGAAAGAAGGAGGGCGCTTCGTGGTGCCTCACCACCAGCGTGACTACTCATGGCGAGAAGACGAAATAGAACAACTCTTCGGTGATATTGGAGAGGCACGTTCGTCTGGACAAGATGAGTATTTTATTGGGCTTATGGTTTTCATGCACAAAGGCACAGAAGACCACTTCACCATACTTGATGGTCAGCAGCGTATGGCAACCGCAATCATAATACTGGCATCCATACGAACTTGGCTCAGAGCCCGCGATCTCGAGAGGGATGCAGACAAAATACAGGAAGACTTCATTGCTGGGCGTGAGTTGGGTGAGCAAGACCTTAAACCTCGCCTGATACTTAATGAGAACAACAACCAGGTGTTCCGCCAATCTGTGGTCCGGGAAGCTCCAACTGAGGAGATAGAAGCTGCGCTCAAAGGTCTCAAGAAGCATGATCCAAATAGACGCCTCTTGGAGGCTATCCTAGTTTGTCGCAAAAGAGTAGAGGAGATTGCCAATCGAGAGGAGAACTCTCTCGACGAAGCGACACAGAACCTGTATGATTTTGTGAAGTATCTCAGAGATAGCGTGAAAATCGTGCGTCTGACTGTACCAAATGAAGCAAACGCCTATACGATGTTTGAAACGCTTAACTGGCGAGGCCTTGATCTGAGCATCCTAGATTTGGTCAAGAACTACTTCTTTGGCAAGGTTGACTCTGGGTCCGAAGCACAGCTTCGCGAAGTGCAGACTCGTTGGGCACAGATGATGGCAAGCTTGGTCAATGTACAGGCTGATGTGTTCCTCAAGGCCTACTGGACGTCACGGTACGGAAGAATCCAGAAACCACAACTGTTTCCCCGTTTCAAGGACAAAGTCACATCGTCAGGCAAAGCTGTGGCTACCTCAGCGGATATGTTGAGTGCCTCGGAACAGTACGCAGCCCTAGAAATAGCTGATGATCCTACTTGGGCTGGTCTTTCCGAACAGCCAAGGGGACGAATTCGATCACTTAAACTCTTAGGGGCACGCCAAGTTCATCCAGTGTTGCTTTCTGCACTAGAGAGATTCCCAACGAGAGAACTGGAGAGACTTCTCCATTTGCTTGAAGTCCTAATCGTTCGCTATCAGTTGATCGGTGGACTTCGAACTGGTCGCCTTGAGATCTCCTGTGCGGCACTTGCTGCTGAAGTATATCAACAGAAGATCAAGACTGCCACGGAAGCATTCCAAGCTTTGAGAGACATCTTTCCCAAAGATGACGAGTTCCGCGCAGTGTTCGTGGACAAGCAAGAACGGAATAACCAGAAGGTTCGTTACATACTTCAGACTCTCGAAACCCAGGCCCGTCGATCCGCGGGACAAGAAATGCGAGCGAGTGAAAACGAGCCAAGCGCTAGCCTCACCGTCGAACACATCCTTCCTCGAAGCCCGAGCAAATCCTGGGAGCCAATTCTGCAACAAGACCCGAATCTTGCGGAAGACTGCACGTATCGATTGGGGAACCTTTGTCTTTTGACAGGAGTAAACAGGAAGCTAGGAGCCAAGTCGTTTGCGGAGAAACAACCAGTCTTTGCGCAGTCTACCCTCTTGCTCACAAACGAGGTAGCCACCTTCAAAGATTGGAATCGCGACTCAATTGAGAAGCGCCAAGAGAGAATGGCAAAGCTTGCTGTAGCCGCGTGGCGCTTTCAATAAGGCAAAGTGCGGCTAACCAGTCGCTGGAGGCGACAGCCTATCGGCGCTGGGTAGCATCGGTGGTTTCGTTTCAGGAAGTGGTTGGTGAGCGAGGGTGCTAGTGCAAGTCCGGCGCTGCGCCTCAGCTCCACCGTTAGCCAGCCGCATATCTGGAGATCGAGACAATGATGAGCAAAGCCATCTCTCACGACCGTCAGGAGGAAACACCAGAAGCCAAAGCGCGTTGGTTCCAGTCGCTGTCGCTCTCGGAGCGAATGGACCTGCTGTGTTTCTTCACTGACTTGATACTGGCAAACAACCCCAGGGTTGTGGAGCAAAAGGATGCTCAACCGGTTGCGGGACGTGTTCGCGTCCTTTCAAAAGCACGAGGTTAAGTACGTCATCATTGGTGATATCGCTGCCGTGTTGCACGGTGTGCCACGTGCTACATTTGATCTCGATATTCTTATCGAAGCCACCCCCGACAACGCACAACGACTCCTTGATGCGCTTTTGGAGGCCAGGCTGGGCACTGCCTCGCTCACTTCAGCCGATGAACTGCTGGCCCACGAGATCACGATTTTCAAGGATCGTGTTCGCATTGACGTGCAAACTGCCACATCGGGCCTGTGCTTTGAGGACGCCTGGCAGAATCGAGAGATGATGGAATATCAAGGCCAGACATTCTACGTCGTCTCACGGGATGACCTGATTGCCTCAAAACGTGCGGCTGGCCGTAAGATTGATTTAGAAGACGTGCGGCTATTAGAGTCAGGGGATGCGGACAAACCTTCACGCAACACGCAGTACGCAACACGTACTCGGCACTGAACTACGCTTGGTATAACTCGAAGCCACGATGCTCGATCTGGGAATCGTCATCACCAGTTACAATACCCGCGACCTGCTGCGCACCTGCCTGCGCTCGGTCTACGCCAGTCAGAGCGATTTCACCTTTGAAACCTGCGTTGTGGACAACGCCTCGTCCGACGGCAGCGCCGAGATGGTCGCCGCCGAGTTCCCCCAGGCGCGGCTGATCGCCAACACGGAGAACGTCGGCTATCCCAGCGCTAACAACCAGGGCCTGGAGACCTTTGGCTTCACCGACCTGCCCAATCACCAACCTACCAATCTACCAGCCTTCGCGCTGCTCCTGAACTCGGATACGGAACTGCCGCCGGACGCGCTGGCGCGAATGCTGGACTTCATGGCCGACCACCCAGACGCTGGCATCGCAGGCCCTAAACTGGTGCTCCCTGATGAATCGCTCGACCTGGCCTGTCGACGTTCATTCCCCACGCCGGAGGTCTCCCTCTACCGGCTGACGGGCCTCTCGCGCCTCTTCCCTCGCAGTCGGCGCTTTGGCCGCTACAACCTGACCTACCTCGACCCTGACCAGGTCACCGAATTGGATTCCGTCGTGGGGGCGTTTATGCTGGTGCGGGCGGAGGCTATCGCTCAGGCTGGCCTGATGGACGGGCAGTTTTTCATGTACGGCGAGGACCTGGACTGGGCCTATCGGATCAAGGCGACCGGCTGGAAAGTCTACTACAACCCGGCCGTGACGGTGCTGCACGTCAAGCGGGCGTCCACCCGTCACAGCCCGCGGGCTCAGGTCGAGTTCTATCGCGCAATGGACATTTTCTACCGCAAGCACTACGCTGCGCAGACACCCTGGTGGCTCCACGCTTTCATCGTCAGCGCCATTTCGCTGCGACAGAGGCTTGAGCAGTTACGGCTTGCCCTCACCCCGGCTGGAGGATGACCGGGGGCCAAACTATGAAGTCGAAGACGCAAACCCCAATCATCTTCGTGCTCACGTTGGCCCTCACCGACGCGGCGATGGCCGGTTTGGCCTTCTTCCTGGCCTATTGGATGCGCCGCTGGATTGCCTGGCCGAACGAGGCTCAGAACATGGGGGGTTTCCCCAACTACCTGGGCGTAGTTCTGGCTCACGTCGTATCCATCCTGGTGGTGTTTGCCTTCTCTCGCCTTTACCGCCTGGCCCGCGTGCCCTCGCGCATTGACGAGTTCTACTCCATTTTCGCATCCACCACCGTGGGCACGCTGATGGGAGTGGCGATCTCCTCGTTACTCTTCAAGAACAGTCCTTTGGAACTGGACTACTCGCGGGGGATGATTCTCTATGGCTGGGGGCTCACCATCGCGTTCGTCACCGCCGGCCGGATGATACACGCGCGCATCCGGACGGGATTGCGAAGGCAGGGATGGGGGCGCGGCCGGATACTCATCGTCGGCACGGGTGATGTGGGACGGATGATCTTCCAGAAAATCCAATCGAACCCCGGGCTGGGGTACGAAGTGGCTGGCTTCGTCGCTGCCAACGGCCTAAACGGGGTTCCCCTGGGTGCGCCGATCCTCGGTCATGCCAGCGATTTGGCGCCCATCATTGACGAGCACCAGGTTGACGAGGTCATTATCGCCCTGCCAGAGGCAACGCATCAGGAAATCCTGATGCTGATTTCGGAGTGCGAGCGGGGCAAGGTGACCATCAAGGTCTTCCCGGACGTGTTCCAGATTATGGCCAGCCAGGTGAGCATCGGCGACCTGGGAGGACTGCCGCTGCTGACCGTGCGCGACATCGCGCTGAGCGGCTGGCGGCGTATAGCCAAACGGCTGATGGACGTCGTGGGGGCGGCCTGCGGGCTGGTCCTGCTCTCGCCGCTGATGATGCTGATGGCTGTCCTGATCAAACTAGAATCGCGCGGCCCGGTGTTCTACGCCCAGGAGCGGATGGGGCTCGACGCCCGGCCTTTCCGGATACTGAAGTTCCGCTCCATGCGACAGGATGCCGAGGCCCACGGGCCCGGCTGGACGGTAGAGGGCGACCCCCGCGTCACCCGGCTGGGCCGCGTCACCCGTCGCATCAACGCAGACGAACTGCCCCAACTGATCAACGTGCTGATCGGAGAGATGAGCCTGGTGGGACCGCGGCCGGAGCGCCCCGTCTACGTCAATCAGTTCCGCCGCTCTATCCCGCGCTATATGGACCGCCACTGGGAGAAGGCTGGCATAACTGGCTGGGCACAGGTCAACGGGCTGCGCGGTGACACCTCCATCGTTGAGAGGACCAAGTACGACCTGTGGTACATCGAGAACTGGTCATTGCTTCTGGACATCAAGATCCTGCTCCGCACGGTCTTCAACACGGTCTTCAACCTCTCCCGGTCGCCGAATGCATATTGATCTCTCTGAGCGTGTGCCTGGGCCTGGGGCTATGGTGGCCCGGAAACTGGCAGCGCCAAAAGCAAAAGCGCCGCCAGGGGCTCGACGTTCCCCCTGACGACGCTCCATGAGCACGTCCTATGTACCTACATCCTCCGCCGATTGAGAACGAAGAGCACCGCCACCCCCGCGGCCAGGATGAGCACTATTATGCCGCTGATCTTGGCGACAGTCGCGAAGATGCGGCCGACGGACCCGTTACCCGATCCGTTTCCGCCCCCGCTCTCCGACGTAGGCGTGAGGGCCTCATCAGGGGCCTCCGAGTTTTCGCCCCGCACGTTGCCGAACTGAAGGTCGAGGCTGGTCCCTTCCGCCACCGCCACATCCCGCTCGGCCTGACCACTGGGTTCGTAGCCTGGGGGCGAATTCTGGATCACCCGGTAGGCTCCTGGAGCCAGCCCAGCGAAGCAGTGAGGCTCGTGGACGCCGTCGGAAGTGTATCGATCTATCACGCCGGAGGCGTCGGCGACGGTAACCTCCGCGTTGGGCAAAAGTTCCTCAGTCCCCTCGTCTCGGAACGTGTCGCCGTTCCGGTCGTGGTAAGCCAACACACAGACGGAAGCGCCCCCACCCCCTACCTCTGGCACGGGATTGTCTGGCATGAGGGTCGGCACAGACGTGGGGGGCGCAGGCAGCGGTGTGGGCGTAGGCGTCTCGCTGGGCAGGGAAATCACCAGTACCTGGTCTATCTGGAGCAGGTCGTTGGGGCCGATAGTGCCAGCGTTTAGTTCGCGGATCTGATCAGGGTCCACGCCGTACATCAGCGCGATGCCGAAGACCGTATCTCCCGGTTCAACGATGTGCACCGTCGCACCGTCCGGACGCGGAGTAGGCGTGGCACGAGGCGTGGGAGAAGGGCCCGGGGTCGCCGTCGGAGGCGGCGGCAAGGGTGTGGCCGTCGGTGGCGTGCCTGGCGAAGTCACCACCAGGCTGGTGTCGTCCCAGTAGGCATCCTGGTACTTATATTGCCACTTGGTCTTGGAGCGCAGAAAGACACACACGCTGCCTCCCTCTCCCACCTGGGCAGTGACCGGGCCGATGAAGTTGTAGTGGTCAGGTGACAGTTGCTCAGTGCTCCAGACAACGCCGGGCGAAAATGGATCCGCGACGCCGTTGGGCTCAATGCCAACCTGGAAGTTCTGATTCCAGGGGTCTGCACAGGTGTAACCCAGAGGGCTATCCTTGTCACAACTCCATCCATGGGCATAGGCCGAAAACTGCACCGTTGCACCGGGCTCCAGGCCGGTCACGACCTGGTAGAGCCCCATGTCCTGGAGGCGGTAGAAGGTGAAAAGGAGCACCGCGTAGTTGCCGCTGCGAATGCGAGGTAACTCACCGGTGAATGGGGGGACATTGGGGATAGTCTTGACCTCAGGCTGGCCATAGGGCTCTCCCTTGCGCCACCACGTCACCCATCCCTGCGGGGTGAAGATGTTGTCATGATTGCTCCCATCATAAGCATCGTGCGTCCAGTTATCCAGGCACCAGCCAGGATCAGAGCCAGGAGCGCATATAAGGCCCTCGAACCCAGGGTTCTGCACCAGGTTTGTCCCTTCCTGCCCTGGCCGCGAGAGACCGGGCGCGGCCAGAGAAAAAAACGATACTGTCCCCAGTAAGGTGATCACCAGCAGGATGCCAACCAATGCGTGTTTACGAATCATCAGACCTCTCCCTCCAAAAGCAGTACCACCACCAGCACCGTCACGCCTGTGGTCAGAGCCCATTTTCCCGCCCACCTGCACTGGAGATCTGGTAGTACCTCGCCACCCGCCAAACTTGCCAAAGCGGGCGAATTATAGCACAATGCAAGTGCTTGTCAAACCTCTGCGGAGTTGAAGCAATGGAGCGTCCATGCGTGTCTTGATGATCTCCAAAGCCTGTCTGGTGGGCACCTACCAGCGCAAACTGGAGGAGATCGCCCGCTTCCCGGACGTCGAACTGACGGTCATCGTGCCGCCATCGTGGCGCGACGGCAGCCGCTCGATCCGGCTGGAGCGTGCCCACACCACCGGTTACGAATTAGTCGTCGAACCTATCGCGCTCAATGGCCGCTTCCACCTGTACTTTTATCCCCGATTGGGACGGCGGCTGCGTGCCTCCGCCCCCGACGTCGTGCACGTGGACGAGGAGCCCTACAATTTTGCCACCTTCCACGCGTTGCGGCTGGCCAAGAGGTCCGGTGCTCGTGCGCTGTGGTTCACCTGGCAGAATCTGAACCGCCACTATCCACCCCCCTTCCGATTTATCGAGCGCTACAACCTGCGCCACGCCGATTATGCCCTCGCGGGCAGCCAGGGGGCGGCGGCGGTGTGGCGTGAGAAAGGGTATACCGGCCCGCTGGCCATCATTCCCCAGTTCGGCGTGGATCCCGACATCTTCGCTCCGCGTCCCGGCGAGCGAGACCGCGCTCGTGGCTTCCTCATTGGGTACGTGGGACGGTTGGTGCCGGAGAAAGGGGTGGACCTGCTGCTGGAGGCCGTGGCCGGGATGGACGGCGTGTGGCGGCTGACTGCGGTGGGAGCAGGATCAGAGCGGGACTGGCTGGAGGTGCTCGCCCGCCGCCTGGGGCTGGCCAGCCAAGTCTCGTTCGAGGGAGTCATTCCTTCGCTGCACATGCCGGCCTTCTACCGGGAGTTGGATGTATTGGTGCTCCCCTCGCGCTCCCGGCCCAACTGGGTCGAGCAGTTCGGGCGGGTGCTGATTGAGGCCATGGCCTGCGGCGTGCCCGTCGTCGGCTCCGACTGCGGAGATATCCCCAACGTGGTGGGCGACGCTGGGCTGATATTCCCTGAAGGGAACGCGGGAGCGCTGCGGGGGTGTCTAGTGCGCTTGATGCGTGACCGCGACCTATGGGCGGACCTGTCCCGGCGTGGGCGGGAGCGGGTGCTGGCTCACTTCACCCAGGCGCAGGTCGCCGCGCAAACGGTGGCGGTGTATCGGGAAATGATTCCGGCTCAGCCCCTTAGCTAACCCGTCTGATCCGGTCGAGTGGCCAGACGATGAACCTGACCTGCCCGCCGATCTGGCCTACTGGCACGGGACCGAAGAAGCGGGAGTCTCGAGACACTTCCCGGTTGTCGCCCAGGACAAAGACGTGCCCCGGTGGCACGCGCGTCGGGGGATAGTCCAGCCCACCCTGGCAGGTGGCCCACGGCTCCTCAAGTGACTGGCCGTTGATAAAGACCCACCCGTCTTGCACCGCTACCGTCTCTCCAGGCAGGGCCACCGCTCGCTTGACCAGCAACTCCTTTTCCCCCGGCATATCAACAATCACCACATCCCCCCGGCGCGGGCTGTGGATGAAGCAGTAGGTGATCCTTTCCACTATCACCCGTTGGTTGTAGGTCAGGTTAGGCTTCATGCTTGGCCCCTGCACCACCATTGCCTGGGCCACAAAGACGTTGAAAAGCAGAGAGACAAGAGCGGCCGGAAGGGCCGTACTCACCCCTTTTCTCAGAGCGCGCAACAGGAAACGGTTGGCTCTGCATACCAGGCTAGGCCCTGCCTTCCTCTTGACGGGTGTAAAGTTGGTCCGTACAGGTGCTTTTACGATGAGCATGATTTCCTCCTGAGAATAGGTCTAGAGTCAAAACGAGTCAACACGGTTTAGATTAGAAAAGACCTCCGAGGCCCGGTGTCTCGCCCAACCCAATATACACTGTCGACATCAAAGGCTCGTCAAAAAAGAATGGAGAATTGATGAAAACGACGGCGGGGGAATCAAAAAGGCACCCACATCATGTGGGTGCTGGTAAGCGGGGAGAAGAAAGGCCCGAAACCTGCGAGGGATTTTGCGCTTGCTCTAGCCGCCCAGCGTCTCCAGGGCCCGGGCCAGCACGTTTACCCCCCGACGAAACTCCCTGACGTCAATGTGCTCGTCCGGCGTGTGGTCCAGGGACGAATCTCCCGGCCCGTAGGCCACGATGGGGCAGCCCCACGCCGGGCCGACGACGTTCATATCCGAGGTGCCGGTCTTCAGTTTGAACCGTGGCCGCCCGCCCTCGACGCGGATGGCCCGCAGCAAGGCCCGCACCAGCGGCGTGTTCTTCTCAGACCGGAAGGGTGGATCGCTGCCGGGGAAGGACAAGTGGGCCCCATCGCACCAGGCCCGCATCCTCCGCTCTAGGTCCGCTGGGTCAGCCCCCGACGGCAGCCGCAGCACGATGTTCATCTCTGCGCCATCGTTTAGCCCGTCGCTGAAGGTGCGGAACTCCCTCAGGGCGGAACCCAGCGTGTCGAAGTGGCCTGACCGGCCATGATTGAGTTCCTCAGCGTAAGTCATCAATTGGTTCCAGAAGCCCACCGCCTTCTCTGCCGGGCCCGGTCGTTTGCCAGCGCTGTGTCCGCCCGGCTGCACCAGCCGGTAGTCCACGGTTAACATGCCCTTGTAGCCCAGCGTAATCCCCTCCCAGTGGCTGGGCTCGCCGATGATCACGCAGTCCGGCGGCTGCATCGTGCGCGCCAGGTGACGCGCCCCATGCCCGTGGGCTTCCTCTCCCACTGCTCCGATCACTACCAACCGGGTGGTGTCCAACCGGGGGGCCACTCGTGCCGCCGCCAACACGAATGCCGCCAGCGGCCCCTTGGCGTCCACGGATCCCCGCCCATACAGCAGGTTTCCACGCCGGTGCACAGGGATGAGACCGGGGACAGTGTCCATGTGTCCCAGCAGCACGATCTCTCGCTCTGCCCCTGGGTCTCCCAGCATGCCTATGGCGTTGCCTACCTCGTCGCGGCGTGCCCGGAAGCCCAGGGTCGTCATCCGCCCGACCAGGTACTCGGCCACCCCGTCCTCTTCGCCGGACAGGCTGGGGATCGTCAGCAACTCCTCTAAGAAAACGACGTCATCCATCTCCAGTCTCCAGTCCCCCATCTCACATCTCCAACACGGCCGCCACCCGCTCTACCACCACGTCTACGTCCTCAGCGCTGATCACCAGGGGCGGCAGGAAGCGCATGACCGTGGCTCCGGCCGCGAGGGCCAGCACTCCGCGCTCGGCCAGTCTGACCAGGTAGGGAGCGGACTTACCCTTCAGTTCCACGCCGACCATCAGGCCCAACCCGCGCACCTGTCGTATCCGGGGCGAGGAGATCCCCTGCAGGCCGGCTATCAGCCGCGTTCCCAGTTCAGCCGCCCGTTGGGGGAGCCCCTCGGACTCAATGTAGCCGATAGTCGCCAGGGCTGCTGCGCAGGCCAGCGGATTGCCGCCAAAGGTGGTGCCATGAACCTTCTTGGGCAAATCTCCCACTCGCGGGCCGATGAGCACCCCCCCCATCGGCAGCCCGCCGGCGATGGACTTGGCCACGCACATCAGATCGGGCTGCAGGTCATGGTGCTGGCTGGCGAACATCCGCCCTGTACGCCCAAAGCCGGTCTGCACCTCGTCCACGATGAACAGCGCACCCTGCTCCTGGCACAGCGCCTGCACCCCGCGCAGGTAGTCAGGGTCACCGGGATTGACTCCTCCCTCGCCCTGCACTACCTCCAGGATGACCGCCGCCGTCTCCTCGTCCACCGCCTGCTCCATACGGGCCAGCCGATTGTAGGGCACGAACTCGAAGCCGGGCACCAGGGGCTCGAAGGGCTGGCGGTACAGTTTGCGCCAGGTGGCCGAGAGCGCGCCGAAAGTCCGCCCGTGGAAGCCGCGCATGGCGGCCACTACTTTCGTCCGGCCGGTGCTCAGCCGGGCGAACTTGAGCGCCGCCTCCACCGCCTCGGCCCCTGAATTGCACAGGAAGGCCCGCTCCAGTCCCGGCGGTGCGATGCGAGTGAGTTCGGCCAGCAGTTGGGCGCGCTGGTCGTTGTAGAACCCGTTGGGGCAGATCACCAGCCGCTGTACCTGTTCCGTCACGGCCTGAATCACGGCGGGATTGGCGTGGCCCACGTTGGCCACACCGTGCCCGCCGACGCAATCAATGTACTCCCGGCCGTCGGCGTCCCACACCCGTGCTCCCTCTCCCCGCACCAGGACCAGGCGTTGTTTTGAGTAGAGTCCGCTATCGTGGCGGTGCTCCAGAGCGATGATCTCGTCCTTGGTCATTCGTTCATTCGCCATCTGCCATCTATCATTCGTCATCGTATAACCGTTCCCTGCCCAGTCAGCGCCCAGTGCAGCGGCTGGGCTACGCGCCCGTCAGCGATGACCACCTGCCCCACCCCATCGTGCAGGGCCTCGATGGCTCCCAGCAGTTTCTTCTTCATCCGCCCCTGGGCGTACCGGTCGAGGTGCTCCTGGGCATGCGCCAGCGGGATGTGGGGGATGAGCGTGGTCTCGTCGGGGAAGTCGCGCAATAGGCCCGGCACGCTGGAGAGGATAATCACCTTTTGTGCTTTCAGGGCCGAGCCGATGGCCGCAGCCACCCGGTCGCCGTCCACGTTCAGCGCTTCGCCCTCGTAACTGATGGCCAGCGGGGCCACGACCGGCACGTAGCCCGCCTCCACCAGAGTTCGCAGCAGCCCGACGTTGACCCGCTCGATCTTGCCGCTGTGCTCGCCGCGCAGCACCTTGCGCTTGCCGTTCTCGACGATGCGCAGCGTGGACTTGCGCTTCCCCTCCAGCAGCCGCCCGTCCAACCCGCAAAGGCCGATGGCGTTGACTCCCAACTGCTGCAATCGCTCCACCAGCAACTTGTTGATGCGTCCGGCCGCGACCATGGCGAAGATCTCCAGCGTCTCGCGGTCAGTATAGCGGCTGACGTGGCCTGAGACCGAGGTGACGAAGCGGGGCGGGTGGCCCAGTTTTTCGGAGATGACGTTAGTCTCGTGGGAGCCACCGTGAACCAGGATGACCTGCTCGCCCTGCTGTACCAGTTCGGCGATGTCGGCGCACACGGCCTCCATGTCCAGGCCGCCGTTGCCTCCTGCTTTGACGACAATCATATCTATCTCCTCGAAGGAACAAGATTGACAATAAAGAACCCTTTAAAGTCGCCACCACAACCTGTCATATCGGGTGTAGCCCCGGAAACTCCAACCCCATCCTCTCCGGCCACCCATACATCACATTCATCGTCTGTACTCCGCTGCCGGCTGCGCCTTTCATCAGGTTGTCAATCGCGGCGATGACCACCAGCAGCCGTTGGCCTGAGTCGGAGACAAAGCCGACGTCACAGTAGTTGGACGCGGTCAAAATCTTGGGCTCCGGGTAGCGATGGATCCCACGCCTGGACCTGACCAAGCGTATGAATGGCTCATCGCCGTAGTCCTCGCGGTACATGCGCCAGACTTCTTTGCTGTCCAGGTGCTCATGCAGCAGGCAATGGCACGTCGCCAGCGCCCCGCGCACGATGCCTACCGACGTGATGGAGAAGTGCAGGCCAGGCTGCTCCGGGTTGAGGCTCAGTTCCTGGATCAACTCGGCCAGGTGACGGTGGCCGACCGGCATGTAGGAACGCACGACTCCGGCCCGCTCTGGATGATGAGAGGCAGCACCGGGCTTATTACCCCCCTCGGAGGAGCCAACCTTGACCTCGACCACCGACTCCCGCACCAGATGCCGCCGGTAGAGCGGCCACAGGGCCAGCAGGGTGACCACCGCGTTGCAGCCTGTACCGCTGGCGTACTGCGCGCCAGCCAACTCCGGCCGATGCAGTTCCGGCACGCCGTAGACGAAGCGCGCCAGCCAGTCCGGGGCCGGATGCTGGCGTCCGTACCAGCGCGGATAGTCCTCTGGATCACGCAGGCGGAAGTCGGCCGATAGGTCCACGATTCGCTCGGCCAGCGCGGCGAAGTCCTCAATCCGATCCATCGCGTGGCCATGAGGCAGGGCCAGGAACAGCAAATCACAGGGGGCCAGGTCAGCCAGGCGGATGAAGCGCAGGCGGGTATGGGCCCGCAGGTTAGGATGGACGAAGTAGGCGTACTGCCCGGCGTAAGTCTCCGAGGTGATCTGCGTCACCTCTACCTGGGGATGAACCAGCAACAGCCGGAGCAACTCCCCCCCGGCGTAGCCTGATGCCCCCACGATCGCTACTCGGATCACTTCTCCTCCTTCACTGTTTCCTGCGCTATTTTCAGAACGTAATCTACCATCTTTCCGGCGATATCGGCCTCGGTGACCTGCATGGCTCCGTGAAACTCCGGCGTGTGGTTGATCTCATTTACCAGGAGGGAACCATCAGGGGCCTCCAGGATATCTACCGCGACGATGTCTCCTCCCACGGCTGCGGCTGCGGCGCGGGAAAGGCGGTCTATCTCCGGTGTGACCGGCCGATTTGAAACGCTGCCCCCGCGAGCCGTGTTCGTGATCCAATGAGGCGAACTGCGGTACATGGCATAGACCGTCTCATCTCCCACCACAAGGGTTCGAATATCGCGCCCCGGCTTATTGATGTAGTCTTGAACGTAGAAAGGGGCATACTGCGATCTATCCAGAGCCTTCTTGTGCTCAATCACGGCCTCGGCGGCCTGGCGGGCGTTGATCTTGGCCATCAGCCTTCCCCAGGAGCCGACCGGAGGCTTCAAAACCACTGGGTAGCCTATCTCTTCTATAGCCGTCAGGGCCGATTCCTCAGAAAAGGCAATAGCGGCGCGGGGGGTAGGAATGCCATGTTCAAGGAGCGCCAAGGTAGTCACAACCTTGTCCCCGCAGGCGGCGATCACCTCATAGGAGTTCACCGTCCTCACGCCCTGCATCTGCAGGATCTTAGAAGCGTAGAGGGCACGGGAATGGCTCAGGCAGCGTGCCAGAACGACATCGTAATCTCCTGGCATCGCACCGCTCAGATCGAACATTACCTTGCGCGCATCCACCCTTTCGAACCCTATCCCACGTTCCCGCAAAGCCTGAAAAATGAGCTTCTCCTCCAAGCGAACGCGGGAGCAGAGAACACCTATCTTCATCGCCCCGACTTCATATTAGCGACCTCCAATACGTAACCAACGATCTTGCCCGGAATGTCCACCCCCGTGGGGGCGATACTATTGCGAAACTCCGGGGTATGATTGACCTCGCTCACCAACAGGCGACCGTCGGGGGTCTCTAAGATATCTATGGCGAGCACCCCTTCTCCCACAGCCTGAGCCGCGGCACGTGAGATACGGTCTATCGCTGGGGTGATGGGGCAGTTCGAGGCATCCCCCCCACGGGCAGTGTTGGTTATCCAGTGCGGTGAGTTGCGGTAGATGGCAGCCACGGTCTCGTCGCCGACGACGAAACTACGGATGTCGCGCCCCGGCTTCTCGACGTACTCCTGGATGTAGAAGATGGAGTGCTGGTAGCCGCCCAGGGTCCGCTTGTGCTCCAGGATGGCCTCGGCTGCGTAGCGGTCGCTCACCCTGGCCAGCAGCCGTCCCCACGAGCCGATGAGCGGCTTGAGCACTACCGGGTACCCCATTTCCTCGATGGCCTCCAGCGCCGTCTGGGGGGTGAAGGCAACGACGGTACGCGGGATAGGGACACCCGCCTTCTGCAAGGCAGCGCTGGTGAGCAGTTTATCGCCGCAGGTTGCCACCACGCGGTGCAGACTGATCGCGGGGACCCCCACGCTCTCCAACCAACGGGTAGCGTAGTAGGCCCGCGAGTGGCTCACACAGCGGACAAGCATGGCGTCGCATTCTTTCAGACGGCCCAGACCGTCGCCGCCCAGGTCGAAGACCACTTCCCGTGGATCAATCCGGTCATAGTCCACCCCCCGCTTTTGCAGGGCTGCGAAGAGCATCTTCTCCTCAACTCGCACCCGGGAGCACAGCACACCGATTTTCATAGCCCTATTCCCCCCAATCCTCCTCTACCTGCGGGGCCAACTCGAGCGTGACGGGGTCCAGGCTCATCACCTCCAACTCGACCCCGCAGTCGGGGCAGACCACGATCTCCCCCTCTTCCACGTCGGGAGCCAGGTCTAGTTCTGCAGCACATTCTGGACATGTAGCCATGATTTCACCTCCTTATCAAGTACCGAGTCTACTTCTGCGCCCAAGCACGCCAACACGGACCGGCCGTTCGGCCAAGGAGCGCTTCCTGAGTGGCTCGGCCCAACCGAGTTACGTACCATCGTAGCACGCTTCTGTCCACATAGCGTTAAAGGAATATGAGATATTGGCTAGAATCTATGGCCTCCCTGAACAGTTGCGGTTTCAATTCTGAGCGAGCAGATCTACGGCCCGCTCGATCTGGACGCGCACCGCATCCGGTGCCGTGCCCCCTTCCGTACTCCGTGCCTCCACCGAGCGCCGGAAGTCAAAGACCGCGTATACGTCTTCGGCGAAGGCCGGGTGGATGGCTTGATAGGTAGCCAGGCCGAGACCATGCAGAGACACACCCAGTTCCTCGGCACGTCTCACAGCCTGGCCCACCAGATGGTGGCTCTCGCGAAAAGGCACGCCCTTGCGTACCAGGTAGTCGGCCAGGTCAGTGGCCAGAAGCGCATCGTCCAGGGCGGCGGCCATCCGCGCAGCGTTCACTGTCAGGGTGCGGATCACCCCCGCAGCGATGGGTAGTTCCATCTTCAGCGTGTCAATCACGTCAAAGATGGCTTCTTTATCCTCTTGCAGATCCTTGTTGTAGGCCGAGGGCAGCCCCTTCAACGTCGTCAGCAAGCCTGTCAGATGGCCTATCACCCGCCCGCTCTTGCCGCGCATCAGCTCTAGCGAGTCGGGGTTCTTCTTCTGAGGCATGAGACTGGAGCCGGTGGAGTAGGCCTCGCCCACATCCACGAAGCCGAACTCGCGGCTGGCCCACACGATGAGATCCTCCGCCAGGCAACTAAGGTGAATCTGTACCAGGGCAGCCCAGGCCAGGAACTCGACGACGTAATCCCGATCGTCCACCGCGTCCACGCTGTTCTCGCTCACAGCGGCGAAGCCCAGTTCAGCGGCCAGCGCCTGGCGGTCGATGCCGAACGGGTTCCCGGCCAGCGCCCCCGACCCCAGCGGGCAGACCCCTGTGCGCCGTGCCACGCCGGCCAGCCGCTCGCGGTCGCGCTGGAACTTCCAGAAGAAGGACAGCAACCAGTGGCCGAAGAGCAGCGGCTGTGCCTGTTGCAGGTGCGTGTAGCCGGGCATGATGACGTCCAGGTGAGCCTCGGCTTTCTGGACGATGGCCCCTTGCAATTCGATCAGCGTCCTGCGCAGGGAAGCCATCTCGTCCAGCAGGTAGAGGCGCAGGTCGGTGGCCACCTGGTCGTTGCGGGAGCGACCGGTGTGCAGTTTGCCCGCCACTGGCCCCACCAACTCGCCCAGCCGCCGCTCGACGGCGGTGTGGATGTCTTCGTCATCGGGCCGGATCTGGAAGGTACCAGCGTCGAACTCGGCGCGCACCTGCTCCAGGCCGGCGACGAGTTGGTCGCGCTCCTCGGCGGTGATCAGGCCCGCCCGCGCCAGAGCACCAGCGTAGGCGATACTGCCCCGCACGTCGGCCTCATACATCCGCCGGTCGAATCCGATGGAATCGCCAAAGCGTCTCAGCAATTCATCGGTCGCCGCCACAAAGCGGCCTCCCCAAAAGACCATGCTATCCTGCCTCCTGCCTCTTGCTTCCTGCCTCAATCCCGCTTGAAGTGGCTGTAGTCGGGCGCCTCCAGTTCCACCATCCCTCCGTTCTCCATATCAATCAGCGCCTTGACCTTGAGCGGCAGGCCGAATAAGTTGATGAAGCCGGCTGCATCGCTCTGGTCATAGACATCGTCCTGGCCGAAGGTGGCGAAGTCCTCGCGATAGAGGCTGAAGGGAGACTTGCGGCCCACCACGGTACAACTACCCTTGTACAATTTGACGCGCGCGGTGCCGGTCACCCGTTCCTGGGTCTTGGCGACGAAACCGTCCAGGGCCTCGCGCAGTGGGGTGAACCATTTGCCGAAATAAATTAGTTCGGTGTAGCGATGGCTCACCACTTCTTTGTAATGCAGGGTGTCTCTGTCCAGGCAGATGCTCTCCAGGCCCTGATGGGCGGTGTAGAGGATGGTGCCGCCGGGGGTCTCGTACACGCCCCGCGACTTCATGCCCACCAGCCGGTTCTCCACCAGGTCGGCGCGGCCCACGCCGTGGGTGCCGCCCAGTTCGTTGAGGCGGGTGAGGAGTTCCACCGCTCCCAGGGGTTCGCCGTCAATGGCCACTGGCACGCCTTTCTCGAAGTCAATGGTCAAGTAGAGAGGCTCGTCGGGCGCGGCCTCTGGCGCGACGGTGATGCAGAACATCTCTTCCTCCGGTTCGGCCCAGGGGTCCTCCAGGATGCCGCCCTCGTGGCTAAGGTGCCAGATGTTGCGATCGCGGCTGTAGATGGATTTCTCCGTCGCCGCCACCGGGACGTCGTGAGCGCGGGCGTAAGCCAGTGCATCCTCGCGGGAACGGATGTCCCACTCGCGCCACGGGGCGATGACGCAGAGATGGGGATTGAGCGCCTTGACGGTTAACTCGAAGCGCACCTGGTCGTTACCCTTGCCGGTGCAACCGTGGGCCACACCATCGGCTCCCTCCTGCTCGGCGATCCTCACCAGGTGCTTGGCGGTGACAGGGCGGGCGAATGATGTCCCCAGCAAGTACAACCGCTCGTAGATCGCGCCAGCCTGCATGGTAGGGAAAGCGTAGCCGGAGAGGAACTCCTCGCGCAGGTCCACGACGTAGGCCCTGCTGGCCCCGCTGGCGACGGCCTTCTCCTCCAGTCCGACCAGTTCCTCGTCGCCCTGTCCGAGGTTGGCGGTGTAGGTGACCACGTCGCAGCCATAGTTTTCCTTGAGCCAGGGCACGATGACCGAGGTGTCGAGGCCGCCGGAGTAGGCCAGGACTACCTTGTTGAATTTGTGAACTTTACCTTTCACTGCATTCTCCTCCTGAATTTGAAATGATGGCGTGATCCGCCAGGAAAACGAAAGCGCGATGGAGCAGCAGCCATCGCGCAAAAGAAGAGCCAGCCCCTATCCGGGGGCTGGCTATTGGTCGTCTGCGGTTACGCAACCCAGGTGAGCCTACCCAGACAGGCAGTCGGGCTCTTCCCTGCGGCCTCGCTTGATGTCGTTCATATTGGTGATCGCACAGAGATTCGTCATTATCCCAGTCCTACGCTTGATTGGTAATAGTCTACCACAAATCGGCGGTTTTGTCAAACAGCGATTGGTAGCAAAGAATCCCGTACCTGTGCATCAGTATATGGTGTAGATAAACGACGCCACTCTCGGAAACAGCGTGTCAACCAGCAACCGCCAGGCCGGCGCGACGTTTACGTCGGGGTAGGTAGTGCGCAACTCCTCCACCGTCCGGTACCCGAGCACCAGTGGGATGAACTGTAACGGGGGAAAGCAGATCGCTTCGCTGCCGGTAAAGCCCAGGCTGGCGACCTCGGTCAGCCGGCCCGCCACGAAGCGCAGCAGGAGAGTCTCGCGGTACAGGCCCAGCCGCACGTCGCGGGTCAGCCCGGCGAAGGGTGACCCGGCGACCCGGCGCTCCAACACAGGTGTCAATGCGCGCAGCAGCGCGGCGACGTCGGGAACGTGGATCTGCCAGGCGTAGGTGGTCAGGTCGTGGGCGCCCAACGAACGTGCCAGCCGCATCAACGTGCAGTCGGCGGGCAGGTTGAGCCGGATGCCGGGTTTGTCGCGCTCCACGGCCAACTCTTTGAGGTGGTGCAAGGCGGCTAACGCCGCGTCAAATCCCAGGCGCGAGACTTCGCTCACCACCAACTCTTCGCCGAAGTGGTGCTCCGGGACCCGCATGTATCCGATGACTTGGCCGTCCGCGTCCTGGATGATCCAGTTCTCGCACTCGGTCTCTGTGCCGCCTGTGTGTGCCAGCAGGTATCGCCAGGTCGCTTCGTCGCGGACGGCGTGGATGGCGAGATCCTGGACGGCTTCGTCGTAGAGCCGCATCAGGACGGGGAGGTCGGCCCGGGTAGCCAGGCGAAACGTGAAGGGTGCATCGGTTGGGGTGGGAACGTGGCGCATTTCGAGCCGCAGGCCGCCTTCCAATGGCAGCGCGTACTCGTAGCCAAACTGGCGATAGTAGTAGGGGATGCCCTGGATGTGCGACAGCGAACAGCCACGTTCGCGCAACCGGCGCTTGAAAACTTCCACCTGCGCGCGGATCAATCCGCGGTGCCGGTAGGCCTCCAGCGTACCGACGATGCCCATTTCACCGGCGGGTAGGCCAACATCGTCGTAGCGCCAGGTACAGGGAATCAGGCACAGGGACGAGACGACCTGGCCACTATGCTCATCTTCGACAAAGATCAGGTCTTCGCCCCGCGTGTGCGGGTGGTGGATGAACAGGTTGCGCGTCATCGAAGCGACCCCTGGCCCGTGGATGGTTCCGTTAAACTCTGCTACACGCTCGACGTCGCGCTCGGCGGCGGCAGTGCGCAGTACCAAACCATCCCCCAATGGCTGCCGGTAGTCCGCTTCTTTTGGATCTAGCATACCTCACATTCCGCGGCCCAGGATCACGCCACTTCGCCCAGCCCCTCGGCGCCGGTCCGGCTCGGCGGGTGTTTCCCCTTCTTCTGCCTCCACCAGCGCCAGCAGCGCCTGGACATCGTCCAGGTGGAGTCCGAACTGCTCCCCCCGGTCGAGCACCGCCCGCGCCAGCGCCCGGGTTGCTTGCGCCTTGAGTTCCTGTGGGGACTGAAATTCCGTCCACGCCACGTCCGACTGGCGGAGAAGCATCTGGGCGGAGGGGCTGTGGAGCACACGCTTCCGGTAGGCCAGCAACGGCTTACCTGCGCTCCGTGCCCGTCGCCACTCGAGGCCCATCGGGGCAGCGAAATCAGCCCCCAGTACCACCAGGTACAGGTCACAGCGCTCGACAAAGGCCAGCGGTTCGCGAGCATCCTCGCCCGGCCTGGGGGTGTGCTTGATCTCCCATCCCACCGAGACGGGCAACTCGGCCACCGCCTGGCCCAGCGCCTCCCGCCCCAGCGCCAGGTCGGGGCCGCTGCTGATGAATAACCAGATTGGTCTGGCCATCGGCGAATCAGGTCAAATACCCTTCTTCTTTGCACTCACTGTGGTGACCTCATTGGTTAACAGGCGCGTCGGGTTGCTTACGGCCGGTGATGATGATGTGCCCGTCTCTGATCTGGACGTCGCTGAATTCGACAAAACTGTACGCCTGGTCCAGGTAGTCTTCCAATTGGCTGAGAACCAGATCGAGGGCCGGGTTGAGCACGGCGCCGGGTACCGGCAGGGCAACCCCGGCTGCGATGGCCCTCACCTCAGGTTCAACTTGGCCATCTATCACCTGAAAGCTGACAGCCGCGCTCAGGTCGAAACGGACTGGGGCGACCACCGTCGTGGCCGCGCGCGCTTCGCCGTCCACAAACCAGACCTGAATGTCGTCGAGGAAGAAGCCGGGCTGCCGGCTCATTGCAGCCAGGAATTGGTTCACCTCATTCTCTGTCAATTCGGGCTGAAAACCATCACCGGGAGCATACCAGGCAGCGGTGATTTTTTCGGCCACGAGCTGAGCGTCGGGCTCGAAGATTTGCTCGACCTCGTAAAGGCCACTGGGATCCAGCGTGATCCGTTCACCCATCACCAGGACGACGACCTCGCCGTTGATCTCTACTTCGGCCGTGCCTGCCTCCAGGTCAATTTGAGTAGTGCCGTCCTCGGCGACCTGCATGGTGAAGCGAGCACCACGCACCACCGTCGAGGCGGTAGGCGTGTCCACACGGAAGCTTGACGAGGGATCCACAAAGCGGACAGCGCGTATGGCCGTTTTCCCTAGCCAGACCTTGAGCACCACGTCAATGGCATTGCCGCCGCGCCGTTTGGAGACCTGCGCGATGCTGACCTCGGTCTCCTCCCCCAGGTCAACGGTGGAGACGTCGAAGAAGCGCAGCCGGGCGCTGGATCCGGCGCCGGTCCGCACCCAATGCTTGCGCCAGAGCAACTGGTTCAGGTGTGCCGGCTCCCATTGGGTTTCATCCTCGTGCCGGGTCTGCACTATTCCTTTTAACTCCACCAGACTGGCAGCGTCGGCGAAGGCGACGAAGCCAAAGAGCCAGGAACCTATGCATAGCACAAGAGGAATGCCGATCAGCAAGGTGACAATAGCACGGCGCCGGGTGCGGAAGAGAGGGGAGCGCTTCAACCATGCACCGAACGATCGAATGCGCGCCCTGAAAGATCCCCCTGCGGGGAGAGACCCGGCGTCAGGGTGCGGAGACTCCGCAGAGAGCGCGGCCGGCTCAGGCCCAGAGACCTGGGGCTCGACTGAGGGCGCATCGGCAGATGTCCCCTGGGCGGGCGGGGGATCAGACGTCTGATGATTGCCTTCCGAAGCCATAATTCACCTCCCGACTGGGCGCGGTGGCGGCGGACTGGATGCCAGTGCTCAATTTCATTATATCTTTCGATGAACCGGTTGTCAAGATACCCAAGCGCAACCACCAGGGCCATTCAGTTGTTGCCTGTTTCGCGACCCAAGACCCGTGACCGTGGCGCAACACTCTCCGTGTTGTTGCCGCATCGTTGGGTGTGTGATAGAATAGATGCACGCTGGGACGGGGACTTTGAGCATCGGGGTGGGTAGTTACGGGCGGAGGCTCTTGTGAGACCCAGAGGTACTGAAGGGCAGCAACTCACTCGACGGCAGCGACGTCTGGGACAGGCGGCCCTGGCGGGGCTGGCTGTCGCAGCGGTCATCTCCCTGGCACAGTGGGCGGGCCTGTTTACCTCGATGCGGTTGGCGGCGGTGGATTACCTTTACGAGACCGCAGGCGACCCTGGCGACGATATCGTGATCGTGGCCATAGACGAGGACAGCCAGCGGGCCCTGGGTGACTGGCCATGGACATTCGACCCCTACGTCCAATTATTCGAGCGGCTCAAAGGCGCGACAGTCGTCGGCTTCGACGTGCTGTTGCCTGACCCCGGCCCAGAGGGTAACCCCAACACGCCCGCGCTGTTGGAGGCCACCCGCCGGGCAGGTAACGTCATCCTGCCGCTGGCGACACTGGAACTGACCGCCCCAAGGTCGCCGGGCGAGCTGTACTCGGCGGACTGGCCCATCCGGCCCTTTCCTGCCCTGCTGGAAGCGGCCGCCGACGCTGGCTCGGTGGAAGCGGCCCCGGATAATGATGGGACGCTCCGCCGGGTGCCCCTGTTGATGGATGCCGGGGGGAGGGAGACGTGGGAGGCATTCAGTTTGCGGGTCTTGCGGCTGCACCTGGGCCTGGGCGACGCTCCGGCCTCCCTGGTGGGCGATCGTGTGGTCATCGGCGACGAGACCGAGATCAAATACGAGGTTTCCACCGATGTCAATGGTGCCATGCTTGTCAACTTTGTCGGTGCGACTAATACTTTTTCTTCCACGAATACCTACTATCCTTTCATTGACGTGATCGAAGATCGGGTATCCACCAGTGCGTTTGAAGATAAAATTGTACTGGTGGGGATGATGAACACGCTGGCCGAGATGGACCTGCACCAGACGCCTGTTTCGGCCAGGCGTATGGCGGGGGTAGAGTTCCAGGCCAACGCGATTCATACCTTGCTCCACCATCGCCCGCTGGTGCGAACGAGCGAGGTGGAGACGGCAGTGACGGGGGTGCTGCTGGCGCTGGCGTCGGCGGTGGTGCTGTCGCAGTTGGAGGCGGTGCCGGGCGTGGTATTCACCGTGCTGTTGGCCGTGGGCTACTTTGTCTATGCTGGCATCCGGTTCGACGCCGGACGTCTGCCCGACGTGCTGTTTCCCTATGCTACCATCTTCATCAACTACGCGGCAGTGACAGCCGCCCGTTTCGCCAGCGAGCGAGGCGAGCGCCGCCAGGTGACCAACGTCTTTGGCCGCTTTGTGTCGGCCGAGGTGCGCGACATGATCGTGAACATGGCGTTGGAGGACCCCGACTTGATCCAGCCGGGCGGGCGACAGATGGAGATCAGCGTTCTCTTCGCCGACATCCGGGGCTTTACTACCATCTCGGAGAACCTGTCGCCGCCGGAGGTGGTAGAGATTCTAAACCAATATCTCGACAGCATGGAGGAAGAGGTCTTCAGGCAGGGAGGCACTCTTGATAAGTACACCGGCGACGGTATGATGGTCCTCTTCGGCGCGCCGCTGGAGCAGCCGGATCACGCCGGGCGAGCGGTGCGGGCGGCCCTGGGCATGCAACGGGCCGCCGCCGAGGTCAGCCGCCAGCGTGGCGATGTGAAATGGAAGATGGTCTACGGGATCGGTATCACCACCGGCCCGGCGGTGGTGGGCCACATCGGTTCGAAGCGGAGGCTGGACTACACCGCTATCGGCGATACGGTGAACCTGGCAGCCCGGCTTGAGGGCCAAGCGCCACCCGGCACCATCCTCATCAATCAGGCAACTTACGAAGCGGTCAAGGACATCGCTGTCGTCGAGGAGCTGGAGCCAGTGATGGTGAAGGGCAAGGCGAAGCCGGTCGTCGTGTACAAGGTGCTAGGGCTGCGGGAGGACGTTGAGTGACCTCATCCTCCTGCCGCCTGCATCTTGCTCCTGCTACACCAACTCCCGCAGATGCCCCCACGCCGCCTCCTCCAGGTCGGCGAGTTCCATCATTGGGGCCGTCGTCTCCGCAAGCACTGCGACCGGGTCTTTGGCCTCCCATCCCCGCTTGAAAATCTCGGCCACCTCCTGCCACTTGTCGCCGATGTGCTGGAACTCGTCGGCGCTTTCATTCAGGCGCGGGTCTCCCGTGATCCCGGCGGCCTCGCGCAGGAAGCGGCTGAACATGTAGCGAAAGAGGCCGCCACCGGTGCCACCCGTCGCGTCAACAAAGATGTAGGCGTTGAAGAGCGTGAAGCGCAGTTCTTCCTCGCCCATCTGGTCGGGCCACTTGAGCGCGCGCTTGGCCGCCTTGCGGATGCCCTTGACGCCAATGTTGCTGATGGGCGGATCCAGCATGGGCTGTATCTGTTCAGCGATGGCCTCTCGTACCTCGACGATGGTGGGTTGGCGCTTGTCGCTGAAGTCGAAGGTGTACCACTTGTGCCTGGGCGGGAAGGGCTTGTAGGTGGAGCCGCGTGCTTTCTCCAGATCGTCCATCGAAACCGGGTGCAGTTCCCCGTCCCGGTCGGCGATGAGCACCTGGCGCGTTGACGGGTCGTAGCCGCAGACCACTACCGCGTGCCCGCCAAAGTGATACTCCGTGTCGCCAAAGTCGAAGTAGGGCAGGAAGCCCATATCGCAATGGATCATCACCGGCTGGCCCGCCTCGAGCATCTCCAGCAGCGTCCGCTCCGCCTTGCGTGCGCTAGAAGTAGTGTACGACTCGACCACCACGCCAGTGCGTCTCCCCGTGGTCTTCTCCAACCCCTCTACGCCTGGTCGCTCAAAGTTACCTCGCCCGCCGATGATGGGCGGCTGTCCCTTCTGGTGCCAGTAGACGAACCCGACCCCCGCGCCCAGCCCCAGCAGCATCTCCTCGCTGATGGGGTGATCGTTGTAGACGTAGACGTGACGCACTGAGCCGGTGATGCAGTGATGGGTCTCCAACGACTTGAATCCTTCCAATGGTTTGAGTGTCATCTCTTGCCTCCTCGTTTCCTCATCTCCTCACATCTTCCTGATCGGCTGCCGGAGCACGGTTTTGAGCTTTTCCGGCGCAACCTTGCGCGGGTCGCCCAGGTAAATCTCGTGATGTTTGCCGGCCAACTCGTAGCCATTTTCGTCAATGAAGGCGTGCATCCTGGCTATGGTCGGGGCTTCCGCCTCGTACGGGCCGATATATAGTATCTGCACCGCAAGGCCCTCGTGGTACGTTTCCAGCCTGAGCTTGGACAGCGCAGGCGGGCTCTTCTTCTTTTCCACCTGCCTGAGCGCCTCCTCAAACATCTCCTGGGTCACCGACTCTGGCTGCATGATCATCATCGTCCAATCCCAGGCGCTTTTGTCGTCTGTGGTGAACTCCTCCATGTTCTCCACCCACCACAGCCCCTCCATAGGCGGGACGACGTAATCCACTCCCTTTTCCCTCTTGCTCATGAACTTAAGGGCATAGGCCACGGCATACAGCGCCTCGATGGCGTCCCTATACTCCTGCGCCGTGTTGGGGTTGCCGTGACCGTCAATCATCAGGAACTTCATCGGCGGCACGTCAACCACCACAAACTCCTTGGCCGAAGGCCGATACAGGTGCCTCCATTCTTTCTTGAAATCGATCTTAGACATTTTCTTCCTCCATTTGCTTGATGAATCCTTCCACCGGCGCGCCCCGCCCGACGATAGTCAGAAAATTGACCTCCGGCACCTCCACGATGCTCGGCTCCGTTGAACTGGTGTAGAACGCTTTGTACAACTTGGTCAGATTCAGTTTTGCCACTTTTATCCCTCCACTACTTCTATAAGTTGCTGCTGCTGATCCACAGGCAGTTTCTTCATCCCGTTCTTGATGATCCAGACCGTGTCCCGATTCGGGTTGGACTGGGCCCAGCCCGGGAGAAACTCGAATACGCGAGCCGGATGGCGCTTGCTCAAATCCCGTAGTATCCAGGCCACACCCTTTTTCACGTCGCTATCTCGATCTGTCATCACCTGGCCTAGAATCTCAAAAGCCTGCTCCGGCAGGTCCGCCTTCGCAAAAGCCCGCAGCACCACCACGCCGAAGCGCCGGATCCACTTTTTTTCGTCCCGCACCCACTGCTCGCAGAGGGAGAGCACCTCGTCTGTCATCTGCAATGTGATGGCCTCCATCCCGAAGCAGGCCAGGTTGTCGCAGTTGGCCCAGTTATCCAGAGCGGGCAGGAAGCCGGGCACCAGGGCCAGGCACTTGGCGGGATACTTCTTGGCCATTCTCTCCATCACCTTGCCGACGATCTGCCGCTCCTCGAACGAGCCGTTGTCCCACAACGTTTTCAACATGGGCAAGACGGATTGCGGCTCTTTCTTTCCCTGCCGGGCGATTTCGGCGGCGATGACTCTCAAAACGGGCAGCGACGTGCCGAAGGTGGTGCCCATCTCAGGGATGATGCGGCGATAGTTGGCGAAAGCCTTCTCGTCCACGCGAGCCTCCAGCAGGCGGTGCAAGCCGGCGACGAATTCCTCCGGTTGCGACAGCTTACCCGCGAGTTCGGCCGACGCTTGTCGAAGAGCCTGCTTGTCCATAGGCTTGTCCTCCTTGCCATTTTGGCCCTCATCCCCCCCGGCCCCCCTTCTCCGCCCCCCCTCAGTCCCCCCCAACCTTGGAGGGGAAGGGGGGAGAGCGCCTCAGATGGAAGGGCATCGGCTCCCCTTAAAGGCCAGCATCTCGTCCACAATCTCCATACCCCGTCCGCTGAAGAAAGTGCCGAGAGCGGTCATTACCTGCCCCTCAAAGCTGTGCGTCCCGTAGACGCCAATCATGCCCCCCACCTTGCCCGCCAACCGGTCATCCCACAGCACGTCACCCCAGTATAGGTATCGCCAAGATCAAGCGCAGTATCTCAACCATTGTCAACCGTGTGGCCTTCGGCCGGGAACGGATCGTTCTGACCTCGAGAGGCAAGCCCAAGGCCGCCCTGGTGAGCATCGAAGACTTGCAGAAGTTGGAAATGTTGGAAAAGACAACCTCTCCTCCCCCCCGCGCCCAGCGAAAGGCGGCCCTGGCCATGGCTCAGGCCGTGCGGGAAATGACCCTCGCTCGTCGCAGCGACGTCCCCTTTTCCGACGTTGCCGAAGATTTGCGCAGGTTGAGAGAGGAGAGAGACCTTGAACTCGCAGGTGTGCATTGACGCCAATCTGGCCCTCAAACTGGTGCTCGTCGAGAAAGACAGCCCCAAGGCTCATCACCTGTGGGACACATGGATAGACGCAGACGTAGAAGTCGTCACTCCCCCCCTGCTCGCCTTCGAAGGGACAGCGGTGATCTGCAACAAGATGTATCGCGGGGCGGTACCGCCTGAGGAGGCCAAACTGATGTTCAAAGCCTTTCACCTCCTCTCTGATCCTCCAGTTGTGACATGAACCGCGTGGCCCACTCCAGTTCGGCCCGGATCATCGTCACGCTGTGGTCGAACATCGCGTCCACAAAGTAGGGCAGGGGGCGCTGGCTCTCCCAGCGTGCCTGCACGTGCTCCAGCCGGGCAGCGAGGCTATCACGGTACTGTTCCAGCGCTGCCAGCGCCTCGGCGGGCGGGACGCCGGGGAGGTCGGCCAGCCCCAACTGCAAGGGCGGGTAACAGCGGCGCGGCACCGATAGCGCATCAAGCACGCTGGCACGCAGCGTCTCTCTCCCGGCTGGAGTGAGGTGGTAGACCTTGCGTGCCGGGCCGCGCCCGGCTTCCTCCAACTGCCCTTCAATCACCCCCCCCCGTTCCAGTTTCTTGAGCAGGTAGTAGATGGAGGAGAAACCGACCTCCGTCCACTCCCGCATCCCGCGTTCCTCGATCACCTGCTCAATCTCGTATCCGTGGCGGGGCTGCTCGGCGATTAGACTCAGAATAGCCAGTTCCGCGTTTGTCATTACACTTGCCTTTGTTGTAACGATGTAATAGTCTAGTATTAGAATACCATATTTCAGGTGATCTGTCAAATCGAGAGAACGGGTGATGATCACCCACACTCCAACACTCCCACACCCCCCTATCTCCACTATCCCTCCATCACATCTCCATAATTCCTCCACAATGTTTTGGTAAACTACTGGAAATTCTCACAGGAGGAAACGTATGAACAAGAAAAGGTGGATCATCGTTGTGGTCGTCGCCCTGGTCGCCGGGCTGGGGTACGCGGGGTATACCGTCTGGCAGGGGTTCTCGACCCGGCAGGCTACAGCCCAGGCAACAGTGGACGAGACGGCCGTCGTCCGGCAGGACACGCTGCGGGTCACGGTGGATGCGACCGGCAACCTGGCCCCCAATGCCGAGGTCTCGCTGGCCTTTTCGTCAGGCGGGCAGGTGGTCGAGGTGCCGGTGGAAGTTGGGGACGTGGTGGAGGCAGGCGACGTGCTGGCCCGACTGGATGACACTGATGCCCGCAAGGCGGTTGCCAATGCCGAGTTTCAGGTGACCCAAGCAGAGATCAATTTGGCGTCGGCGCAGATCGAAGCGGAAGCCGGATTGGCGCAGGCTAACCTGGACGCTGCCCAGGTCGGCTATGAGGAAGCGGCTGCGCTTGCCGCGCTCCCTGGCACGCAACTCACGTCGGCCCGCGTCAATCTGGAGCAGGCCCAGGACGCGCTCGTTGAGACCCAAGAGAACTATGACAACACCTGGGACCCGGCCCGGGATTGGGAACTCAACGTAAGATGGATGAAAAACGCCCTGGAGAGCGAGCGGGAGGCGACTGAGGACGCCTTGAAAACCGCACAGTACAACTTGGAGGTCGCGCAGGCGAATTACAGTCTGGCGGTCGTCGGCATCAGCGAGGAGAATGTGCAGAACGCCCAGGCCAATGTGCTCAACGCGCAGGTGTCGCTGGAGAGCGAACCCCTCCAACTGGAGCAGTTGGAACTCTCGCTGGCCCAGGCGCAGCTCAGCCTGGAATCGGCGCGGCGCGCACTGGAGGATATGGTCTTGGTCGCCCCGGTGGGTGGTACGATCACAGAGTTGAACATCCAAGCGGGTGAAATGGCCAGCGCGGGGCAGGCTGCCGTCGCGGTGATAAGCGACCTGTCGGTTCTGGTAGTGGACATCAACCTGGACGAGACCGACGTGGCGCAGGTAACCGTCGGCCAGGAGGCGCTGGTGAGCGTGGATGCCTTTCCCGACGCCGAACTGATCGGCGACGTGACGTACATTGCGCCGATAGCCGAGACTCAATCCGGCGTAGTGCTTTACCCGGTGACTGTGCGGCTTGAGCCGAACGAGTTCCCCGTGCGCGCCGGGATGACGGCCGATGTGGAGATCATCTCTGCCAGTCAGGAGGGTGCGCTGATTGTCCCGCTGCGCGCTGTTCACACTGAGGGAGAGCGGGCTTACGTGTACCGGCTGGTCGGCGGCCAGGCCGAGCAGGTGGAAGTGACGTTGGGGATGATGA
>CAZZEX010000039.1:0-41309 GCA_964653285.1 uncultured Anaerolineales bacterium
ACAACCAACGGACCGCGTTGCATCCGCGGTCCCTCGGTGCCTGCGGCCCCTCGCCCCCCCCCCCCCCCCCCCCCCCCCCCCGGGGGGGGGGGCCCCCCCCCCCCCCCCCCCCCCGGGGGGGGGGGGGGGGGGGGGGGGGGGGGGGCCCCTGTCTCCCCTCCCGCCCCCTCTCTTTCCCCCCCATTGGGGGGGATGAAGGGGGGGCAAACAGCGTGCCGATGAGCGGCAGGTAGTAGCCCAGCGCGAGCAGGCTGTTCAGCAAAAAGGCCGCCAGCCCCACGTAGCCCAGTGCGTCCGACGAGCGCAGGATGCCCATTAAAATGAACCACTTGGCGGTGAATCCGGCCAGCGGCGGCACGCCGGCCAATCCCGCCAGCGCGACGCTGAAGGCCACCGCCACCAGCGGCATCCGCGCAGCCGTCCCGCGCAGGTCCGCGATCAGAGTGGCGTCACAGTAAAAGTGACAGACCCCCTGGCACAGGAAGGCCAGCCCCTTCATCACGGCGTGGGCTAGTAGCAGGAAAAAGCCGGCCTGGATGGCCCCCGGCACGCCGTAGCGCAACCCGACCCCGATGCTCAACATGATATACCCCATCTGGGCAATCGTCGAGTAGGCCAGGAGCCGTTTGGTGTTGGTCTGCACCAGCGCCAGCCCGTTGCCCAGCGTCATGTTGAGCAGCGAGAGCACAATTAGCAGCGCCCCCAGGTCGCGCGCGGGAAAGCCCAATCCCAGGCTGACCTTGAGCAGCGCGTAAAAGGCGCTCTGGATGATGATGCCGGAGAGCATGGCGCTGATGCTGCTGGGCGCCCGTCCGTGGGCGTCGGGCAGCCAGGTGTGAAGGGGGACGATGGCACTCTTGATGCCCAGGCCCACCAGAAAGCAGGCTACCCCGGCGCGGGTCCACGCCCCCCCCCCCTTCATCCCCCCCATTGGGGGGGAAAGAGGGGGGGACAGTGCCAACGTCCCCATCTCTCGATAGACGAATGAGATGCCCAGCAGGATGATGACCGTGCCCACGCTGCCCATCACCAGGTACTTGAAGCCGGCCTCAATGGCTGTGTCGAGGCGGCGGCGAAAGGCGACCAGTACGTAGGCGGCGACGCTCATCAATTCGCAGAACATGTAGAGGTTGAACAGATCGGCCGCCATTACCATGCCCACCAGGCCGGTCATCAGCAACAGCAGCAGCGGGTAGTAGGTCTCGTAGCGATGGTCGAGCGCCAGGTAACGGCCGGAGTAGAGCGTCACCAGCAGTCCCAGGCCCAGCGCTACGCCTGCCACTACCAACGCGCCCGGGTCGGCGCGCAGGAAGGCCCCACCCGGCCCAAAGTGGCCCCACGCCGGCAGATGCTCCACGCCTGTCGTGATCTGCAAGGGTACCAGCGCCACCAACGCCGCCGCAAAGACCAGCGCCGTGAGCAACGCCAGCAGGTCGTTGCGGCTGGTCAACAGGCGCGCCACCAGGTAGACGGCGAACGCGCCAGCGGCCAGGCAGGCCAGCGGCAGCACCACCCACACGTCGCCCCTCACCAGCCCCCTCCCGTCACGACCAGGACGCCGCGCGTCACCCAGTCGTAGAGCGGCGCCGGGTAGAGCCCGACCGCCAGCGCCAGAAACGCCAACAGAGCGAACGGCACACGCATCGCCAGCGGCGGCACGCCGACCTCCAGCCCCTCCGGCCGGGGATCGAGGAAGATGCGGCGGATGAACCAGAGGGCATAGGCGGCCGTGAGGGCCGGGGCCAGCACGGCCAGGATGGCCACCACCGTGTGGGGGGTCTGGAAACCACCGGCGAAGATCTGCCACTCGCTGTGAAAGGCGCAGAAGGGGGGCGACCCAGTGATGGCTAGCGCGCCGACCCCGCTGCCTATCGCGGTCAGGGGCAAGGCGTGGCGCAGGCCGCCCAGGTCGGAGATGCGCCGCCGTCCGGTCCCGCGCATCACCAGCCCCACCCCCATAAAGAGCAGCGCCTTGACGATGCCCTGGTTGACCATGTGCATCGCCGCGCCGGCCAGCCCTGGCTGGCTCAACGTCCCCAGCCCGAACAGGGCATAGCCCATCTGGCTGACGCTGGAGTAGGCGATGATGCGCTTGATATCCTCCTCGGCCAGCGCCATCAGCGCGCCGTAGAACTGGGAGACCACCCCGGCGATCATCAACGGCAGCGAGAAGCCAGCCAAGAGCGACGGGTCGAAGATGCTCAGCGGGAAGCGCAGTATCCCGTAAACCCCCATGCTCAGCATCGCCGCCGCCAGCATCACCGTCACCGGCATGGGGGCGACGGAGTGGGCGTCGGGCAGCCAGGTGTGCAGCGGGAAGACCGCCATCTTGACGCCGAAGCCGACGACGAAGAGCGTCACCAGTGCCGTTGCCCAGCGCGGGTCGAGCACCGGCGGCGCGGCGCGCAACTGCGTCAGGCTGGAGGTGCCGGTGAGGACGTAGAGCGCGATCAGCCCGATCAGCACCAGCAGCGAGCCGACCTGGGTGAAAATGAAGTACTTCAGCGCCACCCGCCCCGCCTGGTCCCCCTCGCCCCAGACGGCAATCAGCGCACAGGAGGCCACCAGCATCAGTTCCCAGAAGACGAAGAACAGGAACAGATCATCGGCCAGCACCGTGCCGGCCATGCCCCCCATGAAGAACAGCAGGAGCGCGTAGAAGGCCGGCAGCCGGGCGTCCACGTGGAGGTAGCCCCAGCCGTAGATGGCCGCCAGCAAACTGACGGCAACGACGTTGAGCAAGAAGGGAAAGGCCAGCCAGTCCAGCCGCAGCGCGAATTGGACCCCGGCCGTCGGGATCCAGGCGACGGCCAGTGCGGGCGTCTCGCCCCGTCGCAGGGCCACGAGTAACCCGACGACACAGGCCAGTGCCAGCGCGACCACGGCCGCCGCGACCTTTCCGGCGTGCTTGGTCTGGCGTCCCCGACACAGCGGCAGCAGGGCACCGGCCACCAGGGGCAGGAGCAGGGTAGTCAGTAGCAGCGCAGAGGTCATCGTCACACTCCTTGGGGCGGACGCTAGGCCACGCCCCTACGCACTTCACAACGGGTACAGCAGTAGCAGAACGATCAACGCCAGGGCCAGGCTGATGGCGCCCCACAGCAGGTTGCGCCGCAGCCGGCCGGTGTGAAGCCGCCGCAGGGCCTCCCCCAGCCGCCGGGCACTTTGCACAGCCAGGCGGTTGAACCGCTCCAGCCCGCCGAGTTCGACGGTGCGGCGCACCCCGCGCCCCAGGGCTGGCACACCCTGGGCGACCAGGCGGTTGAACCGCTCCAGCAGGCCGCGTTCGACGGTGCGGCGCACCCCGCGCCCCAGGGCTGGCACACCCTGGGCGACCAGGCGGTTGAACCGCTCCAGCAGGCCGCGTTCGACGGTGCGGCGCAGGCCGCCCGCCAGTCCAAACAGTGCACCTTCCAGCGTGACGCGCCCCGTCAATTGACTCACGGTGCGTCCCAGATTGTCCAGCCGTTCGAGCCAGGGGCGGAACGGGGGCCAGCGGACGAGCAGCCCATAGCCCAGCGCCAGCAGCAAAGTGCCGATCAGCGCCGGATGGGTAAACAGGTAACGCAATAACTGGGGAAGAGTCGGAGCGGGGGGGAGCGCAAGGCGCATCGTGGGGGCCAGGAACTGCACCAGGGGATCAAAGGCCAGCCAGCCGGCCAGCATTGCCGACGCGAGGAGGGCAATCGCTGCCAGGCGGGGCCAGGCTATGGTCGTGGCCGGCGGCGACAGGTCATCGTGGTAGAGATGGAATAGACGCCGGCAGGCGCGCACCGCCCAGACGGCCGTGAGCGCCACGACTGCCTCGGCGACGACCAGCGCCGGGTTGCCCCCCGCCTGTCGCGCCCACCACACCGTCACCAGCGTGAGCCCCACCAGTGTCAGCCCGCCCAGCCCAAAGGCCACGACCAGCGGCACGAGCCGGCCGCGGCCCGTCGCCTCCGCCGCGCCGGCCCCCAGGAAGAGCAGCAGCCGGACGGGCGTCTGGCCCAGCAGGCACATCAGCATGGCTTCTGGCGCATCGGCGGCGGCGAGCGAGAGCGCCAGCCCGCCCTGCGCCACGACGACGTAGAGTAGCGCGCGCTTGAGATCCTGGCGTGTCAACGCCAATCCCATCGCCAGCAGCGCCACCGCCGCCCCCAGCCAGAGCACCGTCTGGCGCAGCGCACCGGCCCCCATCAACAGTGGCGCCACCCGGTAGAGCAGGTAGCCGCCCAGGTTGGGGATGATGGTCGCGTAGACCAGCGCCAGGACCGGCCAGGAGAGGCGCGTTCCCTGGGCCAACCACGTGTGGAACGGGATACTGCCCGTCTTGACCCACACCGCCAGCAGGGAGCCGGCCGCGATGGGGAGAAGCACCGCCGGGGGCAGCGCGGCCCCACATTCCAGCGCTGTGTTGATGGCGAACGTGCCGCTGTGGCGTAGAAGCAGCAAGATGGCGGCCAGCAGTCCCGCGTCGCCCAGGCGCAGCACCAGGTAGCCACTCCAGGCCCGGCGCGGCCCCTCCGGGGCGGGTCGTTCGGCGACGAGCAGCAACACCGCGCAGAGCGCCGTCAACTCCAGCGCCACGTAGCGCGCCAGGAAGTGATCGAACGCGAAGGCCGCCGTACCGCTGCTGGTGGCAAAGAGGCCCAGTGCCGTTGCCACGGGAGAGAGCGTCTCATCGAGCGCGGCGTAGAGCAGGCATAGCAGCGCGCTCCAGGCGGTGAGCAGTGTCAGGTAGATGCCCGTCGCACCGGCGTAGAACCCCATTGAGCCGATGCCGGGAATCCAGTCGAACGTCACCAGCGTTCCCTGCCCAATCAGGGATAAAAGCCACGACGCAGCCAACGCCCCCAGCAGTGCCCCGCCCAGCGCCACCGCGCGGGCCAGGCGCGGCCGGCGATACAGCGCCAACACCGCGCCAGCGGTCAGCAGCGGCAGCCCCACGACACCCACGATCAGTCCACTCATCACGTCAACCCCGCAGCCGGTCCAGGCGGTCAATGTCCCCTGAGGGGTAGTGGCGGAAGACGTTCACGATCAAGGCCAGCGCAATGGCGATCACGATTGTCTCGACCACCAGCGCCGAAATGACCATCGTCTCGGCAAAGCGCACGTCCCCGCACACGTGGCCAGCGTGTAGCAGGCTCAACGTGACGCCCTGGAGCATGATCTTGAGGCCGAACACCTGCTTGATCACGTTGCGCCGCGTGAGCAGGCAGAACAGCCCAATCAGGAACAGTGCGATGACCAGCGCGACGGCGAGTGGGTCCAGCCAGACCATTTCTGCGCTCATTCGTTCTCCTCTTTGTCCCTGGGCAACAGCGCGGCGATGCCCAGCGCACCGGCGAAGATCAGTCCCACCTGTGCTACCAGGTCGAGGCTGCGACTCTCCCAGAACCACTGCCGGAACGGGGCTATCTGGGCGTCGTCGGGTGGGGCCAGGAATTGCTGCCCGATCAGCAGGCCGGCGATCAGCAGCACAACAACAGCGCCAGCCCAGGCGATGTGTTCACGGTTCACGGCGTTGCTCTCCCTCCGAGGCCGGTGACCGCATTGATTCGGTCAGGCTGATGGCAACGATAAACAGAACGCTGATCAACCCGGCCCCCACGCTCAGTTCAAAGCCGCCCGCGTAAGGCGCGTCGAGCAGGAAGAACAAAGTCGCCAGGGCCGCGCTGCCCACTCCCAGCGCGACGGCGGCGCGCAGCAGATTCTCAGACAACACAGCCGTGATGGCGCCGGCGAGGATGACTGCCGCCAGCGCGACGTACGCGAAGGTTATCATTGAGGCCTCCTCTCCGCCAGTCCGGTCGGCTTGCCGAGCAGCCAGGCAATCCCCACTCCGACGGCGAAAGTCAGCAGGCCGACGAGGGACGATATGGAAACGTCCAGCTCTGCCGGCCATAGGCCGACAAATGAACCGCAAATTAACCCCAGGATGGCGTAGAAGGTCACGGCCGGCTGCCGCTTCAGGGCCAGATCAATCAGCCTGGAGCAAACCAGAATTCCCACCACGGCCCCAACCGCCACCGCGACGATCACCCCCCAATGAACGGGAGGTTGCGTCAGGGAAGCGGCGGCCTGCATAATTGGCTCATACGCCCCCGCCAGGAGAAAGATATACGAACCGCTCACGCCCGGCGTCACCATCGCGCCCCCGCCAAAAAAGCCGACCACGCCGAAGAAGAAGAGGGCCAGCAGAGAAGTGGCGCCGGCAGAGAAGTGTCCCCCGATCCCGCGCCGCTCTCCCACCGCCAGGAGGACCACCAGCCCCAACCCCAGGACAAACGCCACCACCCTGGGCCTGGAAGGTCTCATGTCGTGATGCCTCCTGAGCACGGTCGGAATGGAGCCGAGAATGAGGCCGATGAAGAAGAACTGTGTCGGCACTGCGTACCGTTCCAGCAAAAAGGTGATCAGATTGGCAAAGGCCAGGATAGCACCGGCGGCTCCGATCACCAGAGGCAGCAAGAACAAAAAGTAATCTTTCCTCTGGCTCTTGTTGGTCAGGAAATTGCCGGCCGCCTCTATCAGTTGGTCGTAGATGCCGAGCAATACCAGGAAGGTGCCCGCGCTGACGCCAGGGATCACGTTGGATACCCCAACGACCATGCCTTTCAAAAGCAGGTTGATGAAGTTCATTGTACGCTTCTTGTGTTGTATGTCAAGTCAAGGTCAAAGTTAAGGCTTCGGAAACCTGCCGTCGAAGATTTTGAGGGCGAAATCAGCCTGAAGCTGCGTTAAAAGTCGTTGGATAGAGCACCTTTGAGACTTCCGAAGTCTGGCCCATCCTACTACTGCGGCGTGATGTACTCGGCTGCCACCCAGCCGACGCGCCCTTGTTCGTCGCGCACTTGCACCCATTCGATGCCGTCCGTGGTCTCGCGGCGGTACAGTATTTCCACCCGCTCGCCCTCACGCAGCGTTCCGGCGATGGCACCGCCCGGCGTCCAGCGCAGGAACAGGCCGCGCCCGCCCGTGCCCGACACGACGGCGACCACCGGCGTGGGGGTGAGTGTCGGCGCGGGCGTAGATGTAGGTGTGGGTGTGGGCGTGGGCGTGGGCGTGTCGGTTGGTGTTGGGCTGAACGTGGGTGTGGGTGATGGTGTGCTGGTGGGCGTGGGAGTAGAGGTCGGCCCCGGCGTGGGCGTGGGCATGAAGGTCGGTGGCACGAACGGGTCGAGCCGGGTGGTGGGAATCACCATGAGTACCAGTGCCACCGGCCGCTGCAAACGCAACGCCACGCGCGCCTGCAAATCCACAGTCTCCTGGTACGACACCGGGCGCGTGGCGCGCACGTGTATCTCCAGGTGCACCGTCTGGCCGTCATCGCCGGTGATCTGCCAGTCGGCCAGTTCTACCTGACCCATGGCGGCTACCTCTTCCACCAGGGCCGCCTGCACGGTGCGCTGAAAGGCGGCTTCGCGCAACGCGCTGACCGTCAACGCGCCCAGCACAGCCGACACGGCCACCAGCAGTGCCACCATACCCAGTACCCCGCTGCGGAATACGCGCTTGTGCTTTTGCTTGCCCGGCGCCGGCCGGAAGCCCAGCCACAGGAAGATCAGGCCGCCGGCGGCGCTGATGGCGACCAGGTTGGTGAGGAATAGCACCAGCGCCCCGCCAGCGATGCGGCTGCTACCCAGCGCCAGGCCGAGGCCCACCGTCGCCAGCGGTGGCATCAGCGCGGCTGCGATCGCCACGCCCGGCAGCGCGGCCGATACGTCTTTGCGGCACAGCGCGTAGGCGCCGGCCGCGCCGGAAACCAGTGCCACGCTCAGGTCGAGCAGGGTGGGATGCGTGCGACCCAGCATCTCGGGCGTGGGCGAACCATCCGGCACGGCCAGGCCCATCAACAGGCCCACTGCTATCGCCAGCAGGCGCCCCGCAGTGTGGCGCTGACCGCCAGCCGCAACAAGCGCAGATCTCCCTGCACCACGCCCAGGCCCAATCCTATGACGGCTTGCATCAGCGGAGCGACGAGCATGGCCCCGATGATCACGGCCGGGCTGTTGAGCAACAAGCCCAGCGCAGCGATGGCCGCCGCCAGACCACTCATGACGAAAAAGTCCACGCGGGGCCGCGCCCCACGCCGCACGTTCCTGTACACCTCGGACTGCTCGGCGACGGTGAGGGTGGGCAGCGCGTCGAATAACCCCCACCACGCACGGCGCAGGAGCGTCTCTATCCGGCCGGCGCGATGCCTGACGACGATAGCCGGCACGGAGGCGCGGACGGCCACTGCCTGCGGCACGTTGCCGAACAACACTCGATCGAGGAAACTCTCGCGGGTAGCGCCGATCAACACCAGGTCGTAGTCAGCGCTGGCTTCGGCCAGGATGCCCTCAATGATGCCGGGCGCCCGCACCACTTTGGGCTGCACGCGGCCTCCCCCCCTTTCATCCCCCCCAATGGGGGGGAAAGAGGGGGGGAGCGCCAGCGTTGTGTTCAGCCGCTCGTACCCCAGCGCGACCTCGGCCTGACCCAGCGCGTCGCGGGCGACGTATAGCGCCGTGACCTGGACGTCGGGCGAGAGGTGCAGCGCCAGTTCCAGCGCCAGCGGGGCGTTGGGGCCGCCGGCCGCCGGCACCAGCACCCGCCGCGCGTGGCCCAGAGCCTCGGCCAGGTACTGGCCCGTAGGCTCGTCCGGGCCGTCGTTGGCACGCACCACCGCCACGTCGCAGGGTGCATAGCGGATCACCGGATCGAGCGTGCTGCCCAGCAGGTAACGCCCCCGGCCGGGCGAGCCACGCCAGCCCAGCAGCAGCAAATCGGGTGGGTCTGCGCGCACTGTCGCCAGGATAACCGCGCCGGCGTCGCGTCCTGGGCGGACGAGCACGTTTACGTGCACGTTGCCGCACGGCTCGACTGTGCTCGCCGCAGGTGGCTCGACTGCACTCGCCGCAGGCGGCTCCGGCACGGCCAGCCAGTCTGGCCGCGCCCCATCAGGCGTGATGCACAGTAACGTCACCGCGCCGTCGCGCACCCTGGCCAGCGCGCAGCCCACCGCCAGCAGCGGACGGAATTGTTCCCGGTCACCTACGGCGACCAGGACGTGGTACCTGGGCTCGGCTTGTGGTTGCGATATGAGGTGATCGTCTCCTTCCTGAGCGTGGCCCTCACCGGCTCGACGTGATCCGCTACGCGGACCGGGGTTGTCAACTTCACCGTGGGCTGATCACTCGCAAGACGACGGGGTGCAACCGCACAGCGGGGGGCGCGGGGGCCCATGCCATCCTGGCTAGCGTGCTGGCTACCTGCCATCAACGAGCGATCCCCATCTTGGATTTCCTGGTCAAACTACAGCGTGCCTCGGAAAACCCGCCGCCGCTAGGCCCTCCGCAACCCGCTCCCACCTGACGCTAAACAAGTGCCCCTCAGTATACATGCATGGTCACAGCCTGGCAAGTTGGTGCGGTTCGCCTGCGATCACGGCGGGCTGGCAAGGTGTCAAAGCACCATATTGGGCACAGGATGTTTTCGAAGAAGAGGACAACGGGCTGCAACCTCACCACAATAAGCGTCCTGATTTGGGATGGGAGGTCTGTTCCACGGACATCAGGCATTCGTCTCCAGCCTGGCAAGCGTACCCCTTTGTCGCTCCAACAATGAATGATCGGAGTGTCGCTTTCTGCGCCGTTGGTACAATGTACCGGTGTGATTTCACGACATCTCCCCTACCTGTTCATAATTCCTTCACAAGTCCATGGCATACTGGGGCTGAATCGGGGAAACGACGAATCCCATTGGCAAGGCTGGTTTCAGGCAGTGGTAGACCGGCAGACTGATGGATTAGTTCACCGATCCTATCTTGCCTCAATCCACAGCTAGGCCGGGTTTGCATATTCGTGGTGTTCATGGTAAAAGATAGTTGGTGTAGCGAAGCATGAACGGAATGATCTTGGTCATAGACGACGAACCGAAAATCGTCAAACAGGCGCGCGACTACCTGGAGAAGGGCGGGTTCCGCGTCGTCACGGCCGGTGATGGAAAGATGGCGCTGGCCGTGGCGCGCCACGAGCGGCCTGATCTGATCGTGCTCGACCTGAACCTGCCGGAGATGGACGGGCTGGACGTCTGCCGGGCGCTGCGACGCGAGTCGGACGTGCCGATTATTATGCTCACCGCCCGCGTCGATGAGACCGACCGGCTGATCGGGCTAGAGTTAGGCGCGGATGACTACATCACCAAGCCCTTCTCGCCCCGTGAACTGGTGGCCCGCGTGCGGGCGGTCCTGCGCCGTGTGCGGGGCGGCGTCCGCACGCCGGGCCTCATCCGCGCTGGCGACCTGGAAATTGACCTGCACGGCCATCGCGTCACCCGCGCCGGAGAGCCGCTTCGCCTCACCCGCAGCGAGTTCAACTTGCTGGCGGTGCTGGCCCAGCACCCCGGCCAGACCTTCACCCGCGCGCAGTTGCTCGACCGGCTGCATGGCGTCGCCTGGGATGGCTTTGACCGCAGCATAGACGCTCACATCAAGAATCTGCGTCGCAAATTGGAAACCGACCCAACTGAGCCACGCTACGTGCTCACCGTCTACGGCGTCGGCTACAAGTTCACCGACGAGGTGTGATCTTGAAGCGCAACAGGCTCTGGAAACACCACGAACACCGGTCGCATCCGCCGTGGGCGTCGTGGCCCCACGACCGCAAGTTTCCCCAGTGGCCGCGAGCACGGCATCGCGTGCGGCGATTTCTCTTCCTCCGCTTCGCCGGGGTCTTTGGCTTCATGGCCCTGCTGGTGCTGGGCGGGATGGCGGCGCTGGCGTTTCTGCTCACACGGCCGTTCGGAGGCGATGGGCAGACAGCGGTGTTGGTGTGGGTCGGGGGCTGTGGCCTCTCGCTGGCGCTGCCGCTGCTGGCGGCGGTCTTGGCGATGCGGGCGTTTCGAGACATTGCCACGCCACTGGCCGACGTCATGGCCGCCGCCGACGCCGTGGCCGAGGGCGACCTGAGTGCGCGCGTGCCGGTGCCGGAACACGGCCCCGCCGAGTTCGGTCGGCTGGCCGAGTCTTTCAATCGCATGACCGAAGAACTGGAGCGCGCCGACCAGCGACGTCGCAACCTCACCGCCGACGTGGCCCACGAACTGCGCACGCCGCTGCACATCATCCAGGGCAACCTGGAGGGCATCCTCGACGACGTGTACGAGCCGACACCAGAGCACATCAGCGCCACGCTGGAGGAAACGCGCGCCCTGGCACGGCTGGTGGACGACCTGCGGACGCTCTCGCTGGCAGAGGCCGGCCAATTGCCGCTGGTATGGGAGCCGGTGGATGTGACCGAGTTGCTGGCCGACGTATCCACCAGTTTCAGCGGCCAGGCCGAGGCGGCGGGCGTAGATCTGCGCGTCGAGCCTGCCCTGAGCCAGCCGAATGGGACCAAGGGTGGCCCGTCTACGATGACGATCACCGCCGACGTGGGGCGATTGGATCAAGTGCTCAGTAATCTGGTGGCCAACGCCCTGCGCCACACGCCTCCTGGCGGGGCTATCACGCTGCGGGCAGGGCCTGCCCTGAGCGGTGTCGAAGGGGAAGTCGAAGGGCCTATCCCAGACGGCGTCCGTATTATCGTGCGCGACACTGGTGCGGGCATCCCCGCCGAGGATTTGCCCTACATCTTTGACCGCTTCTGGCGTGGCGACCGGTCGCGCTCCCGCGCTCACGGGGCGGGGAGCGGCCTGGGACTAGCCATCGCCCGGCAGTTGGTGCAGGCCCACGGCGGCCGCATCGGCGTCGAGAGTGAACCAGGCCGGGGGACAACGTTCACCATCGAGTTACCAGCGGGCGGGGAGTAGCGTTGTAACTACCCAGCTTGGGATACACTGCCAGCCCACCTCCGCCAGGGTGTACTAGACATCACGGCGGAAATCCCTTGGCAGTTATGGAGCAAGCGCCGGTTGAGTAACTTCGTAGCGCCAGCGGAGAAGTGTATCGAAACCAAGCGTTTTCTACCCATAAGGGCGCTTTTGGCAAGCCGCTTGGTTTCGATACGTCGCTTCGCTCTTACTCAACCGGCGCTCTCGTTCAACGTCCAACTGGGGAAAGATTTACGCCCACGTGCACCAGGTGAGTCGCCAAAAGTTCTTTGTACCTTTGCTTCCGGCCGCACCGGCCTGAAGAGTTGGTGCTGGGCATCATTTTTTGCAGTTTTGTGCTCCAGCACCGCCTATTCATGGCGGCGCGGGTTGGGCAAAAGTGAAAGGAATTTATGGCTACCCATTTAGTTGGCCTGGGCCGCCAGTTCCCTGGCGAAGACTTCGAATGTTGGCCGGCCGTAGAGGCAGAAGACGACCCGCGCCAACCTCGTCTCCCCTCGCAGGTACTCGATGGCCGTCCGTAGCGACACCTGCGCCGCTTCTTCCATCGGGTAGCCGAAAATGCCGGTGCTGATGGCCGGCAGGGCGATGGACTTCAGCCCGTGCTCGTCCGCCATCTGTAGGGCGGCGCGCACCGCCGAGGCCAGAAGTTCTGCCGAACGTGGCGTGCCATCGTAAATCGGCCCCACGGCGTGGATGACGTGGCGGGCCTTGAGGTTGCCGCCCGAGGTGATGGCCGCCGAGCCGGTGGATACCAGGCCATGCTGGCGCACCCACTCGTTGCTCTCCCGCTGGATGGCCGGGCCGCCCTTGCGGGAGATAACCCCGGCCACTCCGCCGCCGTGGGCCAACCGCTCGTTGGCGGCGTTGACGATACCGTCGGTGTCCATTTCCGTGATGTCGCCTTCGACCAGTTCAAGGGTGGTGTGGTTGATTTGGATCTGCATGCTGCCTCCTGGTAAAACGTAATGTGTGTTGCATGTTGCGTGTTGCGTGATGCGTAAGGAATTCAGGGCAATAGTGTCTTGATCACCAGTGTCGCGTAACTGCCCCGGGAGAGCGTGAAAGCAAGTGTCACCCTCTGCCAGCCAGGGAAGAGATCATCAGGTTCGGGCGACGATGTCCGATTGCGGGAGCCCCAGCGCTCGCGCCACCTGCGCCTGCACGCTCAACGTCGTCACGCCGCGCTTGCGCACGCGGTAGATGGCGAAGCGCCCCCTATTCGTGAGGGGGAACTGGATCTGTTCCTCGACGGCGAAGTCCTCGGGCTGTACTTTGTATCGCATCGGTAGGTTCGGTAGATTGGTAATTGGAGAATTGGCGATCAGTACATAACACTAGTACACGACGGCAGAAATCCTTCAGCAGTTAGATGTCGCGCCGATTCATCGGATTGCTCCCCAGATGTGGGCAAAAGTGGCACTTCTGCTCGTTTTCCCCCACATTTGGGGGTAGTGCCAACAGTCGGTAACTGCCAAAGGATTTACGCCGAGATGTACTAGCAGTATAAAGGTGAAGCGAGCTGTTGTCAACATATCGTTAATCATTTTCTAACGCGCTGTTTATACCCTTCTAATGCTGATTTGGTATAATCTGGTATAATATGGTAATTCCTGGATTAAGATTCACTTTGGGTCATTGGTCATTGGTCACTCGTTGTCAATCATTGTTCATTGGAGGATCCCGGATATGAATTGGTCTTTTCCGATCGCGAAGGTGAAGGGAATCGAGATTCGGGTACACTTCACGTTCGCGCTGGTGCTGGTGTGGGCGGCACTAGACTGGGGCGTGTGGCAGGGATTGGGGCTGGTGGGCGCACTCTACGGCGTCGCATTGATCAGCCTGCTGTTTCTGTGCGTGACGCTGCACGAACTGGGCCATAGTCTGGTGGCACGGCACTATGGCGTGGCGGTGCGCGACATCACGCTGCTGCCCATCGGCGGGCTGGCACGCCTGGAGGGCGAATTGGCTCGCCCCGCACAGGAGTTCTGGATGGCGCTGGCCGGGCCGGCCGTCAACGTCGCTCTGGCGGCAGTGCTCGGCGCGGTCACATTACCCCTGCTGGGCTGGCGCGCTCTCGGTGGTCTGGGCCTGTTGTGGAGTCGCCTGAACGGGCTCGGCTTCGAAAGGCTGCTGGTTGACCTGTTGGTAGCCAACCTGGGGCTGGCGCTCTTCAACCTGTTGCCAGCCTTCCCGATGGACGGCGGGCGGGTGCTGCGGGCACTGCTGGCATCGCGGATGGGCGAACTGGACGCCACCCGCGTTGCCACGCGCGTCGGGCAGGGGTTGGCTGTGATCCTTGGCCTGCTGGGGCTCTTCGGGGGGGGATTGAACCTGGCGCTGATCGCCGTGTTTGTCTTCACCGGGGCGGAGCAGGAGTGGCGCGGGGCCCAGTTGAAGACAGCGCTGCGGCGGGTACCAGCATCGGCAGCGTTGGTACGTGGGGGTGTATCGCTCTCGTCCTATGACCCGCTGGCGCGGGCGATTGACGTCACGCTGCGCAGCAGTCAGGCAGATTTCGCGGTCTTTGACCGGGGTACCCTGGTGGGCGTGCTCACGCGGGAGGACGTGGCGGAAGGGTTCCAGCGGTACGGCCACAACGTGTTGATAGGGCGAGTGATGCGCACCGATTTCCCCGTGGCGCAGTCCAGCGATACGTTGCTCGATCTCCAGCACAAGATGCAAGCCAGCGGCAGTTCAGCGATTTCGGTGATCGAAGGAGGGCGCTTTCTGGGTCTGGCGACGCTGGAGAGCGTCCGGAAGGCCCTGTGGTTGCTTTCCACGCGACGCTGGCGGCCCATCAGTACCTGACTTATCGCTTGTCATGGCGCGGCGGTCGGCTCTACGGTGGGGACGAGAGGTGTGGGTCCCCGGGCGAAGATGACCTCCCGAAAGCCCAGCGCCAGGATGAGCTGTCGCACGTAAGCCTCGGCGTTCCGCTGGGCCATCTCCAGTATACCGTCCTCCAGTGCTGCGCTCAGAATCTCCTCCTCAGCCGCCCGGCGGGCTTCCGTCTCCAGCGCCGGATTCACCCCGATCAGCCCCGTGTCTCGGTCTACAATGTAGGACTTCTGGTTGTCCAGCGTGACGACGAGGACCTCGGCTGGCGGCAGCGTCACGACTACCATCCCCTCATCAGCGACGATGATGTCGCTCTCCTCCATCTTGCCCAGGTCTACGCCGGCGATGACCTGCCCGTGGGCCACTAAGATCAGCCGGTCGCCGAAGAGGAAGGCGAAGGGGCTCTGCCCTGACTCGGCAGTGATGACCTTCTCGACGGTGTAGGAAGCCGTCTCCAGCCGGCTGAGGCTGCGCACCTGGCGGACGATCGTCATCGGGTCGGGGATGATAGTGGGCGTGGGGTTGGTGATCTCCGCGAACTGCTCTTGCAGCGCGCGCTCGGCCTCCTCCAGCGGTCGTGTCAGCCGCCGGATCGTGCCGATCAAGGTGATCCCGCCGCCGACGAGGGCGAGCAGGATGAGCACCAGGATCACCGTGTTGAGATTAAGCTTCGAATCAGGCTTCGAACCAGGTTTCGAGTTCATCGGTCTCACTCCTTGCCAGCCATTGTACCATGCCCAGTGTCAGGAAGAAAGCGAAGGCCAGGTCAATGACGAAGTAAGAGACGTCCACCAGGCCGTGGGCCAGGAAGTTGACCATTGAGCCCATCAGGCCAAGGGCCAGGGCGCGACGGTCGGGGTCGGCCAGGCGGCACAATGGCAGCGCCAGCCGCCAGAAAGCGACCTGCAGCCAGAGCCCGGCGACGAGGCCGCAGAAGCCCAGCCGGCATCCATAGTCGAGGAGGACGTTGTGCGGGTGGGATAAGTCTGGCTCCTGCCAGGCGGCGGGCAGGATGTAGCGGCTGCGGTACTGGTACAGGAAGTTGTCCGGCCCGACGCCGAGCCACGGGTGGTCGCGAAGCATCATCCAGGACGAGCGCCAGAGTTGGAGGCGGAAGAAGGTAGTGCCGCTGTGGGTATCGAGGAGGGAGGCGAAGCGCGGGGTGCGCAAGAGCGGGATGGCGGCTATGGCGGCCACTGCCATCGCTCCCAGCGACGCCCAGGACCACGGCCTGCCTGCCAGCATCCCCAGCGCCAGCAGCGAGAGGGGGACACCCAGGATGAGCGCCCCCTTGGAGAAACTGAACAATATGGCCAGCCCCACCGGGACAACGGCCAGGCCATAAGCGACACGGCGACCACGGGCGGCGGCAAACAGGGCAACAGCCACCAGCACTGGCAGCACTCGCCCCAGGTAGAGGCCAACGTTGTTGGGCGAGCCGTAGACGGAGCGCAGGCGGCGGAAGCCTTGCTCGGCGGTGATGACATTAGCGCCGAAGCCATACTGCATCAGGCCGATGAGGGCTACCGCGACGGCCCCAAGCACGACGAAGTCCACTATGCGCCATAAAGCCTTGCCCTCTAGGCGGCTCGTGCGCAACATCAGGTAGAAGAGCGCTGGCTCCAGGACGACGACGCGTAACTCGCGCAGCGCGATGTGGCGGTACTCGGCGGCGCAGAGGGAGGCGATGGCGATCAGCATAAAGAACAGAGCAGCAAGGTCGAGAGAGGATGCAGGGCGCAAGATGCAGGATGCAGGATACTTCTTGCCTCTTGCTTCTTGCCTCTCCCTTCTTGCCTCTCGCTTCTCACTTTGCTGGGCATGCCACTTGCCGATTTGCCTTACTCCCCACGAGAGCACGCAGAGTAGGGTGAGGATCTCCGCCATCGTGAAGGCTTTGCCGAAAAGAGAGCGGGGGTACAGGTAGAAAGGGGCCGTCGCTACGATAAGCGCAAGACCCAGGTCGAGCCGCAGGAGGACGAGCGCGGCCAGCACCAGGCCGCTGACGAGCGTGAGCGTGAGCCAGGGAGAGAAGTAGAACACACCGGTGGCGATCAGTGTGGCAGCGAGAGTCAAGGAGAATGGAGAATGGAGATTGGAGAATACGGGATGCCCTTTGCCTCTTGCCTCTTGCTTCTTGTCCCCCGCTTCTTGCTTCTTTCCTCTTTCCTCTGGCTCCTTGCCTCCTGCCTTCTGCTTCCTGCTTCCTGTCTCTTCCCTCTCCCTTTGCCAAGCAGGCCATTGGCTGATCTGTCCAATTCCCCACCGGGCCATCCCCCCCACGCAGACAAGCCCAAGCACTCCCAGCCCCGCTAACGCCCAACAGTACGGGGTTGTATCCGGCGTGCGGCTCACGCTCCAGCCGGCCAGCGGCCACTGGTCCCACCCCCGCTCAGCGACGACTACCGCCTCATGTGGGCCATCGTCCAGGCTGGTGGCGATGGGTATAGTGATGACCTGGGGCGCGTAGTCGGGCGAGGTGAGCACGAGGTAAGCACCACGTTCCTCCCGAGGCAACCGGCTGGCCGGCTTGCCGTCCACGCTGACGAAGAAAGTGCCGCGATAATTTCCACGCCGCACTCGCAGCGAGAAGTCGGTGCCGACAAAAGGGATAGTGACGCGCTCAGTGCCGGCCTGGCTGGGATCGGCCCCCGACTCCGAGAACTCCCAGTTCCCCTCCCACTTGGCCTCGCCGGAGAGGGGAGTGTAGTAGGTGGTGACAGTCTGGAGAAGGACGCATCGCCTGGCGACCAGAACCGCACTGGCCAGGACAAGACTGACCAGCAGGCCGATCAGGCAGATGAATGCGCGGGCTCGCGAGTGTCGGTTCAAGGGTTTACCAATCTACCAATTCACAAACGTGACTCACCACCGCCAGCGGACAGCCGTCACGCCGCCCTCGTCGGTCAGTTGGCGTAATTCGCCATCCGTGACGTGGATCAGGTACAGATTGCCCTGGTAGACGACGATCAGCCGATCGCCCCCTGGCCCCCAGGCGACCTCCGGGTACTCCAGGCCAATCTCTCCTTCGGGTGGGAAAAGCCGTCGGCGGTCAGAGCCGTCGCGATCCATCAGGTAGAGGGCGTAGCCGCTGGTTTGGCTGACGTAGGGGCTGCGGGCGTGGCCAAAGGCGATGTAGTCTCCCTCGGACGCATAGGCGGGCGCAGCCCACATGCCGGCCTCGCTGACCAGTCTCGCCGTGAGCGTGCCATTGGCGGCGAGAGCCCAGACGTCGAAGACGGGACTGTCCTCCGGTGCTTCGCCCGTCGGGGCGGGGCCGTGTAGCGTGGTGACGACGAATTCCCCCTCCAGGGACCAACTGACGGTCGGCGTCCAGACCCAGGGGGCGTAGGTGCGGTACGGTGGGAAGCGAGCCAGCGGGGTCTGTGCGCCGTCGTAGGCGCGGACGGTGCCGACCTCGTCGGCGCGAGCGTAGGCCAGACTGCGCCCGTCAGGGGACCAGGCGTAGGTGGTGCCCCACCAGCCGTAGGTGCCACCGGCGCTGGGCTCCATAATGCATCGCTGGCCCAGCAACTGGCCATCACGGACACGAGGTCGGGCGATCCAGAGGTCGTTCTCCGCCTTCCAGCCGGGACTACCCTCGGCCGGCAAACCGGTGGTGTAAGCGATACGGCAGCCAGTGCCGGTGGGGGTGACCTTACATCCGGGTGCCCAGCCAGCCCACAGGACGCTCTCAGCCTCCAACCGTACCGGCTCAGTGGCGGCGGTGGCGGTCTCGATCATCCACAGGGTGTTGAGAGGAGCACCCTCGCCCTCCTCTTCATCCCCCCCGTTGGGGGGGGCAGAGGGAGGTGCGACGCGGGTGAAGAGCAGATAGGAGCCATTGGGTGAGAGGGCGAACAGGAGGCCGTCCAGGTCGCCTGCGTGCGTCAGCCGCCGCTGGTTAGGACTGGTGGTCTGCATCACCCAGGCGTTGCGATTGGCAATGTAGGCCACGGTACCGGTGATGGGCACGGCCTCGAGTTCCGCTTGCATGCCGATGAGGATGATCTCGGTGCGGGGTTCCTGGAGCGTGGCCCGCCGCACGAGCCGCCGTTCGACCTCGACGCCATCCTCTACGGTAACGCGGTAGGTCAGTTCCTCGATCCCGGTGACGCCGGGCTCCAGCAGGCGGGTCTCGCCAGCAAGGACAGAGACGTCGCGCACGGTCTGGCGCTCGAAAGGAATCTCGCGCTGTTCGGTCTCAATGTGCCTCTCGACGCGGATGATGCGGACGGTCATCCCACCCTCAATGAAGGCGGGCTCGGCTGGCACCACGCGGTCGTCCTCGTCGAGCGTGACGCCAGCCTCAGCCAGCAGGTCACGGACGGTGAGCGCTTCGGTAGCCAGCGAGCGCGTCTCACCGTCGGCGACGAGCGTGATAGTGCGAGGACTATTGGGGACACACGCTGCCAGCGACAGCAGGAGCAGTAGAAGAGCGGCCCATTTGCCCATTGCAGGGCGGATTATACCACCAGAAGCGGGTTGGGACAACGAATTGGGGGAGCCGGAATTCGTGGAAGTAGGTCTGGGTAATTACCAGCATCGCCTTCTCTTTGTCTGGTGAGGCAATGTGCGGTATAATGCACCCGAGAGTCTGTTTCATTAAGACTTCGGAAATCTTTGGACATAGCGTTCCGAAACAGAATCGGTTGGGAATCGGCAATGGGCTTTGCCGGCTCAAACCACTTCCGAGGCTTCCGAAGTCTGGAAGCCGCTTGTTTGAAGAGCATCGGGTTTAAGAGGAGTGTTAGATCATGATGAGATTGGATCGTTTCACCGAGCGCGCACAAGACGCGGCCCAACGGGCGGTCGAGATTATGACGCGCTACGGACATACGCAGGTTGACATTGAGCACATCCTGCTGGCGCTGCTGGAACAGCCAGAAGGTGTGATTCCGCAGATTCTGGAACGGCTAAGGGTAGACGTTGATCAGGTGCAGCAACGCCTTGACGACGTGCTGAGAGCCAGCCCCAAGGCCGGCATCTACAGCGGCGGCGGCGTGGGGCAGGTCTTTATCACCCCGCGTGTGAAGCGCGTGCTTGACCTGGCCAACGATGAGGCGAATCGGCTCAAGGATGATTACATCTCGACGGAGCACATCTTCCTGTCTATCGCCAACGAGCGCAATACCCCAGCGGCCCGCATCCTGCGCGAAAGCGGCGTGACCAAAGACCGTATCTATGGGGCCATCAAAGACGTTCGCGGTGGGCAGCGCGTGACCGACCGCAGGGCCGAGACACGCTACCGCGTCCTGGAGAAGTTCAGCCGCGACCTGACGCAGATGGCCCGCGAGGGCAAATTGGACCCGGTCATCGGGCGGGATGATGAAATTCTGCGCGTGATCCAGATTCTCAGCCGTCGCACGAAGAACAACCCCGTCCTCATCGGCGAGGCAGGAGTGGGCAAGACTGCCGTCGTCGAGGGGCTGGCGCAAAAAATTGCTGACGACGACGTGCCGGAGATCTTGATGGGCAAGCGGGTGGCACAACTCGACCTGGCCGCGATGGTCGCTGGCTCTCGCTTCCGGGGGGAATTCGAGGAGCGGTTGAAGGGGGCTATTGAGGAGATTCAACGCTCTGAGGGTGAGATCATCCTGTTCATTGATGAACTGCACAACGTCGTCGGTGCAGGATCTGGCATGGGGGCGCTCGATGCCTCCAGCATGATGAAGCCGGCCCTGGCCCGGGGCGAGTTGCAGTGTGTTGGCGCGACGACGCTGGACGAGTACCGGCAGTACGTCGAGCGCGACGGTGCACTGGAGCGACGTTTTGCCCCTGTGTTTGTCGAGGAACCGACGGTCGAGGAGACCGTCGAGATGCTGCACGGGTTGCGCGACCGCTACGAGGCCCATCACAAGGTGCGCATTTCCGATGCAGCCATCGTGGCTGCGGCGCGCCTTTCGCATCGCTACGTCGCGGACCGGCACTTGCCCGACAAGGCGATCGACCTGATGGACGAGGCGGCGGCGAAACTGCGGGTGGCGCTCTATACGCTTCCGCCTGAGTTGAAGGCGAGGCAGTCGGAACTCCAGCGGCTCCAGACCGAGATTGAGGCGGCCAGCGTGGTGGAGGACTACAAACGAGCCGCCGAACTAAAGACCGAGCGCATCAACGTCCAGGCCGAGTTTAATCTCCAGCGCGAGATGTGGCAGCAGGAACATCAACTTGACGAGACGATCGAGGAAGAGGACATCGCCGAGGTGGTAGCGAGTTGGACCGGTATCCCGGTCGCGCAGATGATGGAGACAGAGGCAGAGAAACTGCTGCGCATGGAGGAGGCGTTGCACCAGCGCATCATCGGACAGGATGAGGCGGTAGCCGCCGTCTCCGACGCCATCCGCCGTGCCCGCTCGGGCCTCAAGGACCCGCGCCGCCCGGTCGGCAGTTTCATCTTCCTGGGTTCTTCTGGTGTGGGCAAGACCGAACTGGCTAAAGCCCTGGCCTGGTTCCTCTTCGACGACGAAGATGCCCTGCTGCGCATTGACATGAGCGAGTACCGGGAGCATCACACCGTCAGCCGCCTCTTCGGCGCACCGCCTGGCTACGTCGGTTACGAACAGGGTGGTCAATTGACCGAGGCCGTGCGCCGGCGACCCTACCGCGTCATTCTCTTCGACGAGATCGAGAAGGCCCACCCGGACGTGTGGAACGCGATGTTGCAGATCCTGGACGATGGCCGGCTGACCGATGGGCAAGGCCACGTCGTGGACTTTCGTAACACGGTCGTGATTATGACCTCGAACGTGGGGACTGAGTATGCCCGCAAGGGTGGGACGCTGGGCTTCCTGCAGGCCGGCGAGGATGGCCGCGACGATGAGGAGGGCCACCGCGAGATCGAGAAGGCGCTCAAGAAGACCTTCCGGCCTGAGTTCCTCAACCGCGTAGACGAGATCGTCATCTTCAATGACCTCACGGTTGAAAATATGGAGCGCATTGTAGACCTGCAGATGCAAGAGATTGCCAATCGGTTGGCGGAGCAAGGATTGGAAGTCGAACTGACAGACGTGGCCCGCCGGTGGCTGGCCCACGAGGGATTTGATCCACAGTTTGGCGCTCGGCCGTTGCGCCGGGCCTTGCAACGGCACGTGGAAAGCCCCCTCAGTGTCAAATTGCTGCGTGGCGATTTTGAAAGTGGCGACCTGGTTGCCGTTGACGTGGGAGAAGAGGGGTTGATCTTCGAGCGGCAGCCAGGAGAAGACAGTGCAGGTGAAGAAGCAGCGGCCGAGACCGTGCTGGAGGAACCGGTGATCGAACCAGGACTTTCGGCCTGAAAGGTGGACATTGACAGGGATCTGCGGCCCTCCGGAGCGAGGTACGACATCGGGGCCGACGAGGTGGTAAGCGAGACCTACTCTGTCTGGCTCGTCCCGCCGTTCTCCGCCCTGATTGCCCAGCCGGGCCAGACCGTCACCCACACTCACTGGCTGCTCAACACCGGCCTGGAGACCGATACCTACAACCTGACTTTCCAGAGCAGCAGCGGCTGGGCTACGCTGTCGGCTGTTTCGCCTATCACCCTGGCTGCCCAGACCAGTACGACGGTGCAGGTGCCGGTGAGCGTGCCGCCCGCCGCTACCAACGGGATGAGCGACACCACCGTCCTCACCGCTACCTCGTCGCATGCGCAAGCCAACGCTGTGGACGTGACGGGTGTCATCACCGGTGCGTGGGTGGATCTGGCCGTGGGCAAGTGGGCGGATGAAGAGACGGTGGTGTCGGGCAAGGCGGTGCACTACAGCCTCGTCGTCACCAAATCCGGCTCGTTGACGGGGACGCTGCCGGTCACCCTGACCGATACGGTCGTACCTACCCAGGCTCTTGCAGCCTTGAGATTGCCGTCCAACTGCGCGGGGAGCGAGGCCACCGGCCTGGTCACTTGCGTCTGGAGACTGCCGGGGAGCACTCCGCTTGTTACCCGGACACTCACCGTCGTCATCACGGCCACGGACATCTACACTGGACTGCTGATCAACACGGCAGGCGTCGGCGCGGCGGTGCTTGACCCCGACGCCTCCAACAACACTGCCCAGGTAGCGGTGGGGGTGACGTCGGGTTGGAAGTTTTACCTGCCGCTGGTGATGAAGCACTAGCGCCGTAGCGCAGTGGAGAAGCGGGGGGGCGGAGGAGCACCTTCGTTCCCCCGCCCAACAACAGGGATCGCAGAGGCAGGGCTACGTGGGAAAGAAATACACACCTACGGTCCCTGGCCCAGAGTGGACGGCTAGCGCAGGTGAGAGTTCGGTCACGATCGTCTCCTTGCACTCAAAGCGATCCACGACTAATGCCTGCAGTTTCTCCAACTGTTCCAGTGCTGCCACGTGGGTGAACGCGACCTTGATGCGTGCCCCTTCTCCAACTCGCTGCCGCATCAACTCGACCATCCGGCGGTAGGCCTTGAGCCGGCTGCGGGCCGTGCCAACTGCCACGATGATCCCGTCCTGCATCCCGATCAGCGGCTTGATGTTGAGGAGGGAGCCGACCAGGTGCTTGGCCTTGCCGATGCGACCACCCATGTAGAGGTAGCGCAACGTGTCGGCGGTCTGGATCATCATGCCCGTCCGGACCACTTCGCGGGCTCTCTGGACGACTTCATTGAGGCTGAGGCCGGTCAGTGCGGCTCGGGCTGATTCGATAGCGGCCCACCCCTGCGACATTGCCACCTGCAGCGTATCTACTACCTCTATCTGAACGTCAGGGCTCTGTTCCTTGAGCATATCCACGGCGGCCAGGCACGATTGGTAGGCGCCGCTCCCTCTTGAGGTCATAGTGAGCACGACGATTTCCTTCGCCCGCTCCGCAAGGCGCATCAGGCCTACCATGTAGTCACCAGGGGCGGGGTTAGACGTCGTGGGCAATTTGGTCGCTTGGGTCAGCCACTCGGCGAACTCCCCTGGTTTGACGTCCACCATGTCGCGCAGAGTCTCCAGCCCACGATGGATGTAGTACGGCACGATCTCTATGCTCAACTCTTGGGCCAACTCCTCGGGAATACTGGCAGTTGTATCTGTGAGAATACCAACCATTTAAGAAACTCGTCCTTTCTCTGGCCTGTTCTAGAAACATCCCGCCCCCTGTTCGCGGCGCGTCCGTGACACGCCGCCCCGGGCGGGCCGAAGCAGAACCGGAGCAGAGACCTCCTTGCTTCATTATGCCCCGCCAGGGCTTAGTGACTACTTCCACTGTTATTATAACCCCATCGTCGAGTGACGTCAACAGTCAGCGTAGCAAGTAGTGCAGCAGTTGGATGTACTGGAGGTGCCAGGGCTGGCCGTTGAAATTGGGATACATCCACAACACACCCCACAGGTGCATCAGCATGCTGATGATGATGAGCGCCTGGCCCCACCGGTGCAACCGCTCACCTGTCCTCAGCGCAACCAACAGCGCTCCCAGCGGCATCCAATCCAGCGCAAAGCGGTATCCGAACTGATAGGAACCGGTGTTGAAGTAGAGCAGCGAAGGTAACTGCACGAGCGCGATGGAAAGCCACAGCCCCAGGCGCAGGGGGTCACGTCTCTTTTTTGAAGAAACCAGGTTTTTTCTGAAAAACCTGGTTTCTCCAACCTGCGCCAGGGTAGGCAGTGCCAGCAACAGCGCCGGGCAGGTGAACAGCAATCCCATCCCCCATGGGTCAGGCTCAATGCGGAGCGGGGACAACGAAATGAGCGGGGGCCGCACGAGCAGTGTGTACAGGTTTTCTGGCAGGAAGTGGAGGCTGAACTGCCCCCAGGTCGCCTGGCGCTCCAGCAGCGAACCGGGGCTGTTCATCCAGCGGTAGCCGAACTCCAGGGGGCTACCAAAGCGCGCCCAGTTATAAGCCGCCTGTCCCAGAAACGCAGGAGTCATCCCCAGAGCGAACAAGAGCAGGAAGCGCGCAATCCCCCACAGGCTCCGAACCTTCCGGTGGCCTGACACCAGGCTAAGGGGGAAGGCCAACAACACAGGCGCACGAGCCAGGAACCCCAGCCCCAGCCACAGTCCTGCCAACAGGGGGCGGTTCCGTCCCGCCACCTCCAGCGCGTACAGGCACAGGCAGGCGACGGCCACCACGTGGGCCGTGTACCAGACGGACCCCAACGCCGCGCAGTACCACAGCGGCGTTCCTAATCCCAGCAGCAGGCTTAGCCAAACCCCAAAGCCCGAATCCCTAAGCCCAAAGCGTGCCAGTACGGCGTAGAAAAGTGATATGCTCAGAGCACCCACGACGACGCTGAAGGCGATGTCTGAGACGGCTAAACCACGGAGCGCGACCAGCGGCAACATCAGCACCGCCGGGAGCGGCGGGAACGAGACGTACCAGCGGCCCTCGAAAGGCGTCAGGTCGTAGGGTAGGTCTGGGACGTGAACCAGGTCAAGGTGACCGTGGAGGAACGATTCGGCCAGATAGACGAAGTGGGGAGCCAGCGAGTGGTGGCTCAGCGAGACGCCGGCAGTGAGGCCGTAGACGGCGAGGAAAACAACGAACAGGCGTAAAGGGACAGTGCGCCACAGGCGGCGAAGCAGCGGTTCCATCAGTTAGGGGTGGAAGTACGGACTTTGAATGTGGCTCGCCGTAATCGCCACTGCGATGAGTGCCACGACGATGACGAAGGCGACGATGGTGATGGTCACGGTGATGATGATGCGTTGCTGCCGGTCATGTTCGGCCTGTGTCTGCGCCAGGGCCTCGCGGCGGCGCTCATCGGCGGCCCACATATCTGCCAGCCGGTATTCTGACGCCGCTTCCTCCTGGGCCTTGATCGCTGGCGCTTCCTCCCGTGCCTGGCGCAGCCAGTCGCCCCGCGTCCCCGTCACACGGGCGAATAGCGACTCCAGTATCTCCATCTCCTGCCCGCACACCAGGCACTTGCGTGCGACCGATGGATTCAGAACGCCGCAAGCCGGGCACTTGCGAACCAGGTCCGCACCACAGGAAGGGCAGTGGCGGTCATCCGGCTCGTAAACCGCTCCACAGACAGGGCACGTCCGCTCAGGCGGGACGTAGGTGGCGTGGCAATAGTTGCAGGTCAGGCTGCCATCGGAACTGGCGGTGAATGAGGAACTACCGCAGCCCGGACATTCCAACCGCGCAGAGTGTGAATCATCTTTCATCTCACTCACCTCACTGAGAACGAAGCATGGTCAGGACCTCCGGTCTGTCTGACGACCTGGAAGGGCTAGCCAACATGCGATGGGGCCACAGGATGTGGTAGTAGAAACCATTCATGCACAGGTGCTCCACAGGCTGGTAATTCTGCCCGATGGCGTCCAGCACTGGCTGGGGGTAGAACTGGGCACGGAAGATAACCACGCCAAACTCCTGCCGGTTAATGCGTTCGATGAGCTCCGTTGTATCGAGCAGACCGTTGTTGTAGAGATTGAGGAGTTGGGTCGGGTTGGTCACCACTGGCTCGTCGGCCAGCAGGCTGAACATGGCCTCCTCACTGAAGGCGGGGCCATCGGCTGTGCGGACGTAGTTGAGGATCTCCCCGCCCGCTACGTAATCATCGGCCGTGAGCAGGTGCCCCAGTTGCGTGTAGCCCATCACGTCGTGATACTGGAATGTGGCGCAATCACCTTCGACCAGCGTGTCAGCCACGCCGAATGCACGGGCCAGCGGGCCAAAGACGAGGCCGGAGGTGGGCATGTGAAACATGCGCGGGGCCTGCAGCAAGTAGAGCAACGGTACGAGAATCACCAGGAGCGAGCGAACGGCGAATGGCGACCTGCGATCTCCATTCTCCATTCTCCATTCTGCATTCTGCAGGCGGCCCACCGCCAGGCCAGAGGTGAGGCAGGCAGCGGCGGTGGCGGTGGTGAAGTAGCCGAATCCCGCCCCCCACTTGCCGCTCAGCGCACCAACTCCCAGTGAGAAGAAAAACCACAACGAGTAGGCCGAAAGCCGATCCCAAAATAGCTCATAGGCCAGGTATCCGGCCGCCAAGAGGACGAAGGCAGTATGCAGGCGGAACCATTGCCCAAAGAGGAAAATCGTCTGGTGATAGTCAAACTCGTTGACGTTGGCCTGGATAATGTTGATCCACCACTGGCCCCCGGTTGCGACGTTCAGCAGCCAGAAGACAACCCCAGCGACAGCGGTCAGCACCACACCGGCGGTGATACCCTTCTTAACATCACGCAGGAAGACATAAGAGAGAGCCGCGACGACGGTGAACACGGCCATTTGCTTCGTGTACCCGGCACAGAGAAGCATCAGCAGACCCAGGATGAGATTGCGCCTGCCGTGCTGGGGGTGTTCAAACTCGGCGATAAAAGCGATGGCCAGTGTCTCGAACATCACCATCGTCAAGTGCATCCGGCATAGCGGCCCAGTCTGATAGACATAGTTAGAAGCGAGAAAGGCCAACCCGGAGATGAGAGGGATGAACCAGCCGCCTACTCTGCGCCGCACGACGGCGAAGATAACTCCCCCGGTGATGAGCGTGGCGGTGAAGGAAACCAGTCTGCCGGCGATCAGTCGTGGCCCGAAGATCGGAAGCAGTGGGACGATGAGCAGGTGGAAGAGCGGCGGATAGTTGGAGGCATAGAACGGATAGGTGGCATTGTCCCGATAGGGCCACTCCCCCCGGCCATACAGGATGGCGTCGTACAGTTCAAAGCCCTCGCCTTGGTCATAGTCGAAGGGCCAGCGGAAGAGATTCACCGCGTAGACGACGTACACGACCAGGTAGCCGACATAGGCCAGGACAACGAGGGCAGTTAGGACTGCGCCGAGTGGTTTGAGAGTGCGGGATGGAGACATGGCGTTTAGTTGGCCGGTTGGTTAGCAGGTTGATGAGTGGGTTGGCTAAGCTGGACGGTCGCCCAGGTGAACCAGAATGCAGCCTACGGCGGTGGCTGCGAGGCTGAGGCCGATCCCTATTCGCTGCAATGGGCCGAATCCGCCCCACTTGCCAGCGCCGATGAAGTCCACTGCCGTGACGCCAAGGATGACGAGCACACCGAGTGCAATAACGATGATACCAAGTTGTCGCTTGGTGACCATGGCGCGCACATTATAGCACAGTGATGTGAGGGTGCAACCCTGGGGCGAGGGGTGCGTATTGGGAGGTAGGAACATGAGGCGAGATGCGGGAGGCAAGATGCAAGATGCAGGACGTGTCCAGGAGGTGGTAGAAGGCGAGATGGCAGCGGGCAGTGAGGCGGTGCAGGTGCCTACGGATGAGTGGACGGCGGCGATGCTGGCACACGCGAGTGCTTTGCTGACCCTGATACTGGGAATGGCAGGTGGTGTTGGTGCGCTGGTCGGGCCAGCCGTACCTCTAGCGATGTATTTGGGGTACCGGGAGAGATCGCGCTTCGTCGCCTTTCACGCGCTGCAGTCTTTCGTCTACCAGGTGGCCGGTGTACTGTCCTATGCTGTTCTCGCAGCAGTGCTGGCCGTCTGGGTAGCGATAGCGTGGACGGCGAGCGGCTTGCTTTCAGCAGTGCTCGTTGGATTGTTGCTTATGCCGTTTGCGCTGCTGCTCACACTGCTGATGGTATTGCTGTTGGTCTGCGCACCCTTCTCATGGCTCGCCTACGGGCTGTATGCGGCGTACCAGGTCTACCAGGGGCGCAACTTCCGCTATTGGTTGATCGGGGAATGGCTGGAACGGGAGGTGAGACAACGGGAGGTGAAATTGTGATGCGTGGACGAGATCCCTTCGTGGCACTGTTGCTGGAGGTCGTAGGTGGGTTCTTCGGCTTCCTGGGCATCGGCTGGATCTATGCTGGCCGGCCGGCGATGGGCGTCCTGCTGCTGATCGGCTACTGGCTGCTAGATTGGATCATCGGCCTGACGCTGACCATCGGCACTTTGGGGGCCTGGTGTTGCATCTGGCCAGCACAGAATCTGGTCTTCGGCGCGCTCTCGGGCTATCTGGCCTATCGCTGGTTGGAGCAGTCTTCATAGTGCTGGTTCTCTCCCTCAGCCGACACGATACCCTCAGCCGGCGTGACATCCTGGGCTGACACGGCACAGCGAAAGCCGACGTTGTTGAAGAACAGGAAATCCCCATCGAGGCGGGCGGTGCAGCGCGCTCGGTCCAGGTCGTTATGCCATGAGCCGCCGCGCAGGACGCGCCAGCCATCGGCCTCCTGGCTCTCCCGTCCATCGTTGGCGTCGTAGGGATAGGGGCGGAACAGGCTGCTGGTCCATTCCCACACGTTGCCCACCATATCCCCAACCCCCTCCGGGCTGTTGCCGTCTGGAGAGTATTGGTCTACAGGGCTGGTGCCGTTGACGTTGCTTTCTCTGGTGTTACAGCGGCCCTCGATGAACTCGTCTCCCCACGGCCAGCGACGCCCGTCGGTGCCACGCGCGGCCCGTTCCCATTCCGCCTCCGTGGGCAACCGCTTGCCAGCCCAGGCGGTGTATGCCTGTGCGTCTTCCCAACTGACGAGCACCACCGGATGTTCCTCCTTGCCCTCTGGCGGCGTTCGTTTCTCTGGATCCCAGTTGTAGTCGTAGGGCTCAGCCCATTCTACGTCGTAGCAGGGCACCGGGTGTCCGGTGGCATCCACGAAGCGTCTGTATTCCTCATTGGTCACGGGGTAGCGGTCTATGTAGAAGGCATCCACATGGACTGTGTGGGCAGGGCTCTCGTTGTCCCGGCCCTCGTCGCTCCCCATCAGAAAATCCCCAGCCGGGATGTAGACCATCTCCTTGCCATCCTTCTCCCAGGTGATGATGTTGGTTGATACCTCACCTTTCATTTCCTTGTTCTTTTTGATCATCGTTAACCTCACCTTGGCGTCTTGTGCGGCCTTCTGTTGATGAGAAAGGGTCGGATAGACTCTCAGCCGGAGATTTCCTTGTCAGGCTGATGCTCTACGTCATAGGCCAGGACGCATCCTCCTAGCCAGAGGTGATCGCCCGGGTTCAGCAAGTGGAGCTCGTTGATTCTCACGCGCACGCCGTTGAGTTTAGTGCTGGTGGCACTGCCTAAGTCCTCCACGTAGTGGCGGCCGCCGCGGGCGGTGATCTTGACGTGACGGCGGGCAATGACCTGGGCAGCATCTCCCTCTTGGCTCAAGTCAATGTCAGGGATGAAGCCTACCGCGCGGTCGCTCCGACCGACGACCACTTCACCTCGTGAGGGCAAAGGAAACCGGTGGCCAGTGAATGCGACCCACAGGTAGGCCTGGGACAGCGCGGCATGGGGTGAGATTTGCATCTCTAGAATGGGGACGTACACGAATGCACAGTGTCCCAGGGTGACCCGGTCGCCTGGCTGTAGCCGTACCTTCTGGCCGATCCTGAGCTTTTGCCGGTTGACCCTGGTGCCGTTGGTACTGCCTAGGTCCTCGATCTTGTGCCGGCCGTTGCGGCCGACGATGCGGGCGTGGCGGCGGGAGATGACGAAGTTCTCTCTATCATCATAACTCAGATCCACGTCAGGGGTCATGTGGGTCGCCGTGTCGAAACGGCCCAGCACAATCTCGCCACGTGTCGGCAGGGCGATTCGGTGTTGGCCGTCTCGCTGGGCAAGGCAGTAGCGGAGGGGGACTGTTTTTTCTTTTTCCTCCTCGACCTCCCTCAGCCGGGCAGGAGCCGGTTTTCCGGCCGGTTCGCGGGCGACCACAGGCTCCGGGCGGAACGGCATTGCCGAAGAGGGAAGGGGAGCAACTTCCTCACTCTCTTCAGCGGCCTCAATGAGTTCGGTTTCACCCTTTAGGCGTCGCCTCAGGAGGGTCGGACGGGGCGCCCTTGTTTGCTGCGCCTCCTGGCGAAGAAGCAGGCAGTTCATCTGCAGCAGATTCCACAACTCGTGGGTATCTGTCCCCGCCTCGAAGGCACGATGCATCATCAGCTTGATACTGGGGGAGGTGTCGCTCTCTTGGATGCAGCGTTCACGTATTTTTTCAGGACAGTCTCGGCAGTTGAACATCAAAGGCAGCCTTCCTAACGATAATTATACCACAGAACGGCAGATTGTGCGTCGCCATTTTTGCTCTCAGCGTGACACGCTTACCTCTTGGTACTTGGCGCACACCCGCACATGTGTTATAATCATCGCGCATCTGCGACATGGAGGAGATTCTTTGCGGCGTAAAACTGGGTGTATCGCCTGGCTTATTATCATCGCTGCCGTCGCTGCACTTTTCCTTACGTGGCAGTACGTCGGCTTTCGCTTGAGCAGCCGTACCCTGCCTGCTGGAATGACGATGGCCGGCCTGTCTGTAGAGGGAATGACGCGCGAACAAGCGCTCAATGCTCTCGAAGTGGCCTTTGCCACGCCCGTGGAAGTCACGTACCAGGAGCAGCGCCTCTCGCTATCTCCCGATAGCGTCGAGTTGCGCCATAATGCCGAGGAGACAGCGACCAACCTGGACGCGGTGCTGAGCGCCCGAGAAGGACTCGACGGATTCATCGCTCACGTCCTGCGCCGTCCACCCGACCCGATAGACGTCCCCGTGGCGGTCAGTTACTCAGAGGAGCGGATCGACGGCTTCCTGACCCGCGTCGCCAAGCAGCGTGACCGGCTGCCGCAGGACCCCGTCCTGCTCCCGGCCAACCTGACCGTTCGCCCCGGTCAGCCAGGCTATGAACTGGACGTTGAGGCATCTCGTGCCCGGCTTGCTGCAGCCCTCGTCTCGGCCGCCGACCGGCAAGTAGCATTGGTCGTGCGGGTGGAGGAAGCGCCACCGCTGGATACGGGCATATTGGGCCAGTTGATTCAGCCCCTTCTGGACGGCCATGAGGGTATGATAGCGGGCATCTTTGTCAAAGACCTGCAGACTGGGGACGAACTGGAGATCAACGCTGACGTCTCATACGCTGGATTGAGCGTGCTCAAAATTGCCATTCTGGAAGAGACCTACCGCGCCCTGGACCTCCCTCTCGACCTCGAGACGACTGACTGGCTGAGCGATACAATGGGCGTCACCAGCGGCAACCTCAAAGCCAACCTCCTGCTGCGCGACGTCATCGGTAATGGCGACGGCTACCAGGGAGCCGAGAACCTCACCGCCTCAATGCATCACCTGGGGCTGGTCAATACTTTCATGGCGGCTCCCTATGACGAGGATGTTTCATTGACTATCGTCACCCCAGCCAATTCCCGTACTGACATTACCACCAAACCCGACTCCTACATACAGACCACGCCACTGGACATAGGGTTGCTATTGGAGATGATCTATCAATGTAGTCACGGCGGCGGTGCGCTGATGGTTGCTTACCCTGGCGCTTTCACCGTTGATGAGTGTAATCAGATGATCGAGTGGATGAACACAAACCACATTGATAGCCTCACTGAGGCTGGGGTTCCAGTAGGGACCAGAGTGATGCACAAACATGGCTTTACCGGCGACACCCACGCTGATGCGGCAGTTGTGTTCAGTCCCGGTGGCGATTTTGTGCTCGTCGTCTTCCTCTACCGGCCCCAATGGTTAGAATGGGAGGAAAGTGCGCCTCTGATTGCCGACATCGCCACCGCGACCTACAACTATTTCAATCCAGTGCAATAATCGCTTGCTTCACTCACCTCGCTGCCCCAGCGTGGCGTCTAGCACCACGACCATCCTTCGCCAGATTGCGCATTTACCCATTTGGCTCTATAATTAGCGACATCTGAAGCGGCAGATACGTTCCACTGCGGGATTAGACATGAAGTCTCTTGAGACTCATCACATTAGTATGCCAGGCTCTTCTTCCAGCGGACCTTCCGCACAAGAGCCGGGGCTGTCGGAGGGGCCGCACGCTCCAGCCCCTGCAGAAGGAGGGCGAGGTACGCAGTATATGACCCCTCCGCCCCAGGAACCCGAACGCGTCGAGGGCCGATTGCCCGACGGCCACCTGCTTCAGAACCGCTACCTTGTTCTGGGGGTGCTGGGGGTTGGCGGCATGAGCACCGTCTACAAGGCTCAGGACTTGCGCTTCTCCAAAGTCACCCGGTTGTGCGTTGTCAAGGAGATGCTCAACACTGCTACCGATCCCCAGGTGCGGGCTATGATCAAACGCAACTTCGAGCGCGAAGCCAACATCCTCGCCGCTCTCAATCATCCCGGCATCGTTCAAGTCTACGACTACTTCAGTGAGAGCGACCGCAGTTACCTAGTTCTCGAGTACGTGGATGGCAAAGACCTGGAGGCTATCCTGGCCGAAACGGAAGGCTTCTTGCCCGAAACACAGGTGGTGCATTGGAGCATCCAGGTCTGTGAAGTGCTGAGTCACCTACATGGCCACGAGCCTCGGCCAATCGTCTTTCGTGACATCAAGCCTTCCAATATCATGCTCGATAGCCACCGTCGCGTTCGGCTGGTGGACTTCGGAATTGCCAGGATCTTCCAGAGCGGCCAGAAGGGCACTATGATCGGCACTGAGGGCTACTCACCGCCAGAGCAATATCGAGGCAGCGCTGAACCCCGGGTAGACATCTACGCCTTGGGGGCTACGATGCATCACCTGCTCAGCAAACAGGACCCACGACTGGAACCGCCATTCTCCTTCCAGGAACGTCCTATCCATAAGACGAATCCCACCGTCTCCCGTGAACTAACGGAGATCGTCAACCGGGCACTGGAATATGACGTCAACAAGCGCTACGGCTCAGCCGAGGAAATGCAGCGTGCGCTGATGAGCCTGAGTTCGGCCCGTGGCCTGGGCGGGACGATCTCCTTTGGCACTTCGGCCTTTGTCAGTGGCGACATCACGGCCCTGTGGCGTTTTCGCTGCGAGGATGAGGTCCGCTCCTCGCCAGCAGTGCACAATGGCGTCGTGTACATCGGCGCCTACGATCACAATCTCTATGCTATCAGAGCCGATGACGGGAAATTCCTGTGGAAATATGCCACCGAAGGGGGCATCGGTTCATCACCCTGTGCGCATGAAGGGCGCGTGTTCTTCGGCTCTGCGGACCGGCTGCTCTACGCGATCAACGCAGATACGGGCCGCATCTCTTGGACCTGCCCCACTCAAGGCAGCGTGTGGTCATCGCCACAGGCCGCGTTCGATCACGTATTCTTCGGCTCCGATGACCAACATCTCTATGCGGTCAATATACACAGCGGTCGTGTTGCCTGGAAGTTCGAGACAGATGGAAAAGTGCGCTCATCGCCAGCCATTGGAAATGATGCCATCTACGTGGGATGTGAGGAAGGGGTAGTCTATGCAGTGGACATCAGCGGTCAGTCGCGCTGGCGCTTCCGCGCCCGGCGTGGTGTGACTTCCTCCCCCGCCATCACCGAGGAGATGGTCTGTGTGGGTTGCCAGGACTCGTATGTCCATGGCTTGGACATCCGCTCAGGTTGGTCAGTGTGGCGTTATCGTACCGGCGGACCGGTTGTGTCCTCACCCGCCGTCAGTGAAGGTCTGATCTTGGTGGGCTCAGTGGATGGTTACCTCTATGCCCTGGATGCTGAAAGCGGCCGCCTCGTCTGGCGCTATGCTACGGAGGGTCAGGTAACATCCAACCCGGCCGTCGCCGAAGGGGCGGTATACTTTGGTTCAGTGGATGGGTTAGTCTACAGCTTGGATGCTCGAACGGGTAATTTGCGATGGCGCTTTCAGACTGAGGGGCCGGTGACGTCGTCACCCACGGTGATGGGTGGCATAGTCTACATTGGATCAGACGATTGTTACGTGTATGCGCTCCCTGCCTGAGGTTGCACTGTTTGGTGAGGGAGGAAGTTATGCAATTCCTACGCAATCTCCTGGGACTGGAAAAAACATCTGCTTCTGCTTCGAGCACTCTGTCCCCACCCATGGCACCGTCCACCCAGCCCAGGCTCAAAGTCGGGTGGGCTACCGATGTGGGTGAAGTGCGACGTCACAATGAGGATACAGCGCTGATTATCACAGCCGCACACGACGGTGACGATACGCTACCTATGTTTGGGGTTTTCGTTCTGGCCGACGGCATGGGAGGGCACCAGGCTGGAGAGGTTGCCAGTTCTCTGGCAGCGCGAGTCGTGGCTCATCACATCATGCGCCAATTCTACCTGCCGACCCTCGTCAGCCAGGAACACGGTACAGACCAGCCGGCTCTGAACGATGTACTCGTGGATGCAGTGCGGGCGGCCAACAGCGCCGTGGCAGATCGGGTACCCGGTGGGGGAACGACGCTGACCTGTGCACTGGTACTCGGCCCACGAGCCTACATCGCCCACGTAGGCGACAGCCGGGCCTATGTTGTCACAGAAGAGGGGCTTGATCAGATCACTCACGATCACTCGCTGGTGGACCGCCTGGTTGAATTGGGGCAACTCACGCGCGATGAAGCCACTATTCATCCACAGAAGAACGTGCTATACCGTGCCATCGGTCAGAGCGGCCTGCTGGAGGTAGACACCTACGTGCGAACTGTTCCCCACGGGGGATGCTTGCTGCTTTGCAGTGATGGGCTGTGGAGCATGGTGAGTGAGACAGAGATAACCCATATCATCACGACCGCCTCCTCACTTCAGGCGGCGTGCGAGGATCTGGTCGCTGCTGCCAATCGGGCTGGAGGATATGACAACATCACTGCCATCCTGATGGAACCGCCACTGGGTTAGGGTAATGAGTATGGACGTCCAGAAAGACTACTATGCCATACTGGGGGTGCCTCAATCTGCGACGGATGAGGAGATTAAGCATGCCTATCGCGGACTGGCGCGCCGTTACCATCCCGATAGCCGGACAGAGGGCGCCCCCACAACACTGTTCCACGAGATTCAGATCGCCTACGCCGTCCTGAGTGATCCGCACCGCCGCCGCGCTTACGATCGGCGACGGACTGAGTTGGGTATGAGCGAGGAGGCGGCACTTTCCTGGGAGATCCTGCTGAGCCGGAACCAACTCTGTTCTCTCTACGAGGAGCAGGTGTTCTATCTCCTGATAGTAGTACGACCGGCTGCAATCGCGCAAGGCAAGCGGTTACCGCTCAACCTGTGTCTGGTGATTGACCGCAGCACCTCGATGCAGGGAGCGCGGCTGGAACATGTCAAGCAAGCAACTCATCAAATCGTGGATGGACTGTGTGACGATGATGCCCTGGCAGTGGTCATCTTTAACGACCGGGCTGAAGTTGTACTGCCCAACCGGGTGGGCGTCAACCGTGCCCATGCCAAGGCCAAGATTTCCTCCATTTTGGCCAGCGGCGGAACTGAGATTCTGCAAGGCATGCAGGTTGGGCTGGCAGAAATCGAGAAGTTCCATGGCAAGCAGGTCACCAGTCACCTGATCCTCCTCACCGATGGTCAGACCTACGGTGATGAGGAGGATTGCATAGCCGAGGCCCGGCTGGCAGGAGCACGCCGCATCGGCATCACGGCCATGGGCATAGGCGAAGACTGGAACGATGCCCTGCTTGATGAGATCGCAGCCCAAAGTGGGGGGGGCTCTGCCTACATCGCATCGCCTGGTCAGGTGCGTACGCTCTTGCAACAGATAGTGCATGGCCTAGGGTCAGTATTCGCTCAAGGGTTAACTCTGGAGTTCCGCTGTGCCGAGGGCGTAGAGGTGGAAAGCGTGTTCCGCACCTCGCCCTATCTGGAACATCTCACCCCGACCGACGGCGTGATCAACCTGGGTGCACTGCAAGCCGACGTACCATTTACCATCGCGTTGGAGGTAGGCGTGGCCCAAAAGCCGCCCGGAGAGCATAGGCTGTTGCAACTCGAACTCACGGGGGACATACCGGCACTGGGGCGTCAGGGAGATAGACTGCGACACGACGTTCGTTGCACTTTCACGTCCACTGAGCCACCGCCTGAACCGGTGTCGCCAGCCATTCTGAGTGCGCTGAGCAAAGTCGCCATCTGCCGTATGCAAGAGCGGGCCTGGGATGCGCTGGATGGTGGGGACGCCCAAACAGCAACGCACCAATTGGAGATGATGGCCACGCGCCTGTTCGATTTGGGAGAGCCCCAGTTGGCCCGGGCAGCAATGCTGGAGGCTGGGCGCATTGCTCAAGGCGGCACTCCAACAGCCAAAGGACGCAAAGAACTCAAGTACGGTACACGTAGTCTGACGATTGCTTCACGGAGAGAGTCCCATGACTGACGAAGAGAACCCCATGATTGAAGAGAGCCCGATGATTGAATGTCCATCTTGTGGCCGTAAACATCGTCCTGGCACGTTATTCTGCAGCGAGTGTGGGGTATACCTGCCCACCGGTGGCCCTCTGCGGACCGAGCCGCTCCCTGAAGAGGAACTGCCTGTCTCGCGAGCGAATCCCTGGGCCAGCGAGCCTGTTGAAGAACCCGCCGAGGCACCTCCTGTCCCACTACGCATCAAGGTTATATCCACTGGTCGCCAGATTCAGTTACCATCTACTGCCGAGGTGCACATCGGGCGTCTCGATGCGGCTCACGGCATCTTCCCTGATCTGGACCTTACCCCTGATGGAGGGCTCGAGAGTGGCGTCTCCCGTCATCATTGCAAGATCCATCAGCGAGGCTCGGCTTACCTGGTCGAAGATGTCGGCAGCGCCAATGGCACCTTCCTGAATGGACAGCGTCTGACCCCCTACCTCCCTCACGTGCTCAAGGATGAGGACGAACTTCAGTTAGGCCACATCAAACTGGAAATCATCATTCAGGAGTGAACTGCGAATGGAGGATGGCGTATGCCTCACACTGTGTTGATCCATGTGCTGAACGAGGAGGCTGTGGTAGGAGAGATAGAACGCATTCCTGAGCCCACCGACCAGGTGCTGGTTGTCAGCAATCTCCGGTATCGTGATGGCCGCGGCGTCTCCTATATCCTGCCCGAAACTGATACGGTGGTCTATCCTTGGATTCGTATCCACTGCGTGGAGATTCTGCCCAGCGAAGAGAAGGAAGAGATCGTCAGTTTCGTCCGCGAGTGATGTGTGCCGAGGTCGCTCATTATGCCCGCTCGCCGTGAGCTTATTCTGGTCGTAGATGACGAACCTCGCATGACCCGGTTCATCCGTATGAATCTGGAACTTGAGGGATACCAGGTAATAGAAGCCCACAACGGGCTGGAGGCGCTCGACAAAGTGCGTAAGAATCTACCCGATCTAGTCATCCTCGACGTGATGATGCCCGAATTGGATGGTTTTGATACTTTGGAGATGTTGCGCGAGGTCTCCAGCGTCCCGGTAATCATGCTTACAGTCCGAGCCGACGAGGAGGATAAGGTGCGTGGGCTGGAACTGGGGGCCGACGACTACATGACCAAGCCCTTCGGTGCCCGCGAGCTTGCCAGCCGTGTCAGAGCGGTACTACGCCGTACCCAGAGCCCGGTGACGCCAGAAGAGGCCATCCTCCACATTGATAATCGGCTGAGCATAGACTTCGACAGTCGCGAGGTTATCGTCGAAGGCCAGCGCATTAGGCTGCGCCCGACCGAATTCCGCCTGCTGTATCATCTGATAGAAAACGTGGGCTGGGTGGTGCCCCACGAGATGCTGTTGGCCAAGGTTTGGGGCTATGAGTATCGCGAGGAAATTCAGTACCTGCGCCTGTATATCACCTACCTGCGGCAGAAGATCGAACCCGATCCGTCCCATCCCCACTACATCCTTACTGAACGCGGGGTAGGGTATCGTTTCGTAGACTTCCGCAAAGAGCAACTCTCTGAGGCCCGCAAGGAGAACGTATAATGGGAAACATCTACAAAGTTGTGGTTACAGGCCCTTTCAACTCTGGCAAGACTGAGTTTATTCGCACGCTCTCTGATATTCCAATTGTCTCCACCGAGCAGCGCAGCAGCGATCACTTTAGGTCTGTAAAGAGTGAGACTACTGTGGCCATGGACTATGGCCAGGTCAGGCTGGATAGTGACCTATTTCATCTCTACGGCACGCCAGGGCAGCCACGCTTCGACTTTATGTGGGACATCCTGTCCAGGGAGATGCATGCTTTCATTGTGCTGGTGGACAGTGGCGACCGCGGGGAACTCACACAGGCCAAGCGGCTGATTCGCATCTTTCGCCGCAAGGGCCGTGTCCCTTACCTGGTGGTGGCAAACAAACAAGATGTGGATAACGCCCTCTCGGTCGGTGCTATCGGCAAGGCACTGGGGCTGGATGAGAAGACTCCCATCGTTCCTTGCATTGCCACTGAGAAAGCCGGCACGCGCAACGTATTAAAGGAGTTGAAGCCGCTCATACAGTAGTAAAGTAGAAAGCAATTAGTGGCTGACGGTTATCCGTGACGCGGTGGCTGAAACCACGCGCTCTTCCTGTTATTCCTTTGCTGCCACCCCCGCGATATGCGCGGGGGTGGTCTCTTTCTAGTGTATTTCTAGTGCGGCTCTTGTGCTGATCTAATGATAGGAACGTAGAATGTAAATACTTGTAGCCGTCGTACTCCACGAGACTACAAAATCAATCTTGATCTAAGGAGATGCAGAGATGGTAAACTTAGTGCGTTGGGAGCCCTTCCGTGACCTGATCAGCCTGCGGGAGGCAATGGACCGGCTCTTCGAGGAGAGCTTCGTACAACCCCGGCATGTTGGGTGGCCAGCCCCGGTTGGGGTGGGAACACTGGCCGTGGACATGTATGAGACCGATGATGCCATCGTCGTCGAGGCGGCCATTCCTGGCATCAAGCCCGAGGATCTGGACATCAACGTCACCGGCGATATTCTGACCATCAAGGGCGAGACCAAAGCCGAGGAAGAGGTCAAAGAGGAAAGTTACATCCGCCGTGAGCGTCGCTACGGTTCCTTCTGTCGTTCACTGACCATCCCGGTCCTGGTCGTGGCCGATAAGGCCAAGTCTGAGTTTGAGAACAGCGTTCTGACCCTGACACTGCCTAAGGCTGAAGAGGTCAGGCCCAAAGCGATCAAGGTCAAGGCTAAGGGCAAGTAATCGGGAGGGAGGGAGTTAGAAGTTTCCCCCACCATGTCGTTACTGAGCCAGGGAGGTGATAAAGTGACCGTGACACGCTGGAATCCATGGCGCGAGACGATGACCTTGCGCCAGGCGATGGGTCAACTCTTTGAGGAAAGTTTTGTCCGCCCGGTGCGGAGTTGGGGTGAAGGTTCACTGGAACATCCATTCCGGCTTCCGCTGGACGTGTACACGACCCCGGAGGAAATCGCCATTGTCGCATCACTGCCGGGGCTGACCCCCGATGAAGTGGATATTGTTATCGAAGGTGATGCCCTGACTATCCGTGGCGAATTGCGACCGCCCTTGGAAAACGTCGAGCACCTGTTCCAGGAGCGGCCCTACGGCGCGTTCTCGCGCACGTTGACGCTGAATGTGCCTGTGGAAGCGGAGAAGTCCGAGGCAGTCTTCGAGAACGGCGTACTGATGCTCACTCTGCCCAAGGTCGAAGAGACCAAACCCAAGGTCATCAAGGTCAAGAGCAAATAGACCGGGCAAACATAAGGACAGGGCAGGGTCGTGTGGCCTTGCCCTGTTTCTTATGGTCAGTTCATCTGGTAGCAATCTCGTTGGCGACGGCCTCGGCCAATTGCAGAGCGCGCAGACCATCCCTGCCCGGCACACGGCTGGGGCGGTTCTCGCGCACACAGTCCACAAAGTGACGTAGTTCCAGCATCAGGGGCTCGAACATGGGAACGTGGATGCGCTCAATGACGCTCTCCTGACGGTACTTGGTGACGTTGTGATTGTCAAGATACTGAGGGAGCGTCCTTCGGTGAACCAGGACCGATTTGTTCAGCAGGTCAGCCTCAATGTAGGCCCCTTCAGCGATGACTTCGATAGCCCTGACCTTTTGCTCCGTGACCCGTGAGGCAAACAGGGTGACGATAGGACCATCCTTAAAAGAGAGACTAGCCACGGCGTGATCTGTAGCGCCGGTGTTGATGGAACGTCCCCAGGCGGTAACCCCTTCCAACTCTGACCCGATCAGATCTGCCGCCAAGTCCAGATCATGGATCATCAAATCGCGGATGACGTCCACGTCAGTGTTGCTGGTGTCGAAGGGACTCAGCCGGCGCATGTTGACGCCGATGAGGGTCATGTCTTCGGTGACATGTTTCAGCTCAATGAAGGCCGGATTGAAGCGTTCGATATGGCCGACTTGCAGCACCAGCCCGCGCTCGTCGGCCATCTGTACCAGTTGCCGGGCCTGTTCAATAGTCTCTGTGATGGGCTTTTCCACCATAACGGGCAGGCCCCGTTCCAGGCACTCGGCGGTCAGAGTATAGTGAGCGGGCGTGGATGCGGCGGTGGTGACAGCATCCAGTTGGGAAAGCAAGGCCCGGCGGTCAGGAAAGTAAGTGGTTTCATAGCGGTCAGCGACCTGGCGTCCACGCTCTTCGTTCAGATCGGCCACACCGACCAGTTCGACGTGAGGCAGGTTGGCACACACGCGGCAGTGCCGCTCGCCCATGACCCCAGCGCCGATGACGCCTATACGTACAACTTTCATCATCATCCTCCCTTGACAGGACAGAGAGTTAATACCTTGCCACAGCGATTGCGACAGGTTCGTAGTAGCGACTTCAGTCGCCTCGTTACCTCAGGTCAGCAGTTTATCTAAAGACCAGAGGCAAATAGGTAAAGTGGTTAGCAATATCGGGCTCAGGATCAACCCCGTCAGGGATGCCATCGCCGTCAGAGTCATCGTCCAGGTAGTCAGGCGTGTCATCGCCGTCGGTGTCTACCGGGTTGGCCGGGTCGCCCCCGGCCTCGACGGCGTCGGGGATACCGTCGCCGTCAGAGTCATCGTCCAGGTAGTCAGGCGTGCCATCGCCGTCGGTATCTACCGGGTTGGCCGGGTCGTCCCCGGCCTCGATGGCGTCGGGGATA
>CAZZEX010000040.1:0-40701 GCA_964653285.1 uncultured Anaerolineales bacterium
CTCACCACCTGTAGTCTACTCCATCGGCTGACTCCTTACAAGTATAACTAATAGGAGAAACTCTCGCAGCAGTTTCACCCTAAGTATCTGCTGGCGATTATGAACTCGACTTTCGCCCGCGAGTGGCTGGCGCGGCGACGGCGCAGCAAAATCCACATCTACCCTAATGACTGGAAAGGTCTCCCCATCGCGCCCATCCCGATGAAGGAGCAGGAAGCGTTCGTCCGGCTGGTGGACGCCATTCTAGCCGAGTTCGAACGTCACGGCTACCCCTTGCCGCCGGAGGCCGCCGCTCGCGTCGCGGAACTGGAGCGGGAGATTGACGAGCGGGTGGCGGCGTTGTATGGGATAGAAGAAAACGCGTAAGCCGGTCAGGCAGCAGTCAGGGCGCAGACAAGTCAGGCACGTGTACCACTTTGTGCGGACTGACAGAGGAGGAAATCGCAATAATGGAGGGCCGTTCACCAGAGTAGGACGGGGTTGGCCGTGCTGGATGCCTACGGCTGGCCCCACGACTTGAGCAACGAGGAGATCTTGGAGCGGCTACTGGTGCTGAACCTGGAACCGGCGTTTCGGGGGGAGTTAAGCCTGAGGTCAAGATTGGTCGATTGGGTAAAGGTCGAGTGAAGGGAGTGTGATGACTGATCAAGTGTTCGAAGCACTATTTGAGCAATACCTAGCTGTGATCGCACAGATGAGGGAGACGTTTACCAGCCACGAGTTTATCCTGTGTCTGGCAAGGCAGAATCAACCCCTGTACATCGAAGCCCTGTTTCGCTATCGAGACAAAACCCATAGGGGTGTGCCTGCACCGTTTATGAGGGTGCATAGCATTCTCGCCAGGCACCTGCATGCCTATCCCGAACTGATCGAGATGGCTCGTCCCGATGCATCCAGCACCGACATTTTTGGACGACCCAGTAAATGTGCAGAGTGGCGAAGGCTATCTGGAGAGGAGAACCAAACGGAGGGCCATCATGAGTTGGTTTGCCAACGATACCAACGAATCTTCCAAAGAGTTGATGACATCGTGGCAAGGATAAAGCAGTTCCAAGTTGAGCCAGACTTTTCTCAGGCAGTAACGGAGAGAATCAATCGGACACCTGATCTTGGCCTGGTGGACGACGCCATCCTGAAGAGGTTTATCAAATTGATCGCCTACAGCAATAACGCAAGAGCAGACGTTGTGGGCAGAATTGTGCATAGTGGGATTTTCGACAGGATTTTTCGGCACTATGACGTACAGGAAGTTGCAGATCTCGAGCCCACTTATGTTATTCAAGAGTACTGGCCGCAAATAAAGGGCATTCGATTTCAGAGCAAAGTTGGCCGTATGATAAATTGCGCCAAGCGTCTACTGGATATCCAGTCCGAGCATGGCTCGTTTATGCGATACCTGACGAAACAGAACATCCCGACACGCATACACACAATGACTGACTTGGACAGTTTCTGGAACGGGTTTGATGCGGCCATAGCAGACTTGAGGGCTATAAGAATGCCTTACTTCCGGAATCTGACGAGCTTGTGTCACCTACTCCTGGATTTGGGGTACGATTGTGCAAAACCCGATAGTGTCATAATGAAGGCGGCTGTAGACTTACAGATCGTTTCGCCTCCTAGAAAGAAAGGGTCTTTTACAGATAAGGAACGCAGGGAGGTTGTTCGACTCATTCAGATCTACGCGATGTGCAGGGGGATCAGGGTGCCAGTCGTAGATCTGTACTTTCTCATCCATGGAGGACAGACGAACGCGGCACGGTTTGTACAGAGCACGTACTACCTCTGAGCAAGAAATGGGACCGTTGCATCTTCGCCCAGCAGCGCGAAGCCGAGCGCCAGGCTGAGCTCTCTTCCAAGCCCTGGTGCACCGGGCGTTCTAGGGGGAGTTATGAGTTGACGGAGGACAGGACTGACGTGCCAGATGCCTACGGCTGGCCCCACGACTTGAGCGACGAAGAGATCCTGGAGCGGCTGCTGGCGCTGAACCTGGAACGGGCGGCGGGAGGTAGGTGAGGTCATCAAGTCCCACGGCGGCTGGCCGATTGAATAGGAGCTTACCCGATGAACCTTCAGTCTATTCGTGACTTCGTTGCGCGTGGCGATGCCTTTCGTGACGATGTTTCGGTCCCTGTGACAATCATTGGAAGCTACGATTCTCTTGGGTATGGCCCTGTGCAATGTACGGTGATCCCAGATGTAGGAAAACCGCGCTCAGGGTCTGGCAGTCTATTTGACGGTCAGCATCTACAACTGAGAGGAATAACGAGACTTGAGAAAGGTATTTGGATACCTAGATTCCGAGTTGATACTACAACGCACGCTGGCGATCGGATCTCGTGGAAAGGGATCGCTGAGTTCTTCGTAGAGAGTGTAGTGGGCGGTTTGAACGAGTTCGATGCATCAGGAGGCCAGATTACTTGCTCAGCATTTCTTCCTCCGACACCAATCGCGCTATCGCATGCCGTCTTTGCAAAAAAAGGCGACGGCACGATCACAATAGTAGAAGGCGAAAGAAAGCCCATCTGCTGGAATACGACTTTAGGCGCGGCCGAGCTTATCGACACGTACAGGTATCATGATGGTGATAAGGCAGGCCTTGATCAGGCGTCGATACGAGTCCGGAGATGTCAAGTCACCGTTAAGATTCAATCTTCTGGCACTATATCACTAAGATCGATATCCAGGGATCTGGAAGATGCCCTTGATGAGGCACTCTGGTTGCTCTCATTTTTGAGCCGGAAGCGTATCCCCTGGTATGGGGCAGAAGTGTATTTCGACCCTGGAGACGGTTCCTCGAGAGATTTTCGTAAAGCAGTTGTCCGCCGTGAACAATGGATAGGATATGAACATGAAAGACAAGCAGAGCTCTCATGGGTGGACTTGCTCGTCAAACAGGAGGCCCTAAGGGAAGGGCTTTTTCAACAGCTCTACGCCAACTATGAAGCATCGCTATTCAGAAATACCATTCGTCGAGCAATTCCTTATCTCTTGATGGCTCACGGAAGGGGCTATATTGAGCCACGTATTGGGATCATTTATTCAGCTTTGGAGGGTCTTGTAAACAGTCTAGACGAAGACAATCAAGTCAGCCGCCTCTTAGACTCTCACAGTTTCAAGAAACTGTCCAAGAAACTGGCCCATCTCATTCAGGGGGAGATAGAAGAACAAGACATTGTCGAGGGAATTAACAGAAAACTGGGAGGGTTGAACCAGCGCTCTTTTGTGGACTGCTTATTGATGCTGATCAAGAAATATGACCTTGATGTAACAGAACTGTGGCCTCATGGTGCTGACATTCCATCCGAGTTGCGCAAACTCATGAGAAGACGCAATATCTATGTTCATCAAGGCAAGATAGATGATTATGATCTCTATATCTTTGACTTCTATCGTATACTGAACCTTGTCGAGTTGTGGATTCTGAAACTGCTCGACTGTCCTGATACAGCGATCAACTCTCTTGCCCTACGTAGCCATGTCCCTATCAATAAGCCATAGTCCGCGCCACCCCACCATCACTCAGCGCCATGCCCTCGTCTGCACCGTCGAAGCCCTGGGCACTATCGAGCCCACCAGCCCGCTCGAGCGGCCGCTGGCTGGCCTGCTGCTGTCCGCCTATGAGCGCCGGTATCTGAGGAGGTGCACAAAAGCCAGTCCGAAAGATGGCCCCGACGAGTGGGGGTTTGGATCACGAATGACACGAAATCTGCGAAAGACGCGAAAAGGAGTAGGGGCGACGCATTGCGCGGATGACGTCCCGTAGCGGCGAGTGGTCTGTGGGATGTGTGACCTGGCTCAGCGAAACGTGCTTCTGGGAATGCGTCGCCCCTACCAGAGGAACATCGTGACAGGATACGACCGGGACAAGCACCATCGTCGTTCCATTCGCCTGCAGGGATACGATTACACTCAGGCCGGCGCGTACTTCGTGACCATCGTGACCTACGGGCGGGAATTGTTGTTTGACGACCCGGTGTTGCGGCGGGTGGCGGAGACAATGTGGCAACGCATCCCCCGGCATTTCCCGCACGTGGAATTGGACGAATGGGTGGTGATGCCCAATCACATCCACGGGATTGTCGTTATTACCGACGTAGGGGCGACGCATTCCACAGGTGTCGCTTCGGCAACGGAGAGCGGTTCAGGAGATGTAGAGCCTGACTCAGCGAAACGTGTTTCTGGGAATGCGTCGCCCCTACCGCCGACCGGACCGCCATCGGGGTCGTTGGGGGCCATCGTCGGCAATTTCAAATCGGTGACGGCCCGGCGCATCAACCGCATCCGCAAGACCCCCGGGGTCCCCGTGTGGCAGCGGAACTACTATGAGCGCGTCATCCGCAACGAACGGGAACTGAGTGCCATCCGGCAATATATCCGCGACAACCCGGCCCGCTGGGCCGAGGACCAGGAAAACCCGAACCGCATCGTAGGGGAGCGACATTCCGAAGAGGCATCGTGAGAGTCCAGCGCCCCCGCCGACCTGAGCGCTGCCCTCGTCGTCACTGCCCGCACCGTCACCGATGTGCTGGCTGGGTGGATCAGTGTGCTGGAGCGGGAGATTGACGAGCGGGTGGCGGCATCGTATGGGCGAGGTGTTTGGATCACGAATGACGCGAAATCACGCGAAAGACGCGAAAGGGAGCCTGCCTTTCGTGCCTTTCGAGCCCCTTCGTGAACTTCGTGTTTCAAAACTCCCGCGTTCGAGCGTCACGGCTACCCCCTGCCGCCGGAGGCTGCCGCTTGCGTTGCGGAACTGGAGCGGGAGATTGACGAGCGGGTGGCGGAGTTGTACAGGTGAGGATGCACACGCAGTCAGGCACGCAGCATTGATCGCAACTTTCCCATATTCTGCCTGGCGGGGTGTATCTTTGAGCGGCGCTACTACCACCAGGTTGTCAGACCCACAAGAGATACTCTTTACTGAACACTACCTCCCGCCATCAGCGAGGAAGCATTTTGGGTTGTGGACTGAAAATCTTCCCTCAGCCCACTTTCGAACATTACCTGCTTTGGGAAACCAAAACAAAACGCGAGCCATAACAGGCCCGCGCTTTGCGACCGGGATACCCCCGATCCATCTTTCGCTTACATTATACACCACAAAAGGGGTGTTTGTCAAGAGCCTGTCCGAAGTTTCTACGCTGATGCACAGGCCACCGACCACTTCTGCCAGAAGGAGCATACTTCGTGGGATCCCGTTCGAGCATCGAGTGGACAGAATCCACCTGGAATCCAGTGACCGGTTACACCAAAATCAGCCCGGGATGTAAACATTGCTACGCTGAACGCATGGCGTTGCGCCTTCAAGCAATGGGACAGCCCAATTACGCCAATGGCTTCAAGCTGACCACCCACGAGCACATGTTGGAATTGCCGCTGCGCTGGAAAAAGCCGCGAATGATCTTCGTCAATTCGATGAGCGACCTCTTCCACAAAGACGTACCGCTGGAATTCATCCACAAGGTATTTGGTGTTATGCGCCGCGCCTCGTGGCATACGTTCCAGGTACTCACCAAGCGCTCCAGGCGGCTACTCGAACTCAATCAAGAGATTGACTGGCCTTCCAACGTGTGGATGGGCGTCAGCGTGGAAAACCAGGACTATGTGTTTCGCATTGAACATCTCAGGCAAACGAGTGCCCACCTCAAGTTCCTCTCACTGGAGCCTCTGCTTGAACCATTGCCGAACCTCAGTCTGCGTGGTATAGACTGGGTCATTGTCGGGGGCGAGTCTGGGCCTGGAGCCAGACCCATCGAAGAAGAGTGGGTAACTGAGATCAGAGATCAATGTCTTGCAGCCAATATCCCTTTCTTTTTCAAGCAATGGGGAGGGGTCAGAAAGAAACGCACCGGGCGAGTTCTCCGGGACCGCACATGGGACGAGATGCCCAGACAAGGAGGCATCCGATGAGAGAGATTCTAGACGACCTGGCCCGCTGGCTGGCGGACGGTGAGCACATCGCGCTGGCGACGGTAGTGTGGGCCGAGGGTTCCTCGCCCCGGCCGCTGGGCTCACGCATGGCGGTGACCAGTTCCGGACAGATGACCGGCTCGGTCAGCGGCGGGTGCGTGGAAGGAGCGGTCTTCGAGGAGGCCCAGGGAGTGCTCTCCAGCGGGATGCCGAAGCGGCTCCGCTACAGCGCGGTGGACGAGACCGGCTGGGAGGTGGGGCTGGCCTGCGGGGGCACCATCGAGGTCTACGTCGAACCACTGGTAGAAGCCCACCGGCGGTTGCTGGTGGCACTGGAGGCGGAGGAGACCGTCGCGCTGGCGACTCGCCTGGGCGGCGGTCACCTGCTGGCCTGGCCCGATGGTCGCCTGGAGGGCGACCGCTCCCTGGCCTCTGAGTTGACCGCGCTGTTCCCCGGCCCGGCGGCCGGGTTGCGCCGTGGCCCCGCCGGCGATGTGTTTCTCGAAGTCTTCGCTCCGCCGCAGACGCTGGTCATCGCCGGCGCGGTGCACATTGCGATGCCGCTGGTTGTGCTGGCGCAGACGCTGGGCTTCCGCGTGCGGGTGGTGGATGCGCGGCGGGCTTTTGCCACCCGGGAGCGATTCCCGACGGTGGACGAACTGATCGTCGCCTGGCCGCAGGACGCACTGAAGGTGGAGGAACTGGGGCCGCAGCACTACCTCGTGATCCTCTCCCACGACCCCAAGTTCGACCTGCCCGCGCTGCAGATCGCGCTGCGCAGCCGGGCGGCCTACGTTGGGCTCATTGGCTCGCGCACCACACAGGCGAAGCGGCGGGCCGCATTGCGGGAGGCGGGCTTAAGCGAGGCGGAAATGGCGCGCATCCACGGCCCGGTGGGGCTCGACCTGGGCGGGCGGGAGCCGGCTGAGATCGCGCTGGCGATCCTGGCGGAGATCGTCGCTGTGCGACACGGACGACTGGGTGGGAGACTGAGCGAGTTGTCGTCTGCGCAAATCAAATGACGCACTAATCACCGTCTGCAAGGCTAAAAATCATTTATGAGGATGGCACTCCTTCGATAACCCCGTAGCGACGCCCGTCACTGGGCAGCCTTTTGTAGTCTTCGTACGTCCACTCGCCCTGCGCTGGTCACCTCTGCTCGCGGGCAGACAGGCCGGGCAGACGGCGGGGTATCAAGGGGGTAGGACGGTCACTTCCAGTGACGTTCTCCTGACCCCTTCTGGCTCCTTCCTGCGCGGGGCCGGCGTTTCTCGACTCACCGGGCCGGCGCCGCCCGCCGCACCAATTCCACAAAATCTGGCTTGAGGCTGGCCCCGCCCACCAACGCGCCGTCCACCTCCGGCATCGCCATAAAGGCGGCGACGTTCTCCACGTTGACGCTGCCGCCGTACTGCACCCGCACGGCCTGGGCAGCGGCTTCCCCGAACATCCCGGCGATGGCCCCCCGGATGGTCAGCCCGATGACGCGGTTCGCATCCACCGGGGTCGCCGCTTTTCCGGTGCCGATGGCCCACAAGGGCTCGTATGCGATCACGCACTGCTCGGCCTGTTGCGCTGTCAGGCCCGCCAGCGCCGCCCGCACCTGCCCGCCGACAAATTCGTCGGTCTGGCCGGCCTCATTCTGTGCCAGGTTCTCTCCCACGCAGATGATGGGGGTGATGCCGTAAGCCAGTGCGGCGTGGACCTTCCGGTTGACGGCCGCGTCGCTCTCAACGCTGACCTCTGCACCTTCCTCCCCTGGGGGAGGGGCAGGGGGAGGTGGGAAGGCCACACGCCCGGTGCGGCGCTCCGAGTGGCCCAGAATGACGTATTGGCACAACCCTGTCAGCATGGCCGGGGATATTTCGCCGGTATACGCGCCGTGATCCTCCCAATGCATCGTCTGCGCGCCCAGGCCGATGTGCGTGGGGCGCAGCACCTCGGCCACAGCCGCCAGCACGGTGAAGGGTGGGCATAACACCCGCTCCACCCCCTCAATCTCGTTCAGCCGGTACCGGATGCGGCGCACGAAGGCCAGCGCCTCGTCAACGCGGCCCAGGTGCATCTTCCAGTTGCCAGCGATAATGGGGTGACGCATACAGCCCTCAGTTCCGCATCACCAGCGGAAGATAGGTGTGCCGTCCAGTGTCTGTGACCACCGCCTCGGTGCCTGTCGCCGCCGCGCCCTCCGCGCAGGAAACGCGGTAGTCGCTGCTGACGATGGCCTGCATCGTCATGATGACGACAGGAGCAGTGGCATTCCTCCTTTCCGCTTTCGCGCACTCACGCCAGGGCCACTGCCTCGATCTCCACCCGCCCTCCCAACGGCAGCGCGGCCACCTGTACCGCCGAGCGAGCGGGCGGGCGCTCCGGGAAGAACTGCGCGTAGACCGCGTTCATCCGGCTGAACTCCCCTATATCGGCCAGGAAAACCGTGGTCTTCACGACGTGCTCCAGGCAGGAGCCGCCTGCTTCCAACACCGCCTTGAGGTTCTCCAACGCCTGTCGAGTCTGGGTCTCGATGTCCGGCCCGGCGAACTCCTTCGCGCCGGGAACGATGCCCAACTGTCCGGCGGTAAAGATGAAATCACCCCTGCCCACACCCTGCGAATAGGGGCCAACCGCTGCCGGGGCCTTGTCCGTGGCAATGATCTGTTTCTCCATTTGTGCCTCCTCGTACTTGATACTCGATACTCAATACTGGGCACTGGATGCTGGTTGATCGCAACTCGCCATTCGCCATTCGCTTACGGCGTCAACACCAGCACCCCCTCCGCATCCCCCTCCACGCCCGCCCGCTCCCACAGCATCGGGTGGTACTCGATGTTTCGCCAGGCGTCAATCATGTCGTCGTAGTGATGGTGGAAGGGGTGGCCGGACTGACCCGTCGTGTGCATCGAGACCGAACGGGCCAGATCACCCACGTCCACGACCTGGCGGTAGGAGGGGACGATCACCACGCTGTAGAGGTCGTCCGGACTGTAGCTGTAACCGGTGTTGTTGACCGTGGCGATGGTGCCGTCCACCGGGACTGGCCCCCGGTTGAAGATCGCCTCAATGGCGCCGATGCCGGACCGCCCCAGGCTCTGATTCTTGAAGGTGGCGGTGTGCAAATCCTCCCAGCGCCAGCGGGCCATGTTCCGCCCCAGCGTCTCGGTCAGTTCCTCCACCGCCTCCTCCAGCGCCCGCAACAGAATCTCGTCCCGCGTCTCCACCTCAGGCGTGGTCACGTCGTCGAACCAGGGGGAGGTCTCATCCGCCAGTAGGTCCACCAGCGCGACCATCGCGCTGGATCTGGCCTGGTCCAGGAGCTGCTCCCCCAGTTCATCGCCGAAGGTCAGGTCTACCAGGTGCAGGCGAAAGGCCTCGAAGAGAGCAGCGCCAGCGCTATCCCGCACCGCCCGCCTGTCCCAGGCCCGCAACAGTTCCAGCGCCTCCGCCAGGCGGCGGGCGTCGCTGGAGCGATCCCCTGAGCCTGTCGAAGGGAGCACCAGCAGGTAGGGCAGGACATCCTGCGCCCAGATGGGGCTGCTGTCTCCCTGGATGGCCTGTATGTCGGCCAATGAGAGAGAGGAATCAGCCTCGATCAACTCCACGATCCGCCGCGCTCGATACCCGGGGGACCAATCCATCGAGAGGAAGTAGGGATAGTCCGGCCCCACCACGGCGTTGTTGGCGGTGACGATGTACCCCTCTGGTGGGTTGAAGGCGCGGGGCAGTTCGTCGAAGGGAATAGTATCTACCCACTCGTACTCGCCGGTCCAGCCCGGCACGGGGCTGGAGCCGTCGCCCGAAGCGCGGATGGGGATGCGGCCAGGAGCCTGGTAACCGATGTTCCCTTCCACGTCAGCGTAGACGAAGTTCTGGCTAGGCACGTCCCAGTACGAAAGCGCCTTCCTGAACTCCCCCCAATTGCTGGCCTGGTCCAGGAGAAGGACGCTGCGCATCAGTTTGCCGGGCTGGAGCGCGGTCCAGGAGAGAGCCAGTGGCTGCCAGCCGAATGACCAGTCCTCCTCCGCGCCGCCGACCACGTCGTTGATAATGGGGCCATGGCGGGTGATGCGGACGTCCACCACCACCGGCTTCTCCTCCCCGGCGACCTGAATCTCCTCGCGGACGATCTCCATATCCAACCACTTCCCTTTGTACTCGTACTGGTTGGGGTTCTCCGGGTTGACCCGCTCGATGAACAGGTCCTGCACGTCCGGCCCCAGGTTGGTGACCCCCCAGGCGATGTGGTCATTGTGACCGATGATGACGCCGGGGGCGCTGGCGAAGGAGGCGCCGACGACGTTGTAGGGGCAGTCCGGCCCGACCGGATCACAGTGCAGGCCGATCTCGTACCAGATAGAGGGCATCTGGATGCCCAGGTGGGGGTCGTTGGCCAGGAGGGGCGCGCCCGTCTCGGTGCGGCTCCCGGCGATGACCCAGTTGTTGCTCCCCAGGCCTGTCCTGAGCGAGGTCGAAGGGGCATCCCCAGCCCCCAGGACGTGGGTCTCGAAGGCGGCTTCGGGCACCGCCCGAAGCGAAGCCTCCGTCAGCGGGTGCGGGACGATGACTGGATAATCGTCTGGGTAGGGCGACATCAGCACGCCGATGGCGGGGGTCCCCAGCCGGGCGGCGATGTGGGCCCGCGTCAGTTCGTCCCTCCAGTTGCCCCCCAGGTCCCAGGCCATCATTTTGGCCCAGGTGAGGGTGTTAAGGGGAGTCCAGGGCTCAGGGTCGAACTTGACGCCGGTGAGTCCCAGGATGGTGAACTCCAAGCCCAGGCGTCCCCGGTGGGTGGAGATGTAGGCGTTGACCCCCTCGGCGTAGGTCTCCAGCACGGCGCGGGTTTCGCCGTCCAATTGCTCCAGTTCCTGAGCGGCGGTGCGGTGCCAGCCCAGGGTGCGGAGGAAACGATCTTGTCCCAGGGCAGACGCGCCCAGCACCTCCGACAGCCGCCCGGAGCCGATCCGCCGCCAGAACTCCATCTGCCAGAAGCGGTCCTGGGCATGGACGTACCCCTGGGCGAAGAAGAGGTCGTGGGGATTGGAGGCGTAGATATGGGGAATCCCCCAACTGTCACGGACGACGGTGGCCTCTGCCTGCAGGCCGTCCACCTGGACCGTCCCGTTGGTCCGGGGCCAGGAGCGACGCACAGTGACGAGACCGTAGCCGAAGCCGATCAGCCCCACCGCCAGCACGATCACCAGCAGTATCAGCAAGACACGCAGCAACGTACGCATGGTAACCCTCCTTATTTACTCTATGCCTGTTACTACTCGGCCTGTCGCAGGTTGGATGTTTTCAGGCTCTTCGTCCCCGAGGGCGTTGCCAGCAAGAGTACCTCATCCTGAGCGGTTATCCTCCGCATGGGACGCCCACGAGGCGAGGACTGGGAGCAACGGCTGAGATGGTAACAATGAAGCAATGAATCAATAACCAATGGAGCGACGAACGATTGGAGTTAGTGTACACCGGAATGTGGAAAGGAGCAAGGGAAGGGCTGCCCGGCGTGCATTTTAATCTGGGGGCGAGTTTTGGCGCGGGCCGCACCGACCTGAAGCGTCGGTGCTGGGTGAACGCGCCAACACCGCCTGTTTACGACGGTGCGGCCCATTGCGATACCCATAGCCCCAAAACTGAAATGCACCCGCTGCCCGGCGATGAAGTCGCCGGGCTACGGAGCAGCGCCCCGTGAACGGGGTTAGCCGGATTAATCCGGCGCTGTTGCGTAGCACGCGCACTTCATGCCTGTGCTGGCTGGTGCGGATCAGGTCGCCTGGCCTGTCGAAGAAGGAGTAACCGTCGCTCACCTTCGCCCCCCCCCCCGCGCTTCCCCCTCGACGTAGGTGCTCAGCAGCAGTGCGTTGAACCCCAACTGGCGGGCTTGCTCCACCGCTTTTGCTGACTGCTAACGGCCAACGGCTGACGGCTGCTCACTGCCCCAGGCTCTCGATCGCGCCGGCCGCCGCTTCCTCGGGAGTGGCCCGCCTGCGCAACACTGCCTCCAGTGCCTCCTGCATGACTCGCCCGCTGGTATCCATCACCTCCGGCCGGGGTGCGGGGACGGCGGCCTCCATCACGCCGCGCAGCACAGCCCGGTCCGCGCTTGACACGTCCCACATCCACAGCGCGCCGCGCGTACCCGGCAGGTAGCCGGCCGCCTGCGTCAACTGCGCGCTGTGATCGGGTGCGATAAGCCAGTCAAGCAGCAGCATCGCCAGCGCCTGGCGCGCCGGGTCATCGGCGACCATCGCTACCATCCACCCCCGGGCGATGCTGAAGGGCTGCCCGTCGCGAGTGGGCACCGGCGCGGCGGCAACGGTTTCGTCGGCTCCGGCCTGGAACCACTGCCAGTAACGACTGGCCCGCACCACCGCCATTCCACCTTCTCCGGCCTGGAACCGCTCCCAGGCCTGGTCCGCGTCTGCAATGTGCAGAACTACCGTTGGCGAGATTGTGCCGGTGCTGATGCAGGCGCTGTAGAAGCCCAGCACGCTCACCATTGTATCCTCGTCCAGCCATGGGCGACCGTCCGGGTCGGTCAGTTTGCCGCCGGCAGCCAGGTACTGGATCAGCGTCGCGTCGTTGACCTGCCGGTCGCGCCCACCGGCAGGGAAAAGGAAGGGGACGGGAGGGGAGACGACCTGCGTCCAAGAGACGGGGGGCGATTCGAACAGGGCCGGGCGGTAGACCAGGTGCTGCATACCGGCTGCCGTAACGAAGCCCAAGGTCTGTCCATCCACCGTCCCCAGTTCGGTGGCGAAGGGGAAACGGTCACTCATCTCCGCTGGTGACAGGAAAGGATCGAGCGACTGGATGAGGCCCGATCCGGCTGCGGCCTCCAACTCAGCCGCGTCCAGCACCACCAGGTCGGGCAGGATCAAGGGGGCGGCGTCCCGCGCCGTGCGCAGGAAGTCGAGCAACCCGCCCCGCCCGTGGGCCTTCTTCACGATCACCTCGACCTGAACGTCAGGGTAAGCGTCGCCGAAGTCATCCAACTGCTGCGCGAGGACGTCGGCGCCCAGCCACTGGCCGTAGGGGTCCAATTCCTCAGGCAGCCACAATCCGAGGGTGACGATCATCGGCTGTGCCTCGCGGGTCGGTGTAGGAGTGACCGTGGGCAGTAGCGGGCTCGGTATCGGGGTCGGCGGTACAGACACAGAGGTCGGCGTCACCTCTCCACAGCCGGCCAGGATCAAAAGTAGCAAGGCGAAGCCAATGACGAATGGCGAATGGCGAATGGCGAATGACCAAAAGTCAGCGAAAGGGATCGTTCGAGATCGCATGGTACCTCCGTGCGGCGAGGTTCTTCGTTTGGCTTAACAGGTTGACAGGTCGGTCAGCCGATTCCTTTGCTTCCCAATCTACCAATCTACCAGTTTCCCAATCTACCAGCCTCCCAATTATAGCACAACCTGCCTTTGAGTCCCACTTGTCAACTGCGCCAGGTTGGGGTATGATTGGCCCGCTCCCCTGGGAGGTCGGCTTGGTCAAATCCCAAATCCCAAACCCCAAACCCCAATTTGGTCACCGGTCGCTTGTCGTTTCCCCGAGGTGGGAATGGGTGTTACTCGCTCTTATTCTCTGCCTGGCCACGGCGCTACGGCTATGGCGGTTGGATAGTGTGCCGCCTGGACTGACGCACGACGAGGCTGGGCACGGACAGGACGCCATCGCTATCCTGCATGGCGCGCGCCCGCTCTACGAAACCATAGGGTACGGACGAGAGCCGCTGTACGATTACGTGGTGGCGGCGGGCTTCGCCATCCTTGGACGCACCGACTATCTGGTCCTCCGAGGAGTCTCGGCCGCGTCTGGCCTGCTGACCATCATCGCCACTTACCTGTGGGTGCGGCACGCTTTCGGCCCGTGGGAAGCGATCCTGGCCTGCGCGTGGCTGGCCGGCTCGTTTTGGGCTGTCTCGGTCAGCCGCCAGGCCCTGCGCTCTTGTCTGTTGCCAGCGCTGCTGGCAGCAGCGGTCTACGCGTGGTGGCGCGGCACGTTCGATCCCCCCCCTCGCAGGGGGGGACGGGGGGGGTATTGGGCCTGGTTTCTGCTCAGTGGTCTGTTCGTCGGCGCCACGCTGTGGAATTACATGGCCGCCCGCGTGACGTGGGCGCTGTTCCTGGTCTTCCCCCTCTTTCTGCTGGTGACCGACCAGGCACGCCCCCGTGGACAGGGACTACGAGAAAGCAAGCGCCGTTGGCCAGGCATGCTCTTGACGCTGATCGTGGCGGGAGTGTCGGCCGCGCCCATGTTCTTATGGCTGCAGCAGCACCCCGGCGCGGAACAGCGCTTCAGCCAGCTCGGGCAACCGTTGCGGCTGCTGGAAACCGGCGATGTGCAGCAAATCTGGGCCAACAGCCTGGAAGCGCTAGGGATGTTCACGCTGCGCGCCGATGACTTGTGGATGTACAACTTGCCAGGCCGGCCATGGTTGGGCGCAGTAGAGGGCGTGCTGTTTTACGCTGGCGTGGCACTGGCACTCTGGCGCTGGCGGCGTCCCCAGTACACACTGGCGCTGCTGTGGCTGGCCGTCGGCATGCTACCCAGCATGATCACCGGCGTATCGGCCAGCGCCACCCGCGCCGTGGCGATCTTGCCGGTGCTCTACCTGTTCCCTGCCCTGGCCCTCACCGAAATCTACCGCTGGATCCAATCCCGAATCCCCAATCTTAGATTTGTCATTGACCCTTGGCCATTGGTCATTTTCTCTGTGTTCCTGATCCTGCTCGCGGGTGCACGCACATACCACGATTACTTTGACGTATGGAGCAACGCCCGCGACGTGCGCGTGGCTTATCACACGACGCTGTTTGAAATCGCGCGCGATCTGGACCAACAAGCCATTCCGCCGGACACCGTAGTCGTCATGTCTTCGATCTATCCCGGGCGCTATCACGATCCTTACGCGCTGGACTTGATCCTATCGCGCTGCGACCTTTCTCTGCGCTGGGTGGATGGGCGCGCAGCGCTGATTTTTCCAACCAATCCAGGGGGAGCATCGCGCCTGATCGTGCCAGCGCTTGCTCCGCTCGACCCGGCGCTGAATCAGGCCGTCGCGCCGCCGTATGCTCACCTGGTCGAATCACACCTCCTGCGTCCCGATGACCTGAATCCAGGCTTCGACGTGTACGAGTGGGACAGCGCAGCCGCGTTAGGGACGCTGCTCTCGCAGGCTGCGCATCGCCCGGCGGCGTGGAGCAGCAGCGCAACTTTCCCCGCCGACAACCCGCAAAGCATCTACCACACGCTGGACTTGCCGGCCGACCTGGGACGCATCATCGCCCTGGTGGGCTACGACCTGTCGTCCCAGGCTGTAGCGCCTGGAGATGAGATCACGCTCGTCACCTACTGGCACGTGTTGTCGCTACCCAGCCTTGAAAACGGAAACGGAAACGGAAACGGAAACGGGATAGGATTCCCCAGCACCGGCTCTCCAGGCCGGCGCGACGGACTGGACACTGTGTTGTTCACACACCTGTTAACCCCTGGAGGGGACCCGCCGGTCATCGCGCAACAAGACCGCCTGGACGCGCCAGCCTGGAATTGGCACCCGGGCGAAGTGTTTGCACAGGTGCATCACTTGACCATCGGCCATGACGTGCCCTCTGGCCTGTACCCTCTGGAAGTGGGCGCGTACGCTCGACCCACGCCATCGCCCGTAGACCCTGACCCGCCTACCACGCGATTGGCGTTGTATGTTGAAGGCCAGGCCGTCAGCGATCGGATCTTGTTGCCCCCGTTACAAGTGAAGTGCCAAGACGGTCAATGACCAAATCCCAAATCCCAAATCCCAAATCCAGTACATCACGAAATGCTTCCGCTGGATTACCAAATCCAGCGGAAGGTGGCGGATTTGGCAATCCGACACGAGCGTTTCGCGAACTACTGAAATTGGTCATTGTCCTGCTTCTGCTCACCTGGGGCTTGCGTCTCTGCTGCCTGGAGACCGTCCCTCCTGGCTGGCGGGACGACGAACTGATCAACATCCACGCTCTCTCTGGTGAACTGCTGGCGGGCCACTTTCCACTCTACTTCACCGGGGCCTCCGGCCACGAACCGCTCTACCACTACCTGCACGCTGGCGTGCACGCCGTGCTGGGATTCAACGTGCTGAGCGGGCACCTGCTCTCCGTCGCCTGCGGCACTCTCACTGTTGCGCTGACTTACGCCCTGGCTCATCGCCTTTTCGGGCGCACGACTGCCGTTATCGCATCGCTGGCGCTGACGACCTCCTTCTGGTCGCTGATGTACAGCCGCACGGCGATCCGCCACATCAGCCTGCCCCCCTGTGCCCTGGCAGCCCTCTACCTGTTCTGGCGCTCCCTTACGGACCAATCGCAAATCGCAAATCGCAAATCGCAAATTGGTCATTGGTCATTAGTCATTGGTCGTTTCATCCTCCTGGGCCTCATCGTGGGTATATCCCTCTATACCTACCCCGCTGCCCGTGTGCTCCCGGTGCTGCTTGTCCTGTTTGCCGCCTACCTGGCGCTGTTTCACCGCGACCATCCCAGTACCGGCTCTTCAGGCCGGTGCGTTCCCCATTGGCGCGGCTTCCTCCTGGCGCTGGCGATTACGGCCGTGCTGGCCGCACCGCTGGGGGGCGCCATCGCCCAGGGGAGCAGCGAGGCCGCCGCGCAGGGCATCGGGGCCGACGCCCGGCTGGCCGAACTGGCCGTACCGTTACGGGAACTGCGGGCTGGCAATCCCCGTCCGCTGCTGGAAAGCACGTGGACGACGCTGGGGATGTTCCACGCCACCGGCGACTCCGAATGGCTGTACAATGTCCCCCACCGTCCGGTGTTCAATCTCCTCGGTGGAGCGCTGCTGTGGGCCGGCGTCGCGCTCTGCCTGTACCGCTGGCGGCAGCCGCGCTACTTCCTCCTGCTCCTCTGGCTGGGGTTGGGGCTGCTCCCCGCCTTCGTCAGCACTCCACCCGCCAGCCTGGGCCACACCATCCTGGCCCAGCCCATCGCCTACATCCTCCCCGCCCTGGCTCTCACCGAAGCCCACCGCTGGCTCGCCACCCGTCATTCGCCATTCGCCATTCGCCATTCGCTCTTGCTCATTTGTCACTTATCATTGGTCATTCTGTTTCTGACCACCAACGTCATCCGTGATCTTCGTGACTACTTCGTCACCTGGCCGGAGCGCGGCATGGTGCGCTTCCTCTACCGCGCCGACTACCGCGAGGCCGCCCATTACTTGGACGCTCACCCTGAGATAACCGACGTTGCCATCTCCAGCGCCCTTATGGGTCCCTGGGATCGCCTGGCGTTGGAGGTGGATACCCATCGCGATGACGTTGCTATGCGCCTGTTCAACCCCGAACGAGTGCTGGTCTACCCGTACCCGGCTGGCGATACCTCCCACTTGATCTTGCTTTCTACCCCTGCACCTGGCCCCCTGGTGCAGGCAGTGGTAGAGCACGATATGCTTCCCCTCGTGGATGCCTGCGAGCCGTTTCAGATTTTTGCTTATCCGAGGCCATGGGCGTGGTGGCCACAGTGGACTCGGGACTGGGGCTCGCGGGCCACGCTTCACCCTTTCGCAAATGGGATGTTGCTTCTGGGCTGGGGCTGGCCCGAGGGGATGCCCGCACCCGGCCATACCGTCCTGCTTCTCACTGGCTGGGACATCCCCGGGCCGCTCGACATACCGCCCATCCCCATCGTCGCCAACCCGCCCCCGCCAGGCATCTACTCCGGACCACGGCTGGCCGTCTTCGCTCACTTGCTCGCCGCCGATGGGACGGCCATCGTCGGTGACGATGGCCTGTGGGCGGATCCGCTCACGCTCCGGCCCGGCGACCGCTTTTTCCAGGCCCACCGTTTCGCGCTTCTGCCCGATGCGCCTGCCGGGCCGTATACGCTGGAGTTGGGGTTGTATGATCCGATGACCGGCGACCGGTGGCCGATCCTGAAGGCCGATGACCAGCCTGCCTCTGATCGTTTCTTGATACCTGTTGGGGAGGAACCGTGAAGAGGCTCCCACATCTGGCCTTTGCTGCGCTTCTCGTGGCCTATCTGGTGCTGGCTGTGGGCTACAGCCTGGCCGACCCGCTGTATGAATCCACGGATGAACTGCGCCATTTCCGCTACGTGCGGCATCTCGTCGTCTACCACAGCCTGCCTGTGCAGCGACCCGACGCCCCGCGTGCTCAGAGCCATCATCCGCCGCTCTACTACGCCCTGGGTGCACTGGTCAGTTGGTGGGTGCCTGTCGCGCAGGAGGTCTACTACGAGCCACCTGAGAATCCCTTCTGGGCCTACCGCTACTGGGAGGTGAGCGACGACAACAAGAACCAATACCTCCACGGCGACGACGAGCCTTTCCGAGCAGGCCCCTTCCACGACATGGCCCTGGCGGTCTACGTGGTGCGTTGGATGAGCATCCTCATCGGCGCCGGCGTCGTCTGGCTGACTTACCGCATCGGGCGTGAGATCTTCCGCGAACGTCCCAGCACCGGCTCTTCAGGCCGGTGGCCCGCGTTGGCCCTCGGCGGGACTGCGCTGGTCGCCTTCAACCCGCAGTTCCTCTATCTGAGCGGCGCGGTCAACAACGACGTTCCGGCGGCGCTGTGCGGCGCGGCGGTGCTGTTGGCATGCGTCCGGCTGGCGCGGGATGGCCCCAGCGTGCGCACCGACGTGACCCTGGGCGTCCTCTTCGGCGCAAGTCTCCTCGTCAAGTTCAATCTCCTGGCCCTGCTGGCGTTGATCGAACTGGCCTACCTGGTCGCTGCCTGGCCCGCCCGCGACTGGCGCGCTTTTCTACGGGGCAATCTCGTCGTGATGGGATTGGCAGCCCTGGTCTCCGGCTGGTGGTTCTGGCGCAACCAGGTGCTCTACGGCGAGCCGACCGGCCTTCAGCGCGTCACCGAACTATGGGGGATGCGCAGTCCAGTCGAGGCATGGGCGATCATCCGATTAGAACTCCCGATGGCCTGGAGCACCCTCTGGGGACGCTTCGGCTACGGGCAGGTGCCACTGCCCGACGGCGTATACCGGGGACTGGCCTGGCTGGCGGTGGCCGGGATCGTAGGGCTGATCCTCCTGGTCGGTCGCACGGCTCGCCACCCCGTCCAGTTTACAATTCGCAACTCACAACTGCTGCTGTTGCTGGCTGCCGTGCTGCTGTTCGCCGCCGTCCTCGTCGCCTACATCTTGGTGAGCCCAGCCGGTGCAATGGGCCGTTTCTTCTTCCCTGGCCTGCCAGCCTTCGGCCTTTTGCTCTTCCTGGGACTGAGCCAGTTTTTCCCCCGCCGCCTGATCTGGGCGGCGAGCCTGGCTGTGACGATCGGGATGGCGGCGCTGGCCGTCTACGCCCTGGTCGGCGTGTTGGCTCCGGCCTTCGCCCGCCCCCGCCCGCTGACCGAATCCGAAATGGCGACTGTGCCCAATTCTACCGCTGTCCGGTGGATGGCAGACGGCGGCGACGTGGCGCGGCTGCTGGGCTATCAGGTTACACCGGCCGTCGTCGAGCCGGGCGGCATGGTGGAGGTCACCCTCTACTGGCAGACGTTGACCTGGGCCGACCGGGACTACGCTGTCTTCGTCCACCTGCTGAGTGAAGCGGGCACGATGGTGGCTCAGCGCGACACCTACCCTGGCCTGGGGCGCTATCCCACCACCGTCTGGGAGCCTGGCGTCGCATTCGCCGACACTTACCGCGTGCACGTCCCGGAGACGGCCTATGCGCCGGACGTGGGTTATGTTCAGGTCGGCATGTACTTGCCCGACGGCCCGCGCCTCACCACACCAGATGGACGTGATGCGCTGTACCTGGCGACGGTCGAGATTCGGCCCCGTGCTGGCGAGTTCCCCAATCCGTTGAACGTCAACTTCGGCAATCGTGCCGCGCTGGTCGGCTACACGCTGGACCGGCGGGTGGTACGGCCCGGCGATGCGATCCGCCTGACGCTCTACTGGCGGGCACTGGCCCCGATGGAGACAGACTACGGCGTCTTCGCCCACGTTCTCGGCGTCGAGGATCAGGTTTGGGCCAACAGCGACAGCCAACCGGCCGGTGGAGCCGCACCCACCAGCCAGTGGCACTCCGGTCAGGTTGTCGAGGATACCCACGAACTGACAGTGGGCTTGACGACCCCGCCAGACTTCTACGACATCGAGATTGGCCTGTACGTACCCGGCAGGGACCGCCTGCCGGTCGTCGCGGAGGACGGCCACTGGCTGGACAATCGTGTGCTGTTGAGTGAAGTTCGGGTGGTGAGAGATGAGTAGACGAGGAGAGTGGGTCGCCATCACCCTGATCATGCTGCTGGCTGCTGTGCTCCGCTTCTGGATGTTGGGCGAGGCGCCGCCTGGGTTATGCCACGACGAGGTCGCCAACTGGCTCATCGCCCGCGATATCCTGGCCGGACGCCACGCCATCTACTTCACCGCCGCCTATGGCCACGAGCCGCTGTACCAGTATGTCCAGGCTGCGACCGTCGCTCTCTTCGGCGACCACTGGCTGGGGCTCCGTTACCCTTCCGTTGCCCTCGGGTTGCTGGGCCTGGCCGCCACGTATGTGTTTATCCGGCGTCTCTTCGATGTACCCACCGCCCTGCTGGCTGGCGGCTGGCTGGCCCTGTCCTTCTGGCCCCTCTTCTACGCCCGCGTCGCCCTACGCGCCATCACGCTGCCCTTCACCGCCGCCCTCGCCGCTTACTTCCTCCTCCGCGCCACCGACCCGGCTACTAACCGCCCACACTCCCACACTCCTAATCCCCCGGTCTCCCGATCCCCCGCCCCTGGCGGACTGGCGGGCGTAGCCAACTGGCTGCTTGCGGGCTTCTTCCTCGGTCTCTCCCTCTACACCTACATGGCCGCTCGCACTCTCCCCGTCATCCTCGCCTTATTCCTCATCTACTTCTTCCTCATCTCCCCATCTACTCCCATCCCGTGGTCCAGCATCCTCGTATTCCTCCTCATCACCGCCATCGTGTCCGTGCCGCTCGCAATCTGGCTGACGACTCACCCTGGCGCTGAGTACCGCATCGCAGAGGTACAGGGACCCCTTGACAGGTTGCTTGCCGGAGATCCGTCACTGGTGTGGCAAAACCTGATCGCGAACCTCAAATTCTTCACCTGCGCCGGTGACCCCTGGCCGCGCCAGAACCTTCCTGGTCGTCCCGTCTTCGCTGACCCTATCAGTGCGGCGCTCTTCTGCGCGGGATTGCTCATCGCGCTCTGGCGCTGGCGTGATCCCCGCTACGGTTTCCTGCTCGTCTGGCTGGCCGGTGCGCTTGTGCCCAGCATCGTCACTTCCGTCGCCCCCAGTTCCATCCGAAACGTCCTCGGGTTGGTGGTCGTCTTTGTCTTCCCTGCACTCGCCCTCGTCGAAGCAGGCCGTTGGCTCAAGCAAAGGATGCAGGATGCAAGATGGAGGATACAAGATGTAAGATGGAGGATGCAAGATGCAGGACGCAAGATGCAAGATCGCTGTTCCCTGCTTCCTGCTTCCTGCTTCCTGCTTCCCGCTGCCTGCTTCCTGCTCCTTGCTCCTTGCTTTTTCCTCACCGGGCGTGATTACTTTCTCGTCTGGCCTCAGAATGATATGGTACGCTTCGACTACCAGGCAGACCTGACCGCGGTGGCCCATCGGCTGGATGAACTGCCGGCCGGGACGCCTGTCAGCGTCGCGGGCCTGTCTGTGCATACGCTCGATGGCCCAGGCCTGGAACTGGCTGCCCGACGGCACGTCCACGACGTCCGCCTGTGTGATGCCCGTGAGACCCTCGTCGTCCCTGCCGGGCATGACGCCTGGCTTTTCGTCCCTCAAGTCGTCCCTTTCGATGTTGACCTCCGGGAGCAATTGTTGGAGTGGGGGGCGGTGGTTCTTCCCCCCTGGAGGGGGGATAAGAGGGGGGTCTCGTTCACCAGTTACCGCCTATCCGACGGCGCAGACGGTGCAGAAATACGCCGTGATCTACAGTATCTGGAAACCACGGCTGCCCTGCCCGATGGCACGCCCGTGGCGGTTCCTGTCTCTTTCGACGGGCGGCTGGTCTTCCTGGGCTACGAGTGGCTACAGCAGTCCTCCGCTCCTGGCGGCTTTCTTACTCTGCTGACGTACTGGCGCATCGAGGCCCCCTCCAGTGTCACACTCAAAATCTTCGTGCACCTGATTGATGACGCAGGCGAGCTGGTGGCCCAGCACGATGGTCTGGGTAGCCCGCCCAGGGGCTGGGGCCCCGGCGACCTGATCGTCCAGCGGCACCTGATCCCTCTGCCTGCCGGCCTGCCAACCGGCCTTTATACCCCTATTCTCGGCCTTTACGAGACGCAAGACCCCGGACACCGGCTGACGGTGGGCGCAGTTGATCACCTGGTGCTGCCGTCATTGGAAGTGGCGTCGCCATGAAAAAAATGGAACGTATGCGTTGGCTGGGGGTGAGCCTGCTTTTGTGCCTGCTGCTGGCGCAGATGGCTTTTAGCAGTGTCCGCAAGTCGGCTACCTTCGACGAGCCCTACCACCTGGGTGCCGGTTACGCCTATCTCCGCACTGGCGACCCACGACTGAGCTGGGAGCACCCGCCACTGGTGGACGGGCTGGCCGCGTTGCCACTGTTCCTGCGATCCGACGTCGTTCTCCCTCTCGACCATCCCACCTGGGAGCAGGCTGACATCGTCAACTTTGCCGATGTCTTTCTCTGGCAGGCCAACTTCGACCGCGCCAAAGATTTGGTTGTCGCCGGGCGCTGGCCGGTGATGAGCCTGGCGATGTTATTGGGGCTGACGTTGTTTCTGGCCCTACGCCGCTTTGCCAGCGAGTCAGTTGCCTGGCTAGGGTTGATCCTCTTCACTCTGGATCCCAACATCGTCGGCAATGGCCGGCTGGTCACGACCGACCTGGGGCTGACCTGCTTTCTCTTCATCGCTGTGTGGAGGCTGGGGGCCTACTTGAGCCGCCCGACCACCTTTAATCTCACGCTGGCAGGTCTGGCCGCTGGTCTGACGCTGTGCACCAAGTTCTCGGGTGTACTGGTCGGCCCAGTTTTTCTGTTGATAGTTCTGCTCTACCAGCCTCCTGACGGACGCGAACTCTCGCTGGGCCAGCGGGCGGTAGCGCTCGTCGGGATGGGACTGCTGGCGCTAGTCGTCGTATGGGCCGCCTACCGCTTCGAGACCGGGCCCATTACTGAGGCGGGTATGCCTCTGCCATCCCCCACCTACTGGCGGGGGATGGCGGCCGTCTACCGTCGCGTCCAGGCCAGCACGCCCACTTTCTTCCTGGGCCGAACCTACGACACCGGCCCGTGGTATTACTTTCCTGTCATCTTTGCTCTCAAGACCCCGCTGCCGACGTTGACTCTGCTGGGGTTGGGCCTGGTGCGTGTGCTTGGCCGCTGGCGACAGGCAGTCCTGTGGCTGGTCCCTGCCGCCGTCGTTTTCGCCGCTACTATTGCCAGCCCTCTCAAAATGAGCTACCGCTACATCTTGCCCGTCCTTCCTTTCGCTATCGCGCTGGCTGCTGAAAGCGTGCCATCGCGCTGCCACATCCGCCGGATCTGGCAGGTGGGGTTGGCACTGCTGGTCATCTGGGCCGCTGTGAGCGCGGCCTGTATCTACCCTCATCACCTCTCCTTTGTGAACGAACTGGGAGGCGGTCCGAAGAACGCCTATCGCCTTTTCTCTGATGCGGACTGGGGACAGAACCTGGTCGGTTTGCGGGACTCTCTAGTTGCGCAGGATGTGGCTAGCGTCGAACTGAGTTACTTCGGCAGTGCAGACCCCGCTGCCTATGGCCTGTCCTTCCACCCCTTGCCCGCTTTTCGGCGCGTGTTGGCTGGACCAGACTTCTTCGGCTATAATCCCTACATGCCCCCTCCTGGTATCTATGCCATCAGCACGACTAGCCTACAACTAGGGTTGCTCTATCGACACCGTGACATCTACGCCGTCTTCCGCGACCGGGAGCCGGACATCCGCATTGGCTACTCCATCCACATTTACAGGCTCGCCTACCCGCCTGATATGCCTCTCAACCGTGCCGTCGTCGTTGGCCCCGCCGTGGCCGACTTGCCACCCGAGGCACTGGGGGTACAGCCTGGCTACCGGTTGGTCACCAAGTGGGCCGGTCCGGGGGCGTTCGTGCTGGCGGCAGGTGGCCCGGCCCGCTATATCGTCGAGGCAACAGTGCCACCATCGTCAGTGGTGGAGATGCTGCTCACCGGCGCCGATCTTCTGGCCGATGCTCGCCCCTTGCTAGAAATACTGCCCGGTGATCCTGTTCCAGTCACGCCTGACGGTGAACCGGTGTCACTGCCGGCCTCCTTCGACGGAGGCCCGGCGTTGGCGGGCTACGAACTGGTCGAGACCACCGTTGCGCCAGGCCAGGCTGTTGAGTTGATCACCTATTGGCGAGTTGAGGAAACAGTCGCGCCTCCGCTGGCCGTCTTCGTCCACCTGCTGGACACTGATGGGGTTGCCTTGTCACAGTGGGATGGGTGGCCAGTGGCCCTTAGCGGCCTGGAGCCTGGGGACATTGTCGTACTGCATCATCCTCTGGTTATCCCTGGCGGTGCGGCTCCGGGCCTTTACACGCTGCGAGTTGGTCTCTACCGCCCGCCCCACGGCCCACGCCTGTTTGTCGCTGGCGTCGACCATCTGCTCCTGCCATCCGTCGAGGTGAGCAAGTGAGGCAACTCAAAGGAGTTCGCCAGATGTTCGTTGGATATGGAGGCGTATGCAAGCGAAGGTAGTAAAAGCGGTAAAGGCTCTGCGATACTGTCCGCTTCTCTGGCTGGCTCTCCTTACCATCCTGGCCGATGTCGGGCTGGCTGTGCCCGCGACACGGTACTGGTCGGCGTTCATCCTCCTGTGGCTCCTGCCCGGCCTGGCGTGGGCCGGATTGCTGACCGGCCGGCATCGCCGGCCAACTGCCGAGGAGATAGCGGTCGGCCTTGGCCTGGGGATAGGTACTGTTGTTTTGCTGACGCTCCTGCTCCATTATATCCCTGGCCCTTTGACCTTTCCTGCCCTGCTCGTCACCGTCAACCTGCTCATATTCGGCCTTATCTTCCTCACCCCCCACCCTTCGCTTTCGGATCCCAGACTTATCATCCGTCATTCGCCATTCGCCATTCGCCATCCATCATTCGCCATTTTTCATTTTTCATTTTTCATTATCCTCGCCGCCTTTTTCCGCCTGCTCTACCTGGGATATAGCGAGTTCCAGGGCGACGAGGGGATCGTGATGATGCGGGCTGCCCGCGTCATCCTGGGAGACGATGAACAACTGTTCTATCACCAGAAAGGCCCCGCCGAGGTTCTTCTCCCGATGGCTACCTGGACGCTTTCCGGCACGATCAATGAATGGCAGGCCCGGCTGCCCTTCGCCCTGGTCGGTCTCTTGGGCGTCGTGGCCCTCTATCTGCTAGGCCGACGGTGGTTCAACGGGCGGAGCGCTCTCGTTGCCGCGCTGCTCCTGGCGATCAACGGATATTTCGTGGGCTTTGGCCGCATCGTGCAGTACCAGGGCCTGGTGCTGGCGACGACGACCCTGGCGTTGCTGGCCCTCTGGCGTTGGTCGGAGGGAGAAGGACGCCAATGGCTTATTGTCGGAGCGGCGCTGCTGGCTTTTGGCCTCCTGGCCCACTATGACGCAGGGCTAGCACTGCCGGCCGCCGCATACGTCGTCGGTCGGCGGCTGTGGATCGCCCGATCGCGGTGGCGAGCCTTCCTGGTTGATGTTCTGATCGCGGGAGCGCTGGCTCTCGGTATCCTGGCACTTTTCTACCTCCCATTCGCCTGCCATCCCAACTTCGCCAAAACCCTGGGGTATCTGAGCGGCGCTCGCATCGGCACCGGAGGACCGCTGTACAACAATCTGCTCTCCTCGCTGCCCCTGGCCACGTTTTATAACTCCGCCTACTACCTCATCGGCCTGGCTTGTCTGCTCATCGTTGCCTCCTTCCTCCCCTTCCGCCGCCTGGGTCTCCTGATCCCCACCGCCTGCTACCTGCTCTTGATCCTGCAATCTCCAGTTCCCAGTTTCCAATCTCCAATCTGGATGGGACCTGTGCTGACCGGCCTGCTGGCTACGATCCTTCTCTCGCGCCATTCCTCGGCACCATCCCGCGCCGCCTGGCTGTGGTCCGGTGTCCCGTTCCTTTTCTACTATTTCCTGGTCTGGGACCCTCGCACCCACGTCCTGAATGTCTTCCCCGGAGCCGTTCTTTTGGCCGCCTCTGCATTGGATTACCTCCTGACTTTCGTCCTCAATCTTGTCCCCCCGCCACCTCGTCATTGGTCACTGCTCACTGTTCATTGGTCATTGGTCATCGTTCATTGCTCATTGTTCATCTTTCTCGCGTATTATCCTTATCTGATGTTTGTCCAGCACGACCCTGAGATCAAGCGCACGTGGCCTGCCCACCAACCGGCTCTCTACTGGAGGCCTGACGATGAGATGCCCCTCTTCGGCTATTTCGGCTTCCCCTACCGGGCTGGCTGGAAAGTCATCGGCGCTCTTGTTGAAGATGGGGTCTTGAACGGCGTCTACGCCAGTAACGAAGAGCAGGAGGTCGCGGGCTGGTACACCCGGGGAGCAGAGCGCACTTATTGTCCCAACCCTGAATGGTACCTGATTGCTCAGAATGTTCAGGACGAGGTGCCGATCCACCAGGCCGATATCGAGGCGACGTATCATCTCTGGGGGGAGATCCGAGTCGCCGGGGAGCCTAAACTGCGCATCTATCACCGCGACCCTCCTCCCCCCTGGAGGGGGGACAAGAGGGGGGTTCCTCCTCCCCCCTGGAGGGGGGACAAGAGGGGGGTTCCTCCTCCCCCCTGGAGGGGTGACAAGAGGGGGGTTCCTCCTCCCCCCTGGAGGGGGGACAAGAGGGGGGTTCCTCCTCCCCCCTGGAGGGGTGACAAGAGGGGGGTTCCTCCTCCCCCCTGGAGGGGGGACAAGAGGGGGGTAGCGCCTTCGCCGACCGTCTTTCATGTTGAGGACTACACCTTCCGTTTCGACGCCGGGACCACCCCGGTGAGCGTGACGGCGATGCTCCCCACCGATTACACCCCGGCAGGCTACACGCTGGGGGAGGCGGTGCGATTGCTGGGCTACCACCTGGATACCGTTGACGTTCGTCCCGGCGGGTCTATATGCCTGGTGCTTTACTGGGAGGCTCTCCGACCGATAGAGACCAACTATCAGGTTTTCAACCACCTCTATGACGGAACGATGTGGGGACAGCAGGACGGCACTCCAGGATGCACGCTGCGGCCAACCGTCCTTTGGGGGCCGGGCCAGATCGTGCGGGATGAATACACCATTCCGATTGATCCCCTAACGCCTGCGGGCGATATTCCGTTGCTGGTTGGAATGTATAGCCTGGGTACGGGGGAGCGACTGCCGGTCCGTGGCCCGGATGGTGTACCCATCGGCGATGCGATTCCCCTGGCGGTGGTGACGGTCCGATGAGCGCGGCGATGCGATCCCGGTTTCTCGTCGTCGGCCTGCTGGTGCTGACCTTCGCGCTGGCGCTGACCAGCGCGGTGCAGAAGTCGCCGACGATGGACGAGCAGAACCACATCGCCCGGGGCGCGGCCTACCTGGGCACAGGCGACCCCCGCCTCAGCGTCGAGCATCCGCCCCTGGTCAACGTGCTCAGCGCGCTGCCGGCTCACCTGTTGCTCGACCTCCATCTGCCGCTGGACGAGTGGTGGGAGGTCGGCGAGTGGTACCACTTCGCCGACAATTTCCTCTGGCGGGCTAATCCCCATCCAGACCGCATCGTTTTCCTGGCTCGCCTGCCGATCATCGGGCTGGGGTTGGTGCTGGTGACGCTGGTCTTCCGGTGGGCCGAATGTAGATGGGGCCCGTGGGGAGGGCTGGTGGCCGCCGCCTTTTGTGCGCTGGATCCCAACATCCTGGCCCACACCCGGTTGTCTACGACAGATGTGGGAGGCGCCTGCTTCGTTTTTCTGGCTGCCTATGCCCTTTGGCGTGCGATACGGCGTCCCTCCTGGCTGCGTGCCCTGGGGAGTGGGCTGGCGTTCGGGCTGGCGCTGAGCGCCAAACTCTCTAACCTTCTCTTCGGCCCCATCTTCGCCCTGGCCGTCCTGGCCGACGCGCTGGCTGGCGGGTGTGGAAACCCGCCCCGCGGGGGCGGGCGGGATCGTCTCGGCCGGGTGGTGCGCAATCTGGCCCTGTTGGCATTCACCGTCCTCCTGGGCTTGCTCATTGTCTGGGCGGCCTATGGCTTCCAGGTCGGCCCCCTCCCCCCTGGAGGGGGGATAGGAGGGGGGGCGGGAGAAAACGGCCCTCTCGTCCCAGCCCCCTCTTACCTCAAAGGAATACTCGCGATTCTGAACTTCAGCACTGGCGGCCGGCCGGCCTACCTGTTGGGTCAGTACAGCCATCAAGGCTGGTGGTACTACTTCCCGGTCGCCTTCGTCGTCAAAACGCCGCTGGCGACGCTGGTGGCGCTGCTTTTGGCCACCGGTAAGGCCCTGCGTCGCTTCCGCCGGGATGACCTGCTGCTCCTGATCCCGCCGGTTGCTTATTTCCTTGCTTCGATGACCAGCAGTCTCAACATCGGCTATCGTCACCTTCTGCCTGTACTTCCATTCATCGCCGTCCACATCGCCCGCCTGGCCCCTCACCCACACCCACACACACCCACACCCCCATACTCATCTCCCAACCTGGCCCGTCGTCTCCTCCCCGTCCTTCTCGTCCTCTGGCTCACCCTCACCGCTGTGCACATTTACCCTCACTTCCTGGCTTTCTTCAATCCCGTGGGTGGCGGGCCGCAGGACGGCTGGCGCATCCTGGTAGATGCCAACATTGATTGGGGGCAGGACCTGAAAGGGCTAAAGACGTGGATGGCGCGGGAAGGGGTGGAGCGCGTGCGGCTGAGTTGGTTTGGCAGCGCCTGGCCTGAGGCTTACACCATTGCCTACGACCTGCTGCCCGGCGTTCCCCACGGGTTCTCCCTGTGGAACGATCCATCTTTCGACCGGGAACAGCCCGAACCAGGCGTTTATGCTATCAGCGTTACCAACCTGGTGGGAGTTCTTTTCCCCGATCACGATCTCTTCGCCTGGTTCCGCGCTCGCCCGCCCGACGCCAAGATTGGCTACTCGCTGTTTATCTACGATGTACCGGCCGATGAATGAGCCCAGACGTAGAGAACAACCGCTGATCTGGCTCCTGCTGGCTGGCATATTGTTACTGGCGGCCTTCTTCCGCCTCTATCGCCTGCACACCCTGCCCTGGGGGTTATCTCAGGACGAGGTGGTCAACGCAGACATCTCGCTGAGCGTACTTGCTGGCGAGGGAGCCCCGTTCCTGGCTGGGGGGTTCGGCCACGAACCGCTTTTCCACTACCTCCAGGCCACCACCCTTACCTTATTCGGCGACAACGTGGTCGGCATCCGCATGCCAGCGGTGATGGCGGGGATGGTATTGGTCACGGTCAGCTACACGCTGATGTGGCACATCTTTGGGCCAGTGGCAGCGCTGGTAACGGCGGTCGGCCTGGCCGTTTCCTGGTGGCCAGTCATCTTCAGCCGCATCGGGATTCGGGCCATCACCTTCCCGCTGCTCCTCACACTAGCCGTAATCCTGCTTTGGCGGGGCCTGGCCCTTCGACAGGCTCAGTGCTCCGCCCTTCGTCGCCGGGCGCTGGTTCTCTCCTCCGGTCTCCTGTTCGGCCTGACCCTTTACACATACACGGCCGCCCGCATCCTCCCTGCGCTGGTGCTGGCCTGGCTGGTCTACGCAGTAGTCTTCCAGCGGGCGAGGCTGCGGCGGCACTGGAGGGCCCTGGCAGGTGCGGGGTTAGTTGCGGCTGTCATCGTGGCCCCTTTCTTCCTCTACCTCCACGCGCACCCGGAGATCCAGGAGCGCATCCAGCAACTGGAAGGTCCGTTGCTGGCGCTGCGCCAGGGTGACCCCGGCCCCCTGGGGCAAGCCGTCTTAGCCACGCTGGCCATGTTCAGCCATGGCGGTGAGGCCCGCTGGACCTACGGCATCCCCGGCCGTCCCATCCTGGATCCACTGAGCGGGCTGTTGTTCTACCTGGGGCTGGCCCGGTGCGTGGTGCAGGCACAGCGGCCTGCCTGTGGCCTCATCGGGCTGTGGCTTCTCGTCGCCCTCGTGCCCAGCATGGTCACGCCTGATGCCCCCAGTAGCATCCGTGCCATCGGCGCACTGCCGGCGGCATACAGCATGATCGGCGTGGGGGCGGCGTGGTTGTGGGAATGGGGAGCGCGTCGAGGCCAACCGGCCCGAACCCGCCTCCTTGTTCTCATTGGGGGAGGGCTGGGCTTGGTGGGCATGATACACCTCACTGGGACGTGTAGGGACGGTTTCGGCGTGTGGGCTGCCCACCCCGAGGTCTACTGGCGCTACAAGGCCCACTTCGCCGACGTCGCCGCTTTCCTCGATGACCAGCCCACCCCCCAGCCTGTGGTGGTCTTCGAGATGTGGGTTGACCCCGTGGACGTGAACGGCCTGCGGCGCGATTTGATCCACGACGGGCGCCAGCCCCGCTGGGCTCAGGCTGGTCAATCCTTCATCTGGCCCGCCGATGCCGTTCGCTTCACGCTGGCCATGCCTATTTTCTCCGCGGCCGACCCTGACATCTGGCAGCCCTTCGCTGGTGACCCGGCTGTGGCCTCTGTGAGCCCTTACAGGATGGCGGATGGCCGCCCCGGTGTCACCTTCTACACCATTGAGACCGAACCGAATCTCTCTAATTTCCTGGCACGATCCTCTATCGCGCCGGTAACATTGCCCGAAAGCGCACAGCCTGTCCATCTGCCGGCCGACTTTGGCGGTCAGGTCGCTCTTCTGGGCTACGAGGTGCTCAACGCAGCCACGCCCGGTAGCGAACTACGGCTCATCACCATCTGGCGCGTCCTGCACGACGGACCGCAACCACTCAGCGTCTTCGTCCACCTGCTGGACGAGGATGGCAACCTGGTCGCCCAGCACGATGGCTTTGACGTCTGGACCGCATCGCTGAGCCAGGGTGATATCGTGGCCCAACTGCATCTCATCCCGCTGGGGGCCGATCTTCCCCCCCCTATTGACGAAAAGGCCAAAAACGTTTCGGTCCAGTTGGGCGTCTACACCCGCGCCGACCTGCACCGCTTGCCGGTGATAATAAATGGCGCTGAGGTGGCGGACCGGCTGTGGATACTGCCGTGGAGGTGAGGCTCGCGTGGACCTCGAGGTTGAGAGGGCTTGAAAGACAGGCCCAATGATGGTACAATCCGAGCATGGTCTGGACATTGGCAATCTTGCTCGTAGTAACGACTTTAGTTGTTCAAAGTGAGGCTAGAGCGACTGAGGTCGCCACTACGACGCCCATGTAGTATTACCTGGCAACATTTGCGTTGTCCGCGAGAATCATGACCTGCTACTTGCAAACTTGCAGACTTGCGGCTTTGCCGCGCTATGGAGTGTGTTATGGAGAGAGTCAAATGATGCGCTTCCCCATAAAACGGGGCATGCCCAATTTCTTCGAGGCTTTGATAGGATCCAACTTCACCTTTGAGCCCACATGAGCCGGAGGTGAGGCTGTGAATCGCTTTTGGCATACGCTGACCATGCTGCTCCTGTTACTGTCGGCCTTCGGCATGCGCCTCCACCGCCTGGCTGACTTGCCGCCGGGCCTCTTCCACGATGAGGCGTATAACACGCTGGACGCACAGGCGCTGGCCGAGGGGCTGCCCCATCCGCGCTTCTACGATAGTTGGGAGGTCTATTCTCGTGCTGTTCATACCACCTGGCCGCCCGCTACGACCCGCTTTCCCGTCTTTCTGGAGGGTAACTATGGTCGCGAACCGCTGTTCCACTACTTCGGCGCTCTCGTCGTCGCAATGGTCGGCCCGAAGGTTTGGGCACTGCGCCTGGTGGCTGCACTGGCAGGCGTCCTCGCCGTGCTGGCCGCTTACCTGGTTGCCCGCGAGCTCTTCGCCGACGAGCCGGAACGGGCCACACGCCTGGCGCTCCTGGCGGCTGCCGTGGCCACGGGAATCTACAGCCTGCTTGCCTTCAGCCGACTGGGACTGCGCATCATCACGCTGGTCACGCTGGAGGGGCTGACTGTAACACTCTGGTGGCACGCCGTTCGCGACGGCCGGCTGCGCTGGTGGGTGCTGGCGGGACTGCTGCTCGGACTTTCACAATACACCTACATCCCGGCCCGCCTGTTACCGCTGATCGTCGTGTACCCTGCGCTGGTCTGGATCGTGCGCCGGCCACAACAGCGTCCCCAACGGCTACGGTGTACATTGCTAGCACTGCTCATCGCGTTGGCGGTGGCGGCACCGCTCATTGTTTTTTTTGCCCGCTACCCTGCCTATCTGACTTTGCGCGCTCAGGCCATCGTCGCCGAGACACCCGAGCACGGCCCGGCAATGATAGTTGCCAACGTGGGACGGGTGCTGCGGGGCCTGGTCTGGCGCGGTGACCTCGACCCGATCCTCAATCTGCCCGGTCGCCCGGCCCTCGACGTTGTGCAGGCCATTTTTTTCATCATTGGTGTGATCGTTTGTCTGTGCCAGAAGAAACCGGGTTTTTCGGAAAAAAACTGGTTTCTCTTGCTCTGGGCGGGCCTGATGCACACACCCTCCCTCGTCTCCGGCATTGCCCCTACCTTTGGCCGCTCCATCGGCGGCGTGCTGCCCGTGGCCATCATCGTCGCCGTGGGGATAGAAGCGACCTGGACGACCGCCGTCGCCCGCTGGCCACGTCGTCGCCCGTTGGCCAGCCTGGCCGTCCTCGGCGCTCTGGTTTTCAGCATCGGGCTGACGGGGCGTGACTACTTCGCCGTCTGGGCGCGGTTGCCCGATCTGCCTCACATCCTCCACGAGGAGATGGCCAGCGTCGGCCGCTACATCGGTGGACTGCCAGACGAGGCGGTCGTCTACATCACCCCGACGCAAAAATATTACGCTACCCTCTTGCTGGCCATGCAACTCCCCTCCTCGCAGGGGGGGCTGGGGGGGGAAAAAAAACGTGACCGGCCTCGCGACTTCTATGGCCCGGCCGGGCTGTTGCCAGCCGGCGAACCCGGACGCGAAACCGTTTATCTCATCCTTGATGGCGACGAGACGACTGCCGATCTGTTGGAAGTGACCTTTCCCGCCGGCCGCTGGGACACCCGGAATGCGGTTTTCGCTGCCTACCGCGTCCCACCCACTGCCAGCCGCACAGATCCCCAGTATGCCATCCGCACCGACTTTGCCGGCTTGATCCGGTTGATCGGCTTCGATCTTCTCTCCACCGATGTGCGCCCCGGCGACACTCTATCGGTGCGCCTTACCTGGCAGGCGCTGGAATTGATGTACCGGCGCTACACCGCCTTTGTCCACCTGCTTGGTCCCCACAATCCGGCGTCCGGTTCGCCCATTTGGGCGCAGGATGACCACGAGCCGGGCCGCGCCACGTACACCACCGACCGCTGGTTCCCTGGCGAAGTCATAATGGATACCTTTCACCTCCAGGTTCCCGCCGATGCCCCGCCTGTAGCATATATCTTATCTACTGGCTTCTATAACCTGGAGACGATGGAACGGCTGCCCCGCAGCGACGCTGCGGGCGATATGGTGACGATGAACACAATTACCCTGATGGAGCAAGCGCCATGAAGAAAACGGGTCTCTCCCACCCCCCAACTCCCACACCCCCAGGGCGGAACGTTGTCCCAGCACCGGCTCTTCAGGCCGGTGCACGGCCCAGACTCACAGCCTGGGTCGCCCTGTTCTTTTTCCTCGTGTGGGCTTTCTTTACCCACTCCCACGTGGGCTCTGCTAACGACCGTTCCCGCATGGCGACCATCGAGTCGCTCGTGCAGCGGGGAACCTGGATCATTGACGAGTCACCTCTCAGCCGCACGGTGGATCGCATCTTTGTGGACGGCCACTTCTACTCCGGCAAACCTCCTGTCCTCACGTTCATCGCCTCCGGGGTGTACGCTGTTCTCCACAATGGCTTTCACCTCTCGCTGGACGCCGGTTGGTGCGATTTGGACGAGAGCCCGTGTCACTGTCGCGCCTTCTGCGACGACAGCCCGGATTGGGCCTATTACCTCCTCACGCTGACGCTGGTAGGGCTTCCCTCGGCGCTGATGCTGGCCCTCTTCTACCATACGACGGGCCTCTTGGGACTCGACAACCCGGCTGCGCTTCTGCTGACAGTCACCCTGGGGTTGGCCACGCAGGTTTTCCCCTACAGCACCGTCTTCAACAGTCACCTTCCTGCCACCGCCTGCCTGCTGGCTGGCTTCTGCGCCTTGCTCAAGGGGGGTATCTTCCGATCTGTTAATCCTGCCAACCCGCTGTTCTCTTGTACGCAGAACGACCACAACGCGCGCTGCTGGCTCTTCGTCGCTGGCCTACTGACCGCGCTGGCCTTCACTTTCGACCTGGGAGTTGGCCTCTTCTTCGTCGCCTTCTTTGGCTACGCGGTGTGGAGTCACCAGCGTCGCGCCTGGCCCTACCTCCTGGGCGGGCTGTTCCCCATCGCCTTGATGGTCCTCCTGGACTACCGGATCGTCGGTAACCCGCTGCCGCCGTACATGTATACGCCGGGTTACGACTACCCTGGCTCCCGCTTCCCCCAGACCATCGCTGGCAACCGCAGCCCAGAGCATCCGGTGATCTATGGCCTGCGCCTGCTCTTCGGTGGGCACGGCCTGTTCGCCTTCAATCCGGTGCTCCTGTGGGCCGTGGTCGCGCTGGTGCGGGTCTGGCGTGACCGCGCCAGCCGGCTGCGAGTGTCCGCGGCGCTGGTCGGGTTGACCAGCAGCCTGTTCGCCCTCTACTTTATCCTGTTCACCGATGACTTCGGCGGGGTTGCCTACGGCCCGCGCTGGTACACCGTATTCATTCCTCTGCTCTTCCTCTTCGTCGCCGTGGAGTGGAGAACCCAGGTTCTTCGGAAGCCCGCCTCAAAATCTGGTTCCTGGACCAGGGGACTCCTGTTCTTGGTGCTTGCCTGTATTTCGCTCGCCAACGGCTACCAGGGCGCTCTCAACCCCTGGCGCACGGCCACCCCACTGCTGCGGCTGGAATACGCCCCCCCGGAACAACGAGAGCCGGTGGACGTCGCCCTCTCAGGAGTCACCTTTGAGGAGATAGAGCCATACCTCCTGGCAGCCTTCTCTACCCGCCACGTGGACAAGCGTTGGTTCGACGCCCGCTCCTGCCTGGTCATCCCCCCCGGCCCAGTGTGGCTCTTCATCGGCCCCGGCACGCCGCTCGACCCGGCGCTGGCCGAACGGAGCGGCCTGCCCTCCTGTGGGGAGGCAACCTGCCACGTTGACCTGCGACCGACCTGGGATGCCTACCGGGAACAATTGGTGACCTCAGCGTGGACTAGCCCCCTGCTCGTCCCATCCGACGCCGATCCCTCGCAGAGAACGGTGGTCCCACTCCCAGCCGGCTTCGGCAGCCAGTTCACCTTGCTGGGATACGAGTTGTTAGGTGGCGAGCCGAGAGCAGGCACGGAGGTCGCACTCATCACCGCTTGGCGGATCGAGGGAAAATCGGAACCACCGCTGGCTCTCTTCGTCCACCTGCTCGACCCCCAGGGCCACGTTGGTGGCCAGTGCGACGGCCTGGGGGTCGCCCCGGACAGCCTGCACCCTGGCGACGTGCTGCTGCACGTCCACCGCTTCACCGTCGCCCCTGACGCGCCGCCAGGCCGCTACTGGTTGCAACTGGGCCTCTACAATCCAGACACGATGGCTCGGCTGCCGCTGACGAGCCAGGAGACCGACCGGCTATTGCTGACGCAGATAGAGGTGACTGGCCGATGAACAAATCGCGCGCTATGCAGGCACTGGCCGGAGAAACCCAATTCTTGACCAATGCCGGGTTCCTGGTCAGACTAACAGACCTGGCGGTGCTCTTGGCCTGTTGGGTTGCTTTTGTGTTCCTGAGCCTATAAGTTAAGGAGAATATGATGCGGACCAGTATATCAGCTTTCTTCCCCTGCTACAACGATGCTGGCACTATTGCCACGATGGTCGTCCTGACGGACATGACTCTGCGGACTTTGGCCGATGACTACGAGATCATCGTCATTGACGATGGCAGCGTGGACGCCAGCCGGAAGGTGTTGCGGGATCTGGAGAACCGGTACGACAGACTCCGCCTCGTCTTTCACGAAAAGAACAGGGGCTACGGAGGTGCACTTCGATCAGGCTTTGCTGCGGCTTCAAAAGAACTGATCTTCTATACTGATGGTGATGCGCAGTACGATCCTCAGGAACTGAAACTGCTTGTGCCACAGATGAGAGAAGGGACAGGCTGGGTCAACGGCTACAAGATTGGGCGGTCCGATCCCCTTCACCGGAGGATCATTGGCCGTATCTATCACTGGATGGTCAAACTGGCTTTTGGCCTCAGACTCCGTGACGTGGATTGCGATTTTCGCCTGATCAGGAGGTCCATATTCGATAAGGTCGCTCTGGAATCCGATAGCGGCATGATCTGTGTGGAGATGATGAAAAAGTTTCAAGATGCAGGATTCATGGTTGCTGAGGTACCAGTACACCATTATCATCGAGCCTATGGGAAATCTCAGTTTTTCAATCTCGGGCGGATATTTCGGGTGGGAGTTGATCTCTGCCTGCTGTGGTGGGAACTGGTTCCCAAGAAGCGGTGGATGGCCAGGGCAGTGGACCAGGCAGTCACTCTGGCGAAGGAAGAGGGGTAGGAAAGAATGAGAGAGTACGAACATGCCTTTTCTGGCAAAAACGTCCTGATCACTGGTGGGCTGGGATTCATCGGCAGCAACCTGGCTCACAGGTTGGTTGAACTGGAGGCCAATGTCCTGCTGGTTGATTCTCTGATCCCCGCCTATGGAGGCAATCTGTTCAACATCAACGGCATTGAAGACAAGGTCGAGGTCAACATCGCCGACGTGCGAGATGAGAACAGCATGAAGTATCTGGTGCAGGGTCAAGATTACCTCTTTAACTTGGCCGGGCAGGTCAGCCACATTGATAGTATGAAAGACCCCTATACGGACCTGGAGATCAACGCTCGCAGCCAACTCTTCATCCTGGAGGCATGTCGCCAAAACAATCCCACAGTGAAGATCGTCTATGCAAGCACCCGGCAGATCTATGGGAAGCCGGATTATCTCCCCGTTGACGAGAAGCACCTCTTGCACCCCACTGACGTGAACGGCATCAACAAAATGGCCGGAGAGTGGTATCACGTTGTGTACAATAATGTCTATGGGGTGCGCAGCACGTCGCTCCGCCTCACCAACACCTATGGCCCTCGTCAATTGATGAAACACAGCCGCCAGGGATTCATCGGCTGGTTTATTCGCCAGGCGATTGACGGGGAAGAGATAAATATCTTTGGGGATGGTACTCAGGTGCGCGATCTGACCTACGTAGATGATGTGGTGGACGCCTTTCTGAGAGTTGCGGCCAACGATGTGTCCAATGGTCAGGTATGCAACCTGGGAGGTCTGGAGCCGATCAGCCTGCTCGAACTCACCCAGTTACTCTTGGAGATCACAGCCAGGGAGACAGGAATGCGAGGTTCGTATCGTCTGGTTCCCTTCCCGGATGACAAAAAAAGGATTGACATCGGAGATTTCTACGCGGACTATAGCAAGATCAAGAAGAGTATGGGCTGGCAGCCAAGGATTTCCCTGCGAGAGGGACTGGAGAGAACAGTCCGATTCTATCGGGTCCACAAAGAGCATTATTGGTAGGGTAAAAATGGATATAGATAAAGTGACTTTCAATAACTTGAGATCCCAGTACCTCTCTATCAAAGAAGAGATTGACGAGGCGGTGGCGGAAGTGCTGGACAGCGGTTGGTTTATTCTCGGCCCCCAGGTTGTGGCCTTTGAGAAGGAGTTCGCCGCATACTGTGAGACGTCATACGCCGTCGGGGTGGGCAACGGCACGGAGGGGTTGCAACTTGCGCTGCTGGCCTGCGGCGTTGGTCCCGGCGACGAGGTGATCACCACGCCTCTCACCGCCGTGTTCACCGCTCTCGCCATCTCGGCGACCGGTGCTATGCCGGTTTTCGTGGACATTGACCCTCAAACATACACGCTTGACCCTTTGCGACTGGAGAGGGCCTTCACCCCTAAGACAAGAGCCATCTTGCCAGTACATCTCTACGGCCAGTGCGCCGATATGGAGCCAATTGTAGAGTTTGCCCGCCGCTATGATCTGGCAGTGGTCGAGGACGCGTGTCAGGCCCACGGTGCACTGTACAAAGGGCGTAAAGCGGGTTGCCTGGGTCACGTTGGTGTCTTTAGCTTCTACCCCACCAAGAACCTGGGAGCCTACGGCGATGCCGGCATAGTAGTGACCAATGATCAAGAGATTGCCGAGCGAGTGCAAACGTTGCGCAATGGAGGGCAGCGCGGTCGCTATCGCCATGTCGTCAGGGGCTTCAACAGTCGCCTGGATGAACTACAGGCCGCGATCCTGCGGGTCAAATTGCGCAGGCTGGACGAATGGAATGCTGCCAGACGACGCCGGGCAAGGTTATATAATGAGTTACTAAAGGGGAGCAACGTGGTCACGCCAGTGGAAAGAGAATACGCCCAACATGTCTACCACTTATACGTAATTCGAAGCCGGAGACGGGATGACTTGCGATCTTTTCTACAGCAGCATGGTGTTGAAACCTTGATTCACTATCCGACCCCTGTGCATTTGCAAGAGGCTTATCGCGACCTGGGTTTCCGACGGGAGGAGGGTGAACTTCCCCTGTTCAGAGAGGCAGAGACCTGCGCCGCCGCGATTCTCTCCCTGCCCTTGTTCCCCCATCTGGCAGAGAAGCAGGTTGCCTACGTCTGTGACCTCATCGGTCAGTTTGATGAGCGGGAGGATTAGTTGGTGGAAGAAGAAGAATACAGAATGATGTACGAAGCAGAGGGGAATCACTGGTGGTACGAAGGGATGCGCCGGATTGCCCTTTCTCTTCTGAACAGGCGTTGTAGTGGTAGCAAACTTCAGATTTTGGACGCAGGTTGCGGTACCGGCATAATGCTTGATTACCTGAGAAGGTACGGTGCCGTGGAAAGCATTTTGGCTCTACATGGAAACGCGGGGCACGTATGCTCAAAGGGGACGTGCCGTCCCCGTATGTGGGGTCGAGACAATGCACTACCTCCAGGTGTGGGACGCGGACGACACGTCCGCTTTGAGCACCCCACTAATCCGCGTAGAGCCAGCATTTTCGGCCATCCTGACCAGCGAAGCGAAGTTACTACGGTGGACAGATCTTCCTTACGGACTTTCCGTTGTTGCTCTCGCCCGACGAACGTAGAGTGAGTCCTGGACTTGAAACTATCCACCTGAGAGAGCTGCGTTGAAGCTAACGAGTCGCCGTCCCGCAACCCCCAATCCGCAACCTCCAATCTCCAATCTATTGGTCATTGGTCATTGGTCATTGGTCATTTTCCTTTTGTGGGCTTTCTTCGCCCAGGCCGTCACCAGCATGGTCATCAAGTCGCCGACCGTGGATGAGCAGGCTCACCTCATGCGAGGCTACCTCTACCTGGAATTGGGCGACCTGCGCTTCAAGATTGGCCATCCCATCCTGGCGAACGCGCTGAACGCCTTCCCCCTCTGGGCGTTGACCGACCTGAGCCTGTCCACCGACGACGCTGCGTGGTCGGAGGGCCGCTGGGGCCCCTTCTCAGATCACTTTATCTGGCGGCCGGGCAACAACGTGGATCTCATTTTCTTCCTCAGCCGGCTGGTGACCGTCGCCCTGGGGATGCTCTTCGCGGCGCTGGTCTTCCGCTGGGCCCGCCAACTCTGGGGTGGGTGGCCGTTCCCAGCACCGGCTCTTCAGACCGGCGCGCGGCCCCCTGGAAGGGGAGGCTGGGGGGGGATAGTTGCCCTGGCCCTCTTTGTCTTCGACCCGACTATCGTCGCCCACAGCCGGCTCACCACCGACGACATTGCCGTTAGCCTGTTCTATTTTGCTGCCACCTACGGCTTGTGGCGCTACCTGGAGACGGACCGGCCACGTGACCTGGTGCTGACCGGAGTTGCTTTCGGCCTGGCCCAGGGTTGCAAGTTCTCTGCTCTGTTGCTGATTCCCGTCTTTGTCGTCGTTGTAGGTCTGTGGCCTTTCCTGCGCGCTCCCAGCACCGGCTCTTCAGACCGGCGCGCGGCCGGCCGCCGTCGTTGGCTGCTGTGCCACGCCGTTGGCCTGCTGGCCATCTTTGCGATTGGTGGGCTAATGCTCTGGGCAGCCTACCGCTTCGACTTTCGCCCACTCCCCGGCTGGCCATTGCCGGTGCCCGCGGCCGCCTATTTTGAGGATTTGATCTGGGAAAGGTTGTATTTCGGACGCGGAGGTTATGTCTTCCTGTGTGGCAACTACTCCGCCACTGGCTGGTGGTACTATTTCCTCGTCGCTTTCGCCCTCAAGTCGCCGCTGCCTGCGATGCTGTTGCTCGGTACGGCCTTGGTTAGCCTGCGCAACCCCCCTCCCTCTCCAAGGGGAGGTAGGAGAGAGGTGCCTCGCCTGATGGCGCTCTTGCTGCCAGCATTCGTCTACTTCCTCTCGACGCTGGTCGTTTCACTTGATATTGGCTACCGTCTATTTATCCCGGTACTCCCCTACCTCTACGTGCTGGCCGGCCGTCTGGCGGCTCTGGCGAAGAAGTATCGGTGTCTCCTGCTGGTCGGCATGCTGACCTGGAGTGCTTTGATCGCCTGGTGGATCCATCCCCACTACCTGGCCTACTTCAACGCGCTAGCCGGCGGCCCCGACAACGGCTGGCGCTACCTGGTTGACTCCAACCTGGACTGGGGCCAGGACT
>CAZZEX010000041.1:0-37647 GCA_964653285.1 uncultured Anaerolineales bacterium
TACCTACCCAAGAGGGCGACCACGAGGGTTCGCCCCTACATATTGAGATGATACGAATCCCACTTTGAATATTATTGGAGGCATCTCACTCCACAAGAGCAGTATGTCCTGGCTGCTCTGCCGTTGGCGCAAAGCGAGGAGACGTATCGGGAGCAGTTAGAAGCCCTTGCCTGTCTGTGCCTGATCGTCAAAGATGACAGCCGGTACAAGTACTTCTCGCCCTTGTTCCGCGATTTCGTGCGCCGTCAAAAGGCGGAGGACCTCCTGCAGGCTGGCCCATTTGTCCTCTCAATGACCCACCAGCGTGCGCTGCTACGAGAGGAACCCCTGCCCCTGAGCGCAAGGCAGTTCGCCCTCCTGAGCTACTTTATGGAACGTCAAGGCCAGGTAGTGAGCAATGAGGAGCTGGATCGGGAAGTGATTTCGACATTGCCAGAAGAACAACAGGAGTACGAGTACTTAGGCGATGAACGGTTGAAATCCGCCATAAAAGGGCTTCGTAAAGCGTTGGGAGACGAGGCAGACTGTATCGTCAACAAACGGGGAGTGGGGTACATGTTACAAATCTGAGCCGAGGAATAAGCGCGGGGTGTCTCTGATGAGGGGAAAAGATGCGCTAAGGAGGTGGTGTCCTTGAGCGTCAAAAGTATCAAGGATGAACTGAGCTATCAGTGGACGAAGGCTATGCGAACTGGCCGGAGACGACTTAGCGAGCTAGGAAATGCTGTCAGGATGAGACTCTACGACATCTTAGGTAAGATCCACCTCGCACTAATTACCGACGCTGGTCTGCTCATCGCAGTTTTGCTTCCCTCCCTATTTAGCCCTCAGTTCGTACCGAAGGACATCTCTCTGTTTCTGGTTTTCTTCGCTGTGTACGTGGTAGGCGATCTTATTCGTCTTCGTTTTCTACGGGGTGCAACCATCTCTTTGGGATTTCCGCTCATTTTCTTGGCCCTTTTGGCTGATTCCCCTTTCGCGGCATTGCTTATCGCTACGCTCGGTTCTTTGGTCAGCGAGGCGTTACAGAGCAGGTTTTTCTCCAAGCAGCATCTACCCTGGTTTCCAACTCTCCGTCGGGCTTTCTTTTACGCTGGTCATCACGCTGTGGCTGGCCTGGGAGCGTTGATCGCATATCAACTCATCCACGACCGCTTCGCCCCCTGGCTATTGGACATATACGACATCCATATTCAGGCCATACTGGCTTACGTCATCCTCTATTCCCTGGTCTCGATGCTCCTCATCTGGCCTCACGATCTACAGATCCGTCTTTTCCTGGCCCCTGATAAAGAGCCGTTTGTGCGTATTGATTTCTTCATGACCTTGTCGCTCCTTCCTATCCCTGCATCCGTGTTCTACCTTTACGAGCAGACGGGGAATATCCTTGTTGCGGTTGGCGTTCTCCCGCCTCTCTTCGTTCTACTCTTTTTCCTGGCCCGTAGCTTCACCAAGGTGGATGAAGAACGGGGGCGACTGGCAGTACGAGAGAAGATCAGACGGCGTCTGGGCTCCCCAGCCAATATGGCGGAGATGGCGGAGCAGATGCTGACGATTATGGGACAGTTAGTGAACTATCGCTGGGGCGCTGCATACAGCCTGAGGGACGGGAAACTAGAGTTGTATGGGTGGAAACCTCATAAAGGACACGTGATAGTCCGGGATCCAAGCGAGGCTAAGGGGGCAAGGGTGCCAGGCAGGGACACCAAAACAGATGAGAACCAGGTGACGTGGCCCCTGCAAGTCGAGCCCGACGGAGGAGTCCTGGACAAGCTGGCAAAAGAATTCCTCCACCCTCACTTCTTTTACGACGGCTTGCTGCCGGCTACCCCTTCAGATCCTTACTTGCCCCAGAAGACAGCGCTGACCGTCTTTCCCATCACAGCGGAGTCCCAAGGGGAGGAGGGAAGAGAGTCCCCCCGACTGATTGGGCTGGTCGCTCTGGCCCGTCCCAAGCGACCGTTCACCACCTGGGATTGGGAGAAGGGCCAGGCACTGAGCAGCGAGGCAGGCAATGTGCTTCTCAGCGTGCAACGCCTGGAAAGGGCGATGCGAGAACTTTACCAGAAAGTAGAAGGCTACGCCAGAGATCCGGAAAGGGTGCGCCAGGCTGTACAAGAACTAATGGCCCATCAAGTAGATGTATCTAAAATCCTTGCGGTTGTTTCCGAACGCTCTTTTCATGATAATCTGAGGGCTGTCCTAGGAGGCTTGGTCGAGGGAAAACGGGGCAACGAAATCTACCTTGCTCCGGAGGCACTGACCGAGATCTACAACCAGGTACGAGATGAGACACCAGGGATGCCGCCTATTAACCCACGCTTCCTTCAACTGCTGCGGACGGTTACCTCTTCCTTGTCGTTGGCTTTCAGCTTCCGCTATCAGTTCCCCGATGTGGCGCGCGGTCCTGCTTTCAAGGAATTCTACGAGTTTTTGTTGGTTGCTCTGGACGCCAACACCGTCTCCCGCATCGCGGCGCTGGACTCGCAGATCGTATCCACCGTCGAGACAGTCCGGAAGCGTGAAGGGGCCCGTCAGGAGACTGTGGAGGGAAGGGCGGTTGGGCGACTTGTAGCCCTTCCTCCAAAAGCAATCGAAGAGGTCGAGAAGCTACGGGACATTGTTCACCTGCTGAAAAGGTACAATGAAACAAAGGATTTCACTGCTCAAGGAGCTTCCTTGGGCCAGGCACTGGAACTACTGGTGGAGCGCGAGAGAACTGTAAAAGAAAGATTCCAGGACCCAGAGCGATTTGTCTTTCTACAGATCCTCTCCGGCTGGCGGGCGGCACTCACCAACGCCTTGGAGGACCTGGCGCGTGGCCCGGCCCGACTGAAGGTGAGCCTGCGCAGTCGCCAGGCCCTCCCGCTGGAGGAGATCACCGTGGGCCTGATGCTACGAAATGACGGGCCGGGAGTGGCTTCGAGGGTCGTGGTCCAGTTGGAGCCGTCGCAGGATTACGAAGTACTTGAGGGCAAGGTAGACCTGGGGACACTCACCGCTGGCAAGACAGTAGAGTCGGAATTCACCCTGCGATCGAAAGGGGAAGGCCCGCTGCGGCTGCAATTCCGCATCACCTACCACGACCCGGAGCGCAAGGGCAAAGCCGAGGAATTCGCCGATTTTCTCTATTTACTCGAGCCGCCGCCCTGCTTCATCGAGATTCCCAACCCCTATACCCCTGGGCCGCCTCTCAGGCTGGGTAGCCCTACCTTCGTTGGTCGGGAGGATATCTTCAATTTCATCCGCCAGAACGTCCCTACCCTGATGCAAAAGATGATCCTGGTCTTGATTGGTGAACGGCGTACTGGTAAAACATCCATCCTTCAACAGCTTCCAACCCGGCTGAACGACCCGCGCTACGTCCCGATCTATATAGACTGCCAGGGGCTGGGGATTGCCCCAGGGATAGGGAACTTTTTCTTGGGGCTGGCGGCGGCTATGACTGATGGGTTGGAAAGGGCCGGAATCTCTACCCCGCGTCTGACGCTAGCGGAGCTAGAGGAGAGTCCGCAACACGTCTTTGAGCGACATTTTATGCCTATGGTTCGAGAGCGAATTGGGGAGCGCATCCTGCTGTTGACCATAGACGAGTTTGAGGAACTGGGGGCCCGGGTCAGCAAGGATCGCTTACCCCCTGAGATCTTCCCCTATCTTCGCCACCTGATTCAGCATGGAGAACAACTGGCCTTCATCTTCGCCGGCACGCACAAAGTAGAAGAGTTGATCGGGGACTACTGGTCTGTGCTGTTTAACATCGCCGTGTATAAAAAGGTCGGGTTCCTGAATCGTGAGGAGACCATGCGCCTGATCACTGAACCGGTGCAGCCTTACGGGATGGTGTATGATGACCTGGCCATTGATGAGATCTTGCGCCTGACGGCTCGCCATCCCTACTTCACCCAGTTGCTCTGTGACATCCTGGTGAACGGATGTAATGAAACGCGTCGCAATTATGTCACTGTTCAAGATGTACGTGATGCCGTAGGAGAACTGTTGGAGACAGGGCGTGCTCATCTGGAATTTCTCTGGCAGACATCGGACCGGGAGACAAGGCTGACGTTAGCCGCCCTGGCCGAGTTGCGGGATCAGTTGGATCAGGTGACCACGGCTGCCATCGCCGACCGGCTGGGAACCTACCGGATACGGCTGGACCCCGGCCAGATCATGAAAACGATGGAGCAACTGGCCGCCCGGGATATTGCCCGTGAGATTCCAGGGAGCCCAGTGTCCTATGACTTCACGGCGCAGTTGTACGCCCACTGGTTCCGTCGTTATAAGTCGCTGAGCAAGGTTGTGGAGGAGGTGAGCAGTGAATCCGTCACAGAATGAGGCTCCAACGATTCCGGAGAACCCCTTCTTTTATCGAGGGCCCATACGGGATCGTCGTTATTTTTTTGGGCGAACACGAGAAACCCACCGGGCTTTGCAGATGTTGCGTAATGGCCAATGTATCTCCACCGTCGGCCCACGACGAATAGGTAAAACCTCACTTCTGTTTCATCTCCGCGATTCAGAAGTGCAGCAGGAACACAATCTTGGAGAGGAATATCTCTTCGTCTACATTGACTGCCAGGGCCTGGGCAATCTGGACAAAACGAGATTCTACCAATGGCTATGGGAGGAGACCAAGAGAGCGCTTGCGGAACGAGGAGAAGCAGATGGTTGGGCCGAGAGTATATCCGACTTCAACGAGTTCCGTGAAGCAGTGATGACAATCAAGGAAAAGGGGTACAAACTAGCCCTTCTCTTCGACGAGTTTGATACCACTGCCAAAAATCCAAACCTCGATCAGGATCTCTTTTCCGATCTCCGCAGCCTTGGTAGCCCTGTGTACACCGTGGTCTATGTTACTGCATCAGTGGATTCCCTTTTCGATCTGACTTACGCTGACACGAGTGTCCTGAGTTCGCCTTTCTTCAACATTTTTGATGAGATTCACCTGGGTTTCCTGAGGCCTATGGAAGCCAAGGATATGATTCTGGGATTGTTGAGGATGACGGAGCAAGAGAATCTCTTTACCGAAGAGGACCTCGCCTTCGTCTTCGAGGCTGGTGGTTATTTTCCCTTATTCTTTCAATTGGCTTGCTATCACCTCTTCGCGCGGAAAATGGAGTGTAAGGAATTAGTGGCAACAGATTATGAAATCGTGCGGAGACAGTATGCCAATGATGCGGAACCGCATTTCCGCTATATATGGGAGAACCTGGATGCGAATGAGCAGAAAGCGGTAAGACTGGTGTGCGGAGGGAAAGTCAGCCGGATCGATGATGAACAAAAGCGACGACTGGAAAGAAAGTGCATCCTGTATGACAGCGCCATCTTCTCTTCATCCTTTGCTGAATTCGTGCAACGACCTAGCTCAGCGGTCAGCCATGGGGAGCCTGAACGCACAGTTGAATCCAAACGGCCAATTAGAGAGAGCGCGTACACGGTCCGTGCCACTGCACTACTGGCTGCGCTTGGCTTGATCATTGGTTGGTTCGGCGTCAGAGTTTCCAGTCTGGTCGCTGTGTTCTTTGCGGGTGGGCTCCTGCTCATTGCACTGTGGCTTTTGGTCAGCAATTGGCCTGGGAGGACACGATGAGTCAGCATCCAACAGAAAGAACTTCAGCCCCTACTTGGCTTGCGCCGGCGATCCCCAGAACGGAGCCAGATGCACTGCTGCACGTGAAACTGATCACACCAGACAAAGAGCCAGCGCCGCTCAGTCCGTGGCTACGCCGGTTTATGGTAGCCGCGATTGTCTTGGGTTTTCTTTACTTGATTCTCTGGGGTACGTATGTCTATCCTCGCGCTTACCCGCCACCAACAAACTTTCCCTCATTGTCCATTGCCTTGATTCAGCCAGCCTACGTCGCCCCTGGCGATGAAGCGGATCTGGATGTGACAGTGACTAATTCCAGTACCGACCCGATTACCGGCACTGTGGCGGTTGTGTTTGAGGGCAGTGCAGCGGCGCACCCCGCTCCTTTGGAAGAGGCTTTCATCAGTTTTGACGGCTTGGCTGGTGGTGCGAGCTTAACGCGGCGGATAAGATTCTCCATATGCCAAGCGCCGACCTTCTTTTGCCAGGATATGATCCGTTTGTCGCTGCAAGCGGCTGTGGGCGGTCAGTGTGTTCGCTTCCCAGTTGAATCGCAAATTGCTGTCGCACCGGTGCCTTATATCAAGAAGGTCATCTCCTTTTTATCTAGCTCAGCCATCACTGCCGCGGTCGCTACCTTCCTGTGGGATGAAATAAAGAAGCGTCTCTTAGGCGCGGAGGGCAAGTAAGCTCGGCTGGCGAATCGTGCCCTTGCCGTCAGTCGGGTGCCTGGCGTAATGTGGCCTTCTTTTATGGTTTTGACTCGCCGCTGTGGGTCGATTCGCTCTACGCGCAATACGCCAAGAAGTGGGGCATCATCAAAGAGGAGGTGCGCCAGAAGTACATAAACCAGGTGCCGATGAGGCGCGGCTGCACCTACGACGACGTGTGTAACGTCGTCGTCTTCCTGGCATCGGACCAGTCCAGCTATGTGACCGGACAGGTGATCAACGTGACCGGCGGGCAGGAGATGCGCTGATAGGGGAGCGTCCCTGACGTGACCGCCTGGCAAAGATTTGCCTCAAACCGACAAGCTGGGTAGGACGCAGATGCACGCAGATTTTCGCAGATGGAGACTGGTATGCTGACCTGGGCACGGGGTCCTGGACCACGAAACACGCGAAAGGGCACGAAAAGCGCGGAAGGCTTTCGTGTCTTTCGCGTTCTTTCGCGATTTTCGTGGTCCGAACGTCCTCCGTGAGTGGCCCGGCGAGATCCTTCGCCGGGCCGCTGGCTATCTGGACAGCGTGCACAGTTGCGCAAATTTCGGCGTGGGGTATTGACAATAGCCTCTCCATGTGGTAAAATTAAATGTGCACGTTAGTGCAGATATTGGGAAAATGTGCATATTGAGCCCTGAACAATGACTGAGCGCACCGAACTCCTGGCCCAAGTCGCCAGTATGTATTACGAGGATAACCTGAATCAGGACGAGATTGCCCGCCGGATTGGCACCTCTCGCTCTACGGTCTCCCGCATGCTTCAGGAGGCCCGGGAGGCTGGGGTGGTGGAGATCATCGTTCACTATCCCTGGAAAACTGTGCCGGAGATCGAAGCTGACCTGGTCGCTCGCTTTCATCTGCGCCAGGCCAGGGTACTGCTCGGAGGTGGCCGGCCCTACGAGGAGATCCTGCGTGGATTGGGGGTACTGGCTGCCCGCTACATCGAAAGCATCATTGTAGAAGACATCTCCCCCCCGGCCCCCCCGAAGCAGAGGGAAGTCCACACTCTCGGCATCTCCTGGGGCGTGGCGGTCTACAACACGGTACGGGCGCTTCGACCCGACCATAACTTCCCGATCACAGTCGTGCAGATGGTCGGTGCGGTGGGGGGAGGGGATCCGCTGATTGATGGCCCTGAACTGGCCCGCTTGCTGGCCAGCGTCTACGGGGGAGGGTACCGCTACCTCCACGCCCCGCTGATCGTCGAGGGTGCCCGCGCGCGGGAAATTCTGCTGCAAGAGCCGCGCATCCGCGAGACGCTGTCGCTAGCCCGTCGGGCGGACGTGGCGCTGGTCGGCATTGGCGCGCCAGCACCGGAGGTAAGCAGCCTGTTGCGGGCTGGCTACCTGGACCGAGAGGCACTGGCTCAACTGCGGGCCCAGGGAGTCGTAGGAGACGTCTGTGCACGGCACTATGATGCCCAGGGCAGCGTGCTTGACATCGAACTGAACCGACGCATCGTCGGCATCGAACTGGAGGCCCTGCACGACGTCGAGCAAGTGATCGGCGTGGCGGGGGGAGAGGCCAAGGCGGAGGCCATCCTAGGGGCGTTGCGAGGCGGGCACGTGAACGTGCTGGTTACGGACGCTGCGACGGCGAGGAAAGTATTGGTAGATTGGTAGAATAGGAGGTAGACTCAACCGTGAGCAACAAGATTAACCTGAAGAAGCGCAACCTTACCAAGGAGCAGACCCTTGACATCCTGCGGCAGATGTGGGAGATCCGTATGTTCGAGGACCAGGTTTACGACCTGTTGGGGCGCGACCTTATCAAGGGAGCGTCTCACCTCTACGCGGGGGAGGAGGCGGTGGCCGTGGGGGCCATCTCCGCCTTGCGGGACGATGACCTCATCACCAGCACCCATCGCGGTCACGGCCACTGCTACGCCCGGGGCGCCTCCCTGGCGAAGGCGGAGGAGGCGCGGCAGGAGCACTATGGCAAGATGATGGCCGAGTTGTGTGGTCGTGCCACCGGCTACTGCCTGGGCCGTGGTGGCTCTATGCACATCGCTGACGTAGAGAAGGGAAACCTGGGGGCCACCGGTATCGTGGGGGGCAACATCCCGGTGGCCACTGGTGCGGGACTGGCCCAGCAACTGCTGGGCACAGACCGGGTGGTGCTCTGCTTCTTCGGCGATGGCGCGTCCAACACGGGCAACTTCCACGAGTCGCTCAACCTGGCTGCCCTCTGGGATCTGCCTGTGGTTTACATCGTGGAGAACAACCTGTACGGCATGTCCGTGCCCATCCAGAAGGCTACGGCGAAGTTGAACATCGCCGACCGGGCCTGTGCCTACGGCATCCCCGGCGAGGTGGTGGACGGCATGGATGTGCTGGTCGTCCGCCAGGCGGTGGGCCGGGCCGTCGAGCGCGCCCGCCGTGGCGACGGCCCCTCCCTCATTGAGTGCCAGACCTACCGCTGGTACGGCCACTCCCGCTCCGACCCGCGCAAGTATCGCACGAAGGAGGAGGAGGCCGCCTGGAAGGCGCGCGACCCCATCCCCACTTTCGCTGCCCGATTGGTCGAAGCAGGGATCGCTACTGAGGCGGAGATTGACGCAATAGAGGAAAAAGTCGAAAGGGAGATTGAGGAGGCGACGGAATTCGCCCTCAATTCCCCCACGCCGCCGGTGGAGGAGTTGGAACTGTACGTCTACGCGCCGTTCAAGTGGACGGAGGCGGACGTCATCCGCGAGCGGGAACTGCGGGAGCGCTGCCGGGCTTGTCCTGAGTCCCTCGTCCTTGCTCGGGATGAACTCCGTCGAAGGGCGGGTGGCCCGGGCACGCGCAAGGTCCAGTACCGGCAGGCCATTCAGGAGGCGTTGCGCGAGGAGATGCAGCGCGACCCTAACGTGTTCGTGATGGGCGAGGACGTGGGCCTGTACGGCGGGGCCTATGGCGCTACGCGAGGGCTCTTCGAGGAGTTCGGGCCGGAGCGGGTGCGCGATACGCCCATCTCTGAGGCGACCATCGGTGGGTCAGCGGTGGGCGCGGCCATGTGCGGCCTGCGGCCCGTGGCCGAGATCATGTACGTGGACTTCACCCCGCTGGCCATGGATCAGATTGCCAACCAGGGGGCCAAGAACCGCTACATGTTTGGCGGCAAGACGACCGTGCCTATGGTCATCCGCACTGAGGGCGGGGCCGGGCGCTGCATCGCCGCTCACCATTCGCAGTCGCTGGAGGCGCTGTGGGTGCACTTCCCCGGCATCTATGTCGTCATGCCCAGTACCCCTTACGACGCCAAGGGATTGCTCAAGGCGGCCATCCGCGACGACAACCCGGTCATGTTCATCGAGCACAAGATGCTCTACGGCATTGAGGGCTACGTGCCCCTTGCAGACGAAGACTACATCATTCCCTTCGGCGTCGCTGACGTGAAACGCGAGGGCTCTGACGTGACGGTGGTCACCTACTCGCGCATGGTGCACCGGGCGTTGGAGGCCGCTGGGCGACTGGCGGAGGAGGGGATCAGCGTGGAGGTGATTGACCTGCGTACGCTCAAGCCGCTGGATATGGACACGGTGGCCGATTCGGTGAGAAAAACGGGGCGCGTGGTGGGCGTCACCGAGGCCTACAGGACAGGATCGTTCATCAGCGAACTGACCATGCGTATCCAGGAGGAATTGTTCGACTGGCTGGACGCGCCGGTGGTGCGCGTGGCAGCCGCCGACGTGCCCGTCCCCATGAGTGAGCCGCTGGAAAACGCGGCTGTCCCCAGCGTGGAAGCGATCATCGCTGGTATTCGGGAAGTGTTGCGGTGATTGGAAGATGTTGAGAATTGAGAATTTAGAATTTAGAATTGAGAATTGGTGGATTGGGAGATCGGTAGACCAGAATAAAATAAAGGTGGAGTAGGCTATGGCGACTGAGGTCATCATGCCCAAACTGGGGCAGACTATGGAAGAGGGCACTATCGTCGAGTGGCTGAAGCAGGAAGGAGAGCCAGTCCAGCGCGGCGAGGTGCTGTTCACGACGGAATCGGACAAGGCCACGCTGGAAGTGGAGTCGCCAGCGAAGGGCTTCCTGCGCAGGATATTGGTTTCCTCGGGGCAGACGGTGCCAGTGCTCACCGTGGTAGCGCTGATCGCCCGCACAGCCGGCGAGGACATCTCGGCGTATGACTCCCTTCCCCCTCGCAGGGGGAAGGGCCGGGGATGGGGGTCAGCCGAAGCCACGGCACCCGAACCCGAAACAGGGAAAGAAACTCAGCCTCCCACCGGGCGCATCTTTGCCTCACCGCGGGCGCGGAAACTGGCGCGCGAGAAAGGGATAGACCTGGCGCTGGTGACCGGCACCGGCCCCAACGGGCGTATCGCGGAGCGGGACGTGGTGGCCTATCTGGAGGCGCCCGCTGGGGCCGGTCTCCCGACCGTGCCCCCGAAGGCCACCCCCGTGGCGCACCGGCTGGCGGAGCAGGCAGGGCTCGACTTGCGCACGGTGCGCGGCCGTGGGCCTGACGGGCGTATCACCAAGGCGGATGTGGAGCAGGCCCTTCGGCTACGCTCAGGGCAGGCCCTGGCCGTGACGCCAGCGGCGGCTGTGCCTTCGCCTCCGGCACCCCCCGTGCCCCCGGCACCGGCAGAAGCGGTCGAAGCCGTCGCAGAAGTGCCTATGAGCGGCGTGCGGGCCATCATCGCCCAGCGCATGCACGAGAGCCACCAGACCACTGCGCCGGTCACGCTGACCACCGAGGCCGACGCCACTGCTTTCGTCGCGTTGCGTGAGCGGCTGAAGGCGAGCCTGGCGGACGGGTTGGGCTTCAACCTCGGGTACAACGACCTGCTAATCAAGTTGGTCGCCCGTGCACTGCGGGAATTCCCCTACATGAACGCCCGGCTGGAGTATGATTCCCTTCCCCCTCATAGGGAGAAGGGCCAGGGATGGGGGGCAGGGGTCATCCGCCACCTGCGCGGGGTGCACGTCGCCCTGGCCGTGGACACGGAGCGCGGCCTGCTGGTGCCGGTCATCCGCGATGCCGACCGCAAGGGGCTGGCCGAGATCGCCCGTGAACTGCGGGCGCTGGTGGAGCGGGCGCAGTCAGGCCAAGCACTGCCTGACGAACTGAGCGGCAGCACCTTCACCATCACCAACCTCGGTGTGTACGAGATTGATGCCTTCACTCCCATCATCAATCTGCCAGAGACGGCAATCCTGGGGGTGGGGCGCATCAAGGCCCGACCGGCGGTGGTGGATGGAGAGATATGTGTCCGGCAGGTAATGTGGCTTAGCCTGACCTTCGATCATCGGCTGGTGGATGGTGCGCCAGCGGCTCGCTTCCTGCGGCGCATCAAGCAACTGGTTGAGGAGCCGTACCTGCTGCTTGTTTAGACTGGACATAGGCTGTCTATTGATCTGGCGGCGCAGGGTCTGCCTTTCTTCGCTGGCCGGGCAACGCTTCGCCAAACCGTCACGCTCCTCCCGCCCGAGGGATGCGTCATGCTGGAGATGCGCAACCTGCGTGCTGCCGTCGCTCACGTGCGTGTTAACGGGCAGTACATGGGCGCTGTTGCCTGGTCGCCGCATCGGGTGGACGTCACCGCCGGGCTGCGTCCTGGTGAGAATGTGATCGAGATCGAGTTGGTAGGCACGTCGAGTCGGTTGCATAAGCAAGCGATTCGCGGTATAATGCATATTCGGCAGGATCCCAAAGGAGGTTGGTAAGGTATGCCGTTGTACGAGTACCAGTGTGAGGCTTGTGGTGTACGATTCGAACGCAGGCAGCACGTGAATGACGAACCGGTGAGAGTCTGCCCTGAGTGTGGGGGCAAGGTGCACCGCCTGATCCAGCCCGTGGGTATTATCTTCAAAGGCTCAGGTTTCTACGTCACCGACAACCGGGCTAAGTCATCCACATCGAAACCGGGGAGTACCAGGAAGCAGTCGAAAAAGTCCGAAGAGAGCGAGCCCACTGACAAGAGTAGCGTAGAGAGCAAATAGTTGACTTCGCGTGCAGGCAAGCGGGCGTGGCTACTGTAGCCACGCCCACATCTATGTAGAGGGTAGAGGCTCTTTTTTCGTGTTGTGCTCACTACAATTGGAAACTCCCGCTGGCGCGGATGACCTTCTGGCTGTAGTCGGTCACGTAGGTGAGTAGTTTACCCTTCAGTTTGCGCCATTCGTCTGAAGCGAGGGCACGCTGTAGGCTTTCCATATCTTCTACAATGCCGCCCGTGAGGATCTGCGGACGGTCACCGTACTGGGTGTACCAGGCGTCGGTGGGTCGAACCCCAAGTTTAATCAGCCCTGGCCCAAATTCTCGTATGGTGAATTCGAAGTACTCATCTTCGCGGCCTGGCTGGATATTCCAGGACATCAGAAGTTTGAACATTCATGCTCCTTGACAGTCCTCGCGCGTACAATGGGACATCCGCCGACATTTATGGACATCCCAGTGTGCTCATCATCTGCTCGCCTTGAGCCCGCCAGGCTGGCGGCGGATTCAGGGTCAGGAAATGGCTATATGCCTCGCAGGCGCTCGCCGTATCACCGTTCTGGGCGTATGCCTCTCCGAGCGCGTAGTATGCCTGTGACGAATCCGGTGCCTGCGTGATAGCCCGTTGCAGCACTTCGATGGCAGTTGTGTAGTTTGCCTGCTGAATGTAGATGTTCCCCATGCCGATGAGTGCCTCAGGCATATTCTCTTCCAACTCCAGCGCGGTCTTGAACTCGGCGGTCGCCTGCTCCAGAAGTTGCGGATCAGGTGAGACCATAGTGTCGGTTCTCGGGAGCGCAAGGACGAGGTAAGTCGCGCCGAGTTGGTAATGGGTGTCGGGATCATCAGGCTCCAACTCCAAGGCGGCCTTGAACTCAGCGACAGCAGCATCAGGGTCTTGCAACTGGAAGTAAGTCACACCCAGGTTGTGGTGCGCGGCTGCGTTGTCGGGGTCGAGCGCCAGCACCGTGCGAAACTCATTCTTTGCCCTCGGCAGATCGTCAGTCCTGTTGTAAGCCTGCCCCAACAAGAAATGGGCCTCGCTGCTGCCTGGATTCGCCTCGACCGCGGCCTCCAGGTCAGCGATGGCTTCGGGGTACTCGCCCGCATCCAGATGGGCGCGCCCTGATTCCAGCAAGTCATCCACGTCTGTAGTCTCTCCCTGGCAAGCGATCAATACCAGCACGAGAAGTGCAGCGACAAGTATAAGGGGTTTCCGCATCTTATCCTCCATTTCGTTGCCTGGGTTTCAGGACGACGACCTGGGTTTCTTCTGACAGGCTGGTCCGGCTGACACTGAGCGCCTCCTGGCTGTCCACCTTCTCCAAGCCCATCTCTTTCAGAAAGCGCCCCAGAGTGCCAAGGCTGATCTTGAGCCCTCGGACCTTGTAGTACATAGGGATGACCAGACTTGGCTCGAAGAGGCTGATGACCTCGGAGGCGCGGGCGGGGCTGAGGCTTCCGCCGCCTCCCACGGGCACCAGCAGAATATTCGCGGTGCCCAGGTTCTCCACCTGGGATTGAGTGGGCACATGTCCCAGTCGCCCCAGGTGGCACACAGTCAGACCGCCGAAGTCAAAGGTGAAGACAGTGTTCGGGCCACGCAATACTCCCTGCTTGCCATCGGCGAAGGCAGCGATGCCGGTGATAAACACGCTGCCGATTTCGTACTCGCCTGGGCCGTCGAGGAGTTTGAACGGTCCCCGCACGCCGGATGTGTAGCGACAGTGGGGATCATTGTGGCTTACAGTGACGACATCAGCACGGGGACGAGGGAAGGTAAGGCCGACGTCAGGTGGATAAGGATCGGTCACGATGGTTGCCATACCCCGCTCGCTCAGCCGGAAGCAAGTCTGTCCATACCAGGTAATTTCCATACGTCATGCCTCTCTGCAGTGAGAGTGATGATCAATCCGTTCGGCACAGCACAATGCTCAGCACAGTGGTCAAAGTTACCAGGAAGCCCACCGCTTGTGGCAGGGGCCTCCTTTGATGGCAGTTAGCCCAGGCCCTCTACGCAGTGGGGAGGGCGATGACAGTCGGCCTGTGACGGCCTGCGGATTATACTGTGAAACTGGATTCAGGGCAACAGCCAGCCAGTGCTTCTACCTCTCCCGCCACTGTTGGGTAAGGGCCACCTGTGCAGCGTAGGCTTCCACCTGGCGCTTGATCCCTGCCTCGTCCCAGCCCAGGCGTGAAGCCATCAGTTCGGCCACGGTGCGGGCCTGCTCTAACCCCCCGTCCCGCGTCTCGTAAATCACGTGGGTGCGGCGAATGAGCACGTCGCACAGCGTCAGCGCCATCTCGTGCTGTACGGCGTAGAGGGGTTCCGCCATCAGGTAAGGTAGTTCCGGCACGATGCGCTCCCCCAGGCTGGGGTTTTCCTCTGCGTAGGCCAGCACCCACGTGGCATCGGAGCCGTAGGCCTCTACCAGATGCTTGCCCGCCGCCTCGTCCGCGCCGCTCGCTCGCATACGCTCGATCTGTGCGCCCTCCAGTGGCTCTTTGGTGCGACACCCGGATCGGGCGTGGACGCCAAATTCCTCCGCCAGTCTCTTCTGAACGCGGTCGGTGAGTTGCTCGCCCATCAGCCGGTGTGTGGTCAGTTTGCCGCCGGCGATGGTGATGAGGCCGGATTGGTTCTCCACAATTACGTGTTCACGGGAGAGCGCGGACGGGCTTCCTGAGGCGGATACGAGCGGGCGCAGACCAGCAAAGGTGCTGATGATGTCGTCGTGCTTAATCTGCGCGCCGGGGAAAGTGTGCTGCATCGCCTCCAGCAGATACTCAACGTCGTCGAGGGTGGCAGCAGGGCTATCCAGGTCACTGTGGTAGTCGGTGTCGGTGGTGCCGATGAGGGTGAAGTCACCCCACGGGATGAGAAAGATGTGTCGGCCGTCGCGAGGAACGCTAAATATAACAGCGTGCTGGCTGTGCAGCCGCACACGGGGGACCAACAAGTGAATGCCTTTGGTTGGACGGATCATCGGGTGCTTGCGGCGTTCGTCCAGTTCAAGGACCTCGTCTGTCCAGACCCCGGTGGCGTTGACGACGACTTTAGCCCGAACCTCGACTTCTCGCCCGTTGGTTTCATCCAAGACGTGAGCGCCGACGACGCGTCCCCCCATTTTCATCAGTCCAACCACGCGGGCGTAGTTGGTCATCACCGCGCCGTGGAGGTGGGCGGCTTTGGCAGTGATCAGCGTCAGGCGGGCGTCGTTCACCTGGGCGTCGTAGTAGCGGCCCGCGCTGAGCAGACCCCGCCCGGCGACCAGCGGCTCGCGTCGCTGCACCTCCGCTGGGCCCAGCCAGCGGTGGTTTTGCACGTTACGAAAGAGGCTCAGTGCGTCGTATAGTACCATCCCGGCGCGGAGCTTCCACGGGGCTGGTCTCTGGCCCCGATAGAGTGGGTAGAGGAAGGGCAACGGACGCGCCAGTCGAGGAGCAATCTTGCGCATTACGCGCCGCTCACTGCAGGCGTCGAACACTAACTTGAATTCACCGTATTCCAGGTAGCGGACGCCGCCGTGGATGAGTCGCGTGGAGCGACTGCTGGTGCCGCTGCCAAAATCGCCCTTTTCAACCAGGGCGGTGTGAAAGCCGCGTAGACTAGCATCGCGGGCCACCGCCGTGCCGGTGATGCCACCGCCGATGATCAACAGGTCAAATTCCTCCTGGGCCAGGCGATCTATGTTCTCCTGTCGGATGGTGGTAGAGAAGGGGCGGTTCGGGGAAGTTTCAGCCATGCTCGTTGCCTCCCTTTCCTCCTTAAGAGAGTAGCAGGACGCCGGGATTCATGGTGCCAGCGGGATCAAAAGTCTGCTTGAGTGCCTGCAGCACTTTCACACCCAGCAGGCCGACCTCTTCCTCAAGCCAAGGAGCGTGGTCGTGGCCTATGCCGTGGTGGTGGGTCAGCGTGCCGCCAGCGGCCAGGATGGTATCAGTGGTGGACTGCTTGACCGCCTGCCACTGAGCCTGTCTCGCCAGCGGGTCGGGATCAGGCACCTGCCGGCCCAGGAAGGTCGAATAGAGCGAAGCGCCGTGCTCGTAGGCGTGAGAGATGTGGGTCATCACGTAGCCTGGGCCGCCGCCGGTGGCGGCGATGGCCCCCTTCATTGCGCGGACCATAGCCTCGTAGAGGGGCGTCAAGTTTGACCAGGTAGTGGCCGTCTCCAGTGTGTCCACCATCACGGAGTGACCGAGAAGCGTATCGCGCAGGTAGGGCTGGGCGTAGCGGTCGCGCATCCACGATCGCCCCACCGCTCGCCCCAGCGAAAGGCCCTGATGGTCACCACATATTTTCAGCGCCGGGTCCCACTGCTGAGCAGTCCATTTGGCATTCCCGTCGAAGCCCAACAGCATCAAGGTGCTGCCCGTGATAAGATCGTACCCTTGCAGCCTTATGTACCGCTCGGTCACGCTGTCGGCTATCCGGCGCACGCCGTGGTGCTCGTGGCTCATCACAGCAGAGGCGGCCGTTTCAGGCGCGTCGGACAGGCGTATAATGGACGGGTGTAGAGCCTGGCTCTGCATCAGGTCACGGAAAGCGGCGACGCCGTCCTCCAGGCTATGGAAAAGGATGCCCCGGTAATCCTGCACCTCTGGCAGGGGATGGATGCGCATCGTGGCCTCGGTGATGACGCCGTAGGTGCCCTCGGAGCCGATGAGCAGTTCCAAAAGACTGGGGCCGGCAGCAGTAGCGGGTGTGTCCTTCGTCTCAACGATACCGACGGGGGTGACGATCCGCACGGCCTGGGTTAGGGCCTCGATTTTACCGTAGCCGATGGAATTCTGGCCGGCCGAGCGGGTGGCGATCCAGCCGCCGAGGGTGGAGAACTCAAAGGATTGGGGGAAGTGGCCCAGCATGAAGCCATGGGCGTTCAGTTGGGCCTCCACTTCCGGGCCGGTCGCGCCAGCCTGGATGCGGGCTGTGCGGGAGATTGGGTCCATCGAGAGCACACGGTCCAGCCGGGCCAGGTCGAGGGTGATCGTGAGGCGGTCGGTGGGGTCCGGCTCAACGCCACCCAGGACGGAACTGCCGCCGCCGAAGGGGATGACCGCGACGTCACGGTCGGCGGCCCACGCCAGCAGGGACACGATCTGTCCCTGGTCGGCGGGGTAGACGACGGCGTCGGGAGGATTGGGGATGTGACCGGCGCGGGCGCGGATCAAATCTCGATAGGACTTGCCGTAGGCGTGCTCGACACGTGCCTGTGTGTCGGTGCGTACTGTCTCCTCGCCCAGCAGTCTGCGCAGAGATGAGAGCATCGGGTCGTCCAGGCGTGGCGGCCGCAGTGAAATCTCCTCCAGGGAGACAGGCGGCATCTCGTGCTCAATCGCCTCATCGGGCAGTTCGAGCCGCTCGCGGAGCATGGGCCAGAAGGCAGGGCGGCCTTCCAACGAATAGTCCTGGTCAAGCGTGCCCCATCCCCACCAGCGCAGGTTTGGTGTGTCCATCACATATCCTCCTTGAAGGCATTGTCTGTTTGCCGGGATTGACAATCGGCAGACTTCTCTTCCCAGACGTGGGCCTGCTCTGTTCTTCCTCTCCCCCTACCATTTTATCGCCGCGCAAAAAGCGCGTCAATAGGAACTGTATCCTACCAGGCTTTTCAGAAGCCGCCTGTCGCTTTTATCTTCAGTTCTTGTGTGTTGTCCATTCTGAGCCCTCTCTTTCCTCGCTGGCCCAATTCCTGAGCTACCAACTCACCAGTTTGTCAACATAGTATAGCACAACAGCAACAGGGAGGCAACGCGCGCGTGGTATTAAAGAACTAATCGCATCGCGTGTCACAGATGGGTACCGGGCACTCTCGCCAGACGCGGCCGGCTTGACATAGATGGGGTTCCATGCTATACAGAGAACCTGAGCCGAACGTAGGTAACAGCAGCGTGGAGGACAACGTGGTTTCTGAGCATCCCGTCATCGGCATTGATCTGGGCGGCACCAAGATCAGCACCGCTCTGGTAGACAGTGCTGAACAGATCATCGCCCACGACTACCGGGAGACCCACGCAACAGAGGGGCCGCCGGTGGTCATCGGGCGCATGCTGGACGGTGTTCGCGGGGTGATGGCACAGGCGGGGGTGAGGCCATCGCAGGTGGCAGCGGTGGGCATCGGTGCGCCTGGCCCCCTTGACATTGAGGCCGGCGTGGTGGTGGCCCCGCCTAACCTGCCCGGTTGGGATCACGTGCCTCTCAAGCGACTCATCGAGGATGGTCTGAAAATCACGACTTTTCTGGAGAACGACGCCAACGCGGCGGCGCTGGGCGAGCATCGCTTCGGTGCTGGGCGAGGGACAGAGCACATGATCTATGTCACAGTCAGCACCGGCATCGGTGGCGGGCTGATCCTCGACGGGAGATTGTATCACGGTGCCGGCGGGATGGCAGGCGAGATCGGCCACATCACTGTCGTGCCGTGCGGACCGCTTTGCGGTTGTGGTAATAGGGGCTGTCTGGAGGCCCTGGCCTCCGGCACAGCCATCGCGCGCCAGGCACGCGAGCGTGTGGCCCGTGGCATGCCAACGCTGATAGCCGACCTGGCAGAAGGCAACCCGGAACGCATCACGGCCAAATTGGTCGCTGAGGCCGCCAGCCAGGGAGATGTGGAAGCGCAGGACATCCTGGCCGAGGCGATGGATTACCTGGGCATAGGGATGGCCAACCTGGTTAACCTGTTTAACCCGCAACTCATCGTCATCGGCGGTGGATTGACGAATATCGGGGGAGCGCTCTTCGGGCCGGTGCGGCGTGCCATTGACCGGCATGCCTTTCGCGCGCAGGCGCAGGCGGTGCGGGTCGTGCGGGCCAAGTTGGGTGACAACGTGGGTGTGCTGGGGGCGGCGGCGGTGGCACTGGCGCGGATCGGCTGACCAGTAACCAGAGCAAGCGACCTCCAGGCTAGCAGTTGGCTGTCAGCGATCCACCTTTGGGATTTGTCATTTGGTCATTTGCCATTGGTCATTGACATAGGAGGTGCATGATGTCCGAGTTGCCTGTCCGTCGGCCAGCCGTCGCCGGTCAATTCTACCCCAGCGGTCCCGACGTAGTGCGGCGGATGATCCAGGAGTACGTAGACGAGGCAACATTGCCTGAAGATTTGGGAATTGTCCGCGCTGTCATCGTCCCCCACGCTGGCTATATCTACTCTGGCCCCACCGCCGGATATGCATTTGGGGCACTGAAAACGAAGGCACTGGCAGCGCCGCCCCAGAAGGAATGGGCCGTTTTCCTGCTCGGTCCGGCTCACCGCGTCTACTTCCGTGGCGTGGCGTTGGGGGAGTATTCCGCCTTCCGTACCCCACTGGGCGATGTCCCTATCGCCGTTGACCGAGTCGCAGAGATGTTGGCGCACTCGCCGCTCTACACCCGCGCCCCCGAGGCCCATGTGTCTGAGCACTGCCTTGAGGTCGAAGTGCCCTTCCTTCAGATGATGCTGCCGGATTTCCGGCTGGTGCCCATGCTGTTCGGCGACGCAGACCCACGGGAGGTATCTGTGGAACTGGCCGGTCACATCGGCGAGGATGACCTGATCGTCGTCTCCAGCGATCTAAGCCACTTCTACCCGTATGACAAGGCCCAGCAACTGGATCACGCCCTGCTGGAGGCACTGCTGGCCGGCGATGAGATAGGGGTACTGCAAGGTGAGGCCTGTGGTCGTGCCCCTATCGTGACGCTGATGGGCATTGCCCGCCGCAAGGGTTGGAAACCCCACCTGCTGGACTACCGCAACTCCGGCGACACGGCGGGCGACAAGTGGCAAGTCGTGGGCTATGCAGCGGTCGCGTATACTGATTGATGGTAGAAAGGGATACCTACAATGCTCCTCACATCTCAGGAACGACATACGCTACTGGCGCTAGCGCGGGAGGCGATCACGCGCGCGGCTCACCGCCAGGAGCCGCCCCCGGTGAACCTGAACGCGGTGTCGGAGAACTTACGGCGCGACGGGGCCAGTTTCGTCACGCTGACCAAGCGCGGGAACTTGCGGGGCTGCATCGGCTCGCTGGAACCGCGCCGCCCACTGGTGCTGGATGTGCGCGAGAACGCAGTCGCTGCGGCTTTCCAGGATCCCCGCTTCCCCCCTGTGCGCCCGGAGGAGTTAGGCGACCTGCAGGTCGAAATCTCTGTATTGAGCCTCCCTCGACTGCTGTCCTGTGACGACCCCGACGACCTCATCGCCAAGTTGCGCCCGGGCGTGGACGGCGTGGTCATTGAGCGCGGCTGGAATCGGGCCACTTTCCTCCCCCAGGTATGGGAAAAATTACCGGACCCCCACCAATTCCTGCAGCACCTGTGTCTCAAAGCCTATCTTCCTGCCGACGCCTACCGTCATCCTGGTCTCGATGTGTACACTTACCAGGTGGAGAAGTTCGAGGAAGAGTAGCCAGTCATAGGTCTTATAGATCCCCCAGCGCTGAGCGTCCGAGGAGTGCAGCGATGCGAGGAGGGTTTCTCTTTCGCCGTGATTGCGGTATAATGGGAAGTGAGGTTGATGACTATGCCACCCATTTTCCCGTTTACTGCTATCGTCGGACAGGAGCGCATGAAGCGCGCTCTGGTACTCAATGCTATTCATTCCCAAATCGGCGGCGTGCTTATCCGGGGCGAGCGCGGCACGGCGAAATCTACCGCTGCCCGGGCGCTGGCCGCGCTGCTGCCCGAAATCGAAGTGGTCGCCGACTGCCCCTTCGGCTGCGACCCCGATCGGCCAGTGACGTGGTGCACTGAGTGCCGGGAGCGAGATGAGGCAGGGGAGGAACTGCCGCGGGCCCGCCGGCGTACTCGCTTCGTGGATCTCCCCGTCAGCGCGACAGAGGACCGTGTCGTGGGCACGCTGGATATTGAGCGTGCCATCCAAAAGGGAGAGCGGCGCTTCGAGCCAGGCGTTCTCGCCGCAGCCAACCGGGGCGTCCTGTACGTGGACGAGGTCAACCTGTTGGATGACCACGTCGTGGACCTGCTGCTCGACGCAGCGGCGATGGGGATAAACGTCGTGGAGAGGGAGAGCATCTCCTTCAGCCACCCCGCTCACTTCATCCTCATCGGCACGATGAACCCGGAGGAGGGGGACCTGCGCCCCCAACTTCTCGACCGCTTTGCCCTCTGCGTGGACATCCAGGGCATCCGGGACCCTGCTGCCCGGGTGGCGATTATGGAGCGGAATCTGGCCTACGAGACCGATCCCGAGGGATTCTACGCGGAATGGGCTTCCAGGGAGCAGGCGCTTTCGGAGGAAATCGCCCGTGCCCGCCGCCTCCTGCCCGAGGTCAAATACACTCAGTCGGATCTGGCGACCATCGCGGCGATGATGAGCGAGTTGAGGGTAGACGGCCACCGCGCCGATTTGGTAGTGCTCAAGACCGCCCGCGCCCACGCTGCCTTTGGGGGACATACTCGTCTGAGCGACCGTGACATCCTGTTGGCCGCCGAATTGGCGTTGCCCCATCGGTTGAAGCGACGCCCCCTACAAGAGGCGGAGGTCACGCTGGGAGACCTTTCGGAGCGACTGGCCGAGGCCCGCGCCCAAAGCCAGGTCGAGGCTGATGTCGAGGAAGAGAGCGACGCGGCCGCCGAAATAGCCGGTAAAAAAAAAGCCGTATCTGGGGAGACTCGCGACGAGGAGCCTCCCCACGAGCGATCTGAGGTAGCGCGGGAGCCAGTGCTGCAGACTGTTCCCCAGTGGCCGTCGGAAGGTCGCTGGTGGGAGGGCGGCGAAGAGGTCGCCGTCGGTGAAGACTTCGCGCCGCGTCGGCTGGACACGCCCCTCGACCGGCTGACCCGCTCCAGCGGCGGCCGCCGCAGCCGGACTCACACCGACCGCAAGCGCGGCCGCTACATCCAGGCTCGTCCCTCCCCTGGCGATCCCAGCGACCTGGCCTTCGATGCCACGCTTCGCGCTGCTGCCTCTCATCAGAGAGAGCGACGGCACGAGGGTGGCCCGGCACTGGCGTTGCACCCGGGCGACTACCAGCGCAAGGTGCGTGTGCGTCGTGCCGCTAACCTGGTGCTCTTCGTCGTGGACGCATCTTGGTCTATGGCGGTGGCCGAGCGCATGCAGGCGACGAAGGGGGCCGTGATGTCGCTGCTGACGGATGCCTACCAGCGGCGTGACCGGGTGGGGCTGGTCGTCTTTCAGAAGAACGGTGCCCGCGTTGTTCTCCCGCCCACTAACAGTGTCGAACTGGCACGGCGGGCGCTGGCCGACATCCCCGTTGGTGGCAAGACTCCCCTTTCGGCCGGGCTGCAGACCGCTTGCGAGGTCATTACCCGCGAGTTGCGGCAGCACCCCGATCTGATACCGCTGATGGTGCTGCTCACCGATGGCGCAGGCAACGTCTCGATGACGAACCTGCCGCCGCAGGAGGAAGCCTACCGCATCGCGGAGGTGTTCCCGCAGACCCACATCCGCTCGGTGGTGATCAATATGGAGCACGAAGCCTTCGACCAGGGGCTGGCGCAGGCGCTGGCCGAGCACCTGGAGGCTCCCTGCTATACGCTGGATGAGTTGAAGGCTGAGGTGCTGCTGCGGATGGTGCAGGGAGAACTGGCGGAGCAAATCTCCTGACCCACGGGCCAGAAGAAACAAACCGTGCACATTGGCACAGCGCCAGGTGTGCACGGTTCTCTTTGCGTGCGCTTGTGCAGCGCTCTCTCCCAGTCTTACATTAGTAGGGTGACGTGGGTGGCCTGCAAGCCTTTAGGGCCTTGCTCGACGTTGAATTCGACTCGCTGACCCTCGTCGAGCGTCCGGAAACCCTCGCCCTCGATGGCGGAGTAGTGGACGAACACATCCCCGCCCTCGTCACGCGAGATGAATCCGTATCCCTTGGCGTTGCTGAACCATTTGACAGTTCCTGTTTCTTTCTCGTTCACCTTTCTTATACTCCTTACTTGTGATGTTCTGTAGGCCGGAGCGGGTCATAGGAGGCGGATACATAAACCACCCGGGTTTCGTAAGCCCGGGCGGGGTGAATATCACTACCTGAACTTACCGCGTCCTACGACGCCACTATATCACACTTGTGCCTAAACGTCAAATTGCACGTCGGCGAGCAAGCCGGGGTTTGGCGACGAGCGCGTCGTCGTGTATAATCATCACCGATGCGCGTTTCCGTTGTCGCCACGGTGCTGAACGAGGCCAGCAGCCTGTCTGGGCTGCTGGACAGCCTGGCTGCTCAGACCCGCCTCCCAGACGAGGTGGTCATCTGCGACGGCGGCTCGACCGACGGTACGCTACTGCTGCTGGAGGCTGAGAACCGCCTGTCGTTGTGTGTCCTCCGGCTGCCGGGAGGCAACATCTCGCAGGGGCGCAACGCGGCGATTGAGGCCGCTACGGGCGAAGCCATCGCCGTGACCGACGCGGGCGTGCGGTTAAGTCCGCAGTGGCTGGAGAAGATCGCTGCGCCGTTTGAAGATGCGGAGACACACATCGTCGCCGGTTTCTTCCGCCCCGACCCGCAGACTATCTTCGAGACGGCGATGGGCGCGACAGTGCTCCCGGAGTTGCGGAAGATCAACCCGACGCGCTTTCTCCCCTCCAGCCGCTCGGTCGCCTTTCGCAAGGGTGCCTGGGCAGCAGTGGGAGGCTATCCTGAGTGGCTCGACTACTGTGAGGATCTGGTCTTTGACTTCCGGCTGCGCAAGCGTTTTGGGCCGTTCGCCTTTGTGCCTGAGGCGCTGGTTCACTTCCGCCCGCGCTCCAGCCTGCGCGTCTTCTTCGCGCAGTATTACCGGTACGCGCAAGGTGATGGTAAGGCGGACCTGTGGCGCAGGCGGCACGCTATCCGCTACTTGACCTACCTGGTCGCCATGCCACTCATCGCCGTCGTCGGCGCAGTGGTCAGCCCATGGTGGTGGGCGCTCTACCTGATCGGTATACCGGGGATGTTCTGGGTGCCCTGGCGGCGGCTGGCGCGGATGTGGGGGGGGCTGAGTCTCGCTCAGAAGTTGCGGGCGGCGCTGTGGGTGCCGGTCATCCGTGTCACGGGCGACCTCGCCAAGATGATCGGCTATCCGGTTGGGATGTGGTGGCGCTGGCGGCACCGGGCGCAGGTGTCGGATTGGCGCGAGCAGTGAGGGGGACAAGCGATGGGGCAATACGTCATCTCACCTGAGAAGAAAGTGCACATGCTGGCGCTTCTGGCAATGGCCTGGGATGGGCAGTGGTTTCTCAAGGTGTACGACGAGTACGGATGGGAAGCAGCGGCTCGGCTGAACGCGCGGGTGCGGGCTGCCTTTGGGCGCATTGAGATGCGGAGGATGCTACGCGCGCTGGGCAAGCGGGCCGCCGATGGTTTGGAGGATGCTGCCCGGATTATCCTCGTTTACTTTCGGGAGGTGCTGGCGGCTGGCTTCGACGCCGAGGTCACCGTCGAGGGGGATCGAGCCGAGGTCACCGTCACGCGCTGCGCGGCACTCGTAGGCTCGAAGCGGGCGGGGCTGGAGCGGCATGACCAGTCCTGCGTCGCGTGCCAGGGGCTGTGGCAGGCCTACTGCGAGGTGCTGCTGCCGGACACCCCAGTCGAGGTTGAGGTGAAGGAGCAGATGGGATACGGTGCACCGAGGTGCCACATCGTGATCTGTGGTGGGAGAACCCTCGACGAGAAAGAGCGCGCTGCGCTGGATAAACTGAGGGCGCAGGTGTAAGGCTACGATGTGGAGGAACTGGCGCAGGCGGTGAAGCATACGGTCACGGCCAATGCCCGAGAGGGCCAGAAACTGGAGTGACCGGAACTGAAGCGGGGGCGAGGCAAGCAGTGCTCATCGGGGGAGTGACCTGCCGCGAGAGTGCAGTTCTATATCAATGAGGATCGCCAACGCAGCCAGCACTAACGGGGCCTGGCGCAGCGGTGCGGCGTCGGTCTTGATGATGTAATCGGGGCCGGCCGTCGGACGCTGAATCTGCCCCACCTTTACCCCCTTGGGCTCATGCCTTTCCTCATCTACTTCCTCCTCTCCACGCGGGCGGAAGATTTCGTAGAAACGCTCCCCGTAGCGGCTGCCCCGAGCGACATAGCAGTATTTCCCCAGTTGCACCTCGTAGCGCGGCAGGCGCAACAACAGAATGTCCACCAATCTCCACCGCTCTCGAATCACAGCGTGAGGCTCCTTCGCCTCCTCGCTGGCGAAGATCTCGTAGCGCTTCCCGCGCTGCCACGGGGCGACGTCCGGGGGCTGGAGACGACTGCACGGGTTGTGATCGGGGTCGAAGAACTCGACCAGGCGCGTTGGAGATGGGAGCAGCATGCCCGTCGGCTCGGCTATGTAGCACAGGTGTCCGGCCTCGTCCGAGATGTGGTAGCGGTAGGCCTGCCCCTCGGCATAGGTCTGTTTGTGAATCGCGTAACTCATTGCCTCTCTCCCTGAGGGTTGAGTAGCGCGTGGGCTGCGCTGGGGAAGACCTCGCGTGCCTTGCCTCCTGGTGGCTGGGGCCCTACGACACCTTGCTCCTCGAGGATGTCCATTATCCGCGCGGCCCGCGTGTAGCCGATGCGCAGTTTGCGCTGGAGGAGCGAGATGGAGGCTCGCTGCTCCCGTAACACCAGATCAATCACGTCGGGCAGTAACTCGTCCTCAAACTCCGCCACTTGCTCCCGCTGGCGTATCTCCTCCCACAGTGGTTGTTGCACTGGCTTCCCGGCCTGTACAGCCTCTGGTCTCGCTTGCTCCTTCCAATACTGCACCAGCCGGCGCAGCTCTTCATCGGAGACGAAAGCACCCTGCAGGCGCAAGGGAGTGGGAGCGTCAGGAGGGAGGAACAGCATATCGCCTTGCCCCAGCAGTTGTTCAGCGCCAGGCATATCGAGGATGACCCGCGAATCCACGGACGAGGCGACGTTGAAGGCGATGCGCGCCGGGAAGTTGGCCTTGATGAGTCCCGTGACCACGTCCACGCTGGGGCGCTGGGTGGCGATCACCAGGTGGATGCCAGTCGCCCGCGCCATCTGCGCGATGCGGCAGAGGGAACGCTCTGTTTCCCCCGGGGCCATCATCATCAGGTCCGCCAGCTCGTCCACGATGACCACGATGTAAGGCAGCCGTTTTTCACCCAGGCGCGGAGCGATGCGCTCGTTGTAGTCGCGGATGTGGGTGGCGCGTACGTTGGAGAAGCGACGGTAGCGGCCGTCCATCTCGCGCAGCACCCACTGGAGCACGCCCGTCACCCGCTCCATCTCCACCACGACTTTTGACCGGAGATGTGGAATGCCGTTGTACCCCATCAATTCCACCCGCTTGGGGTCCACCATCAGGAACTTCAAATCGTCGGGGGTGTTCTGCAAGAGCAGCGCGGCGATGATGGCGTTGATGCAGACCGACTTACCCGAACCGGTTGTGCCGGCGATGAGCAGGTGTGGCATTGCGGTCAGATCGGCAACGGCCGGATGACCGGAGACGTCCTGTCCCAGGCACAGCCGCAACGGGGAATCAACCTCTGCAAATGTCTTTGACTCCATCACGTCCCGCAGCGCGACCAGCGAAACTTCCGGGTTGGGCACCTCAATGCCGACCAGCCCTTTGCCGGGGACTGGCGCTTCGACGCGCAGTGTCTTGGCCTCCAGCGCCAGCGCCAGGTCGTTGACCAGCGCGGTGATGCGGCTGATCTTGACTTTGGTCTCTTTGCCGTTACTGCTGGTAACCACGAGCGGTTCGACGCCGAACTGGGTCACGACTGGCCCGCGGTTGATCTCCCTGACCATGACCGGCGCGTCCAGGCTCCTCAGTGTCTCCTCAATGATGCGTGCCTGCTGGCGCAGTATCCCCGCGCTGAAGTCCTGCCCATTGCCAGGCTCGAGGATCTCGTCGAGCGTGGGGAGTTGCCACACCTGGTCGCCGCCGATGAGCCGCAGTTGAGGTAGAGCAGCGGGCGGGGAGGATGGGGGGGCAGACGGGCGAGACGGTGCGGGTGTGATGGGGACCCGCCTCTCCGCTGTGGTGGGCGGTGGCGTTGGAGGCCGGGGCAGCAGCCTCGCCAGCACCTGCTGAAGCGCCCGCACAACGTCCTGGACCGTGGCTCCGAAGGTGAGTGCGACGACGATCAGCCACCAGGTGACCAGCGCGACGATCGCCCCCACGTTGCCTAACCCCTCCAACAACAGCCGGCTCAGCGCCGCGCCCAGGTAACCGCCGCCGTGGCCAGCCTTGGCTGTCGCCCAGAGGTCGTCATCGAACAGAGTGGACGCCGCCAGCAGGTGGAACGTGGTCAGCAGGGCCAGGTAGCCCAGCAGCATACCCACGACCTGCGGAGGGGTCACATGGGGCAGCCGGTCGCCGAAGTCGCGCAGGATGAGCCAAAGCCCCACCGCGCCGACGAGCAGTGGCACGAAGTAGACTCCCCAGCCAAAAGCCCGCCTCAGCAGCCCCAGCCACCAGTCTGGGATCAATCCGTGGTTAACGGAGGGGAAGCTGAGGAGCGTAAAAGCGGCGACGGCGAGCAGCACGTAGCCGAGGATGTCGAGTTGCTGGTCGAGGGTGAGGTGGATGCGGGGCTGCGCTCGCCGCTTGCTCTTTCTACGTCTACTCGTGCGTCTCTTCGTCATTGCCTCTTACTCAGGTGGCCAATTAGGCAGGTACTCAAATAGTTCGACGTGTTCCCCCGGATCGGTCATCAGGCCCGGGCGGGCGTAGTATTCCAATGGATGGATGATGGATTCATACATGGTTAGAATCGGTTGGCTGGCAGCACCCAAGCAGCATAATTCTGTACTCTGGTTCAGTAGGTGATGACGCGCGGCAGGTTCCTGGCCTGTTCGATCCAATCACCGACTTGATCCTGGCCGGGCATCCTGCGGACGAGTTTCTTCTCCTCGTTGACAGCCTTCATCTTCTGGTAGAGATTTTCAGGATTGCGCTGAGCCAGTTCAGGTACCGTGTCCACGCCCGCCTCCTCCAGTAGGTCGGCATACTCCTCACTGACGCCTGTGATGCGGAAGAGATCAGCGTGGTTGACCCATTCCAGGATCAGTTTCCCACTAATGCCCGTTTTCTCGGCGATTTCTTTGCGGCCCCTGGGTGTCGCGCCTTGCTTGAGCAGCGCTCCCGTTGTCGCGATCCCCGCTTCCCTAAGTTGTTGGGCGTAGACTTCTCCAATGCCTTCGACTTCTTCTAGTTTTGCCATCGTGTCCCTCCTTAATGTATGTTCCGCCTGATGCTGCCAGCCAGTTGTGCCTCGTTCCGAACGACTTGAGTCAGTAGTTGGGTAGTTGCTTTGGGCATTTCTTCGCCATTGCCTCAATCGGATGCGCCCTGACAGCCCAGGAAGGCAGCCAGGTCGTGAAGGAACTGTCGTTGCTTCGCTGGGTCGTCGGCGATCTGAGTGAGATTGTACACCGAGGTCAGTTTGCCCTCTGCGATCCATTCCGCCGCTTCGCGGGCTACACGCTCAACCTCTCTTTACACTTGCTCGAACGCCACTCTGCCGTGATCAACAGGAGTTTTGAATGGCCTCTCTCAAATTGGATATAAAGGCTGTCATCGGGCGAATGTAGGCTGATATGCTGGGATCGTCGCGGTGGTTTCTCAGGAACTGATCATCGTCAGGTATATAGACGATCCCACGGCTCTCGCCAATAGCCTTGACCTTGGGGACGGTGAGGTCCGAAGTATAGGTGATCACGTGCAAGGTGCGCCTGATCTTTTCATCATCCAGGCGTTGCTCGTCGAGCGAGGCGGCCTGCTTCCATCTCTCACGCAAAGTACGCTTGCAAGAGACGCCTATACGCCACCCATCGGGCAGTGGAATCACCTTGTCTACTTCAAACACTGTCTTGATGTGATCTGGCGCGTCAATGAAGTCCTTGATGCCGAAGTGATCAAGGATAACACCTGTGACATCCTCTAGGCTTCGTCCCGCTCTGCCTGGTCGCACACCGCGCACGAGCCGCCGTTCGAACTCCTGGACGAAAGCGGTCAGAGTCTGGTCGGCGTCAAAGGAGATAAGAGCATTGCGCTTCTGAAGATCATCGAGCGCGTCTCGAATAAGGTGAAAGCCACTTGCCCTTATAGACTGCTCGGCATCCACGTATCTCTGTTGTCCCATTCGCTCCCCCATCAGTATCGCATCTTTCAAGCCAGTTTCGCCCTCTTCCGCTAGGTATCCGTATATCACCTGCTTGACGACATGCCCGTTGGCAACAGTTGCTCGCTCCAATAATATGTTAGCCGGGATGCCAATACAGTCAATAACGAGCTTTAGCATTTCCAGGTCTTCACGAGTATGAATCAGCGGGTTCAGATGATTGACCAATTCCTCCACTGTGCTGCCGTCCCAGTCGGTTGAGCAACAAGAACGGAGAAGTGCCCATAGAGCACTCCTTGCCCCCTTGATCCGGAGAGTTGGGACGGTTAACAGCATGGAGATGGCCTGACTAAGTATGAGCATGGATGCTGTGTCGTTACCCAGACTACCATCTCTCAATAGCGCTTGTACGAGTATTGCAGTGTTGTTGCAATCCATTTTCCCACCTCATTACCCCAGATCAGTCTAACCGTAAAGCGTCTATAACTTTCAGCCCTTTATGCAGTTGCAACAGGAGGATAAACCGGATGCCGCTTGGGGTGATAAGTAATTTGTCGCCAATCTCTGCTAACAATCCCAATTCGACGGCGTAATTAGCATACATTTTGGTGCCGTGATAGGTCGATTTCTTGGTCTGCCATTCGAATCGCTTGCCGCTTGCGTCACGGAAATGCGGTAAGACCATCTCCAATGGTACAGGGTGGGTATTCCTCCCCAGATTAAAAGTTGTCTCGATAATCTGGTAGATACCGAATATGGTGGGAGAGGCAAAAGGATCGCGGACGGTGAAGTCTCGTATGAGTGCTGCCTGTTCCTCGCTGAGCGTTTCGGTTGGGCAATGTTGATCACGGCTGACCACATATTGCATACCCAACTTGGACAAAGTGAACTTACCTCCCTTCCTTTCCACCAGGCAAAGCTGCTTTGCGAATCTCAAGTGGTTTGCTACTGTACGGACAGATAATTGAGTGTCAGCCGCTATGCGCTCCAAATCACAAGAGCGTGTCAGAGCATACAGGACTCGATTAATCAAATAGGTGTGCCAAAGGCCGCTGTCTATCGGCTTCAGGGTAATGAATGGGGAGTAGGCTTTCAACCTAGCGAAAAATTCTTCTAACACTTGTGAAGGTGAGTACACTATGGGTGTGATGTTCTCCTGTGCACACAGCTGCTCATCACTGGTAGGAAGTGCAGGACAAAGGAGATAAGATTCAATGGACCCCTTTAACAGTAATCCAGAAGCCTGGAGGACGAGTAAATCGTCTCAATAGCGTTTGACCTGCTGGATAAATTCGGGCCTGAAATCCTCGACCTTCAGTTCCAGAAGCAACAACTTGTCTTCCGCCGTGAACAGTAAATCCAATCTACCAGACTTGAGAATTTTCTGCCTGGCCAGTAGAGTGAGTTCTTTGTCTATGCCCAGGACCCTTTGTGTTATCTGTGGGTACGTGGCTAGCACGTCTTCTATCTGTGATTCTCTAACGAACATTGGTAGCTTAGCCTCGTTCCTTGATAGAAAGCTACTTGCACGTTCTTGCCCCTGATTGTCTATCTCATGGAATGTTTAGAGCCCTCCCTGGACGCTATTCATCTCCAGAAAGTCGATTCCGCTTCCCTGAGCCATTCCGAGCGTGCCAGTGACCAAAAGTGCTCAAAATGAGCCTCCAGAGGCCGAAATCCGGTTTTTCGCTGCAAATCGCTGTCCAAAAGCGGAATTGACTTTTTCGGCGTGATTTTGGCCGCTAAACATTACATGTATCTCTCCCTTATCGAGTTGTCAAAACCGGCACCCAGGTTGGCGTAAGCCATCTCCAGGTGGCGTTGCGGCGTCACAGAGCCGACGACCACGAGGACGCTGACGATGCGATTGAAGCGATGGGCCAGGTCGCGAGCAACGTCCGGCGGAGGTGTCTGTCCTGCTTCGTATGCAGTAGTGTTCAACCCCATATCGTTTATTGCTTTCTGAGTGACCATCGCTACGTTGCGGTAGTACATCACGAGTTCTGGATGGTGGATCAGGATGTCGGGTGTGCAGAAGTAGTAGGGATAAGGAGCAGGGGGTTCGCAGGCATCCAGCGCCTTGAGCGCTTCAACGTCAATGCAGAGATCAGCCGTCGTTTCGTACCAATCCTTCTTGTCGTACTCCTGTGAGATTTCTTCAACGCGCCGGATGAGCGAGGCGAAGTCCACGGCTATTAGTTTCTCCAGGATGGATATGCCATGCTTGGTCGCATCGTGCTGCACAGTGCGTCGGGTTTCGTCAGGCATGGTCAATTGTTCTGCAAATCTCTGGATAACCGACATTGGTAATCTCCAGGTGCTCAAGCCCGCTGATTGGCCCACCCGAATTATAACACATCTCCCACCAAGATGCTACACCAGCATCGCATTGGCCTGGAGCGCCGGTGCTGGAGGGGCATCCCAGCACCGCCTGTTTATGGCGGTGTTGGCCGTGGTATCACTTTACCAGCGCCTTCTCCACCGCCTCGGCCACGGAGCGCACCGGGACGGCTTCAATGCCCTCGGGCAGTGGTTCGTGGCTGCGCCGTACCCGCCTGGGCAGCAGGCAGCGGCGGAACCCCAGTTGCGCCGCCTCCTTCAGCCGCGCCGTCGTCTGGCCCACGGCCCGCACCTCGCCCGAAAGCCCCACCTCGCCGATGACCGCCAGGTCGGCCGCCACGGGCCGGTCGCGCACGCTGGAACCGATCGCCACCGCCACGGCCAAGTCCGCCGCCGGCTCTCCCACCTGCAGGCCGCCGATCACGTTGGCGAAGACGTCTTGATCGTACAGTTTCAGCCCCACCCGCCGCGAGAGCACCGCCGTGATGAGCAGCAGCCGGTTGAAGTCCACGCCGTTGGCCGTGCGGCGCGGGTGGCCAAAACTGGAGTGGCTGGCCAGCGCCTGAATCTCGACCAGCAGCGGGCGCGTGCCCTCCATCGTCACCGCGATGGCCGACCCAGGCGCGTTCACCATGCGCTCGGCCAGGAACACCTCCGACGGGTTGGGCACCTCGACCATCCCCTGCTCCCGCATCTCGAACACCCCCACCTCCGAGGTGGCCCCGAAACGGTTCTTAGTCGAGCGCAGCAGCCGGTAGGTATGGAAGCGGTCGCCCTCCAGGTAGAGCACCGTGTCCACGATGTGCTCCAGCACCTTCGGCCCGGCGATGGCGCCTTCCTTTGTCACGTGGCCCACGAGGAAGACGGCCACGCCTTCGGCCTTGGCCCACCACTGGAACCGGGCCGCCGCCCGGCGCACCTGGCTGATTGAGCCGGCCGCCGACGTCAGTTCCTCCGAGTAGACAGTCTGGACCGAGTCCACGACCATCGCCAATGGCTGCACCTGCTCCGCGTGGCGCAGGATGACCTCCAGGTTGGTCTCGGTGACGACGAAGAGGTTCTCGTTGCGGATGGAGAGCCGGTCAGCACGCATTTTGATCTGCCGGGCCGACTCCTCGCCGGAGACGTACAGCACGGGCTTGCCGGTCGCCCCCGCCGTCAGCCCAGCGGTCTGCAACAGCAGGGTGCTCTTCCCGATGCCGGGATCGCCAGCGACGAGGATGAGAGAGCCGGGCACGACGCCCCCACCCAGCACGCGGGCGAACTCTCCCAACGGCAGAGGCAGTCGCTCCAGTCCCTCGGCCTCAATCTCGGTCAGGCGACGGGGCTCGCTGCCGAGGACGCTCGGGAGTCCGGCCGCCGGAGCGGTCGGCTGCTCGACTACCTCGACCATCGTGTTCCACTCGCCGCATCCGGGGCAGCGGCCCATCTCGCGGGGCGCAGTCCGCCCGCAGTTTTGGCAGACCCAGTGCGTGCGTGTTTTGGCCATCGTCAACCTCCCGGTTAGTCGTTAGCGGTCAGCAGTCAGCCGTTAGTAGTCATCGGTATTGTACCAGAACATCTGTTCGGACGCAAGAACAGCGAATCGCAGGATAGCAACGGATGCGCCCCAACCATCACGCTCGCATGTAAACGGCGAGCCCAAGAGCCCCTCTACCATATCATCAATCCCGCCTTTGGTCAACCTGGCCCCTTTCCCTACCAGGGAAGGGGGAGTCACCCCTCCCCGCACCGGGGAGGGGCCGGGGGAGGGGTCTCGGGGAACCTTCCTGCCCCGCCTGTCGTCTAGTGAGTAGTACGCCAATCACATTAACTGTGTGCCGATCCACATCAGGAGGAGAGAAATGATCAGAACCCAACTACCCATTTACTCGTCTACTCGTTTGCCCATCTACCGTTTGCTAATAACCGTCGCCACACTCATCATCATGCTGCTGAGTGTGACCCGCCCCGCCCTGGCCGACGGCATTATTATCCCAGAGCCGCCCCCGTGGCCTGAACCGGTCCCGCTGAGAGAATCGTGGCTCACCATCCGCTACCACCGCGCCACCGTCACCATCGAGGACCAGGTGGCTGTCACCCACGTCGAGCAGGAGTTCCTCAACGAGCACGAGTGGGAGGCCGAGGGCACCTATGTCTTCCCGCTGCCGGAGGGGGCTGCGGTCTCCGAGTTCGTGATGTGGGTGGACGGCGTGCCGGTTGAGGGCAAGATCCTGGAGGCGGACGAGGCCCGCCAAATCTACGAGGACATCGTCCGTCGCCGCCGTGATCCGGCACTTCTGGAGTATGTCGGACGCAGCGCGGTGCAGGCCCGCATCTTCCCCATCCCCCGGGGCGGCTCGCGCAAGGTCGAATTGGAGTACAGCCAGGTGTTGCCGGTTGAGAACGGGCTGGTACGCTACGTCTACCCGCTCAACACTGAGAAGTTCTCCGCCCGCCCGCTGGAGGAGGTCAGCATCCACGTCGAGGTCCGTTCCCGCGACGCGATGAGTGCCATCTACTCGCCGACTCACCAGGACCGGGTCTACATTGAGCGAGATGGCAACTACCGGGCCACCATCGGCTACGAGGAGACGGGCATCTTGCCCGAAGAGGACTTCGAGTTGGTCTACACCGTGAGCCAGGAGGACGTGGGACTGAACCTGCTGACATACCGGGAACCGCCCGACGGCGGGCTTGCCCTGAGCGAAGACGAAGGGTTCTTCCTGCTGCTGGTTGCCCCCACGGTCGAAGTGGAGAAGGGGCGGGTGATTCCCAGGGACGTCATCCTGGTGCTCGACACGTCCGGCTCGATGGAGGGGGAGAAGATTGAGCAGGCCAGGGATGCGCTGATCTATGTGCTGGAGCACCTGAACGAGGAGGATCGTTTCAACATCGTTGCCTTCTCCACTGGTCTGCAACAGTACGCCCAGGGGCTGCGGCCCGCGTCCGAAGCCCACGAGGCGACCGGCTGGGTGCGGCGACTGGAAGCGGTCGGCGGCACCGATATCAACCGTGCGCTCTTGGAGGCGCTGGCGCAGACTGATGGTTCGACTTCGCTCACCACAAGCTCCGAACGGCCCACGGTGCTCATCTTCCTCACCGACGGCCTGCCCACCGAGGGCGTGACTGAGATCGAACAGATCTTGGCCAACGTGGAGGCCGCCACGCCCGACAACGTGCGTCTCTTCCCGTTTGGCGTAGGCGACGACGTCAACACCGTTCTCCTGGACACGCTGGCCGAGCAGCACCGGGGAGCCACAGCCTACGTCCGGCCCTACGAGCGGATTGACGAGGAGGTCTCCGGCTTCTACGCCCAAATCAGTACCCCCGTCCTGGCCGACGTTGAACTGGACTTCGGCGACGTGCTGGTCGAGGATACCTATCCCTACCCACTGCCGGACCTGTTCGCGGGCACGCAGTTGATCCTGGTGGGCCGCTACAGACTCCCCTCCCCCAGTGGGGGAGGGGCTGGGGGAGGGGTCCGCATCACACTTACGGGCAAGGTGAACGGCGAGCGTCAGGAATTTGTCTACGAAGGCGCCTTCCGCGCCCAGGGCGGCGACGATGGTTCGGCAGGGCTCACCATGGACTTCATTCCCCGGCTGTGGGCCACGCGCAAGATCGGCTACCTGCTGACACAGATTCGACTCCACGGCGAGCGGCGGGAGTGGGTGGACGCGATCGTCGAGTTGAGCGTCCGGTACGGCATCATCACCCCCTACACCTCGTTTCTCATTGAGGAGCACGACATCCTGACCGAGCGCGGGCAAGAGGAGGCGGTGGAGAAGTTTATGGCCACGCCGGCCCTGGCCCCGTATGGCGCGCCAGCGGTGGAGATGGCCGACGAGCAGGCCAGCATGCGCGGGGCTGAATCGGCCGGCGGCGGGATGGTGCCGGAGGAGGCCGCGCAGGTCGTGCGGCTGGTGGGCAGCAAGACCTTTGTGCTGCAAGAAGGCGTCTGGACCGACACGGCCTTCGACCCCTCGCGGATGAGCACCACGCAGGTCGGCTTCGGCTCCGACGGGTATTTCGACCTGCTGGCAGCCCGGCCGGAGTGGGGACAGTACCTCGCGCTGGGCGGGCGCGTCATCTTCATCGCCGAGGGCACGGCCTACGAGGTGGTGGAGGGGGAGGGTGGGGCAGTGGAGGTGCCGCCGGCCCACACGCCTGGGCCAGGGCAGCCGACAGTGGAGCCCACCCGGCCCGGTCAGCCGACGGTAGAGCCCACCCGGCCCGGCCAGCCGACGGCCACGCCGGTCGTCAGCGGCGAGACGATCACTGCGGAGGTGGGCGGTGGCCTATGCACGGGCGCGACGGTGATAGGCGTCGTCGCGCTGGCCGCGGCGGCGCTGTGGCAGCGGATGCGGAGGTAGTGCGGAGTAGATAACTGATGGAAGGGATCTATGAAGCCGACCAGGATCAGCAGAGTGACCTCCGAGGTTTTAAGCGCCCTCGGAGGTCTCGACCCTGCCCTCCGAACTTACTGCTGCAAAAATTTGACCGCTCCGCTGATAACCGACCCCTCACCCACTGACTTCCCACCCTCCGAGGGTGCGAACTCCAGGATGCGGTCGGCCAGGCGGGAGAACGGCAGCGACTGGAGCCAAACGCGGCCAGTCCCCTGCAGAGTAGCCAGGAAGAGCCCCTCGCCACCGAAGATCATAGACTTCAGGTTGCCCGCCTGTCGGATGTCGTAGTTGATGGTATTCTCGAACGCGACGATGCACCCGGTATCAACCATGATTTTTTCGTTGTTGAGGTGCTTCTCTACGATAGTGCCGCCCGCGTGGATGAAGACCATGCCGTCACCGCGGAGCCGTTGGAGGATGAAACCCTCGCCGCCAAAGAGCCCGGCTCCGATCTTCTTGTTGAACGCAATGGTCACCTCGGTGCCCAGCGCAGCGCATAGGAAGGAGTCCTTCTGGCAGATTAGCTCGCCGTGCGCCTCATCCAGATCAATGGCGATGATCTTCCCCGGGTAGGGCGCTCCGAAGGCCACGTGCCTCTTGCCCTCACGCGCTGAGCTGGTGAAGTGGGTCATGAATAGCGACTCGCCGGTGAGCGCCCGCTTTCCGACGCTCACCAGCTTATCCATGAAGCCGGCTTTGGGCCTGGAACCATCCCCCATTTTGGTCTCATAGGCGATGCCGTCCTCCATGTACATCATCATCCCGGCTTCCGCGATCACAGTCTCGCCGGGGTCCAGTTCGACCTCCACAAACTGCAGGTCGTCGCCAAAAACCTTGTAATCAACCTCGTGACTTTTCATGGTACTGTCCTCCTATGTATTTCTGAATGAAACTTTCTCCCTGACGGCCAGCGTACTGCCGCCGTGCGAAGCAATGTATATATATTGTACTACGCGATGCGTAAAACGCAAAATGTATTCCCATTCTGATCTATTGATTTCTCTTCCGAGTATATTCCACAACTTGGGCATACGTTAAACATCTGACAGGTCCCTTCGAGGAACTTTGATCGGCCCGTCGCGCTCCCAGTTGCGCAGCACGTCGGTGATGAGAGTAGATAGTGGGCCAGTCGGAGGGAACTTTCTCGCCTCGTCTGGCGTCCAATAAGTGCGGCACACGACGATGTGCTGAACCTGAAACCACAATTGGAGGTAAAACAATGTTTAAACGAACAGCCGTCTTATTGACCCTCATGATCATCCTCATCTCCGGCTGCGCGCCGGCCCCGACGCCCGCACCCGGCCCCACCGCCACGCCGCCACCCCCACAGCCGGTCGAGGTGCGTCCTGGAGGCTTCGCCGCCTATGTGCCGGTGGAGGTAGACGTGGTGCCCGCTGCCCCTGCCTACACCCCTGACATGGACTCCGTCGCTAACCCCGATCTGGTGGCCAGGCTCGACGATGTGCAGCGGGCAGCATTAGAGACGAACGGCTTCGTCGTCGTGCCCCAGGGGTATGAGCAGATCTACGCCATCTACCAGCGTGCCGACGAGGCCAGCATCCCCGCCTTCGTCACCACCGATGCCGTGCTCCACGCCTTCCACATCCTCTACGACTACGCCCTGCGCCTGGCCGAAATCGAGCACTTCATCG
>CAZZEX010000042.1:0-15215 GCA_964653285.1 uncultured Anaerolineales bacterium
CGGCATGGGCATTTTTAATTGTCGTCGATGTCCATTTCTAATTGTCGCTTGACACGTGGAACTGCGTCTCGCGCCTCAAGACCTCGGCGGTTGTCTCAGCGAACCCCAGCACCTCCACCTGCACCCCGTGAGACTGGGCGGTGCGGATGCCCTTCATAAACCCGGCGTCGCCGGTGACCAGGACGATGGCGTCCACCCTCCCCGTGAGGGTGAGGACCAGGATATCGTGCATGATCTCCTGGTCTACACCGGTCTTCAGGCTGCTTCCCTCCTCCTGGCAAACGTTGGCCTGGTACCCCAGTCTGGCCAGGTAGTCCAGAAACCTGCGCCGTCCCCGCGTTGGGTTCGCCGTCGGACCCACGTACACCCGTGCGACGACGACGTCCCGGTCAAAGCCGCCGTCCACACGTCCCCGCCCTCCTTGTTTCACGTACTTGAGCAGGAAACGATCTGGCAAGCTGGCTGGACAACGAATTGGAGGAGCGCGGTTGGTCGATCAGGGAGATGGCCCGCAGGGCCGGGGTGTCGCACACTGCGATAGCCAGCGCACTGAAACGTAAGGGACGTCCGAGCACGGAGCTCTGTGTCGCCATAGCCGACGTCCTGGGCGTTTCCGCGATCGAGGTCGTGCAACGCGCCGGTATCCTGCCGTCCGACCCACCCGAGACCGCCGCCTGGCGGCGTCTCAACGCCATGTGGGCCCGGCTCTCTGACGAGGACCAGGGGCGTATTCTCGAAATCGTCGAGACCTGGGTGCAGAAGCGAGGTCAGCGGCCGAGGCGCGTGCCGAGTTCAGCCCAGAATGGATGATGAACAGAATATGGTTGGCTACGCTGCTTAAAGCGTTGCACCGCTTCGGCAGATGGCTGCGGATCAATCTGACCTACGTGTTCCTTCTACCGCCGGAACGCCAGGACCTGCTCGACCTGGTGGCTCATTATTGGGTGCAGGCTATCAGGCTCACGAGTGGATACTCGGTGGATCGGCGTCTGGCGCGAGCCGCTCTCCCTCCACCTCGGCCCCGCCGCGTGTGGCAGTTCTGTCTGGGAAGGCCGTTCATCATCGGGGGCGACTGTGCCGGTTGAACGGTGGCGTCTATAGACGTTAATGGACTCACCTTGCTTGGCTGGTAATGTGCTGGGTCTGAAAGGTCGCTCTTCACTTCGGAATGCCTACCGCGCATCTTAAAAAGTTTGAGGGCACACAGTGCATCAGCGCCGACAGAAAAAATCATATGGACGCAGTAGATGCGCTGGCAGCGTTGGAGTTGGTGTCAGGCTTCCGGCCTTCGCAAACCGGGCTCGGAGCAAGGCTAATCTCCGCGTCACCCTGCTCCTTACTCTCCCCCTCTAAGAGCATGTCTGAAAATTCTCGCGACTAGACCTCCGAGGTCTGGAGACGGGCTTTTCAGCCGCAAAATCGTAGGTTTTGTGACCATGTTGGCCGAAAAAACCTGCGGCTGGAGACCTCGGAGGTCTGAAACCTGATTTTTAAGACATGCTCTAAGGACGCATCTGCCGAACGCAACGCTTCGACTAGCAGATCCAAGAACGTTTGAGCTGCCTTCACCTCCCCCAGAGGCAATCCGGTGACGGCCTCGCGGAACAGGGCTGGGAGTGGTGGTCGCTGCCTACGAGTGTCCAATCCAGCCATGCGAGGCCCCCCTCGTGGAAGAGTGAAGGATCAATTCGGTGAGGGGAGTATGGCCCGATAGGACCACGTGGAGGAAACGGGCAGGGTCGGAAACAACACCGCCCACAGAGCGCGAACAGGGTGCCTGTGGGTCGGTGTACAGTAGCAACACACGACGCTCCATCTCCACCGAAACAGCGTCCAGGTTGATGGTCGTCGCGGCCTTGCCGATCCTCCCTTTCTCGCCGGGGAGAGCTATGATGCACATCCTCATCCTCCTCCACCGAAATGGGCATACAACTGGTGGAAGAAGGCAGGGTTGGCTCAAGAAAGGGGGAAAAGGCTCCGCCAAAAAGGAAGGACGCGGTACGCCAATCCAGCCCTTGGCCCGTCGGCCTGTCCACGGAAGGGGCCCTGAAAAGGTGGAGGGCAATGGTCTTGGATGCGCTTGTTATAGAACAAATGTGCTAATAACATACCACACTTTCCAGACCTTGTCAAGATTTGGGATTTGGGAGAACCAAACATCATGGCCATTTGCGGCCGCTGTAAGAAACGGAGGAGCGATGAAACGTAAAGTGGCACTGGCATAAGGATGGGCAGGACCCACCCCGGGAGGCAATCTCTCGCCCCTATCACGCCGCCCTCGTCCGCTGCTACGAAATCTACGCTGACGGCAAAATGGGCCACGACCGGGTTGCGGCTACGCTCAATACCGAAGGCTGGGCATTCCGAGACCGATGGGGGTGGCCACGGGAGTGGACTGGCGATGATGTGCGGCGAGTATTGTTGGCTTGGCCAATCTATGCCGGGAAAGTCACCATTGGTCGAGTGAAGGATGGTGTCGAGGAGGTTATTGATGGAGCGCACGACCCAATTCTTGATCTGGACCTGATTGACAGGGTGGTTGCGGTGTTGGAGAAACGGATGGGCAAACGGGGAGTGCCATATTGTGGCGAGAAGCGGGCCAATTACCTTCTAGGGGGGTTGCTCTACTGCGCTGAATGTGGAAAGAAGATGCAAGGCAACTGGCAGCGAGGACGAGCAACGTATCGGCATCGGTTGCGGGGGGATTGTCCGGCCGAGGGCCAGGTGGACGCTGATGCACTGGACAGGCATGCGCTAGAGGTAGTGCGCGAGGCACTGAAATTTGACGACGATAGGCCTGACACTGCGGCCATGGGCGCAGCGCCTGTTTTTTCACATAACTCCGGCGGCTGGCCGGGGCCACCCGCCGGAGATGCGTGGCTCAAGTGCCCCGGACTGGATTCGAACCAGCACGCCTAAAAAGGCACAGGCCCTCAACCTGCCGCGTATGCCTATTCCGCCACCGGGGCTCACTGGTTATTATACCCTCACCGTGCCACTTGTCAACCTTGGTCAAGCAGGGTACAATCCCACCACCGACGGCCGGCTTGACCTTTGCTCCTGGCAGTGGGTCTTCTGTGCTGAGCTCGACGGGCAGCGGCGCAAGCGGGTACTGATCGAGGTCAGGAGTTTGCCCAATGCTGGTTTGCGCCACCGACGAGAAGGGAGGAAAAATGAGAATCGTCCTGGATGCAATGGGTTCCGATAACTATCCGACCCCCGACGTCGCGGGGGCAGTGCTGGCGGCGCAGGAATGGAACGACGAGATCATCCTCGTCGGACGCGAGGAAGCGATCCGGCAGGAATTGTCTCACCTCGACACCGCTGGTCTCAAACTGGAGGTCGTCCATGCCTCACAGGTCATCGAGATGGACGACGAGCCGGCCTGGGCTGCGCGGGAGAAGAAGAATTCCTCAATGCACGTGGGGATGAACCTGGTGCGCGAGGGCCAAGCCGACGCCTACGTGACCGCCGGTAACACTGGTGGCGTGCTGGCGGTGGCCACGCTGCACACCCTGCGTCGCATCCGGGGCGTGAAACGCCCGGCGCTGGCCACGATCCTGCCTCTGCCCGCTGGTCGCGTCGTCGTCCTCGACATCGGGGCCAACGCTGACTGCCGGCCCGAGTACCTGCTCCAGTTCGCATTGATGGGCGACATCTATGCACGGGCCGTATTGGGCTGCGCTGAGCCCCGCGTGGCGCTCCTTTCTAACGGCGAGGAGCCGGGCAAGGGGAACACGCTGGTGAAGGAGGCCTCCAAGCTGCTGGCCGGCTCTGGGCTGGACTTCATCGGCAACGTCGAGCCCAAAGAGGCACTTGCCTGCCACGTCGACGTCGTCGTCAGCGACGGCTTCACTGGCAATGTCTTCATCAAGACGCTCGAGGCCACAGCCAAGATGCTGACCGATCTCATCCGCGATGAGATCAAGGCCAGCCCACTGACGGCTGTGGGGGGACTGTTAGCCAAGCCCGCCTTTCGTCGCATGGCACGGCGGGTGGACCCCTTCGAGGTTGGTGGGGGGCCGCTGCTGGGCGTCAACGGAGTAGTGATCGTGGGCCACGGGCGCTCCAACGGACGCGCGATCAAGAACGGTATCGGGCAGGCGCGCAGGGCCGTGCAAGGCGGCGTGGTGGAAGCGATTCACAGCGGGCTGACAAAGGAGAAGAAATGAACGACCGCAGGCGTGTCGTCGTGACTGGCATGGGGGCGATGACGCCCCTGGGTCTGACACTGGAGGAGACCTGGAAGGGGTTGCTGGCCGGGCGCTCCGGCGTCGGTCCCATCACCCAGTTCGACGCCTCGGGGTTACCTGTGCGCATCGCCGGCGAACTGAAGGGCTTCGATCCCAGGCAGTACATCAATTTCAAGGAGGCCCGGCGCATGGCGCGCTGTTCGCAGGTGGCCGTCGCAACCGCTCAGGCCGCGCTGGCGGACGCGGGGCTGGGCCTGCCGCTGGCCGACGAGGAGCGCGTCGGCGTGCTGATTGGGTGCGGCGTCGGGGGACTTGGCCGGGCCATCGAAGGGGTGGACACCTACCGCGCCAGGGGGCTGGCGCGTGTCAGCCCGTTCATCGTCCCCTCGTCGCTGGTGAACATGCCCTCCCATCACGTGAGTTGCTGGGCGGGGGCCAAGGGGCCAATCAGCACAGTGGTCGCCGCCTGCGCGACGGGCACGCAGGCCGTGGGGGAGGCGGCCGAGATCATCCGCCGAGGCGCGGCCGACGTGGTGATCTGCGGGGGTGTGGAGGCGCTGATCCACTTCACTCCCATCGCTGGTTTCTGTGCTATGCGGGTGCTCTCTACCCGTAACGACGAGCCAGAACGGGCCAGCCGCCCCTTCGACGCCGAGCGCGACGGCTTTGTGTACAGCGAGGGGGGCGCGATCTTCGTCCTGGAAGCGCTGGAGCACGCCCAGGTGCGGGGGGCACGCATCCGCGCCGAGGCGCTGGGCTATGCCTCCTCGTCCGATGCTTTCCATGTGGCGCGACCGGACCCGGAGGGAGGGGGAGCCATCCGTGCCATGCGTTGGGCGCTGGCCGACGCCGGCCTGACGCCGGCCGACGTGGGTTACATCAACGCCCATGCCCCGGCCACGGTGATCAACGACCCAATTGAGACACGGGCGATCAAGCAGGTCTTTGGCCAGCGCGCCTACGATATCCCCATCAGTTCGACCAAGTCCATGATCGGTCACGCGATGGGGGGGGCGGGGGCGATTGAGGCGGCCGCGTGCGTGCTGACGATCGAACAGGGAGTGATCCACCCAACGATCAACCTGGAGACCCCCGACCCGGAGTGCGACCTGGACTACGTACCGGAGGGAGCGCGCAGAGCCGACGTGCGCGTCGCCCTCTCCAATTCCTTCGGCCTGGGTGGGCAGAATGCCTGTCTGGTGTTGGGAAAGTTCGAGGAGTGAAAGAGACCCCTCCCCCAGCCCCTCCCCGCTTTGGAGAGGGGCTGGGGGAGGGGAAGTTCCCCTCTTCCCTCGCAGGGAAGGGGGCCAGGGGGTTAGGTCAAAATGCACATCATTCGCAACGAACGCCGCATCCGCGTGTCAAGCTCCATCGGCAAGTACGCGACGATGGCCGGATTGCTGGCATTGCTAGCCGGCCTGATCATTTCCTTCTCGAAGCCGGAGTGGCTTGTGCCGATGCTGGTGAGCCTGACGCTAGGCCTCGGCCTCTCGGTGGTAGGGGGCTTCTTCGCCGACCGTTACGTCGGCCCCCTCGCCCACTACGACGCGCTGGCCAAAGTTCTCAAAGGTATGGACAATAGCCACGTGTTCTTGCAGTACGTCCTACCCGCCTCTCACGTCCTGTTGGAACCCGGCGGATGCACCATTTTTGTGGTCAAGGCGCAGGGGGGGCAGGTGACCTACGAGGATGGCCGCTGGAAACACCGTCAACGGGGGAAGTTCTTCCGGCAGTTCGCGGGCCAGGAGGCGGTAGGCGCTCCCGACGTCGAGGCCGAGCGCCAGGTGCGCAAAATGGAGGACTGGCTGGCCAGCCACCTGCCCGACGTCGAGGTGCCTGTGCGGGCGGCCATCATCTTCGTCAATCCCGACGTTACGCTAAGTGTCGCCGCTTCACCGGTACCGGCCTTCTACGGCAAGAAGGTGAAAGCCTGGCTGCGGGGGCCAGGCCGGCTCAAGCCACTGCCGGCCGCCGTGCGCCACCGACTGACCGAGGCTGTGGGTGTTGATCAATCTGGGGGCACATAGAGGCAAGAGAAAACGTTGCGCACACAGAAAAACGATGTTGAGGGAATGGAACCGTGTCCCGGCGAGAAGAGTATTCATTGCTTCTGGTCCTGTTGGTGCTGGCCTTCGGCGTGAGAGTTTATCATCTGGAGGGACACGATATCTGGGGGGACGAGGCGTATAGTATCACCGTCGCCAGATGGCCCCTCTCACAGATGGTGACGGGAAGCGTAGACACGCATCCTCCTCTCCATTACGTGCTCCTCTCCTTTATGATGCGCCTGGCGGGAAGAACGCCTTTCGCCGTCCGTTTCCTCTCGGTGGTGAGCGGCACACTGGTTGTGCCTCTCCTCTACCGGTTGGGTAAGGGGGTGGGTGGGAAGACAGTTGGATTGTGGGCCGCTGCTGTCGGCACCGTCTCCCCTTTCCTGGTCTATTATGCCCAGGAAGCACGCATGTACGGGCTGTCGCTGGTCGGGGCAACTGGATCGCTGGTCACCTTTGTACTCCTGGATAGGAAGCAGCACACCGGGCAAGCCCCTCCACGGGTACTATGGGGACTGTACGGGCTGAGCTCGCTGATCGCCGTTTACAGCCACTATTATGCCTTCGCCGTGTTGCTGGCCGAGGGGGCATTCGCGGTGGGAACGGCCCTGGGAACGGGGGGGCGGAGGGGCCGGCGGCTTCGCCGTCTGGGGCCTTGGCTGGCCACCTGGGGGGCGATGGCGTCGGGCTTCGCTCCCTGGCTTCTGGCGCATCGCCACTTCCTGGAGGGCAAAGCCAGTGCCCGCTTTGAGGAGTGGACGCTGGCAAAGTTCGTTGAGATCAGCGAGCGCACTCTAATCGCCTGCGGGATCGGGACGACCGTCTCGGCCGCGGAACGTTGGTGGGGTTGGGGGATAATCGGTCTGGCCCTGGGGGGACTGGTGGGACTGGCCATCCGACCGGAGGGACGGAGACGTGCGCTCTTGCTGGCCCTGGTCTCTGCGACCGGCATTCTCTTCGCCTGGGCGATAAACCCGGTGATGCCGTTTTTCTGGGAACGCTACCTGCTGGCGTGTGCGCCCCCGTTCCTGGTGCTGGTGGCAGCAGGGCTCGCGGCCCTGGGGCGTCTCTGGCGGCCGGCGCCGATCCTGGGAACGGCCTTCGTCTTGACGGCGAGTGTCCTCTCGCTGCAGCACTATTATTTTGACCCGGCCTACGCCAAGGGAGGATACGGCCACCTGATGGCCGATCTCTCGGCCAGTGCCCAGGAGGGAGACCTGATCCTGCTGAACAACCCCCTTCAGGCTTCTCTGTTCGATTACTACTGCCCTGAGGGGCTGCCGGCCGAGTGCTTGCCCCGGGATGCCCTCCTGACAGACGAGGGGAGCGACCAGTTGCTGCAGCGGCTAACACGCGCGTACCGGCGGGTCTGGCTGGTGGAATTTGGCAATTCCCAGGAGTACGATCCGAACCATCGTGCCCGGTCCTGGCTGGGGCGCCACGGAAGTTGGGGATTCTACCAGAGCTATCCGGGGGCCAGTCTCTCTCTCTTTACACTCGCCGCCGCCACCGAGGCCCAGTACTCCTTAACGGTCAACCTGGGAGGGGAGATCATGTTAGTGGGATATAGCCTGGGGGCGACGGCGGCCCGTCCTGGTGAGCCTGTCCTGTTGACTCTCTACTGGCAGGCGATAGGGCCTATCACCCACCCATACACGGTCTTCACCCATCTTCTGGACGCTCACGCCCAGGTGCGGGCCCAGATGGATGGCCAGCCTGTAGGGGGAACCCGTCCCACCACCACCTGGAAGCCCGGAGAGGTGATCCACGACAACTATGCCCTCCTTCTCCCGGAGGATCTGGCTTCAGGGAGCTACGAGCTGGAGGTGGGGATGTACCTCTGGCCGGAGATGACCCGGCTTCCTGTGTTGGGGGAGGATGGGCAAACGCTAGGGGATCGGGTGTTGCTGGGAACGGTGGAAGTAGGGAGTAGGGAGTAGGGAGTAGGGAATATTTAACAGTAGCCCCGGCACCTCTGCGCCGGGGCCTTGTACTGCTACTACCCACCCAACCCCTTCAGCCGGGCCTCCCACTTGGCGTACAGTCTGTTGTAAGTCTCCTCGCTGATCTCGCCCTCGGCCAGCCGCACGTCCAGGTTGTCCAGCGTGGCCTGAATCTCCGCGGCCGTCTTGGGAGCGGCAGGAGCCGCCGGGGCTGCCGGGGCCGCTGGTGCCGGTTGTTGGGCTGGCTGCTGCATGCTCTGCGTCATCATCTGCGCCATCGCTGCGCCCATGCCCACACCCGCGCCCAGACCCACGCCCGCACCGGCGAGGCCGCCACCACCGGGCTGCTGAGCCGCGTCGCGCATCGCCCGCGCCGCCTGGAATTGCATATAGGCGTTCATATCACCCAGTGCGCCCATCGAAGCCCGCTCATCAATCGCCTTAGCCGTCTCCTCGGTCGGCCCGACGTACTCGACATAGACCGACGTCAGGTTGACCCCCCGGGCGGCGAAGTCCTCGGCCGCCTTGGCCCGCACCCCCATCGTTAGTTCTTCCGCCATCCCGGCCAATTCGAGGACCGACTTGCCCATCTCGCCGACCAGGTCGGTCAGTTTGGTCAGGATCATGGAGCGAAGGAAGCCCTGAATATCAGACGTGCGATAGATGCCTTGCGTGCCAACGAGCTTGTTGACGAATAGTTGTGGGTCCACGATCTGCAATCCGTAGGAGCCACGTGCCTGCACGCGAGCCATACCCAACTCCGGATCCTTGATCGTGATTGGTGTCGGCGTTCCCCACTTCAGGTCCGTGAACTCACGTAGGCTGATGAAGTAGACCTCGGCCTTGAAAGGAGTCTCGCCAGAGAACGCCTTGCCGACCAAATCCACCAGCAATGGGATGTTGGCGGTGGTGATGGTGTGGGGACCTGGGCCGAACATGTCCAGCGCCCGACCGTTGCGGAAGAAGACCGCCGCCTGGCTCTCGCGGACGATTACCTGTGAGCCGATGCGGAAGTCGCCTGACCCTCGTTCGGGGATGCGGTGCACCATCTCTGTGCCAGCCTCGTCCACAAACTGCACAATATCGAAAATTCGTGCCATCGTGCTTTACCTCCTCAATCTGATGTTAGATATCCAGAAACCAGGTTTTTCGGAAAAAACCCTGTTTCTCAGCCGTACCCTACTGGCTTCCCAGGATCAAGTGCTCGCGCTGGTCGAAGGTGCTGTTGGCCTCGCGGCAGATGTCCTGGACGATGCGGATCGTCTCCACCAGCCCCTCGCCAGTGGGAATGGCTTGCCGCAAGCGGTCGTTTGCCGCGTCCAGCCGCTCCACGTACTCGACCAACGCCGCGTCGAAGTTGTACATCTGCTCCAACTCGGCCTGGTTGACCTTGGCAGCATCGAACAGGCCAGAGTAGCCGTAACTGGCGAAGCGGATGCGGTCAATGAAGGTCTGGAGTTGCGTCACGGCGCTGCCGACATCGTCCACCAGGTCTATCTGGCCGTGATTGATCAAGTCCTTCTGCGCCACATCAAGCCGCCGGCGTTGATTGGCCAACTTCTCGGCCAGCGTCTGGCGCAGGAGTTGATCGGCCTTGCGCCGCGTCTGGCGCTCCTGGTATCCGCTCCAGCCGGGGATGAAGTCGGTCAATTTCTCCAGTCCCGTGCGGCCCTCCTTTACTTTCTCGTAGATGTCTCCCATTATACATTCCTCCTTATACTCTTGGGGTGACCAGTCTTCCGGTCAATCTTCTGGACACTGGCAATTTTGCCCGTAGCGCGGTTCTTTACTTCGGCATCAGGTGCCCGACATCGCCTGACTACATATACGCAACCGTCTTGTGCCCGGTTTCACCTCCTTAGCCCGTCAAGAATATCTCCGCCCCGCAGAAGGGGCACTGGACCACGCCCTTACCGACCAGTTCCAGTTCACCGCCGCAACTGGGACACTTGTTGCCGCGCAATTGGGCCGCGTCGCGGGAGATGAGCAGCCCATCGTCCCAGTTGATGTAGCCAGCGAAGAGCCCCTTGTGCACCAGGTCGTAGACCCAGGCTTTGACCTGATCGCGGCTGGCGTCCAGTTCCAGCGCCACGTCGGAGATATTGACCTGGCCCTGGGCCTGCACCATCCCCAGCAGTTTGCGCTCCTTCTCGACCTCGGCGAATTCGGCTGCCTCCCGCTGGCCTTTGATGAACAGAAAGACACCCACGCCAACAAGAGGAGCAGCGACAATGAACGCCAGCACTAACCCCAGCACTGGGGCGGCGAGACCATCGTAGCTACCCGAGGCGTAGCCTACACCAAGCCACGACATACTCAGCAGGCAGATGCCTACGCCAACAACAATAAGAATAAGTCCAATGATCTTGCCTGTGTTCATATTATGTGCTCTCCTCATTCTCCCCCTTGGCTTCACCCATGGCGCGCAGGCATCTTTCGGGCACTACGCTACCCCGGTTACGATACGGCAGTCCCCGCTTGGAGCTTTCCGATGAGTTTCCTAACTTGCCTCAATGAGCTACGAATGTCGTCCTCTGTTAAACCGGTCTCTGTGACGAACGGATAACGCTCCACAAAGTAGAACCCTGTGACCTTCTGACACACCGAACGGAATTGTTCTAAGGAAGGATCGTAAGCCAATGCCACATTCAGCAGGGCTTCCAGGTCATGAACGCGCTCAAGCTCCCATCCCTTGGATAGGAGAAAGGCCTTGAGAAACTTTTCCACTGCTTGCTGGAGGAAGACCCCGGCTGCCCCAGCATCTTGAACGTTCAAGGGATGCCCTACTCGCTCAAGATCCTTTGCAGCAATGCGAAGCCAATCAGCAGGGTAACGCGACTCTTCACGCGGCATACAGGACTTTTCCCTTTTCCACAATCTCTGCCACGAACTGATCACCGATAGCCAATCGTCTTGACACTTCTTGAGGTGTAAGTACGAGTGTTTCCAGAGAAACCGTGCGTTTGGGGTCAGACAGAAGGCGGCGCACAGTCACCCAGCGGTCAATAAATCGTTCCGGTGTCTCCTTGACAATGAGCAGGTCAATGTCACTATCTGGTCGTGGGCTCCCATAAGCATACGAACCAAAGAGAACCACCTTTTGTGGGGCATAACCAACAAGGAGTTTTTCCAGGATGTCCTGGACGATCTCCTGCACTTCCCTTGACGTCGCCATCTAACTGACCCTCCATACCCTCGAAACGAACATTGCAACGGTCTACCCGAATCCCCCTCCACCGCCGCCACCGCCGCCACCGCCGCCACCGCCGCCACCGCCGCCACCGCCGCCGGAGAAACCCCCACCACCCCCTGAGCTGCTGGGCGCGCTGGACAGTGTGCGGCCGGCCGAGTTAAGCATAGAGGTAAGCCCATCGGACATGCCCTGCAGTCCACCCGCTAAACCGTCGGACATCTGCTGCAGCGAGGGCGCGGCACCGCCAGCCTCCGCCGTCTGGCCCAAACCCGGCGCTGGTCGCCGGCCGCTGGTGTAGGCTGGCGTCGGGATGTACCACATCGGCATAGGTACGTAGGCTGTCTCCAGGTGCGAGAACTTGCGTACCCAACTCTTATCCAGCCCAAAGGCGACGGCGTATGGCAGGTACTTCTCGAATTGATCAGTGGCCTGATTCAGGTCAGTGTAACGCTCGATTTCCTCCAGGTAGCGCTTGAAAGCCTTCCATCTGACAGACTGCTCAGCCCCCTTGCGTGTCTTGGCCGGCATCACCTGCCCCGCGATGATCATCCCAATGGCCGTGATGCCTATCCCAATGGCCGGGCAGATGGTCATCCCGGTGTACTCCGACAGGGCGATGAACGAGCATATACCGCCGACGAAGGTCACCACCAGCAGCCCAATCCCCAGGCCGGTATACCGCTTGCGGATTTTGTTGGGGCTGGCCTGGAAGTAGCCGCGCTTGACCGTTTCCTTGTAGAGATGGTCCTCAATCCTGGGGATAGCAGTGTAGAACTTTTCGCGCAGGGAGGACATACGTCGCTCTGTGCGTCTACCGAACACCCGCTTCAGCAGCGTCCGTTCGTAGGGCAGTAAGTCGTCGGTGGGTTTTTCGGTGCGGCGGAAGGTAAAGTCAAAGTCAGCGCCGAAGAAGCCAGACTTTTGCTCCTCTTTGATGGTGAGGTACCCGCGCCGCGCCAGGTCCACCAGCGTGGCGATGATGTCCTCCATATCGGCTTTCTCGTCTACCAGCGTGCCGGCCACAGCGGGCGGGTCGTCGGCTGGGGGCTCGGTCAGATAGGATGCCGGGAGGGCAACCTTGGGGTCGCGCCCCCGCAGGTACCACATTAGCAAAAGCAGAAGCGGGCCACCGATTAGCAGCAACGCCCCAAGCAACCCTAACCCTATATCAGCCACCGGCTTGTAGCGATCCTCCCACTCGGCCTTGCGGTCGTAGGCTGCCTGCCAGCCGGGTTGGGTGCCCTGCACGATGCCGTGAGGGAACTGCACACGCGCCTCGAACTCCTGGCCCGGATCGATCGTCTCCTGGGCCGTGAAGACGACGGTGCTGTCTCCCTGGCCCCTTATCGCCGCCTCAGTACTGTAGGCAGCCACGGGATTGGCCGTCGCCCCCTCCGGCAGGTAAACCGTGACGGTGGATTTGTAGACGGGGAAGTCCCGGTCGGCGTAGACCGCCTTCCAGTACAGTTGGTCGCCGCCCTCATAATAGCGCAGGCCCCCCTGGACGGTGTAACGGAGAATGAAGGTATGGGAAGAGTTGGAGGTATAGGGAAAGTACCACTTGATGGTGAAGTCCCCCTCGTCCACGGAGGTGTGGAAAGTATATTCGTCGCCGTAGCCCTGCTCATACTGCCGGTTGCCCTCCCATACCTCCACGTCGGTGATGCCCTCCAGCCGGTCCATCGGGATATTGCGGTAGCCGTAGTGGAATTCTCCGCTGGTGAAGGTGATCTCCTGTATCTCCTCGACGACGAATTCGCCGTTGGGCAGGACGGTGATGTTCACGTCAAAGCGTTCCCAGTAGAGGGACTTGCTTTGAGCGCGGGCCACCCCGGTCAAGGCCAACGCTATCACCAGGGTCAGCAGTAAGGTCCAACGGAAGCGTCTCATAGAGGCATACTCCTTATGCTCTGGCTTTAATGCGCCTATTATAGTATAACTCCAATGAAAAGGGAAACGCATGTACCCTGATATGTATACGTGCGCTGTTGTAACTGGGTTGCGGCTCGGTACTGTTTTCCACGCGGCGTTTAGACGGTCAGGGGCAGGAGTTTGTCGTCCGCCGGGGGGAGGCAGTTGGCCTCAAGTGAAACGTGAGGACAGAGGCCCATTTGGCTTACTCACGTTTTGCGCACAGGATACGTCAGGGCGTGGAGCGGAACTCGACCGGCAGGTACACGCGGTGCACCTCCGGCACGACGTGCAGCGTCAGCGGCACTATCTGTGGCGCATCCAGCACGCCGGTCGTCGTGGCTGTCACCGAGATGATCCCCGTGAAGGTACCTGTGGTGTAGCCTGTACTGTCCACCGTCACCGTCAGCGGCGTCCCCTGGAGGCCGGTGGTGATCGCCAGCGTGGGCGTCACCTGAACCCCTATTGTCCCCGTCCCCGTAACCTGCATCCCCACCGCCACTGTTGCCGTCCAGGTGAACACACGGTAACCCGTGTTCAGCGGCACCACCACACCTGCGAGGGGGCCCGGTTCGTGCACGTCGGCCAGGAAGGTGAGGGCAGCCGGCTCAACCGCCAGTCGCGGGCCGAAGTGACCGGGGCGCTTCTCCATCGCCGCCAGCGCGTCGTAGGCCAATGTGGTCGTGTATGGGGCAGGCGGAGGGTCTACATCCGGATTGTAGTCGGTGTAGTCTATCTTCAATATGGAGAAATAGCGCGCAGGGTCGCACAGCCAGCCGTAGTCGTGCCAATCCAGGTTCCAGACAAACATCGCACCCATCCAGGGCCAGTTCTCGTCGGCGTACTGGAAGGCTCGCGTGATATAGTCGGCCTGCTGCACCTCGGACACGTCCATCCAGCCGAAGTTGTCCTCGTAGGCTGAGTCGTAGTGACACCAACCGGGGATCGCGCCGTCCCGACTCGGATCGCGCAGCCAATTGAACTCCGTGGCCCAGATAGGCTTGTGGTCCAATCCGTGCTGCTCCAGAAGGTCGCGCATCACCTCGACGCCACGGAAGGCGAAACCGTTGGAGACGCTATAGGGGTCGGTCTCTGGCGTGTAGGCGAAGCCGTAGGGGTGGTAGCCGAAAGCATCGAAGGTTTCGCCCGCGCCCAGGAGGAACATCTGGCGGGCGTACTCCCGCTCGTCCATCGCATCGCAATTGTTGCCGCTCCAGCCGTTGCAGGTGCCCTTGATGCGGCCTACCGGCGCCAACCCCCCACTGACGACGATGGCGCCTGGGTCCACCGCCTTGATGCGCTCGTAGGCTACCTGGAGCACCTGGACGTACTGGCCCGGGTCAGGCGCGGCACCACCCCAGAAACGGTCGGTGTTGGGCTCATTGCCGATTTCGTAGGCCTCGACGACCCCCAGGCCGGTTCTGGCGATTGCCTCGACGTGGTCCCCCCACTGATCAAGGTCCGTTGGCATGCCATGGCACTCAATGGCAAACAGGACCTGGTAGGGCAACCTCTCTGCCGGCGGGTCATCCTCGTACTCCTCCCACAACTTGAGCCACTCGAGGCCCAACGGCGCGAAGAGGTCAATTTTATTCTGAGAGCGCACGTTGATGCCGTAGCCCAGGTGCGGAGGGATTTCGGCGTGCGCAGGGAGCGGCGCTGTCCCCGGCCCGCCAGTCACTGCGACCAGGGCGGCAGTCGCTCCCACACGCATCCAGGTTCGCCAATCTCTCATCGCTTCAACCTCTCCCCCGGCCCCTCCCCGAAGCGGAGAGGGGGGCTGACCCCTCCCCCGGCCCCTCCCCGAAGCGGAGAGGGGGGCTGACCCCTCCCCCGGCCCCTCCCCGAAGCGGAGAGGGGGGCTGACCCCTCCCCCGGCCCCTCCCCGAAGCGGAGAGGGGGGCTGACCCCTCCCCCGGCCCCT
>CAZZEX010000042.1:15315-37034 GCA_964653285.1 uncultured Anaerolineales bacterium
GCGGAGAGGGGGGCTGACCCCTCCCCCGGCCCCTCCCCGAAGCGGAGAGGGGGGCCGACCCCTCCCCCGGCCCCTCCCCGAAGCGGAGGGGGAAGACTCCTCCTTCCCTCGTAGGGAAGGGGGCTGGGGGGTTAGGTATCCCCACGGCACGCGGCAGCAATTCGGGTCAGAACGCCGGGAAGATCCTCCCTTACCTCTCGATTCCTGATCCGCAAGATACGCAAACCACGGGCCGACAGGTGCCGGTCACGTTCCGCGTCGTACCCGGCTTGCTGTTGATGTACCTCGCCGTCTACTTCCACGACTACTCCAGCAGCGTGACAGTAAAAATCCACTATGAACCCGTCAATGAGCTGCTGGCGGCGGAAGTGGAGGCCGTCCAGCCGGTTGGCACGGAGTTGTTGCCAGAGAATCTTCTCCTCCTCTGTCATCTGGCGACGGAGTTCTTTGGCACGCCGCACTTTGGCCGGGTCCACCTTCTGCCCAATGACGATGTTGCGAACAGGCACCGTATTCTTCCGTTACCTCTCTACCCCTCCCCCGGCCCCTCCCCGAAGCGGAGGGGGGAGACTCCCCCTTCCCTCGTAGGGAAGGGGGCTGGGGGGTTAGGTCAAAAAAGCACCTCTATCGCCGGCTGTAGATGCGGATGAAATTGGCGATGGATCGGTCGTAGGTACGCTCCGCCTCCGGTGGGAAGAGACAGGCCGGTAACTCGCCCATCCGCCAATGGTAGCGAATACATTCGCAGCACCTGCCCTTCCTGGAGCAAGGCTCGTAGGTGCAGTTGCACTGCGCCAGGTTCTCCTCTATTTGACACTCCATACCCTTCACCTCCAACAGGATGGCTTGGCTGTCCGGGCAGAGTATAACATAAACTGTGCCAAAGCAAAAGGCTACCGGCGTTCACCGGTAGCCCCGTGCTTTTGCGCCAGTCGCGTGGGACCTATGCACCACCGATCATGTGCTGCTCGATGTAGTCCACCACCTGGCCCACTGTCTTGACTTGCTGGGCTTCCTCGTCGGAGATCGTCCCGCCGAATTCCTCCTCGAACTCCATAATCAGTTCCACGAGGTCGAGAGAATCCGCCTCCAGATCCTCACGGAAGTTTGCTTCTCGTGTGACCTTGTCCGGCTCCACCCCCAACAGATCAATGATGATTTTCCTGACTCGCTCGAATGTATCTGCCATTGTCTTTACCTCCCTTTGATATTTCCAGGCTGCTGATGGTGATATTCTACTCTCAGAGAGGGTTTTGTCAAATTTCGGAAACCAGGTTTTTCCCCAAGACCTGGTTTCTGTTTGACAATCCTCCTCATTGCCAGTATCATAGGTGTCTGCTATGAAAAACACTGACTAGCGTCCCAGGTTACGAAGGAGTACATGCACCAGCAGCGCAAGTCCGACCATATCCGCATCAATCTGCAAGAAGACGTTGACTTTGTGCACATCTCCACCGGCTTCGAGCGCTACCGCTTCGTCCACTGCGCACTGCCGGGCTTCAATCTTGAGGACGTGGACACCTCCACAACGTTGCTGGGCAAGCGGTTGGCGACCCCGCTCCTCATCTCCTCAATGACCGGCGGCACACCGGAAGCCAGCGCGATCAACCAACGGTTGGCGGAGGCAGCCCAGGCTGCCGGGGTCGGGATGGGGTTGGGCTCGCAGCGTGCTGCCATCGAAGACCCGGCCCTGGCAGATACCTACCGCGTGCGTCACGTCGCCCCCGATATTCTGCTGATGGCTAACCTGGGCGCGGTGCAACTGAACTACGGCTATGGCCCCGACGAATGCCGCCGGGCCGTCGAGATGGTGGAAGCGGATGCCCTCATCCTGCACCTCAACCCGCTGCAGGAGGCGCTCCAGCCCGAAGGAGAGACCGGCTTCGCCGGGCTGCTGTCCAAGATCGAACCGGTCTGCCGGGCGCTGGAGGTGCCGGTCGTTGTCAAGGAGGTGGGCTGGGGGCTCTCGGAGCAGGTGGCCCGTCAATTGGCGAACGCTGGCGTGGCGGCGCTTGACGTCGCCGGGGCCGGAGGCAGTTCGTGGAGCCAGGTGGAGATGTACCGCGCCACGACCGAGCATCAACGCCAGGTGGCGGCGGCCTTCGCTGGCTGGGGCATCCCCACCGCCGAAAGCCTGCTGATGGTCCGTCGAGGTGCGCCAGGGTGGCCCATCATCGCCAGCGGAGGCATTCGCGACGGCATCCAGATGGCCAAAGCCATCGCGCTCGGCGCAGCCGCGTGTGGCGTTGCCGGACCGTTCCTACGTGCTGCCAGCGAATCCACCGCCGCCGTGACCGAACTCATTGCCATTCTTGTGACTCAGTTACGTGTCGCTATGTTTGCCGCCAGTGCCGCCGACATCCAGGCTCTCCAGCGCACTCTCATCATTCCCACCACGCCGTAACCCCGGCCGTCCTTGTGGGTTGTGAAGCATGACTGGGTGGAGTATCCACATGTCCCTTGAAACATTCTTCGACCGCTATCTACCACCTCTCGAGGCAGAAATGCGCGCCGTTGTCCACACCGCCGACCCGCGCCACGCCGGCCTCTTCGGCATGCTGTGCTACCACATGGGCTGGGCCGACGCGGCGTTCAACTCCTGCCAGGCACAGATCGGCAAGCGCGTGCGGCCCGTGCTCTGCCTGCTGGCCTGCGAAGCCTGCGGTGGCGATTGGGAACAGGCGCTGCCCGCCGGAGCCGCCATCGAACTCCTGCACAATTTCTCCCTCATCCACGACGACATTGAGGACCGGGATGAGACCCGCCGTGGCCGTCCCACCGTCTGGTCACTGTGGGGAGAGGCGCAGGGGATCAACGCCGGGGACACGCTATTCACGCTGGCTCAACTGGCCCTGGTGCGGCTCTCCGAGCGAGCCGTGCCCGCCACGACGGTCGTGGCAGCACTGCGCCTCCTCAACCGGACCTGCGTGGCCCTGACCAGCGGCCAGTACCTCGACATCGGCTTCGAAGGCCGCACCGACGTCTCCGTCGCAGACTACCTGGCGATGGTCGAGGGAAAAACCGGGGCGTTGGTGGCCTGCGCCTGCGAGATGGGCGGTCTCGTCGCCGCCGCTCCCGATCCTTCGGCAGGCTCAGGACATGGCCCTTCGGCAGGCTCAGGACACAGCGCCCGGCGCGAGCATCTGCGCTCGTTCGGCCGCCATCTGGGGCTGGCTTTTCAGATGCGCGACGACATCCTGGGCATCTGGGGCGACCCGGCTGTCACCGGCAAGCCCGTCGGCGCCGACATCGTCCGGCGCAAGAAATCGTTGCCCATTCTCCATGGCCTGGAGCGAAGCGCGGAACTGCGCGCGCTGTTGGCACGGGAGATGCTGTCGGCGGCCGACGTCCACCGCGCCACGGAGTTGCTGCAAGAGACAAACAGCCGCGCATACACTGAACAACTGGCGCGAGAGCATCACGCCCAGGCACTGGCTGCGCTGGGGCAGGCACACCCGCAGGGCCTGGCCGCCCAGGCGCTCCACGAACTGGCGCAGACGCTCCTAAGCCGTGAGCGGTGAATCCTCTTTAGCCGCCACCCCCAGGTAGCAGCCGCCGCAGCGCCGCGCCGTCTGCGGGATCGGTGGCCTCTGCGGTCATAGTCCAAATCTCTCGATGCACGATCTCTGCGCCCGGATAAATGACTGCCAGTGGGCTCACGGTCTCCATCTCGACGAACTGTTCGCAGGTGTAGACCCCGATAGAGCAGTCCTCATCGGGGTATCTTGCGCCTGGGACCCAGCAGTGTGACTTGACGAAAGTGGCGTCCTCCCGACACAGCGCAACCCAGCCCTCCGGCGGATTGGTGCCTACTTTGCCCTCCTCGCCCGTCGGTACGACCATGAACAAATCCGGCCCCGGCTGCCACTGCCGGCTGGTCACGTCTGAGCGGTGGTCTATCCACCTGTTCCAATAGAGAATCCTTTTCACATCCCAGGCTCCGCCCCGTCCCCACGGGAAGGCGATCACACCGTTGGGCTCGACGCAGGTGAGCGCCCACACGGCTCCTGTGTAGAGCGCGTCGTCCGTGTTACGCACTCCCTGCTCGACCACAAAATGGCTCTCTTGTGCGGTGATGGTCAACCGTTTTTGCAGTTTGGTCTGCGGCGTGACGGGCGCGGTCACCGTCACCGTCAGTCCATCGTCTGAGACTTCCACCGCGCAGCGCGCATTGTCCGGCGCATAAGTATGCGCTGTCTCCGGCGCTACCCACACCCGGTGCCCGCCATAGATGTGCCAGGCAGCGTCTCCCTGGCCCTGCCCTGCCGTTTCCTGATCTACGAACAGCAGATTCGGCCCATCGCCGACCGAGAGGGCGAGGATACGCGGGCCTATCTCCGTCACGACGACCATTTCGACCTCTCCCAGGCGTAGACGATAGGCCTCCCGCCAGCCGAGAAATTCCGTCCGCTCGATTTGTAGGCTCACGCTGCATCTCCTTTCATCAGCGTCATCTGTTTAACTATTGATAACGAACGAGAATGATGTCGCCCGCCACCGTGTATTGCAGCGTCGGTGTCTGGCTGGCGTTGCGCTGGCTGGCCCACAGCTTGACGCCGTTCGTAACATGCCGGCTGGCGTCCTGCACAGTGATAAACCCCTTCCCATCCCGGTCGGCCTCGCCGGTGAGAGCTTCCAGCAGGAAGTGGGTAAAGACGCTGCGCTCGTTCTCGCGCCACTCGTAGCTCAGTTGCCCCTGCTTGCACGAGGCCAGGATAGCCAGTCCCTCGGCCTGCTCGAAGACGCGGCGGATGAACTCGGCCGACATCGGCCTGGGTCCCTTCCCACCGATGTCGGCGCCGGAGTGGCAGGCGTCCAGCACGACGACCTTGGCACGGGCGGGTGATTCCTCCATGATCTTTTTGACCCGCGAGATGGGCACGGCGGTGTCGCCCAGCACCAGCCGCCGGCCGTCCCGGGCGACGAGGTAAGATTCACCGCCATCCTCGTCTCCGTGACCGCTGTAGTAGAACAGCAGCAGGTCGTCGGGTTCGGTGGCGTCGGCGACCGCCTTGAGGGCGACCAGGATATTCGCCCGGGTCGGGAGTTCGGTCGTGTGGTCGGTGAGCAAGCGGATGCGGGGCGGGTCGAAGCCGCTGGCGACGAGTCGCTCCCGTATGGCCTCTACGTCTTTGACGCAGACCTGCAATCGGCCATAGTTAGTCTTGTCCTGGCATTCGTTCACGCCGACCAGCACGGCCCAGCGGTTGCCGGTGCCGTGGAGCGGCTCGGGTCCAGATGGTTCACCGTCGCCTTTGGACAACTGCAAAGGGGACGTGGCGATGGATGGCTCCCGACGAAGAGTCGGGGCCATTTGCGCTCCTCCAGGCACCGTGACCGGCGCTTCCGGGCGGCTATGCGGCGTGGGTTGCACGATGATCTCCCCCAGTATTCCCAATGGGTCCGTCTCCAGAATGACGATGCCCCGATCCCGCCACATGCGCACGTCCGCTTCCGGCAGGCCGGGCCACACGGCGTAGGCGGTGCGGGCAAAGTGGCTCTCGGCGACCTGGTCGAACAGGAAGCGGAAGTCAGGGTCGGCCAGGTTGTAGCCGAGGAAGAGCACCGTGTTCCGGCGCAGGGCGCGCCGGATCTCGTCCAGCAGCGGTTCTTTGTCCCGGTCGCGCAGCAGGTCGGAGTGGTCGCGGTCGGTGACGACGAGAGTGTCCGGCTGCTGCGCGTCGCCGTAGAGTTGGATGAGGGTGGGGCGGTCGGGGTTGATGAAACTCACGTCGCTGCCGCGCACGACGCGGTTGAGGCCAACGCCCGCTTGCCGGAAGGCCAGCTCCAGCAGGTTGTCGCAGGCGGTGGTGATGATCGTCTCGATCTGGTGCGTTTTGACCCGCTCGACGATGCGCCGGTGGAAGGGCTGCGGCGACTTGCCGGCGGTGTCGAGGCCGTCGCGGATGAAGGCAGTGAACTCCCAACGGTTGCCGGCCTGGCTGACCCGCTGGGCTACCTCCGCCAGCGAGTAGGGCAAAATGCCATTTTGCCCCACCAGCCCCTTGCGGCGGGCCAGTTCGCGGGCCAGGTCGGCGCGCGAGGGCAGGCCGGTGACCTCGTGAGGCAGGTCGGCGCCGATGAAGAGGGCCAGGGTGCGACGGGTGAGGGCATCTGCCAAGTCGGGATACGCGATAGGCGTTTTCGGCCCCAGGCTGGGCGTGACCAGTGGGTGCAACTGCCTGGGGAGTTGCCTTTCCTCGACATGAAGAGAATCACTTTGGGGTCCATTCCAGAATAGCAAATAGCCCTTTTCTATTGGCTCCAACTCGGTGGCTTCGATGGCTATTTGGACTAGATACCATCCACTGTTGTGTATCTCTACAAGATCAGTTTCTCCGGGTTGACGCGTGGTTCCGAGACGCGAACCCGATGCAACTCGCAGACAGGGTTCGGGTTCACCTCGCGGCGAGTGTCTCCACCAGACCAGGTCAAGTGTCTCCGATTGGCCTGGCTGTATCGAGATTTGCCTGAACTGCCCCGGTGCCCAAGAGAGCCAACCTGACTCGAAGCCTGGCAGCCGTTGTCCTTCCTGGTCTGTGACTCGGTCGAGGCACTTAACACTCAGAACTCGGGCCGAGCAATTTGTCAATTCTGTACCAGTCTGGTTGGTAACGACTAACCTTTTCCATATTGTTGGCAGTTCAGAAGGCGGTGGACTACTCTCGAGCTCTATTGTCAGAGTTTGCGTCAGAGAACCCCTAGACATCAGGATCTCCTCATATATTCGATTACGAACACGACAGAACCCTTCTGTGCTAGCCTTGATCACACCCAGCAATTCCAACTGTGACTGTCGCCGGTTCTCCCGGGGGTAGAACTTGATGTGCTCGCCCGCCAGTATCCGCTCAACATACCCGCGTAGTTTTTCATCGCGGTTGAGCCGTTCCAGCATCGGCGGCAGGTGGTTCTCGTCCTCGCGGCGCAGCCGCTCAACGCTGGCATCCACATCGGCAGGCGTGGCATCTGGCCCCAGGTATGAGCAGAGCAGTTGGGTGAGGTAGGGCTGGCCGTCTGTCCAATAATGGATTCGTTCGGCCAGCGCGGTAGCCTGCTCATCTGTCCAATTCCCTTTGCCGACTAGTTCTCGCACATGCGACAGCGTGAAGTCGTCCAGGCGCACACGCTGGGCGATGTTGAAAGGCGAGATTTTGTCGTCTTTGATCAAGTCACGCGGGTGAAAGGCCCCAGACAGCAAGAAGGTCAACTGCTTAAACTCAGTCTCAGCCTGGCGCGAGTTGTACACATCGCGTAGGACGCTGAAGAACTCGGTCGCGCCAGGGAACGTCACGGCACCGATCTCGTCCAGGGCAATGACCACGCGCCGGCGGGCGTCGGTCGCTGAAGCCGCCACATTCCACAAGAAATCACGCCAGCCAGCACTGTTCCGAGGAATAGCAGGCCATTGATCGCGCGGGATGAAGCGACGCAGTTGGCGCAGGATGCGCGGGCAGAGCGTTCGATACCACGCCGCCTCGGTCGAACGGTCGGGCGTGGCCACGTCTACGTAGGCAAAGGTCACGTCACCCAACGCGGGGTGGCACATCAGGTGGTTGATCAGGCTGGTTTTGCCCTGCTGACGCGGCTCGATGACCAGCAGATAGGCCATGTTACGCAAGTGTGCCAGTGCCTCGTGATCCGCCTTGCGCTCGACGTAGACGGGTGAATCGGTCAGCAGGGCCCCGCCAGTCTGAAAGGGATCGCTCATCGTGTACCCTCAAACCATCTGCTAATCCGGCATTTTGCGTGCCATTTGCGTGCCATAATCATCCGCTAATCATCCGCTAATCGTCCGATCATCAGCGGCAATGTAGTGGATCATTCGCCCTTGCCCTTGGCGTTGGAGGAGGCCTTTCCGAACCAGCTCTCGTAGATCTCGATGGGCTGTGTCTCTACCGACGCCTGTCAGTCTGCGGTACTCTCGATTTGTGATGGTACTATGCGTCATCAAATAGAGCATGGCCTGGATCTGCCGATCTCTCAGCCCCATCTCCGCCCAGCGGACTTTGTGCTCTTCCTCGACCAGTTTGCTCAGGTCAGCCGCGTAGAGGGTGACGACGACGCTGCCGGGCACCTCCTCAAAGCGGGGTAGAGGTGGCCGAAGGGGGTGTTCCTCAAACAGCCTCCGCACCATCGGCAGGCCATCGCCGTATCCTTCGACGTAGCCATAGCCGTAAAGCATTTTCATCAGGTGGGGATTGCGGTGGACAGGACGGGTGGTGTAGATGGTGGCGGGGGTGATGGGCTCCATCAATTCGCCGGGGTTGCTAACCTCAATGCGGTCGCTGAACCATTTGAGAATGACTCGTGCGCCACGTATCTGGTACTCGCGGTGGGCCAGGGCGTTGGTAATGATCTCCCGCAGCGCCGGCAGGGGATACTCCGGCACATCCTCACGCCGGGGGCCGAAGCGTCGTACATCCCGGATGGCCCCCACCTGCATCCGCTCGCTCAGGTAGTCGGTTGCCTGGTCAATCAGGTCGGGTATGCGCCCCTCGAACTCTCGTGCATCGAGAATATTGCGGGTGATACTTGACCCCGGATAGCGGACGATGCTGAACCGGCTCTGGGGCACGTGGCGCCAGACGTCTTGTCCGAAGACCAGCAGCCCGGCCACGGTGGGACAGGGTTCGCCCTCACGATGGACGATGGCCCCCAGGTGCTCCAGCAGTTTGAGATTGGGGAGCGTCAGCCGTCGGCCACGCTTCTTCTCGTAGGCGGCGCGATAGCCCTCCAGTAGACGTAGGTCCAGGTCATCTACCGTGGCCCCAGGCGGCGTCTCGGCCTCATAGTGCAACTGCCCCCGGCGGCTTGCCAGGGCAGTGATCTGGTGGGGCAAGGCTGGCACGTTCTCCGTCCCCCGGCGCACCAGCACCCGGCCGTCGGTAGTGAACATCTCGCGGGGCTGATAGGGGACGGCGACAACAAAGACCGGCTGGTCCTGGTACGTGCGCTCCTCAACGGAGATGCTGACGGCCGGCTGGCAGCAGTCGAGACTGGCCGCCCGGTAGATGCTATCCAGCGCTATTTCCCGGTTGGGGATACCGGTCGGCTGGCGGGTAGCATCGTCAATCCCAATGACGATCCGCCCCCCGCCACTGTTCGCGAAGGCAACCAACGTGCGGGCCAGCGTAGCCGGTTTGACTCTGGCTGCCTTAAACTCCAGATAAGGTCCCTCTCCTTCGGCGATGAGACGAGCCAATTCTTGTTCAGTCATCGGTCATGCTTCTCCTCCGGCCTGTTCCTCCGCATAGTCCTCGACCAACACCTCCAGCATATCTTGCAAGGTCATCGTCCCGGCTACGACGCGGGGGAAGGCTTTCACGGCGAACTCGTAACCGGTGGGGGTACGCTTGAGGATGGAGCGCAGGTCTACCAGGCGCTGGAGCGCGTCGTCCACTTGGCGGGCTTTGGGGCACAGATCGCAGCGCTCCGCCAAAGCCTGTCGCACGGCGCGCAAGGTGCGTACGTTCTCATCGTCGGCCATCAGTAGGGAGATGATCTTTTCCAGGGAAGTGGTGGCTTCCCAGTAGGTGCTGAGGAAGTCATCGCGCTGGAAGGCGGGGTCTTCGATGATTGCGTTTACGTCATCCAGCGTGATGCGGCGCGTGCCCTGCTCGTTGAGCCGCTCGATGAGGCGGCGACAGAGACGTTGGACGACGTTAGGGTGACCCGAAGTGAAGGCCCAGATCCGGTCTACGATGGCTTTCTCGTTCACCAATTCGATCTCCAGTTGCTTCATCGGCCGAGTGACCAGTTCCTCGACGGCGCGAAAGTCGAGGGGGCCGAGGAGCATCTCATTGGCGAAGTTGAATAGGGGGCTGGTGGAGTCTCTCAGCACATCGCGCAATGTGCGTTCACCACTCAGGACGACCTGGGCGCGACCAGAGCTGGCTAGCGCTCGTAGCGCGTTGAATAAGGGCCAGCCGTTAGCACGATCAGCGGGAACAAGCTTGTCTGCTTCATCTAAGAGCAAGACAAGTGGCTTGTCAGTGAGCGGAGATTGGAGCAGATCACCAAAGGTGGCGGGGACGTCCAGTGGTGGCTCCGGTCGCCATTCACGGATAGCGGCGGCGAAGAAAGTTTCGCACGTCGGTGTAATGGAGCAGTCGTGGTAGAGGGTGCGAAAGCCAGCAACGGGCAAACGAACGCGGTGCAAACGGAGTAGGACCGATGATTTACCAAAGCGGCGACCGCCAACCAATGCATACGAACTGGCGGCAATATGTTCAGCTATGTTGCGTATTTCCAACTCGCGTCCGAAGAACATTGTGTCCGCTGCCGGCCCGGTCAGGACAAATGGGGAAATGGATACCAGGTTGACGTACGGCAACATCAAATGAACCAGTGTGTCGCGAGACCGCTTGGCGATCAACAAGTAAGCGATTTCGTCGTAGCCCAAAGGCACAAAATCGTAGGCCAGAACTTGCCGCAGTCTCCCAAGTAGTTCGTGCAGTTCCTTTTGCCGTTCACTTTCATCACCTGCTGTCTTGACCCAGAGCGCAATGCGTTTGACCAAATCAAAGTGAGAGAGCAATTGGCGGCTTAATTGCTCAATCCTTTCCAAATCTGGTATTTCATCGCTCAGCCAGACCAGGATCGGCAGTTGAGAAGGGAACGGCGAGTCCCACGGCACCAAGTCCAGCACGTGTACTCTGCCCATACCATGAAGAGCATCCTGGGGGGCCGGTTTCACTGTTGCCGTGAGTGCCTGTGCCAGCAAGTCCAGGATTTCAAGAATTACCTGGTCTACTTCAACTTGGTCCGTCTCGTAATGAGATGGTGAGTGACTCAGGCGATTCCACAGTCGGTCAAGTGTATTCAAAGCGTCCGCGTTAGTGGCGACAATTGTGCGCCGACGCTCATCATAATGGATTTGGGCATCCCTGTGTTGCATTATGTATCTCCGGACCGTGGATCCCCATAGGCCGGGACTTGAGTCAACGTCTTTACGGTTTGCCTTACCAGCTCGCAGTAGGGCGGCTGTTATCTGCGTCTCAATACGCTCGTATTCATGTTCAGCCAGTTCCAATTGTCGGACATCTGCTCGCAGTACCTTGGGAAGCTGCGGGGCCAAGCGGATTAACCAGGCCAATATAGGAATCAGAAAGATCACGATCAAGGCAATCTGCAGTGGCCTCGATGCATCGTGGATAGCCTCAATGATGATTTGGAGGATATCGAGAATGCGTGGAGCCAGGATCACCAAAGTCACTATGATAAAGATCGCAAATAGCACCAGGATTAGCGCATATTCCACCAATCCTTGACCAGCTTCACTACTTCTTTTGCCCGGCTCACTGAAAACAAGCGGTTCGGTCATATTCATTCTTCCTTCACCTTGTCACTAAACGCCGCACAGCGCAGTCACTGACGTACACTGTCATGACTGCCGCTCGCACTCAAAGGTATACTCATCGCCCGGCCCATAGCTCAACACAAAAATGAGCCGGTCGCCCTCCAACGTCGCCATCGCGATGCCGTCTACCGGGTCCATCTCGTCCATCCCCTCGAAGCGGAGCACGGCGCGGTCATCGCCTTCTGGCAGGCCGTCCAGGTCTCCCGATTGTAAGCCCAGGTGATACTCACCCTCGAGACGGCTGCCCACTCGATACAGTTTGACGTAGGGATTCACTTCTATGCGCAGGTAATCGTCGTCAAAGTCGGGGCTGGATACCACGTCCCATATGCCTGTGAAATCCATAACCTGCTCCTCCGATTCAGTGTTCTCATCTCTATTCAGTGTCTCAGCGATTCCACTCCCCGCACCACGTCCTCGTAAGCCACAAATTGGGGCAACAACGGCTGCAGGTCGCGCTCCCAGCCGGCGCGGGCACGCGCCAGGGCATTGTCCAACGCCTCGGCGCTAAAGGTCATCTCGTACAACGCCAGTTTGCGCTCAATCAGCGCCCGGTCGGGCGGCACGCCCTGCCCCAACAGCAGCCAGATGTCGTACAGGTCGCGCGGTTTGCCCCGCACCAGCAGGGCACGGATTTTCTCCGCCAGCAAGTGCTCCGGTGTCAGCACGGTCACCACGAAGGGCCGCACGTCATCGTATTCCGAGGTCACCAGTTCGCGCCGTGTTTCTACTTCCTCCGGCCGCCGGTTGATGTCCACCCGCACCTTGCTTTTGCTGCGGTCACGGCCATCGTACAGTGGCCCCTGGTAACTGACGTCGAAACTGTACCCCACTTTGGACGTCCAGGCATTCCGTACTTCCGCCACGATGCCATAGTCGCCCAGGCTGGCGATGACGCCTTCCCACAACCGGCGCAAAGCGGTCACATCATCCGGCCCGTTAAAGTCCAGGTCCTCAGAATAGCGGTTGCCCCTCAATACCAGCCGCAAGGCGGTGCCTCCCTTGAAGACCAGAGCCTGCGAGCGGGTATAGAGCAGTGAGAGCAGCAAATGCTGTAGATAGTCCCGCTCCTGAACCTGCATTCCGATGTGGTACCGTTGCGCCAACCGCTGGATTTGCGCCCGTGTCAACATCAGCCCACCCCCGGCGGCTGCAACTCCGCCTCCGGCACGTTGACCACCACCCGCCAGCGGGGTTCGTAGGGACCATTCCGAGGCCGGGCCGGGTCCAGTTTGATCGGGCCGGCGGAGTAAATCAGTCCTTCGACCGGATGGGCCAGTCTCTCCAACAGATAGCCCAGCCGCGAACCCAGGCTCTTGTTTTCCATCCGGTTGGCATATTCGATCAGCGTAGGCACGTCCACCACCTCCAGAGCCGCCCGCAGCGCCTTCGCAACTTCGGCGACCCCCCCGGCGTAGCGCGGCTGATCCAGGCTGTCCACGATAGCCTTGGCCTCGTCGGCGATGAGGATGGGCAACTCGCCCACCGTTTCACGCCGGTAGCCGAAGAACTTGGGCGATTTGACGGTGACAAAGCGGAAGCGGAGGCCACGAAACGATACCGGCCGCTTCTTCTTGGTCGTGGCCGCGAACACGGTGAGCGGTACCTGTTCGGTGAAGCCGTAAAAGTGTAGGGCTGACCAGTAGGAAACGTAGGCCGGCGTGACCAGGTGGCTGGCGATGAAAAGAGGATTGGACAGTGCCCGCTCCGGCTCCAGGCCCAGAAGCAGGTACTTGCCCTTCTCGACCTCGACGATGAGGCTCTCTTCTTTGAGACGGGCAACCAACCGATACACCCGACCACGGTCCAGCGTGAAGAGATCGCCCAATATCCGGGGTGTGAAATAGAACAAGTCGTGCTGGACAAGTTGGCGAATCACAGGAATCGGGGCAAGATTTAGCTTCATTCTACAGAAATCCTTTCTCGATTTATTTGCCCCTATGATAGCACAGGATGCTTGCACGCGCAATCCAGGGTCATTGCCACATCGCGACATCTTCCAGGTCCATCTCGCTCAAGTGGGCCGTCGCAATCCCGGCGATGCGTTTAGCAAGCCCTTTCCGGCCATAAGCCGGGTGCTCACGCCGGCTGATCCACGGTCAGGTCGGCCTCAATCTCGGCAATCATCGTTTCGCACAGAGCCAACTCTTCCTGTTGCTCGACCAGATCGCCCTCGGTTATCCCGATCGTCGTTTGCAGCACGTCCACCTGGGTCTGCCAGGTTTCCCGCGCCGCCTCGTCCTGTGCTTTGGTCAGCAGCCGCTGGGTGATCTCTAACTCGTAACGCAAACGCTCCAGTTCGGGTTCGAGCGATTCTTCGATCTTGCTCTGAGCGCTGATGGCTCGATCTTCCCACGCCTGTAGCACCTCTCGTTTCATCATTGTTCGCGCCTCCTCCGCATTATGGGGAATGGTGGCAAAGTAGCGTCCTTCGTCCAACGCACACTCGGCAAATCCGGCCAATCGCGTGTGGGCCCGCGGCACGAACGCCTCCAGAACGTCGACCGCTTCGGTTGTTCCTTCGTGGGCCAGGATGAGCAGTGCTTCCTGCATCTGCCAGCGTGGGCTGGTGTCCCTCTCCAGCAGGACGCGACGCGCGTCGGCGACCGTCTCTGGGCGCTGGCGCTGCCCAAAAGGCCGGCAGCAGCGCCCATAGCCTGGGCACGACTTGCCACAGGCAGAGACGTGGTACCACAGGCCGCTCTCTAATTGAACCAGACCGCCGCGTACCAGCTCGAGATTACCCGCAAACTCTTCCTCACCGGCGTACTCGGCGGTGAGCACGTCACGGTAGCCAGCGCAGCAGATGCCGCAGCCCGGACAGCGCGTGCCGCAGTCGGCGGTCTCGATCAAGCGCCGGTGTTCGTCTTCTGTCACTGTTGCGCCATCTACCTGGCGCGGGTCATACGGTGGTGTCCATTGTGTCCAATCCATAGGTCTCCTTTCACGTGAATGATTATTGTCTTTTGTCGCCGGCAAGACGCCCTGAACCCTCGATTGCCTTGCGCAGTTCATCCTTAAGCGCGGAAAAGCGGCAGTAGGTGGCAAACAAGCCTTGATAGTAACGCTCGAAATCGGCCTCGCGCCCCTGCACGCACCGGATGGCCCGGATCACCTTGCAGAACGCGCCGGCCTCGGCGTAATGGTCACGATCCCTGCCGCCGATGGCCCGTTCGACTAACCGCTCGTACAGTTGCACAGCGCTGTCCAGCAACGGATCGGGGGGCAGGGAGCGCGCTATCGGCTCCAGGTGTTCGCCGTGCTCGCGGATGACGGTCGGGGCGTGGCGGGATAGCCCTGCCCTCGGTTGAATCGCTGAACCCGCTGAACCCGCTGAATGCCGTTGAATCCGCTGAGAGCATCACTCTCTCAGTGTCATCAGCGCTCCTCAGCGGCCTCAGTGGTTCAATTCCCTTCGAATCGCTGAACCCGCTGAATGCCGTTGAAACTGCGCCGATGACCACGTCCAACGGCCGCCCCACCTCCTCGAAGGCCCTCTCCAGCCGCCGATCAAGGCAGTCGGTCAGCCCGGCGATCAGGCGGTGGGCTTGTTGTGGTTCGTCGCCCAGTTCCTCTAATTGATCGCGCAGAAATTGCATCAACGCCTGCTGCCCCTTTTCATCCTCGTAGGCCTGAGCCGCCTCGGGGAAAGGTAGTCCGCCTGCGTCGGCGATGGTACACCGGGCAGCCAACTGGGCCGCCAGGCGGTCTACGATGGCCTGCTCCTCCACATCACGGGTGATGCGCTCACCAATGAACAGCAGCACGTTGCCCCGTTCGACCTGTTCCAGTAGTTCTTCGGGAACGGGTATCATATCTCCCCCCCCGGCGTGACCGTCACCCGGCCGCTTACGCCCGTGTGTCTCTACTCCCCCGCTTGGCCAACAGTGCGGGCTCTGCGCAAGCGTCGAGGCGCTGTTTGTTCCCAAACATAGTCTAGCACAGATTGGCTACGCACGCAAAACCTCATGCGCCTGGGTCGGGTGGCAGTTCCTTGCCTGCTGGTCGGGGCCGCCGGGCGATGAACTCGCCCGGCTACAGAGCAGCGTCCGGTGAATCGGACTTTATAGCCATTCTTGACTTGATGCCTATGTGGTATCCAGCCGTTGTGTGGCCCAGTAAGTGTGTTTGGCGGGATGCGTGTGATTGACGAGGGTAGGGTCGTGTGCTATACTTGATAACAAGGAGCAAAGGAAGAGGGACCTACGCTGAGAGGTGGTTTGGCCAACGCGTTGAATTTGCAACGGAAGTTCGCAACGCAAGCCGTGGGTGCATAGGCCCCACGGCTTTTCTGCTCCGAAAATAAACTGCACCCACTCGTCATTCCGAGGAGCCGAAGGCGACGAGGAATCTCACGCCTCGACCAGGGAGAGATTCCTCGCTACGCTCGGAATGACGATAGACGCCATTTTCGTCCTTGAGGGTGAACGTAGTTCATGGTGACTGCCTCCAGAATCCTGATTCGCTCGCAAGGATTCATCGTATGCTACAACTCTCAAACGTCTGCAGGGGGACGCACTGGCCGATTTTTTGCAGGTGGGGGAGGCGGCGCTGGAGACGGCGGCGGCGCGGGTGGCGCAACTCGCCATGGCGCTGGCGACGGCCGGCGGCGCGGAGCAGGCCCGCCTGATGGAATCGTACAGCGAAGCGTTGGCGGAATTGGAGGCGCTGACGGAGGCGCAGATACCGCTCCACGAGGTGGAACCGGTGCTGGCGGGGCTGGGGCTGGGCGACGTATCGCTGGATACCCCCGTCGCCAGCCTCAGCGGCGGGCAGAAGACCCGCCTGGGGCTGGTGCGGCTGCTGCTCCACAGACCGCAGATCCTCCTGCTGGACGAGCCCACCAACCACCTCGACATCCCCAGCCGGGCCAAATTCGAGCAGGCGATGCGGGCCTTCGAGGGGACAGTGCTGGCGGCGGTCCACGACCGCTACTTCATTCGCGGGTTTGCCACGCGCGTGTGGGCGATCCACGACGGGACGCTCAGGTATTACCTCGACCTGGAGGAATTGTAGCGGGCGCGCATGGGGAAGATTCCGCCAAGCACAGGAGCAACGCATTATGAACCTGGTCATCGTCGAGTCACCCACGAAAGCCAAAGCCCTCCGAGGGTTCCTGGGACGCGGCTACCGGGTGCTGGCCTCGCTGGGACACGTCCGGGACCTGCCGCCGAAGAAGTTGGGGGTGGACGTGGATCACGGCTTCCGGCCCACCTACCACCTCCGCAAGGGAGCCAGGAAGGTGATCAAGCGCCTCAGGGAAGCCGCCGGAGAGGCCTCCACCATCACCCTGGCCACCGACCCCGACCGTGAGGGCGAGGCTATCGCCTGGCACGTGACCCAGGCGTTGCGCCAGGAACTCCAGGGCAAGCAGGTGCTGCGGGCCACCTTTCACGAGATCACCCCCCAGGCCGTGAAAGCGGCCCTCTCCGCCCCTGGCCGCCTCGACATGCACCTGGTGGACGCCCAACAGGCCCGGCGCGTCCTGGATCGGTTGGTGGGCTACCAGGTCAGCCCCGTGCTTTGGAAGGCGATCAAGGGTCGCCAGGGACTCTCGGCCGGGCGGGTGCAGACGGTGGCCCTGCGCCTGGTGGTCGAGCGGGACCGGGAGATCGAAGCCTTCGTCCCCGTAGAGTACTGGACGCTGGAGGCGGAGTTCTCCAAGGTGGCCCCTGACGTAGACAATCGCCACTTCCGCGCCCGCCTGGTGCGGGTCGGCCCTACCGATAAGGACAAGCCCGACCTCAAGACCGAGGCTGACGCCTTGGCCATCGTCGAGGCCCTGGAGGGGGCCGACTACCGGGTACTGCGGGTCAAGCGGCAGCGCAGGTCCCGCCGGCCGTATCCCCCCTACACCACCAGCACCCTCCAACAGGACGCGGTCAACCGGTTGCATTGGGGTGCGGACAAGACGATGAGAATCGCCCAACAACTCTACGAGGGGGTGGAACTCCCAGGCGAGGGGACAGTGGGGCTGATCACCTACATGCGCACCGATTCCACCCACGTGGCCGAATCGGCCCAACAGGAGGCCAGGGAGGTCATCACCCGCACCTGGGGCGAGGAATACCTGCCCGAGCGACCGCCCCGGTACAAGACCCGGGCGAAGGTGGCCCAGGAGGCCCACGAGGCGATCCGGCCTACGTCGTCACGGCGGACACCCCGCGCCCTGGGGGAGCACCTGACCCCCGACCAGGCGAAACTGTACGAACTCGTATGGCGGCGGTTCATCGCCTCGCAGATGAAGCCAGCCGTCTACAACGTGACCACGGTAGACGTCGCCTGCGCCCGGGATGGTCAGGATCTGCCCTACGTCTTCCGGGCGAGCGGCCGGGAACTTGTCTTCGAGGGCTTCCTGAAGGCGTACCGGGTCGAGGAGAAAAAACCGACCGAGGAGGAGGGAGCCGCCGGGCAGGTGCTTCCCCCGCTGGCCGACGGGGAGCCGCTGGTGTTACATGGCCTCTTCCCCGAGCAGCATTTCACCAAGCCGCCGCCCCACTTCACCGAGGCCAGCCTGATCAAGGAGTTGGAGAAACAAGGCATTGGGCGTCCCAGCACCTACGCGGGGATCATACGCACCATCGTGAAGCGGGAGTACGTGGAACGTAAAAGAAGGTCACTCCTGGCCACGGGGTTGGGCTTCGTGGTCTGTGACTTCCTGGTGGAGCAGTTCCCAGACCTGTTTGCCGTAGGCTTCACAGTGCGGATGGAGGAGGACTTAGACCGCATCGCCCGGGGAGAGCGGCCCTGGGTGAAGGTGTTGCAAGCGTTCTACGGCCCCTTCGCGACGGCGGTAGAGCGAGCCCAGGGAGTCGCCCTGGCCCAACCCGCGACCGCTGTGCAGGGGGATAGCAAGGGGAAACCCCTTCCCACCGGCGAAAAGTGTCCGGAGTGCGGCGGAGAGGTCGTGGTGCGGGAGGGAAAGTACGGTCGCTTCCGAGCCTGCGCCAACTTTCCCAGGTGCAAGTGGAGCGCTCCCTTGGTGGTGGGTCAGTGCCCGGAGTGTGGAAGCGACCTGGTGGAGCGGAAGGGCAAGCGGGGAGTGTTCTGGGGTTGTTCTCGCTATCCGGACTGCCGGTACACACAGAAGCCACACAAGGAGACAAGCGATGGCTGACGTTCTCGACCGTTCTTATCTTGCGATTACACCCGGGGTGATCTGTCAGTCATTCATGGGTTTCCTGTTTGCTTTTGTCACTCCTCCACATCAACTTTCCCCTGCGGGTTGAACTGGAGCACGCTTTCCTTCACGCTGAGGTCTACCAGGTTGGCGTCTATCTCGCCTGTTGCTTCAATGTGGAGATCAAGGCGTATCTCTGCCCCTGCCTCGACTAGCGGCTTGATGACTGCCTGGTAGAAGTCGTACCATTGCTGCCAGTCTACTGGTGTTTCGATGGTGACACGCTGGTAGATGGCCAGCGGTGGAGGGGGCGGTGGTGGCGGTGGTGGAGGCTTCTCCTTCCCTAGCAGCCGCTCGGCCAGCGCAGGACGCAATAACCATGCTCCTTCGATAATGGCAAAGTCGCTGGACGGGAGCGGCTCGCGGAAGCGGATGGTGTCGAAGGTCTCTCCATCCCCCAGCGCGTAAGCGAACAGTCCACGCTGCACCCCCCAGGCAATGGTTTGTTGCAGTGCCTCCGGGCCGGTCAACATTGGCAGGTAGGGAAAGCGACAGAAGTAGTCCCACAGCGTCGCCACGTTGATGCGTTCATCCTCGGCCGGCCACAGCCGCCATTGGTCACCTTTGCCCTGGCTGATGAGGCGGGGGTCCAGCCGATCCAGCAGACGCTGGTCGTCCATCAAGCGCTTCCAGACACGCCCCGCTACGCTGTGCTCACCGGGCCGATAACCAGGGAAGCCGTGCTCCTGCCGTATCCACAGCGTCGGCTCGAAAATGTCTAGGAAGTTATACGTGAGGCGCCACATGCAGAGTGTTTCTTCCACTGCGGCAGTTTCTCGCAAAATGAGATCCTCTGGCACTCTGCCGGAGGGCTTTGACAGGCACCGCACGACCGTGGAGAGGCCGAAATTCGGGTGTCAGGAACAGGGCAACGCCTCGCGTGAGGAACCCGAGGGATGAGAGAGGTATGGGGAGAAGCGCACTGAGTGTCAGGTCTCGAAGTTGAAGTCGAAGGCGAGCTGACGATAGCGATGGTGCTGTGCTCGTATGTGTTCCAGAGTCTGGCGAGCGGCGCGGCGGTAGCGATGGGTGTCGAGCCAGCGGCGCATCCAGATATGGCCGTGTTTGGGGTCCCAGATCTCGGCCAGTTGCATAATACAGCCACAGCGGGGACATTCGAGTGGGTCGTAGCCGAAGGAGGCTTTGATCCGCTCGCGCCAGTTGAGGTGCTGGAAGGTCAGGACCAAGGGCTCCAGGTCGAAGAGGGGAAATTGGAGGCGAAGTGCCTCCAGGGCAGCGTGGACGATTGGGGCGACCTTGCGTTTGACGTTGCGGGCGTAGAGGCCGGCGTAGCGGACCATCTGCATCCCCTTCGGCGGGATGTGGGGGGCCAAGCGGGAGATGAAGTCGAGGGCGGAGCAGGTGACGGTGACGCGCTGTTTGGTTTGGGTGTCGGTGTACCAGTAGGTGACCGTATGGCCGTCGTAGGCGGTGATGTGTGAGGTGGCCAATGGAGGGTGGCCCAAGTAGCGGCCAATGTACCTGGCGGCTTCGAGGCCCTTGGGGTAGAAGCTGTCGGTGTGGACCTGATAGCCACGATGGTCGCGGTATCCTTGATCGATGGCCTTTCGCAACTTCTGGTCGAAGGGACGCGCCTTTCGGAGGTGCTTGCAGAGGAGGTAGCGCCATTTGGCAGCCAAACGGCCACCCGGCAGTTTGGCAATCTCTACCCACTGGCCGTCTTTGAGGCCGCCATTGGTCATCACCAGGTGGACGTGGGGTTTGAAGCCCAGGTCGCGGCCACTGGTGTGGACGGTGTAGACTAGCCCAATGCGCACGCCGGGGTGGAGTTCCTCCACCAGTTCGCGAACGGCCTGGGCTGCTGTCTTCAGGAGAACCTTCAGGAGCGAGCGGTGGGCGTGAAAGATGGGCCAGAGCAGGTTGTCGATAGTGAGGGTGACGTGGAGGTGCGGCACGTCGAACAGGTCGCGGGCGATGTCGGCAACCCAGTTGTCGACGCGAACCTTGCCGCAGGAAGCGCAGAAGCGGGTCTTGCAGGAGAAGGGGACGCGCCGCTCGTGCCCACAGCCGGGGCAGATGTAGCGAGCGTACCCAGCGCTGGGATCGCGGCAGAGCATCAACCGTTCGACCGTCTTGCGGACGTAGGCCCGTTGATCAAGCGTGACTTCATCTTCGAGGCGCAGATAGCACCAAGTGTCCCAGTGGTCGCGGAAGATCTGCCGGAAGCGATCGTGGGCGGTGGGGTGGTCGGGGTCGCGCCAGGAGGGCGAAGCTGACGGGGATGATACCTGACTCTGGAGAGGTGACGAATCCAAGCGCCTAGACTGATTTGGTTGCGCGGCGAGCATTTCGAACAACAGCACCTTGTGTGAACATGTAACCTGTGCTATCATAGCAGACATTCGGCGTGGCGCAAGGGGGCGAAGGACGGAGATTGAGCAGCCTACTTGCCGGATTTGTCCCCAATGTGGCCGCTACCCCAGTCCTACCGCGATGGCAGCGGTGTCATCTGGTCAGGTTTCTCACGCTAGAGCCGCGCAGGCGAGTGAAGCGCAAGCCGTTGGTGCAGCGGACTTCTAGTGGGTCATTTGTCACGGGCATGGCCATTGTGTACGCTTGATTTCTTTTCCCATTTCAGGAGGTGACATGTTCGCTCTTAGATTCGTGAAAAACAATCGCCCATCGGTCTTCCTTATCGCTGCCCTTTCCCTAGTCGGTGCCCTGAGCTTTATCACGATAGCGGGAAGGGTGGACTTGGTAACGTATGCGAGAGCGCCTTCAAACGTGGGTTCCAATGCCGAGGGAGTCACCGCTTCTGCAGCCCTCGACTGGCAGATCGAAACGATTAGCACGGCATATGCTTACGACACGATTCAGTTCGGCGCCTCCCTGGCCCTGGACAAGAACGACCACCCTCGCATCAGCTACTACGATCCTGGCAGTGGGGACCTGATCTATGCCTACCGCGGCGCCTCCACTTGGCAGAAGACCACAGTGGACAGCGGCGGGGACGTGGGAATGCATACTTCGCTGGTACTAGACTCCAATGACTATCCTCACGTCGGTTATTGCGACGTGAGCAACTTGCATCTCAAGTACGCTCACTACGATGGCTCAAGCTGGATGTCTGATGATGTGGATTTGGCCGACTACACAGGTGAATTTGGTATCATCTCAATAAGTTGGGGCAGGTCTGTTGGTGATGGTGAAATGCCTACC
>CAZZEX010000043.1:0-36578 GCA_964653285.1 uncultured Anaerolineales bacterium
ACGTTCGGCAGGTCGGCCAGGTCCTCGACGACGGTGCGCGGCAGGTAGCGGTCCACCACCTGGGGGATGTTGTAGAGGATGATGGGCAGGTCTACGGTGGTGGCGATGTCGTAGAAGTGCTGATAGACGCCCTTGTCGGAGGGGTGGAGGAAGTAGGGGGTGACGATGAGTGCCGCCGATGCACCAGCCTCTTTGGCATCGCGGGCGAGGGCGAGGGCCGCCTGGGTGGACGAAGCGGAGCAGCCGGCGATGACCGGTTTGCCGCCTGCCTCCTCCACGCCGATGACGACCAGCCGTCGCTGCTCCTCGCGGGTGAGGTAGGGAAACTCGCCCGTGGTGCCGCTGGTGACCAGCCCGTTCACGTGGAGCAGGCAAGAGCGGATAAGGCGGCGGTAGGCATCCTCGTCAACCTCCTCCGTCTTTCTCACGAAGGGGGTGACAAGCGCAGGGAAAACCCCCTTGAGCCATGGAAGTTTGATAGACATAGGTGACCTCCTTGAATGCGATTTACGCTGCAAACGGTGCTACATTTCCTCCCAGTTCTGCCCCACCTTGAGATCGGCCTTGAGGGGGGCTTTGAGTTGGAAAGCGTTCTCCATGACCTCGCGCATCAGCAGCGCGATAGTTGCTACCTCCTCGTCCGGAGCCTCGACGACCAGTTCGTCGTGTACCTGCAGGATCATCTGTGCCCGCAGGCCCCGCTCATGGAGCGTCCGGTGAAGACGGATCGTCGCGATATTGATGATGTCAGCGGCGGTTCCCTGGATCGGGGCATTGATCGCCATGCGCTCGGCGGCTTGGCGCACGCTGTGAGTGGCCCTGCTGCCCGGCTGTAATTCGGGGAAGTAGCGTCTTCGTCCCAGCAGTGTCTCTACGTACCCCTGCCGTGTGGCGAGCGCCTTGGTGCAATCAATGTACTCCCGCACCTTCGGGAAACGCTCGAAATAGGCCCTGATGAAATCTTCCGCCTCGGCTTGTGTCAGTCCGGTCGTTTGAGCCAGCCCGTAGGCGGTCTGGCCGTAGGAGAGACCAAAGTTCACAGCCTTCGCCAGCCGCCGCATCTCGGGGGTCACTTCCTCCAGCGGGACACCCAGAATAGCGGAGGCGGTGCTGGCGTGGATGTCCTCACCACGAGCGAAACCGCTCAGCAGTCCCTTGTCCCCGGAGATGTGGGCCATCACGCGCAACTCTACCTGCGAGTAGTCGGCGGCGATCAGTTTCCAACCCGGCTCGGCGACGAAGGCCCGCCGCACCTGTCGCCCCAGCGGCGTGCGGATGGGGATGTTCTGAAGATTTGGCCCACTTGAACTGATGCGTCCAGTCACCGTCCCAATTTGGTTGTATGAAGTGTGCAGCCGGCCGGTGCGCGGGTTGACCAGCTGGGGCAGCGCGTCCACATAGGTGGACTTCAGTTTAGCCAGTTCCCGTTGCTTCAGGATAAGGTCAATCACAGGGTGTTTCCCTTGCAATCTCTCCAGCACTCCGGCCGCCGTCGAGAAATGGCCAGATTTCGTACGCCGCAGTCCCTGTGTGGGCAGTCCCAGCGTCTTGAACAAGGCATCGGAGAGTTGTTGGGTCGAGTTGACGTTGAAGGCATAGCCCACCATCTCCTGGATACGGGCCTCCAGTTCGCCCAGGCGCGCAGCCAGTTCCTCAGACATCCGCTTCAATAGAGCAACGTCGAGCCGCACGCCGGCCATCTCCATCGCCGCCAGCACTGGTATCAGCGGTATCTCCACCTCGGTGAAGAGCGACCAGAGGTGCTTCTCCTGCAACTCCGCCTCCAGAATGGTCACCAGGCGGTGGGTCATGTCCACGTCGGCGCACGCGTAGGGAGCCACCTGCGCGACCGGCACCTGGCGCATGCTCCCTTGGTGTTTGCCCTTGCCGATGAGGTCGGTGATGAGGGTCATCTGTTGCTTGAGCCGCGCCCAGGCCAGGTTCTTGAGCCCCAGGTTCTTAGAGGCCGGGTTGATAAGCCACTCGGCGATCATCGTGTCGAAGGCCAGGCCCTCCAGCCGCGCCCCGGCTCGTTGCAACATGGTCAGGTCGTACTTGAGGTTGTGACCGTATTTTGGCCGTCCGGCGTCGTTCAACAGGGGGGCTAACGTCTCAAGCACCATCCCCAGTGGCAGTTGCGGATCGTCGGGTGGAGCCGCGATCGGAATGTAGTAGCCCCGCTCGGAGGCGTCAGTGAGGGCGATGCCGACAAGTTCGGCCCGCATGGGATCGGTGTGCGTGGTTTCAGTGTCGAGGGTCAGCGTCGGACCGCTCTCCAGCCGCGTCACCAACTGACGGAGGGCCTCTTCGTCGGCGACGATCTGGTAATCGGCGCTGGGAGCCGCCGCAGGCGTAGCGGCGGGCGCTTCGCCGAACAGGCTGAGTTGGTGAACCACTCCCGCCGGCTGGGGCTGCTTCATCTCCGGCAGCCGCTTGACCAGCGAGCGAAACTCCAACTCGCGGAAGAGGTCCATCACCCGCTCGCGGTCGAAGGAACGCACGCGGCAGGCATCGAGATTGAGTTGTACCGGCGCATCGCACACGATGATCGCCAAGCGACGGCTGAGGAAGGCCAGATTCCGCCCCACCTCCAGTTTTTTCCGAAAGCGGGTCTGGACCTCGTCCAGGTGCTCGTAGATGGTCTCTAACGAACCGTACTGCTGGAGCAGCTTGATGGCGGTTTTCTCACCAACGCCAGACACGCCTGGGATGTTGTCGGACTTGTCGCCCGCCAGTGCCTTGAAGTCCGCCAGTTGAGCCGGGACCAGGCCCTTGTAGCGCCGTTCTACTCCCTCCAGGTCGTAGGTCACCGTGTCGGAGAAGCGCCAGCGGGAGGTGAGGACGCGAGTGTGCTCGCCCACCAATTGCAGGAGGTCCATATCGCCGGTGACGATGAGGGTGTCAACCCCTTGCTCTTCCGCCTGGCGGGCCAGCGTCCCCAGCAAATCATCCGCCTCGTATCCCTCTTGCTCAAAGACGGGAATGTCCAACGTCTCCACCACCTGGCGGACACGCTCCATCTGAGAGCGCATCTCCTCGGGCATCCTGGTGCGATGGGCTTTGTAGTCAGGGTACATGTCGTGACGGAAGGTAAATCCCTTATCAAAGGTGACGGCGATGTGGGTGGGCCGCTCTTCGCGCAGGACGTTGAGTAACATCGAGGTAAAACCGTAGACGGCGTTGGTCAACTCACCCTGCAAGGTCTTCATGTCCTCGGGCAGGGCGTGAAAGGCACGATAGGCCAGCGCGTGACCGTCAATCAGGACCAGTTTCTTCTTTTGGGGCATGCTTCTCCTTGACACTGGCTATCGGGCGGCGCTTATCAGGGTTCGCAGTGTTTCCGCCGCTGCCTTGGTCCGATGACGGAGCATGCCGAGTGGGACGCTGGTACGCAGGGCGGCCGAGAGGATGATGTCCTCAGCGACGGCCAGCGAGTAGAACATGTGCTCACCGCCCTCGATACTCTGTTCGAAGCGCAGTTGCTCCCGGCCCAGTATTTGCGCCACGTGAGCCGAGGTGCGCCAATTTTCGCCGACGGCCTGCGCCAGTCCGTCCGCCTCCTTGGCCGGGAGCCGGCCAGTACGGGCGATCAATTCCCCCCCGCAGGTCAGAATCACCGCTTCTGCGTTGACTTCCTGAGCCAGCGTAGTCATCACCTGGACGATCTCTGGAATGCGATCTCGCACCACAGCCAGCCGATCGGAGACCGTGCCTGGCTCTACAGTCTCAGCGATGCCTGAGCCTTCGCCTACAGGCCTGGCCAACGCGTCGGCGATGCGTCCTGGTAGTTCGGGTAGGAAGAACGGCTTGGGTAGAATGCCTTGTACGTCCAGGTCGGCCAGTTCAGATGGAAGTTCCTCGTCTACAAGCGGGATCGGCATCAGTCGCAGGTCAGCCTGTTGCTGCCGCAACATGCGAGCGACCGCAGCCCCATCTGGATCGGTCAGACCCAGGTCCACAATGGCAAGGTCGAACTTGGCGGCAGCCAGTGCCTGCAGTGCCTCATCCCCACTGGTCGCCACAGTGGCGCGATACTCACCGCCTTGCTCCAGGCTCTCCTGAAGCATAGTGGCGAAGGCATCATCGCTATCTACGAGCAGAATAGAATACTCATTGTTCATGAATCGCTCCGCAGCCGAGGATTTGGGATTTCGAATCTGTCCCCATTCTACAGGGGAGGCGAGGAAAAGTCAACATCCACAAGCACAATGCGTAAAACGCGATTACGCTTTACGCCTTAGTTCGGTTTGCCTCCCTTACACACCTGTACTATAATGTGAACACTACATCCCAGAGTGGAGGGAAACCATTGGAAGAACTCCAACTCGAAGAGGCACAAACTGAGCACTTACCTTCGACGGACTCGGAGTACCACCATCCCTCGGACGGCGAGCGGGTCTCGCTGGTACGCGCTTTTGGTGGTCGCTCATTGCTGCGCGAAGCCCTGGAGACTATCCTATTAACCCTCATCATCTTCCTGGTTCTCAACACAGCCACGGGTCGCTTTCAGGTGCGCGGTTCCAGCATGGAGCCGACGCTGCACGATGGACAGTATCTGATAATTGGCAAACTGACCTATTGGGTTCATCCGCCGGAACGGGGAGACGTCATTGTCTTCCACCCACCCAATAATCCTGCCGACGATTATATCAAGCGCGTCGTGGGGTTACCAGGGGAGCAGATAGAAATTCGGGACGGGGCAGTCTGGGTGGATGGTGTCCTCCTCGAGGAGTCCTACGTCGCCAGCCCCGGCTTTTACTCCGGCGCATGGAGCCTGGGGGACGGGGAATACTTCGTCCTGGGAGACAATCGCAATAACTCTAGTGACTCACACAGTTGGGGGGTGTTCCCTCAGGAGAATATTGTTGGAAAAGCATGGCTCTGCTACTGGCCGCCGGAGGAGTGGGGCTTGGTAGCACACCATACCTTCCCAGAGCCTGCGGATCAGGAGGATTAGGTACATTGATGAGAGAAGAGACCACCCGCTCTGTTCTGCTCCGAATCCCCTTTGGCCTCGCAATTTGGCTTCCGCGCCCGGTAGGGTTATAATCTGGGTCTGGTAATTCTAGCGATAACCGGGAGGGCCAGGGTGCTGGACGAGAATCATATTCGCCAAATGGTACGCCGTGTAGTCTACCGCACGTTGGGGTTGCCACAAAGTTCCCGGCCGGTGGTCGCCCGGCCCCTGGTGACGGAGGCGGACGTCCAGGCTGTTTCGGTTGGAGGGCGCCTCTCCGTCCCCCATGGCGCACTCATCACTCCCCTGGCCCGGCAGGTGGCCCTGGAGCGACGTGTGACCTTATCCCATACTCCCCCACTTCCCCGCTCCCACACTCCCACACCCTCCCACCCCCCAGGCCAACAGACCATTGCCATCGGGGCCGACCACGGCGGGTACGAGTTAAAGGAGATGCTGAAGGGTTACCTGGGCAAACTGGGCTACGCCGTCGTGGACTGCGGAACTGACAGCACCGAGTCGGTGGACTACCCGGACTTTGCCTTTGCGGTGGCGCAGTTAGTGGCCCAGGGCCGTGCCTGGCGCGGCATCGTGGTGGACGGCGCAGGTATCGGCTCGTGTATGGCAGCCAACAAGGTGCCAGGCGTGCGCGCCGGCCTATGCTACGACCAGACCACTGCCGCCAATAGCCGCGAGCATAACGGTGCCAACGTGTTGACGCTGGGTGCCGGGCTGATCGGCCCCAACCTGGCCCGGCAGATCGTCAAAATCTGGCTCGAGACCCCCTTCGGCGGCGGGCGGCACGCGCGACGGGTGGACAAGATCATGGAGATCGAACGACGCTTCTTTAAGGACAGAGGGTAGGACTGAGAACAGCGCCGGGATGAACGATGAGAAATCTGGATGAGGCAACCCTGGAACGCATCATTGAACAGATCACCCGCCAGGTGCTGATCCTGTTGCAGGAGGAGCAGGAGAAGGCTGAAGCGGGAACTGGCGCTGCCAGCGCGCCCCCCATCTCGGCCCACAACTACGTGGAACGGGTGCAGCCTGTAGTCAACGCTGGCGCCGACCGTATCGCCAGCACGCTGGGCATCGCGCCGACCGACGGCCGTCTGGCCCACATGATTGACCACACGTTGCTCAAGCCCGACGCGACACAGGACCAGATCGCGCAACTGTGCTACGAAGCACGCAAATATGGCTTCGCTTCGGTGTGCGTTAATCAGGCTAACGTGAAGCTGTGCAAGCAACTCCTGAAGGGCAGCACCATTCCTGTCTGCGCTGTCGTCGGCTTTCCCCTGGGTGCCACGTCCACCGAGGTGAAAGCCTTCGAGGCCCAGCAGGCCATTCGCGACGGGGCCACCGAGGTGGACGTGGTGATCAACGTTGGCGCGCTCAAGTCCCGGGATTACGAATTGGTGGAGCGCGACATTGCCTCCGTAGCCCGGTCCTGTCACGCCAGCAACGCTATCCTCAAGGTGATCATCGAGGCGGCACTGCTGACCGACGAAGAGAAAGTGGTGGCCTGCCAACTGGCCAAGGTGGCCGGTGCCGACTTCGTCAAGACCTCTACCGGATTTGGGCCGGGTGGGGCCACGCTGGAGGACGTCGCCCTGATGCGGCGGGTGGTCGGCCCCACGATGGGGGTCAAGGCGGCGGGTGGCATCCACACCTACGAGGAAGCGCAACAGATGATCGCGGCGGGCGCCAGCCGGATTGGCGCCAGCGCCAGCGTGAAAATTATGCAGGGGGCCGGAAACTGAGAAACTAGGTTTTTTCCTGAAAACCTGGTTTCTGGTTCGCCAGGCGCTTGATAGGAGAACACACATGGCAGTGCAATTGCGCACCTACATCATCCTGGATAGCCTGCAGCCGCAGCACGCAGGGTTCCTGGGCACGGTAGCGCGGGGTTTCCTGCCGCTGCCCTACGACGCGTCGCTGTGGGTGGAAATCTCGCCTGGTATCGAGATCAACCGCATCACCGACATCGCATTGAAATCCACCCGCGTTCGCCCGGGCATGCAGATCGTCGAGCGGCTGTTCGGACTGCTGGAGGTGCACCACAGTGATCAGGCTGAGGTACGGGCGGCCGGCGCGGCGATCCTAGAGGCGCTGGACTTGCAGGAATCGGACCGCATCAAGCCCAGGGTTATCTCCAGCCAGATCATTCGCCACATAGATGCCCACCAGGTACAGCTCATCAACCGCATGCGCCACGGTCACATGCTGCTGGCAGGGCAGACGTTGTACGTGCTGGAGGTGGAGCCGGCGGGCTACGCAGCACTGGCGGCCAACGAGGCGGAAAAGACCGCTCACATCAACATCCTGGAGGTCCGGGCCTTCGGCAGTTTTGGGCGCGTCTACCTGGGCGGCGAGGAACGTGACATTATGGCTGGCTATGGCGCGGCTGTCGCCGCCATTGAAGGCATCAGCGGGCGCGCGTTCGAGACCAAGCGCCGGGCCTAGTAAAGGGAGGATACTATGACTGAAGCATTAGGTATGATCGAAACGAAGAGCTTTCCCGCAATGGTCGAGGCGGCCGACGCTATGGTCAAGGCAGCCAAGGTCGAGCTGGTCAGTTACGAGAAGACCGGCGGTGGACAGGTGACCGCCATCGTGCGCGGCGACGTGGCGGCCGTCAAGGCGGCCGTCGAAGCCGGCGCGCGTGGGGCCGAGAAGGTAGGCGAGGTCATCGCCATCCACGTCATCCCGCGTCCGCACGTCAACGTGGACCGTACACTGCCCCTGGGTCGCCAGCCTGCCGAGAGCGAGTAGGTGACAAGGTGACAAGGTGACGGGGTGACGGGGTGATACGTTTCACGTTTCACGGCCTGAAATACGTATCCATTCGTCATTCGTCATCTGTCATTCGTCACCGGAACGGAGTTCTTTATGTTACTGGGGAAAGTCGTGGGCACACTGGTCGCCACGCGCAAGGAGCCAACTTTGGAAGGGCTCAAGTTCTTGGTGCTCAAACAACTCGACATCGAGGGACAGGAGACGGGGGGCTACCGCGTGGCAGCGGACGTCGTCGGCGCCGGGATGGGCGAGGTGGTGCTCTACGCCACCGGCAGTTCCGCGCGCCAGACGAAGTTGACGGACAGACGCCCATGTGACGCTGTCATTATGGCGATTGTGGACACGCTGGAGGTGGACGGCGTCGTGAAGTATGACAAGGCTGAGGCTGGCTGATGCTTGACGATGCTCGCATTGACGCCATCGTTCAACAGGTGATGGCCGAGTTGCGGCAGGGGGAACACGTGCGTCACGGCCCGCCGCCGGAGCCGCTGGACGCCACGCAGCCTCCCCCGCCCGCTCCGGCGTTGCACCATGGTGACAACCTCTTCCCTGACGTGGACAGCGGTGTGGCGGCCGCACGGAGCGCCTACCTGCAACTGTGTGATTTGCCGCTGTCGGTACGCGAGCAGATGATCGCCCACATCCGCCGCGTGGCACGGGAGAACGCGCAACTCCTGGCCCACGAGGCCTGGCAAGAGACGGGAATGGGCCGCTACGAGGACAAAATCGAGAAAAACCTGATCAACGCCAACAAGGTGCCCGGGACCGAAATCCTCACCCCGACCGCCTGGAGTGGCGACGGCGGCCTGACGCTGGTCGAGTATGCGCCTTACGGCGTGATCGGCGCGATTATCCCCAGCACCAATCCCACGTCAACTGTCATCTGCAACACCATCGGGATGGTGGCGGCGGGTAATGGGGTCGTCTTCAACGCCCACCCCGGCGCTCGCGCCTGCTCCAACCACGCGGTGCAGTTGATCAACGAGGCCATCGTCGAGGCAGGAGGGCCGCCCAACCTGGTTTGCGCCATAGCCGAACCCACCATCGAGAGCGCCCAGCAGATTATGCACCACCATGACGTACAGCTGTTGGCCGTCACTGGCGGTGAGGGGGTGGTACGGGTGGCGATGCAAAGCGGGAAGCGGACGGTCTGCGCCGGGCCGGGCAACCCGCCAGTCGTGGTGGACGAGACGGCTGACCTGGAACAGGCCGGGCGTGACGTCGTGCGCGGCGCATCTTTCGACAACAACATCATCTGCGTTGACGAGAAGGAGATTTTCGCCGTCGCTGCCATCGCCGACGACCTCAAGCGCATCATGTGCAACCACGGCGCTTACGAGGTCAACTCCTGGCAACTCAACCGGTTGATGAAATCCATCTTCACGCAGGTCCCGCCAGCCGGACAGCACGGCACGATGAACAAGGCTTTCATTGGCAAAAATGCCAACGTGTTGCTCAAGGAGATCGGCGTGGACGTGGGCGACGAAATCCGCCTGGTGTTGGTGGAAGTGGAACGCGACCACCCGCTGGTGCTGACGGAGCAGATGATGCCGATTGTGCCGCTGGTCCGCGTGCGCGACGCCGGCGAGGGCATTGACCTGGCAAAGGTAGCCGAGCGCGGCTTCCGGCACACGGCGGTGATGCATTCCAAGAACCTGGATCACCTGAGCCGCATGGCACGCGAGATGGATTGCAGCATCTTTGTCAAGAACGGCCCTTCGTGTGCTGGCGTCGGTTACGGCGGTGAGGGCTTCTGCTCGTTCACCATCGCCAGCCCCACCGGCGAGGGGATCACCAACCCGATCAGTTTCAGCCGCATCCGTCGTTGCGTGCTGAAGGACGCTTTCCGAATCGTGTAGGTAACAGTAATGGGCAGAAATAGGTTAATAGCATTTGGTTGATATGGCGGAAAGCATAGTCATCTGGGCTGGCTTTTGCCTTTGCTACCAAAGACGACTCACTACTGTGAACCATTCGGAGGTTCAGCGGCGGTTCTTTTGAATCGAGATCCATCACCGGTTGAAACGTACAACGATATTGATGGAGAAGTAGTCAATTTCTTCCGCGTGCTCCGAGAGCAAAGAGTTGCTCTAATTGAGGCTATCGGCCTAACTCCCTTCTCTCGTGAGGAGTTTAAGAAGGCCATATCTGAACCAGTGAATGGGTTATCGAGTTTAGAAAGAGCGCGACGATTCTACGTTCGCGCCAGACAAGTAAGAACTGGCCTTGCACAAACGGCAAGTAATGGGAGATGGGCCCACTGCCGACTGACAAGCCGTGCTGGTATGGCAGGCGCAGTATCAAGGTGGCTTGGTGCAGTTGATGCTTTGCCGGAAATCGCCCAGCGGCTTTTGCGTGTCCAGATTGAAAACGACCTGGCAATCAATGTTATCAGACGTTACGATAGCAAAGAGACGCTGTTTTACTGTGACCCTCCCTACCCTCACGAATCTAGAGGAGATAGCAAAGCCTATCAATACGAAATGACAGACAAAGATCACATCAATCTAGCAGGAGTGCTTCGTAACGTTGAGGGCAAGGTAGCTCTCTCTGGATATCATTGTGACTTGTTAGACGAGCTCTACGGAAATTGGCACGTTCACGAGGCGAACTCGAAAAAGATACATTCAGTCAAAACCGAGAGAACAGAAGTCCTTTGGACTAATTACGACCTGTCCGAAACTGTGTCCAGGCTGATTTAACTCGTCAGTGTTAGAGGTTGCAAAGACAATGACTACAGACCAACAAGAGTTCGTGTTGAAATGCAAGGCGTATCTTGAGAAGAAATGGGAAAAAGTAACAGCAGCATTTGAACAAGGGAAGCCTCAAGACCCACTGGGGAAAGGCCACTCTCTGACCCATCTGATTCGAGATTGCCTGACCAGCATCATTAAAACCTATCATTACGTTTTGCCTACCCAACCCCTTGCCAAGAGCGTATCTCCTGATTTGGATGCTCATTCCCTTCAAGTTGCGTATCAAGCCCCTGGTGCATTCGACGCTCGCACAATAGCACACAAAGTCATCGTCCCATTTGACCAAACAAACCACCGTGTTCTAGGCGGCTCACCAGAACCCTATGTCAATAATCCTGTCCGGGTTCCTGGCGTGATTTCCGCCTATCGCGATCAACAAAAAGTCAAAGAAGACTGGAACAAGCTGGTTGCTGTTTTGGACGCCGTGGAAGAGGCAAATGATGAGACTTTTACAGAACAGGCTTTTGAACAAGTGCTTTTTGAGATTTACAACCTATTGGCTGACGTCGTGGTAGTGTACCCCACTCCCAATCGAATCAGTCTCGACAGAGCCAATTACCTTATTGAACAGTATCTTGCAACTGGTTCAGGTGGGGACCGGATGGAAGCCGTTTGCACTGCCCTGTTCCAAACAGTTGGAGACAGGTTTGGCATATTTGACAAGATCAAGCGGGAAAAAGTAAACGCTCCCGATGCGTTTTCAGGTATGTTGGCGGACATAGAATGTTGGCTTGATGACAGGGTCGTTCTCCTGGTGGAAGTCAAAGATCGTGCATTGACACTCGTTTAACTAGATGACAAACTGGACCACGCGCGGGCGAAACATATCGCGGAGATTCTCTTTATTGCCAAGTCTGGCAAGCATCCAGACGATGCTGATGAGATAGATGCACGTATCTTGTCCGAGTTCGCAAATGGACAGAATATCTATGTCTCTAACTTTTCCAACTTTGCATTGGGAATAATGATACTCCTGGGTGAAACTGGTCGGGTGGATTTTCTGGATAGAGTGGGCAAAGAGCTTGACAGAGTTCACTCTGGCATTGCACACCGAAAAGCCTGGGCAGAACTGCTAAAACAGGCGTGAGACAAGTCATCTGTCCAGCTAACTCCTCGCTGGAGCCGATAGACAAACATCATGATTGAGCCAGCTTTGGCCTTACTCGAATTCAGCAGCATCGCGGCGGGCATCCAGGCCGCCGACGCGATGGTCAAGCGCGCGCCGATTGACGTGATCAAGGCCGGTACGGTGCAGCCGGGCAAGTACCTGGTGTTGATCGGGGGCCAGGTGGCCGACGTGGAGGAGTCGCTGGCGGCCGGGCGCGAGGTGGGCGGCACGGCGGCAGTGGATTTCGTCTACCTGCCGCAGGTGCACCCGGAGGTGGTGCAGGCCATCGGCGGGGGGCGGGTGGAGCAAGTCACGGACGCGCTGGGCGTGGTCGAGACGACGACCGTCGCGGCCGCCATCCACGCCGCCGACGCAGGGATAAAGGGGGCTGAGGTGCGGCTGGTCGAAGTGCGGCTGGCCGATGGGCTAGGGGGCAAAGGCATCGTGCTTTTCTCTGGCCTGGTCGCCGACGTGGAAGCGGCGGTCGAGATTGGCGTGGGCGTGCTGGAGCGGCCCGAGTTGCTGGTGCGGCAAGTCGTCATCCCGCAACTGCACCCGGAGATGTGGGAGAACGTCGCCGCTGCCACACGCTTCCGCGCCAGAGTGATAGACAGGTTATGAAATTCGCGCGCGTGATCGGCACGGTGGTTGCCACCCGCAAGTACGAAGGACTCGAGGGGATCAAGTTCCTCGTCGTGCAACTGCTGGACGAGGATCTGAACCCGCAGGGCCGTCCCACCATCGCGGCCGACGCCACGGCCCAGGCTGGCCCCGGTGAGTTAGTCTTCGTCGTAGGCAGCCGCGAGGCGGCACAGGCACTGCCGGAGGTCTTCGTGCCGGTGAACCTGGCAATCACGGGGATCGTGGACGAAGTCGAGATTGAGCGCGGACCGCGCCGCCAGCAACCCACCGCCGTCTGGCACTACCTGTCAGAGGATGATTGAAGATGTACATCGGTAAGATCATCGGCACGGTGGTTGCCACGGTCAAGATCTCGCACCTGGAGGGACGCAAGTTGCTGCTGGTGGACCAGGTTGACCTGCGCGGGCAGGAGACTGGTTACTACGACATAGCAGTGGACGTGGCACAGGCTGGCCCCGGCGACACGGTGCTGGTGATAGACGAAGGGAACGGGGCGCGACAGATCCTCGGGCTCGACCCCGGTGCCGTGCGCGCTGTCATCGTCGGCGTGGTGGATGAGGTGACGCTGAGCGGATAGCGCACGTTCTCCGCGCTCCACGCTTACGCCAGCCTTTTCGTGTGGTAATCATAGACCTCATTGATGCTGCTGACCAGATCGTTCAACCGATTGACCTGCTCCTGGATATCAACCCGCAGGCGATCAGACCGACTACTCTCCAGGTCCTGGGCGTCTATCAACTGCACCTGGCTGTAGACCGTGGCCAGGGCAGTCAGGCTCTGTTCCAGTTGCAACTCGGCCTGCTTCATGCGGGCGCCCAAGGCTCGCAGAGTCTGCCATTGTTTATCCTTGCTTTCCAGCACCTCGTCCAACTCCTGCTGGACTGTCGGATCGCTCTCCAGCCTGCGCCGGGCGGCGAGCGCCTCGATTTCCTGCGGCACCTGCTCCCGCTCCTGGGCCAACAGAGCATCCCCGCGGTAGGCATCCAGTCGCAAGGCCAACCGATAAATGTTGCTGATCCAGTCACTCAGTTGGCCGGCGGTGTCTTCCAGCCGATCCCGCAACACGCCAGTCCGCTGCCCGCGTACCTGGGCCTCAATGTGGCGCTGGTACTCCAACGCGGTCTCCACGTCTTCGCGCAATGCCCGATCCCTGATCGTGCCAGGGGCAAATTGTACTTGAAAAAGTCCTTGCAGCACCCTGGCGTTGGCCTCGGCATCGGTCAGGCTGGAGTAGACGATGGCGGCCAACCCCAGCAGGCCCAGGAGTGGCCAAGCCCACACCGGCCACCACGGAAAGGGCCGGGGCAGCAGCGCCATGAGCAGGATCGTACCAGCCAACACTACTGCACTTTCCCAACGGAAGAAGGCATGTTGCAGGATGGCACTTTGGGCTTTCTTTTGCAGTTCGGAGCGAATGGTGGGCATAACCTCGCGGCTATCCGCTCAGCCCCAGCCTCTTCTTGCGCTCGGCCAGTTGACTATCAATGACGCTGCGGTCCAGCACCTGATCTATCTGCTCGTCGAGGCTGGCGGCCTGCATTTCGGTGGCGGTGGTGGCCTTGTCGAGCCGGGCGTAGATGCCTTGGGCGAGGCGGCTGATGTCGCTGTCGCCGGAGCCCACCAGATCGTCCAGACCTCTCATGGCCTTGACAGCGACCTCTTTGCTCTTGGCCAACTCCAGAAGCGCCTGAAGTTCCTCTCGCTGCTGCTTCATCGTCGCGAGACGAGCCTCCAGTTTGACCTTGGCTTCCAGTAGTTTCTGGTACTCGGCTTCCAGGCGGGTGAGTTGTTCCTTGTACGTCTCAACCAGCCGCTGGGTGCTGTTGAGTTTGCTCTGGGTAGCCGTAGCCGTCGCTTCGTTGCCTTCCAAGAGGAAGGCATCAATGGCCCGGTCCAACTCGGCCTCTTTGTGCTCGTAGTCAGCCAGTTTGCGCTTGATGGACTTGGCTTCCCCGCCCACCGTGGCTGCGGCGTCCTCCAGGTCCTCCAGGTTGTCCTCCACCTGGCGGATGTACTGGTCAATCACGGCCATACTGTTGCTCTTCAGTGCCTGATCCACCAGAGCGTGCAGATTCGCGGAGATCAATGTCGAGACCTTTTCTAAAAGTGTTGCCATTTTCGGATTTCTCCTGTTTTATTTCGGTGTGGTTAAATCAGTAGGACGACTGGCTTCAGCCGGGGAATCTCCGCTAAAGCGGGACGTCCGTCCCTTGTCAGAAAGCCAACTTACCACTACTCGACTAAACGCTCATAGACTTCCTCCTTTGATGCATTGTTCATTTGTTCATTGTTCATTGAAGCTGTTATCGTCCAACTCCCACGCTGCCGCCAAAAGCGGCCGACATCTCCTCGTAAATGGCGGCAATGCTGGCCTCGTCACCCAGGTAGAAATTGCCATTCGCCTGGCGAGCCAACTCGGCCAGGAGGTCTTCGTCGGCGTTGGACCCGTAGGCAATGGTAAAGACGGTGGTGTCGTGAGCAGCGGCCATCTTCATCAAACTCTGATCAAAGGAATACCGGGAACTGTTCGTGTCCAGGCCATCTGTCAACACAACCATCGCGTTGCTCGTTTGTGCGGCATTGGTGCTGGCGATGACAGTAGCCGCGTCGCCAATGGCATCGTAGAGAGCCGTGTTGCCATCAGCCACCAGCCGCTTGAGCGCCTCGATAGCCTCACTACGCGCCAGGCCGACCTGCTCGTGGTAAACGATCGTGGCCGGTTGGTCTGAAAAGACGATGATGGTAATAAGATCATCATCCCCCATCTGTTCCACAAACTGGATGGCCGCTCCACGCGCGTTGTCTATCTTGCGGCCTTCCATGCTGCCGGACGTGTCCAACAGCATGACCAGATTCACGTCCTTGCGTGCCGATTGCCACAAATCCTGCACGGCATAAATCGTATCCACGCTGGGCGGGCCAAAGACAATCTCCGGCTGGTCCAAGTCAACGCCGTGGGCCTTGTCTAACGGCGCACCCAGAGTCACACTATCGTTGACCGGCCGTAACCCGCTGGCCAGGGCCTTATGCTGCGCTTCCTCTCCCAACAGGTAATCGCGGAAGAGGCTGGCCGCTTCCTGCGTCTCGGCATCAGCCGCGCTATTCAAGCAAGCCGGATGCGTGGCCACAAAGGTCCCCTCAAAAGGATAGATGGGGACGATGGCCGGGTCACCGCTGCCGTAGTTGACGACCGTGCTCTCGTACATCACGGCTGCCCCCAAATAGCCAACCCCCCGTTCGCTCATCGTCTGCCCCAGGTTGTCGGTGGTGCTGCTAAACCAGGAAACGGCCGCCTCGAAGGCGCTCACTGAAGCCTGCACAATCGGCTGCTGAACATCGTCCACACCGACGGCCTCCGTTTTCGACTCGGCCGCCTGGACAATGGCCAGTAGGGTACTGGCACCGGTGCCGGACAGCCCGGGATGGGTATGGCCCAGGCGCAAGGTTTCGCCAAACTGGCCGCCGCTGTAGTAGGACCAGGCGGATGGGTCGGCGGCCAGGCTGCCCACGTCGAGCCAGCCCAGGGAACGGCCGGGCCAGCCCAGGGACTCGGCCACCGGCCGCCACATGGCAATGACCAGCGGGCTTTCGGCTAAACTGACGCAGTTACCCTGGAAACTATCCTGGCCCTGATCGGCCAACAGGTTGACCCAGACCTGGCCATCCGGTATCCATAGCGCCGGTAGAGGGTCGCCAGCGGCCATAGTGGTCACGGCCTGTCCTGATTCAACCGGGTTAAGTACGACGTAAACGGGTTCACCAGCGGTCGTCTCAATTTGGGCGGCGTTAAAGCCTTCGATTACCATTCCCAGCCAGGGCGTCAGGCTGGTGTTGGCCATCACTTCGACCACAACTGCGTTGCGGGGCGGGCCATCATCGGCGGTCAAACTACAAGTGCCACAAGTGACTGTCGTCAAGCCCAGAATCGTTACCAGCAGCAAAATGCTGCGTCGTTTTCTTCGCATCGTCGCTCTCCTCTGCAAGGAGCCGTTGTTTACCCCGCGCTATCGCGCGGGTCGGCTCTGGCGACTGTTAGGTTATATGCTTCCAAGCTGGACTCCCGTAACATAACTCTACCTTTAGCGCCCGACGGTGATCAGCGTCATCTCCACGTACCGATCTTCCGCTTGTACCTCCGGATCCTCGGTTTCCCAATGCTCCTCCGGCGGCAAGATGCCCTCGACGACGAAGCGCGCCCCTGACTGGAGAAGCGATCGGGCTAAACAAAAACGGCGACAGGTACCGGTCGCTCTGTAGTGAAATTCTGACGGTGCAGTTTGATGCGTTCAATCTCGTGTAATGTTGCGGCGGTGAGGTAACTTTCTCCACAGTGCGGGCAACTAGTAACGGGGACATTCTCAATAATGAGCAAGTTTTCACCCTTGCCGTAACTGCGTGTCACGTGACGAATGCGAGCACCCTCCTGTCCACAAATGTCGCAGATCATTGGTTTTCTCCCTGCTATTTACACCAGATACACGGTAATAACAACCAATTTGCCAGTGACGCTTAACTTGGCAACCATCACTACTGAATCACCTGCAATCGTTTGGCCCTCGACAAGGTATTTCCACTCTTCTATGACGCGGTCTTTCTGCCGCTCGACGATCTTGCCGGTAAGGATTCCGCGCTCGACATCAAAAATGGATAAGTCCTCGTCATCCATTTCTTCTTCGGCGTGTAAGGTCATCACGTACTGTCGTGTACGGATTTTCTCCCGCATTCGCTTCAAGATGCGGTCATACATACGGTTCTCCTGGCTGGCCTGGTTCTACAATGAAATTGTACCAAACTTGTTTACAGTGTAGCAAGCGGTGTGATGGGCTAACTTCTTCCCTTAGCGTCCGACGGTGATCAACGTCATCTCCACGTACCGATCTTCCGCCTGTATTTCCGGATCCTCGGTTTCCCAATGCTCCTCCGGCGGCAAGGTGCCCTCGACGATGAAGCGCGCCCGGTCAATTCCCTGGGAAACCAGGTAATCCACCACCGATTGAGCGCGCGCCTCGGCAAATTCCAGAATTTCGTCTTTCGTGTACGTGCCGGGCGGCCCGGGCCAGGCCGCGCAGCCCTTGACTTGCAGGAACAGGCCCACGCTCTGCGACAGGGTAGGCATCACGCAATCGTCCAGAATGCGGCGCGACTCCAGCGTCAACTCTGTCGATTCGGGCAGGAAGGTGAAACGGCGGCAGGGCAGCACCACCAGTGTTGCCGCGTCATCGGTGCTGACGCCGGATAAGTCGAATTTGGCAGAGAGAGAGAAACTGTCGTTGACCGGGTTGCCGTTGGCCTGTAAACTGGCCTGCGCGGCCGATCGAGACACAAAACCAGGGTCCACCAGATCGGTCACGTCATCGTCAGGCACCTCCATACCAGAGGCGGCCCAGACGAGCCGGGCTGTCTCCAGACGGTTAAGGATGGGCCTGGAGTCACGCATGACGAAGGAGTTGTCGCCCAGGTCGGCCTGGGCCACACTCTCCAGCCACAAGACAAGATCGTCGCTGGCGCTCTCGGGGTAGACGAAACTCCAGTCGTTGTGTCCCCAGGCGGCAATCTGGGCTGCGGCCGTGTCAAAGTCCTCCACCTGTGCCTTCAGTGTATCAAACCAGGCGTCGTGAAAAGACTGCACCAGGTCGGCTTTGGCGGCAATGGATTGGCGGGACGTGACCACCACGTCAATGACGATACGCAACTGATTCGAACTGAGGAGAGGCACGCCGCCACCCGTTTCGGCCTCGTAAATGTCCGGTTCCCAGCCAGAAACAGCATCGGCTTGCCCCGCGTTGAAGACTTCGATGGCATCAGCGACACTATCCCGGGGTAGCAGCGTCACCTCAAAGCGCGGGTTCAACCGGGCAATGGAGAGGGTGTAATAGACGAAGTATTCGCCCACGCTGCCACGCGAGAAGGCAATCCGCTTGCCTCTCAGATCGTTGATGGTGGCGACATCCCGCACCCACAATTGGTCGGCGCCGGCGCTTTCATCAACGATGGCGGTGATGATGCCCGGGCTGCTCAAGGCTACCGAATCTAACGTGGTGAGCAGGCAGTCCCATTGTCCACTATTGAGCAAGGCAGTGCGTTGTTCCTCGGAGATGTCGTAGGCAGGGTCGTCATCCAGTAAGAAAGGGACTAACCCCAGGTGGAAGCCGTGCACAACGTCTTTGCCCGACATTTGCATCTGTTGCAGGGTAAAGTAACTGCCAAAAGCATCAGCGCCACAGACGTAGACGGGCAAGCCATCACCGGGGTCATAGTCGGGGGCGAAAACGGGGGCTGGCGACTCCAGTCGAATAGCGGGTGTGGCCTGACCCGTCGCAGGCGTCACTCCCACAGCGGCAGGAGTTGCAGTGGCACCGGCATCAGCAATCAGTTTACTGACAGCGTTGTAGGCGACTGCAGCGCAAACAATCAGCAGCGCAAGACCGACGATGGCGATAAAGATAATCCGGGTCCTATCCATATTTTCCATGCATAACTCCTGTTTAGCAATCAGCAGTCAGTGGCTATCCGCTAACGGCTATCGGCAGTTTTCACGTGCGTCTGGTGACGTTGTCATGTAGCCTAAATTGCGCAGGATGTCGTTGGCGCTTTGGCCGGGGACGATCTGGAATAGGATGTCCCCTCTTAGGATGTCCCCTCTACAGATTTATACGGTAAAAGCCGCGAAAAGTTGCCTGGCTACCTCAAAAGTGTCCGGTGGGGAATTGCTCGAGGGAATTGTAGCACATTATGCTCCAGACCTCAAGCCCGGGTGGATCGTCGTCTCTCGTTTGACAGGCTGCAGAGGGGAAGTATAATCACGACAGACACGAATCCGTGAAGGGAATGTGACAAAAGGGCAAGGGAGAGATGATGAGCAGCAAATTCAGGCTGCGGTGGCCCGTGGACGACCGCACCATCACGCAACACTTTGGCGAGAACCCGCACGTCTACGCCCAATATAACCAGGCCGGCCACGAGGGACTCGACTTCCGAGCACCCGTTGGAGCCAGCATCTATGCTTGCGCGGATGGCGTGGTGTTCGACGTCCGGCCCAACGACGGTAACGCCTACGGTCTCCACGTGCGCATCCGGCACCGGGTTAATGGCTGCGAGTATCGCACCATCTACGCCCACCTGTCCAAGGTATTGGTCTCCAAGGGACAGCACGTGAGGGCCAGTGGACTTATCGCTCTATCCGGTAACACGGGCCACTCCTTCGGCCCTCACCTGCACCTGACCCTCAAACTGATCGGTGCCAAGACCCCCGGCTACCCGGACGGGGTGGTGGATCCGCTCCCCTATTTGCAGGAGGTCGAAATCCCCGCGCCCAGTGATCTCACCATCTATACCACCGACCAGGTGCGGCTACGCGCCAGGCCTACGACCGCTTCCGCGCAACTGGCGTGGCTGGACAGGGGCGAAGCGCTCACCGTGCTGGGCGACGCCGGCGGGGCCCGCGCCAGGGTGGGCCAGCGTGGGCAGTGGATCCAGGTGCAGCGCGCCGATGGGATGGATGGCTTCGTGGCCGCCTGGTACGTCCAACTCCAGCCACCCAGCCCGGCACCGCCCGAACCCACGCCCGAACCAGAACCAGCACCGGCTGGCCCATTAGTCGTCTACGCCACCGAAGCGCTCAACGTGCGCAAGGGTCCCTCGACAGGCACCAGCCGCATCGCCATCGCCCTGCCCCACGAGCCGTTGGCGGTCATCGGCGACCAGGAGGCTGCGCTCACCGTGCTGGGCGACCGGGGCGAATGGTTGCAAGTGCGCCTACCCGACCCCTCGCCCGCCCCTTCGACAGGCTCAAGGCGTGGCTCAGAGCAGCGCGGGCTCAAGGGGTACGTCGCCGCCTGGTACGTGCAGACTGAGCCCGGCCCGGCGCCGGATACCCTGCTGACCGTTTACCCCACCGAGGATATGAACATGCGCGAGCGACCTGCAGTGAGTGGCCGGCTCATCGGGCGGCTTGCACAAAACGCGCCGCTCACGGTCCACGATGACCCGGAGCGCGCACGACCGTTGGTGGGCCGGTACGACGAATGGCTCTACGTGGAGACGGAGGAGGGGCAGCGAGGGTGGGTAGCGGCGTGGTACGTCCGAATCCAGCCTCCCAGTTTTGCGCTGCCCGAACCCCCGCCCGAACTGGCAGAGGCTGGCCCCTTGGTCGTCTACGCCACCGAAGCGCTGAACGTGCGCAAGGGGCCCTCGACAGGCAGCAGCCGCATCGCCATCGCCCTGCCCCATGAGCCGCTGTCCACGATTGGCGACCAGCGGGCTGTGCTGTCGAGGCTGGGTGAGCGAGGTGAGCGGCTGCAGGTGCGCCTCCCCCAGGGGAACAAGGGATACGTCGCCGCCTGGTACGTGCAGACTGAGCCCGGCCCGGCGCCGCCACCGGCACTGACCGTCTACCCCATACAGGATATGAATATGCGTGAACGGCCCGCGGTCAACGCCCGGCGCATTGGGCAACTGGCGCACAACGCCCCGCTCACGGTCCACGACGACCCAGAGCGCGCAAGACCGTTGGTGGGCCGGTACGACGAGTGGCTCTACGTGGAGACGGAGAAGGGGCAGCGAGGGTGGGTGGCGGCATGGTACGTCTCGACGACGCCGATGTAGTTAGCGGTCATTGACTCACGGCCCCACGAACCGGAACTGCAACGACGGCATGCCAGCCCAGCCCAGAATCTCCTCCAGCGTCGGCATCGCCGAGCGGGACTGGAAGCCATACATCAGGTCAGAGAAGGTGAGCGTCGACTTCAATTCGACCACCCGGGGCTCCCCCTCGATGCCGCCCAGTTCGGCCGCCTTCGCGATGGCATCGTCCAGCGTGCCCACATCGTCCACCAGTCCCAGTTTCAGCGCCTGCTGGCCAGTGTAGACTCTTCCGTCGGCCAGCTCGCGCACCTCCTCCAGCGACAGGTCCCGCGCCTGGGCCACGATCTCCACGAACCCCTCGTAGGTCTCGTCAATAATCTCCTCCCACAGCGCCTGCTCCTCCTCCGTCATCTCGCGGAAGGGACTGCCGATGTCCTTGCGTGGGCCGGAAGTGATGACCACCGCTTCCACACCAACCTTGTCCATCAGTTCCTCGGCGTTGATGAACTGGCTGATGACGCCGATGGAGCCGGTCAGCGTGTCCGGGTGGGCGAAGACGTAGTCGCCACCGCAGGCGATGTAGTAACCGCCCGAGGCGGCCATCTCGCCCATCCAGACGACGACCGGCTTCTCAAACTTCAGCAGCGCGCGGTAGATTCCGTCGGAGGCGACCACGCTGCCGCCGGGGCTGTTGACGCGCACTACAACTGCTTTGATGGAGGGATCGGCGTCGGCTTGTTCCAGCAGGTCGGCTACGCGCCCAGGGGTGATGCCCTGCGTGGTGAAGTACTCCTCAGAGCCGCTAGAGATGGTTCCGTCGAGCCGCATCACGGCCACGGCGTCGCCAAAGCCAACTGTCACCGGCGCGGGCTCCCCGGCCATGCGGCTCAGCGCGCCCAGCGTGAGGAGCCCCATCCCGGCACAACTGCACACCGGCAGCGCGAAGCCCAGCACGAAAGCCAGAAACACCCATAGGATTGCGCGATCTTTCATTTGCCTCCTCTCGTTTTCTGCGTTCACTCTTCTGGTAGCACAAGACGCAGGAAGCGACGCTTACCTACTTGCAATATTCTATCTCTTGTAGCTACGAGTTGTATATTGCGGTGCCCGTTGACATCCTTCTCGCCCAAGATTGTGTGGGCAACACCACGTTTCAGTCCATGTATCAGCGTGTTGGGACTGGGCACGCGTTCGCCGTCCAATTTGACCGCGCCCTGCTGCACCAACCGGCGGGCCTCGCTCTTGCTGCGCGTCAGCCCGGCGGCGTGGATGATGTCCACGACGTTGGTCGGGCCGGCCAGCGCATAGGTCGGCATCTCCTCCGGCAACTGCCGCTGCTGGTGCACCCGCGCGAAGTGGGCGGCGGCTTTGCCGGCGGCCTCGTCCCCGTCGAAGATGGATACAATCTCCCAGGCCAGTTTCTTCTTCGCCTCCATCGGGTGCACCTCACCCCGCTCCACTGCCGCCAACAGTTGGTCAATCTGGTCCGGCGTCCAGCGGGTGATCAGTTCAAACCAGTTGCGCATGGCTGAGTCGGGGATGGACATGGTCTTGCCATATTTCGCCTCTGGGGGTTCGTCTATACCGACGTAGTTGCCCCGGCTCTTGGACATACGCAGCGTGCCATCGGTGCCGACGAGGATGGGGAAAGTGAGGCAGATCTGAGGTCGCAGCCCGAAGGCTTCCTGCAACTTGCGACCAGCCAGCAGGTTGAAGAGTTGCTCAGTCGCGCCAAGTTGGACGTCGGCTTTTAGCGTCACGGCGTCGTAGCCTTGCATCAGCGCGTAGAAGAACTCGTGCAGCCAGATGGGGTCGCCTCGCTTGTATCGTTGGGCGAAGTTATCCCGCGCCAGGAACTGCTGGACGGTGAAATTGGCCGCCAGGCCGATGACGTCCTCAAAGGTTAGTTTGGCCAACCAATCACCATTGTAGCGCACCTCGGTTTTTTCTGGGTCGAGTATCCTGTGCGCCTGCTGAACGTAGGTGCGAGCGTTCTCGGCTATCTCCTCGGGCGTGCGGCGCGGCCGGGCCTTGTCCTGATCGGAGGGGTCGCCGATCAGGGCGGTGAAGGTGCCGGTGACGAAGATGGCCTGGTGGCCCAGTTCCTGGAACTGCCGCAGTTTGCGCATGGTAACGGTGTGGCCCAGGTGAATGTCGGGGGCGGTGGGGTCATAGCCACAGTAGACACGCAGCGGCTGTCCGGTCTTCTCTGCCTCGATCAACCGCTCGCGCAGTTCTGCTCGCATGTGCTCCTTGATCTGCTCGTCGCCGAATTCTGCACCGCGCATCAGAATAGCGGCCTGTTCGTCAATTGTGGGTCTGCTCATCAGATACCTCTCATTTCTACTCCCATCTCTTGGGTCAGGATAACCGGGTAACAAAAAACCCACTCGGTGTGGGCCTGGGAAAAGCAGATCGCAGCACAAAGCGGCGCAGGCATCTGGCCGCTGCGCTACAATCTGCGAAAATAGGTGTACGTGCGTGCTCTCCAGGTCTGGCGTGCCAACTCCAAATACCCCCGTGGGTAGACCTCGCCTAGATTATACCGAAAACGGGCAAAAAGGCAATTGGGCAAGCCGGTTGGATAGGGAGGGACTGCCGGACAGTGTATGACGGTTACGGCTCGATTCTGCTACCCAGCAGTTCCAGGAACTTGCGCATCCACTCAGGATGAGCGGGCCAGGCCGGCGCTGTGACCAGGTTTCCGTCTACGTAGGCATTCGAGAAGGTCTCGTTGACCTCGCCCCACTTGGCCCCGGCCCGGATCAGATCGGGTTTGACAGCGGGGTAGGCCGTGCACAGTTTGCCCTCGACGACGCCTGCGGCGGCCAGCACCTGCTGTCCATGACAGATCGAGGCGATGGGCTTGCCCGCTTCCGCGAAGTGGCGCACGATGTCCAGCACCTTCTCGTTCAGGCGGATGTACTCCGGCGCGCGGCCGCCTGGGATCACCAGGCCGTCGTAGTCCTGGGGATCAATCCCCTCGAAGGTCGCGTTGACGGCGAAGTTGTGCCCGCGCTTCTCGGAGTAGGTCTGATCTCCCTCGAAATCGTGGACTGCAGTGCGCACGGTCCCGCCGGCCTCCTTGCCCGGGCAGACCGCGTGGACCGTGTGACCCACCATGGTCAACATCTGGAAGGGAACCATTGCCTCGTAGTCCTCGACGTAGTCCCCCACGAGCATAAGAATCTTTTTAGCAGCCATCACTCCCTCCTTTCTTCTTTTCTCTTGCCAGCAGTCCCCCTCAACTCAGACTCTCGGTGGTCGTGCAGGCCACCATCTTTTGTGCTTTCGCATACGGCAATGCCTGTACTCTTTCCCGTGCTACCTCTCATCTCTGTCGTTATTGCGTATTTGCCGGTACTGACGTACTCGCCGGTGTGGGCTACTTGTGGGTGCAAACCTGTGTCAGGATGGCGGCGTTGGCGTGGCCCGCGGTGGTTCCGTGGGTGGTGGTTCCGTCGGTGGCGGCTTCGTCGGTGGTGGTTCCGTCGGCGGTGGTTCCGTCGGTGGCGGCTTCGTCGGTGGTGGTTCCGTCGGCGGAGGCGGAGGCGGAGGCGGCGTATCGGTCGGTGGCATCGGAGTAGAGGTGGGGGTTGATACCAGGACCCTGCGTGTGGGCGTTGCTGTCGCTGTCGGCGTCGGCGACGCCGAGACGGGTAAGTGGAACAAATCGAACTCCTCAGGCGTCCTTGTGGGCCGGCGTGTGGGCGGTCTCGATGTGGGGCTTGCCGTGGGTGTTGCGGTGGAGGAAGGCGTGACCGTCGGAGTGTGGGTAGACGTCATAGTGACGAAGATTGTGGACGTCGCTGTAGCCGTGGAAACACCCCCCACACTGATTCTACCAGTCATCAACAAGATAACCATCGCCAGAGATACGAGACCGACGGCCACTAAGGCGGCCCAAAGCCGGCGGTCAATTCGCAGCCCTGCGGCACCTATCCACGGCAGCAATACAGTCGACGTCGCTGTCTCCGCCACCAGAGTTTTGCCAGTTCCAGAGGATACGTTGCTCTCTGCCTCCACCGTGGGTGAAGGCAAGCCAAACAGTGCTTCGTGCATCTCTGCGACACTTTGAAGTCGCTGGGATGGTTGTAGAGCCATGGCCTTCATAAGCACGTGCTCGACCACCTCGCTTATGCCGTTCCTCCGTTGGCGCAGTGGCACCAGGCTCTTTGGGTCCACAACTCGCTCTGTCGCCGTTGGCGGTGCTTCTCCTGCTAGTGCATGATACAGCGTGGCACCCAGGGAGTAGATGTCGGTGCGAGCGTCGGTGCGTCCCTTCTTGGCATCGTACTGCTCTGGCGGGGCGTATTCCGGCGTGCCCAGACCCCGCATCACTGTCCGCGTGCGAGGGTCGTTGGGATCCGCCAACTTCGCCAATCCGAAATCAACCAGCATCGCTCGCCCCTGTGGCGTGATGATCACATTCTGCGGTTTGATGTCGCGGTGGATCACACCTCGTTCGTGGCAATGAGCGAGAGCCCCCATCAGTTGCCGCGCCCAGCCAAGAACCTCGTCTTCGGCCAGCCTCCCCTCCTGGGAAATGACCTCATCCAACCGCCTGCCGTAGATGAAATCCATCACCAGATAGGCGTTGCCATCCTCTTCGAAGTGGTCAGTGACGCGGGGCAGGTTGGGATAGCGAAGATCCGCCAGCAATCGTGCTTCTTGCCGGAACTGCTCGCGAAGTTGAGGCATCGCAGTCTCCCGAGTGCCCGGATAGGGTACCATTTCCTTGAGCGCACAGCGGACGTCAAGAGCGATATCCATCGCCTCGTAGACAGCGCCCATGCCACCCTCGCTCAGCAGGGCGATGACCCGGTAGCGACCGCTAACCACCTGTCCTGGGACAAGGGACATTACAACTCCTACATCCGAATCTCTGCCCCCAGGGAGATGCTATGTTGAGTACACGATGAGGCTCTGGCCAAGGTGGGGCTATTCGATGGCTTGACCGGCCTGGGTGAGTAGAAAACGCAACGGTTTCCGATCCGTTCAGCCCACCTATATTGTAATCGAGAAACCAGTCGCTGTCAATGGTCGCCGGCTGGAACTTCGGGGCATGGTAATGGCTCGGGCTGTTTGTTATCCGATTTGCCCCCCCTCCCTCACCCTGGTATAATGCCCGCGTTTGAGCGAGGAGCGTGGTTATGACGGAATGGAAGACAAACGCAGGACGAGGCTTAAGTATTGGCATAGGTCTAATGGTCGTCATCATTTTGGTAAACGTTGGCCTAATCTGGCTGGCGGCTATCCGGCCGATCAGGATTGGGACGTTCATCATCGGCCTGGCCGTGCTGCTCAGCCTGGGCTTGCTGGGGTTGATCGGCTACTGGCTGTACGGGCTGGCTCGCTCGGAATACTTTCTCGACCGCAACGCACTGGTCATCCACTGGGGGCCGACGGAGCAGACCATCCCCACCGGACGCATCGAGCGCGTGCTCACGGGCGACGAAGTCGAGGGGCATATCCAGTTCTACGGCGGGATGTGGCCGGGCCACTGTGTCGGTTACGGAGAAGTCCCCGGCACGGGACCGGCTCTCTTCTACGCCACCATCTCTCCCCGGCACCAAATCTACATCGTCACCCCCGGCCTCACCTACGGCATCTCCCCCCCCGACCGGGAGGGCTTCCTCGAGTCGCTCCACAAACGGTTGCAGATGGGCCCCACCCAGATTGTGGAGCAGTCTTCCAAGCGGCCGGGCTTTCTGAACTGGACTATCTGGCAAGATCGGCTGGGACTGGCGCTGCTGGTAACCGGCTTCCTGGCAGTCCTTGCACTGACTGGCTTGTTGTGCTTTCAGTTCCCCGCGTTGCCCCGGCTGGTGCCTCTGCACTTCGACGCGGCGGGCAACCCCGACCGGCGGGGTATACGGGGCCAGATCTTCACTATTCCGCTCATCGGCCTGCTGACGCTGCTGCTCAACGGTGCGCTGGGCGGGCTGGCGTACCGGCATGAACGGGTGGCGAGTTACCTGCTGTGGGGCGGGGCAGTCCTCATCCAGGTGCTGGTGTGGACAGCGGCAATCGGGATTCTGGGACGGCTGTAGGAAAGCCCTCTTAGCGGCCACGGAAAGCCACCCTACGTTGGCGCGAGGCATGCGGTGCTCGGTTCACTCAATCTCTTTGAATTCCTCGGCGGGCTGGCCCTCTCCCTCGTCATCGGAATGATCGGCTACAGGCATGGCGCGCTGAGCGGCAGCGGCGTCGCGGGGGCGCTCATCACCGGCACGCTCATCTTTGGATTGGGAGGCTGGGAGTGGGGCATCTTGCTCGTCGCTTTCTTCGTCTCCTCCAGCGCGCTCTCCTTCTACCACGCCCGCGACAAGCAGAGGCTGGCGGAAAAGTTCGCCAAGGGGCACCGGCGCGACCTGGGCCAGGCGCTGGCCAACGGTGGTCTGGCGGCCCTGGTGGCGGTGCTCTCTCACCTCCTCCCCCCCCTCTCAGGGGGGGGGCAGGGGGGGGGGCTGTGGTTCGTCGCTTGTGCCGGCGCGATGGCGGCCGTCAACGCCGACACCTGGGCCACCGAACTGGGCGTGCTGAGCCCATACCCCCCGCGCCTCATCACCACCGGGCAGCGGGTCGAAGTGGGCGCTTCGGGAGGCGTCACGTGGCTGGGGACCGCTGCGTCGCTGGGTGGTGCGCTCCTCATCGGTCTGCTGGGCGGGCTAGGGCTGCTGGTTCTGGGCCAGGGATGGGCCAGTGCAGGCGCACTGCTGGTGGCGGCGACGGTGGGTGGAGTGGTCGGGTCGTTGGCCGATAGCCTGCTGGGGGCTACCGCCCAGGCCATCTATTGGTGCGACGCTTGTGAGAAAGAGACCGAGCGCCAGGTGCACCGCTGCGGCACCCAGACGCGCCTGTTGCGGGGGTGGCGCTGGCTGGGGAACGACATGGTGAACTTTATCGCCTCCGCCATGGGCGCGCTCGTCGCAGCGGGGATCGGATGGGGATTGTTGTAAATAAGGAGTCCCTCCTTCCCTGACAGGGGAAGGATACTACTTCGGCGTGCCGGATCACAGCATATCTGCGATGTCTCAAGCGACACTTGTCTTCTGCCGCAAGAAGAGGTATAATGATGTTGATCAATCAATCAATCAATCAATCGAAGAGGACCAGCCCTATGGAACGGAAGATGACGGCAACCGACGCCCGCATTCGCTTCGGCGAGGTTATGCGCCGGGTGGTGGAGCAAGGAGAGCAGATCATCGTGGAGCGGGCCGGCCAGCCTCAGGTGGTCATTCTCTCTGTGGCTGCGTACGAGCAAATGAAGGTGGCCCAGCAGCAGGAAGGCTGGCGGGAGGCACTGGCGCGGGCTATTCAGATAGGGACCAGGATCAGGGCTCGACGGGAAGGCCAACCCCTCACGCCGCCGGAGGAAGTCATCCGCCAGGCACGGGAGGAGCGCGATGCACAACTTGCCGATCTGCGTTGATGCCAGCCTGGTTGTGCGGTTGGTGGAGAGTGGCACATACGAGGCTCCTGTCGTCATGCTGTGGAAAGAGTGGCACGAGATTGGGCGCTCCGTGGTGGCACCTACGCTCCTCTATTATGAAGTGAGCAACGCCATGCGCCGATACGTCGTCCACGGGGAACTGCTTCTGGAGGAGGCCGCCGAGGCCCTGGAGGCTGCCCTGGAACTGGATATCACCCTCTATGGCGACGCTGGCCTGCACCGGCGGGCCCTGGAAATGGCTGACCAGTTCGCTCTCCCAGCGACTTACGACGCCCACTACCTCGCCCTGGCCGAGACGCTGGGCGCAGAGTTCTGGACCGCCGATCACCGGCTGGTCAGGGCGGTGGGCGTGGCTTTGCCCTGGGTGCACGAGGCGGAATGAGCGTTCAGTTGTTCCGCCTTCTCCTACGGGCGGCTCCTCCGATGAGATCACGTGGCTGCGGGGGACGGTCGCGGGCGTAGTCGCCGACTGCTGCACGAACGAGGGCAGCCGGGAGCCCAGCGTGACCGACGTGGTGCCCGTCGCACTGACGCTGCTGGAGGTGAGCGAACAGTGAGCCTGAAATCTAAGTTCCTGGGCGGCATGGTGGGGAGCGCCTTGGGCGACGCCATCGGTGAACTGGCCTTCCGGGGTCTGGGGGAGGCGGAACTGCGCTCGGAGATCGAGCAACGGGACGTCCTCATCTACACCGATGACACCGCCATGGCAATTGGCCTGGCCGAATCCATTGCCCAGGTCGGCGGACTCGACCAACAGCACGTGGGGGATACCTTCCGGGCCAACTTCCAGCGCGAGCCCTGGAGGGGATACGCAGCGGGTCCGCCCACCATCTTCTCCCTGGCGGGAAGACACGGGATACCTTACGTGGAGGCAGCCCGCAGCCTGTTTGGTGGACAAGGCTCGTTCGGCAATGGGGCGGCCATGCGGATCGCACCGGTGGGGTTGTTCTTCCACGACACACCAGATCTTTACGAACAGGCCCGGCTATCCGCGTCTGTGACTCACGCCCATCCCATCGGCGTGGACGGTGCCGCCGTCCTGGCCTGGGCTGTAGCCCAGGCGGTGAAACTGGACCCGCAAGGATCGTTCCCGTTCGGGCGGTTCTCGCAAAGTCTCGTGGATTTCGCCCGGACGCCGGAGATGCGGGACAATGTGGCGCTGGCCCGAACCCTGATTATTGAAGATGTCCCTCCGCCAGATGCGGCCAAGCGCTTGGGGCGCAGCGTGGCCATGCACGAGTCGCTGCCGTTCGCGCTCTACGCCTTTCTGCGTTATCCCAAGTCGTTCGAGGCCTGCCTCTTCTGCGCAATTCTGAACGGCGGGGATCGGGACACCCTGGGCGCGATGGCCTGCGCTGTCTCGGGGGCCTATCTGGGGATTGAAGCCATTCCGCAGGCCTGGCGAGAGAAGATCGAGAATCGTCAGCATATTGAGGACCTGGCGGCCCGGCTTGCGGAAATGAGTGGTAGGGGGAATCACTGAAGCACTGAGGGAGATGAAACCACTGAAGAGAATACGACTGCAGATTCAGTGTTTCCAGCACGTGGGCCGCTGGTGGCCAGCGAAGTTCATCGTACTCAGCGGAACACGAAGGACATAAAGCAGGAGAGAAGCCCATGTCGTTCTTCACTGTCAAGGAACTGCCTGGAACCGAGATGCTACCGGGCGTCGTGCGCCGGGCGGTCTACCTGGAGCACGTGATGATCACTTTCTTTGACTTCGAGCCAGGGCGGGTGCTCCCGGAGCACGACCATCCCCACGAGCAGATCACCTACGTGGTGCAGGGGGCGATGGAGTTTCACCTGGGGGACGAGACGCAGGTGCTGCGGATTGGCGACGGGGTGTGCATCCCACCCGGCGTGCCACACAGCGCCGTCGTCCTCGACGAGCCCACCGTCGCCCTCGACGCCTGGTATCCCCCGCGCGAGGAGTACAAGTAGCGGCGTGCAGAAGCGCAGTTGCGGGCGCACCCTGCTCCTACTCCTCGTCAGCCTGGGCGGCCTGTGCCTGATTGCCGGGGTCTATCTGTGGCCACGCTATCGCGACAGGCTCGTTCCGCACCCACCACTGCCCTCATTCTCCACCGCGCCACCCTACTTTACACGCCCTGGCCCCTGGCCCACACCGCCCGTGGCCGAGGGGTTTGATTTTCCCCTGCTCCCTGCCCAGGCTTATGGCCCCTACATCCAGGGGGCCACTGGGCCGCTGGCGGTGGATACCCGCTATGGCGCGCAGAACCCGGCGCAGGGCGAGCGCTCCAACTGCTTCCGCAATGCCAACGGCGGCAGCGTCCCCTTCAGCCAACTCTACCACGCCGGGGTGGACCTGTTCGCGCTGAATGACGCGGGGCAGGTCGTATGGGGAGAGGCCGCGCACACCCCGATCCACGCCGTCGGCCACGGCGTGGTCGTCTTCACCCTGGACGCAGGCAGAGACGGTCACATCGTCGCCATCGAGCACCTGCTGGCCGATGGCGACATCGTCTACTCGGTCTACTAGCACGTGGACCACGTGCAGGTGCGGGCAGGCCAGCCGGTGGCACGCGGACAGGTCATCGCCGTGGTCTACGACCAGGGGTTCAACAGCCATCTGCACTGGGAGATGCGCACCTTCCGCGACGGATCGCGCCTGTTTCCGCCGGGGACGGCGGGCGCGCGGGGCACCTGTAACGGCCACGTTGCAGGCGTGGGGTACACCTGGGACGACGACCTGGCCCGCGCTCACCCGGACCACTACGGCTACCTGGACCCGACCGCTTTCGTCGAGAGCCACCGGCCTTAAGGGGCCTAAGGGTGTTCCAGAATTTAAAGTATCCCAGGTCATAGCCTGTCATTCTGAGCGTAGCGAAGAATCTCGCCCTGGACAGGCGGTTTGGGTACTGTGGCGTGAGATTCTTCGCTTCACTGCGTTCCGCTCAGAACGACACTGGGATGACTATTTTTCTGGAACAGCCTTAGCCTTTTCTTTGCGTCCCTGCGACTTTGCGCCCTTGCGTTAAAACTTGTCGGTTTGAGGCGCAGCTTCACTGGACGTCTACACTTGACAAAGGAGTGTATAAGTTTATAATCATTATAAACCTTTTAATCTTCCAGGGAGGGACTTGCTATGGAGCGGAGCATCGGCGCGACCGACCTGCGACAGCACCTGACCGACGTTCTGCAGGCGGTGCGAGAGCGGCGTGAGACTTACGTCGTCGAGACCTTCGGCCGGCCCCAGGCGGCCATCATCAATCTGGATGAATACGGGCTACTCCAGCGTTTCCGGCGAGAGCGGGAAGCGTTCTTCGAGTGGCTAGAGGCCACCTCAGCCCGCAACGCCGAGCGTAACGTGGGACTGAGCGACGAGGAGATGCTGGCGATCATCGAGCAGGCCCGCGAAGAAGTTGCCTCTGCTGCGGAGTAAGCCGTGCTGCGCATAGTTATTGACACCAGTTCACTGGTCAGTTACGTGCTGACACAGGGCGAACTGATGCGTCGGGTCGTGGCGCACTGGCGGGCCGGCACTTTTACGCTGCTTTCCTCCCCGGCCACGCGCGCCGAACTGGCAAGCGTACTGGCAAGCGTACTGGCCCGGCCGTCTATCCGACAGTTGGCCACGGCTCCGCTGGACGAGTTGGCGCGGGGGTCGGAACGCTTCTCGGAGTACGTGCCAGGGGCTTTGGACATCTCCGGCGCCGGCCGGGATCCCAAGGACGACAAATTCCTGGCCGGCGCGGTGGAGGGGCAGGCTCACTACCTGGTCAGCAGCGACCGTGACCTGCTGGATATGCGCCGCTACCGGGACGTGGCCATCGTCAGTCCGGGCCAGTTCCTGCTGGCGCTGGAGTTGTACCCGATGGAGGCAAGCGCGTTAGCGGCCCGCTTCGGCCGCGACGTACTGGCGGACATCCAGGATTCCGTGTCCCTGGAGCCGGCGACAGCAGCGCGGGTAGCGGAGGCGCTGGCAATGCTGAACGGCGAAGAGAAGGCGTAGCAGCCGATGATTGACATCCGACGCGAGATATGCTACACTCTCCACACGCAGCGACAATCATAAGAGGAAAGCCGACGCGGACTACGCAGATTCCTCGTAGCGACCCGGAAGAGGGGCGACACGTGCCGGCAGCGACGAGGAGGTGGTGGTGGTGGTGCCTATGACGATTGACGGTCTGTGTTGTGAGTTTCGTAACCGATAGTCAAGAAAGGAGAAAAACCCAATGAACGCCAAGCGTATCTTTCAAAGCAAGTCGCTGTGCGTCCTGGCCAGCCTGGCGCTGGCAGCCGGGCTGCTGACCCTGAGCCTGGTGCTGATGGTTGGCATGACTCGTGCCCAGACCGGCTCCATCGTCGGCGGGGACGCGGTCACGGGGATTGACGTCGCCATCGGCGGCCCCTGGTTGCCGACCGGCGGCCCCACCATCGCGGGCGGCCAAGTTCGGGCCCTTGCAGTTCACCCTGCCATCTCTGGCACTCTTTACACCGCGGTGCAACCCCCAGATGCAGATTGGGCGATTCCCTCTACAATCTACAAGAGCACCGACGGCGCTGCCAACTGGACGGCGATCTACACCGCCTCCCATCGCATCATGGGCCTGGCCGTGACCGACACCGTCATCTACGCTGGGGCTCACAACGGAGATGAGTCGAACCCGCATCCGGTGATCTACCGCAGCGCCGATGGCGGCTTACACTGGACGTCCCCTTTGTCCATCGCCAACGGGACGATTCGGGCCCTGGACGTCCACCCCACCCTCATCCAGACGGCCATTGCCGGGGGCGGGGACTATCCTGACAAGGCCATGCTCTATGGGACCATTGACAGCGGCGCTACGTGGACGGAGATCTTCTCCTACACCAACCCAGGCGGGTACCCCACTGTCAACGCCGTGCTGATCCATCCCACGACTCCCCTCACCTGGTTGCTCGCCCACGACGGGCAAGTGAATGGGACATGGGGAGGGTACATCTACCGCAGCACCAACGGCGGGGTGATCTGGACGGAGGTCTACTCCACTACCGGAGACCTTGTCACCAGCCTGGTCGCCAACCCTGTCACCCCCACCACCATCTACGCCGGCAGCTATAACAGCAACTTTTATCGCAGCACTGACGGGGGTGCAACGTGGACGACTGTGACTACGGATGGCTCGGCCGGTCAGCGGTTAGCCCTTGACCCGCCTGGCACGCTCTATGCCACCAAGCAGAGTGAGGTGCGCAAGAGTACCGACGAGGGTGACAGTTGGAGCACCGTCAGTAATGTCCCTGGCGAAGTGGAAGCACTGGCCATTGGCCTTGGCCCCACTCCTGGTGCTCTCTACACTGGCCTCAGAGTACAGGGCGTTTACAAGAGCAGCGACGGCGGTGTCAACTGGGGGGCTCGAAACAACGGCATCGAGGCGCCGGTCTTGCCGCGCGACATTGACGTGCACCCGCAGAACCTGGACAAGCTGTTCACCGCTGCCGGCTCTGGCGGAGGCTGGATGACCACCGACGGCGGCGATACGTGGACGCAGCCGTCGGGTATCGCGGACTGCATGGGTGCTTTCGCCGTCAATCCCGAGGGCCCCAATATCGTCTATGGTGGCGCGTATAACGATCGCCAGGGGGCGGTGATACGCAGCGAGGACGGAGGCCTGAGCTTTGAACCGGTCTACACCGCCACCTTCATCAAAACTGATGGCTCCGGCGGCGACGAGAGTATCTACGCCCTAGCCATCGCGCCCTCTATGAGCAGCACCGTGTATGCCGCCGGTCAGGATAGACCCGCCGGGCAACCTGAGTATGCCGTGGTCTTGCGCAGCCTGAACGACGGCGCTTCCTGTACAGAGGTATTCACGCGGCCAGCCCGGTGGCGTGTTCAGGCGCTGGCTATCAATCCCATCAGCGACACCGTCGTCTACGCCGGAGGCCAGGATTGCAGCGCTGGCCCCTGTGAGGGCTTTGTCTACCGCACCACCGACGGCGGTGACAACTGGACGCTGGTCTTCACCGCCACCCGAACCGTGCGCTCCATCGTCGTGGACCACCAGAAGCCGGATGTCCTCTACGCCAGCGATGACGGCTACCGCGTCTACAAGAGCACCGACGGCGGCGACAACTGGACCACCGTGCGCCGCCCGCCGTCGGAGGGCGGCGGCCTCAGCGGCAACTATCTGGCCATAGATCCCCGCGTGCCCAGCCACCTCTATCTGGGCACCAACGACTATGTCGGCGAGACGCCCGACGGCGGCCAGACGTGGAGCGGGGGAGGCGACCCGCTCAGCGGAGGCTTGCCCGACACGAACCTCAGCGCCCTGGTGGCGAACAACGGCACTCCCACCCAGACCCTCTACGCCGGCATTAGCGGCGTGTGGACCTACAGCCGGCTGGCCCCGCAGCCGGGCACGCCGGTGACCGTGACCGCCCAGTCCAGCGCGCCCAGCGCCCCGGGCGGAACCACGGTGACCATCAGCAGCCTGCAGGTGGACCTGTACGAGAACTGGGCGGCCGACGGCACGGTGGTGACCTTCACCACCAGCCCGGTGGGATCCTTCGCCAGCAGCACCGTCACCAAGACGACGACGGACGGCCGTGCTGAGGTTACCTTGACCGGGGTGATGTCGGGGACGGCCTCCATCACCGTCACGTCCGGCGTCGGGATGGACACCCTCACCGTCGACTTCACAGCCTTCAAGATCTACCTGCCACTCGCCCTCCGCAACTCCTGACCTCTCCCACCAGACAACAACGGGCCTCGCTCGGGGACGAGCGAGGCCCGCTTCGCTAACTGCTAACCGCTGCCTGCTAACGGCTACCCGCTAACCGCTAACCGCTGCCTTCGCCTCTCCCTTCGTCACTCCCAGCATGCACAGAATCGCCAGGGCAAAGAAGGCCGGGGTCACGACGAAGATCAGGTTGTAGTCACCACCGCCCCATTCCACGATGTAGCCGTTGATCATCGGCCCGGCCACGGCTGCCAACTGCGAGGCGATGTAGTACAGCCCTGTGTAGGTCCCCAGGTCGGCGTCGGAGGCCGAGATGTCCACCACCATGGGCAGCGAGTTGATGTTGACCAGCGCCCAGCCCATCCCCCCCAACACCATGACAGGCCAGATCAGCGTCGCGTTGCGCAAGAAGAAGTTCGCCACCAGCAACACACCAAAGACAATCAGACCTGAGATGATCGTCCGCCGCCGGCCGAAGCGGGCCGCGATGTAGCCGGAGGGTATCGCGAAGGCCAGGAAGGCCAGCGACCCCACCCCCAGCAGCAACGGCGCTTGGCCGGTGGACATCCCCAGTTCACTCACCCCGTAGGAAGAGAGAAAGGTCTCAATGGCGTTGTAGCCGACAAACCAGCAGAAGATTGCGCCCATCAGGAATGCCAGGCTGCGGCGGGCCTCCGGCGAGACGCGCTTGATGCCCCGCAGCGCACCCAACCCTTCGTCCTCGTGGGCTGCAGCCTCGAACTCACGCGGCTCCTTGACAAAGAACAGCAACATCAACACCGCCGCGGCCGTCAGCACGCCGCCGAAGACGAAGGGCACGACGTGCCCCATCCCGTACAGAAAACCGCTGCCCAAAGTGGCGACCAACGTCCCCATGCCCCCCATCAGGTTGATGACGCCGTTGGCCTGGGAACGCAGCGGGCTGGGCGTCAGGTCGGGCATGAGCGCGATCACCGGCGTGCGGAAGCCGGCCATCGCCAGCAGAAAGACGCCTATGGCGGTCATAAAGAGCGCCAGCGGCGTCCCCAGGCGGTCAACTTGCCCGCTGAGTTCGGGCGGAACCATCCGAACCGCCATGGGGATCAGAATGAACACCACGATCGCGATGGGGGCGAGCACGAGGATGAACGGCAGGCGACGACCGAAGCGGGTCCAGACCCGGTCGGACCAGAGACCGATCAGCGGCAGGAGGAAGAAGGCGGCGATGTTGTCCAGCGTCATGACCACACCCGTCAGGCCGGCGCCAAGGCCGAAGCCGACCTCCCCAGGTGCATCAAACGTCGGGCTACCTGTTTGCAGGTAGACCGGCACGTAAGCGTTGTAGAGCGTCCACATCACACTAATGCCGAAGAAGCCGAAGCCGATCAGGAACGTTTTCTTGTAGTCCAATTTCATTGCAGGCCTCCTGTGGAAAGATGATACGAGTATAGCACCGGTGCCAGAGCAAGACAAATGCAGGTGAGGCTGGCATCCCTGGCAAACCGAGGGCATGACTTGCTAAGAAGGGAGATGCATGGTAGAATTTCTATGGATCAGGGCGACGTAGCCAAGTGGTAAGGCAGGGGTCTGCAAAACCCTTATTCGCCGGTTC
>CAZZEX010000044.1:0-35847 GCA_964653285.1 uncultured Anaerolineales bacterium
CTCTGAAGATGGATTCCACACGGAGGGAGATCTGGCGGAAGATTGACCGGCCCCATGGCTCTTTGCGACTGGCCTCGATTCTCGACGGAGCGGTCGAGTTTGCGAAAGCGTTTGAGGGTGCACTGGTGACGGAGACGATGCTCGTTCAAGGCGTCAACGATGGCGACGGCCAGATCAGAGATGTGGCCGGATTCCTGGCTCACTTAGAGCCTGCCACGGCCTATTTGGCGATCCCGACCAGGCCGCCGGCGGAGAAGTGGGTACAATCCCCCGGTGAGGAAGTCATCAATCGGGCCTATCAAATCTTCAGCGAGAAAGTGGACCGCGTGGAGTATCTGGTCGGGTACGAAGGCAATGCTTTCGCCTTTACCGGCAACGTCGAGGAAGACCTGCTGAGCATCACGTCCGTGCATCCAATGCGGCAGGATGCAGTGAGCGAGTTCCTGGCGCGGGCCGGGGCCGACTGGTCTGCGATTCACAGGCTGATTGCTCAGAAACAGCTCATTGAGACCGAATATGAGGGACGCAAGTTCTACATGAGGAAACTTCGTTGAGGGCACAGACGAGATACACGCCTGATCTATCTTCCACTACAGCCTTGCGGGATGGAGGAGGTGTACCGTGAGTGTTGAGCGCTGGGGTTGGTACTCTATCGGGGTCAACGTCGTCCTGGCGGCGATCAATCTGATTATCGCTTTCGCCTCAAGAAGCCTGGCCGTGGAAGCGGAGATGATCCACAACATTGTGGACCTGCTGGCGGCGGTGGCAGTGCTGGTCGGGTTGAAACTCTCGACGCGCAAGTCGAAGGCTTTCCCCTATGGCCTGTATAAACTGGAGAACGTGGTCGCCGTGGTGCTGGCAGGGATGATCTTTCTCACCGCTTACGAGATCGCCCACGATGCCATCTTCGCGCCTACGCGCCTGGCCACGGTGGATCCCTGGATGCTAGGTGGTGTGGTCCTGGCGACGGCCATTCCCCTCGTCTTCAGCCACTTTGAACTGCGCGCCGCGCAGGAAGCCAACTCCCCTTCCCTCATCGCCGAGGCGAAGGAATACCGCACCCACGTCTTCACCTCGGGTCTCGTCTTCGCCGCGCTTCTGGCCCAGCGGTTCAACTTCCCACTGGACCGCGTTGCGGCGTTGGTCATCGTCGTCGCCATCGGCAAGACGGGCTGGGATTTGCTGTCCGATGGGATGCGCGTGTTGCTGGATGCTTCGCTGGACGCCGACACCATCCTGCGAATCCGGGAGATCATCACCGCCGAGCCGACGGTGGCCGAACTCAAGTGGGTCACCGGGCGCAACGCGGGTCGCTTCCGCTTCGTCGAGGCCGAGGTTACGCTGCGTGTCCGTGACCTGGAGAAGGCGGAGGCAGCCACGTGGCACATCGAGACGCAGATCCGTCAGGCAGTGCCCTACGTGGAGCGAGTGCTGATCCACGCCGAGCCGATGGAGCGCACCTACCTGCGCTACGCCGTTCCCCTGGCCGACCCCGGTGGAACCATCAGCGAGCACCTTGGCGAGGCCCCCTACTTCGCCTTGGTCATGGTGCGCCTGGCCGACGGTGACATTGAGGAGCAGCAGGTCGTCGCCAACCCCCACAAGGACCTGGAGAGGGCGAAGGGCATCCGCGTGGCCGAGTGGCTGGTGGCTCAGAAGGCGGACGTGGTGCTGCTGAAGGAGAGTCTGCGCGGCAAGGGGCCGGTCTACGTCTTTGGCGACGCCGGGATGGAGATGCGGGAGACCGAGGCGACGACGCTGTCGGAGGCGCTGGTCGAGGCTGCCCAACAGGAGAAGAACCTGCGATGAAAGAGGCGATGCTGTAAATGAAACACACCCAAGTCAAAAGCTTGGGTGAAACGCCGCAGAACGGCTCTATAGAGTCTCAGAACTGCTACGTTTTCCCTGTCTTGTGCGCTCTTGACAGGGAGTGTAGATTGGGTACAATGACGGGCGACCACCCAATGGAAGAAAACGTAGATCGAGTGCACGCAACTTTTGGCGGAGACCGGGAGGCCCAGGTGATGCTCCTGGGCATCCTGGTCCTTGCTTTTCTTCTTCGCATGGCCTGGCCGACGCTGGCCGAGTTCAAGCGGGACGAAGCGACGGTAGTCCGGCTTGCTCTGGCCATCGCCTACGAGGGGTACTTGCCGGCCGTGGGCGTGGGGTCTTCCTTCAAAACAGCCAATCTGCCGCTTACCCTCTACCTGACGGCTATCCCTCTGCGCTTGTGGCAGGACCCGGTGGCAGCAGTCCTCTTCATTGGCCTGCTCAACGGGCTGGCTGTGCTGGCCTGCTATGCCCTGGGTCGGGCTTACTTCGGCCGGGCCGTGGGCCTGGTGGCCTCCTTCCTTTTCGCCGTCAGCCCGTGGGCTGTTATGTATGGGCGGAAGATCTGGTGCCGAACACTGCCCCTGGTTACATTGGGCTTCTTTGCCGCTCTCTTCGCCACTTTCGTCCGCAGGCGGCCCTGGGCCCTGGTCGGCGCCTTCGTCGGTCTGGCCGCCCTCGTTGGCCTCCAATTGGAAGGGATAGCCTTCATTCCGCTGCTGTTCATCCTGATTCTCCTCTACCGCAAGCAGGTGGCCCTTCGGCCGCTGCTGGTGGGGGTGTCTCTCTTCGTGCTGGCCGTCTCTCCCTATGTGATTTATGACGCTCTCCATGACTGGTCCAGCCTGCGGCACTTCCTGCACTACGCGAGCGGGAAGGCGCATTTTTCCTGGGCTGGGCTGCGCTATGCCTGCTTGCTCACGGGTGGTGAAGGGATCCAGGGGATGGCGGGAGGCCTCTACCCGGAGTTCCTGGCGGGCCTGCCGAATCTGTGGTGGCTCAACTGGCTGATGATGGGACTTCTGGCCCTGGCGCTTCTCTATGGGCTGATCCAGGTTGTTCGGGGGTCGGGGGAACGCCGTCGCTCCTTCGCTCTGTTGCTCCTCTGGTTTGCCGTCCCCATCGCCCTGCAGAGCCGGCCGACCGCGCCTGTTCAGCCCCACTACTCCGTCCTGCTCTACCCGGTCCAGTTCCTCCTCATCGCTATAATGCTGGTTGACCTGCTCTCCCATCTGTCTATTCCCAGACTGCCCATTTCCTCACACTCCAGTCAGCGGGTGTCGGTTCCAACTTTGTTACTCGCTGTGGCCCTGCTGCTGTGGGGAGGCTGGCAGGTCGCCGTGGCGAGCCGGCTTCTCGTCTTTATGGACCAGCATCCCACTACAGGGGGCTACGGGATTCCCCTCAAGTATACCAGGGCGGCGGCCCAGGAAGCGCGGCGGCTGGCCGGTTCCTCTGAGATCATCGTTCTGGGCGTGGGGGTGAACCCCGCCGTGGACGAGACGCCGTCGGTGTTCGAGGCGTTGCTCTTCGGTCACCCCCACCGCCTCGCCGATGGACGCTGGGCGCTGCCGGTGCCGGATAGCTCCGAGGTCGTCTACCTGGTGGGGCCGGTGGAGGAGAGCCTGTCTCCGGATCTCCAGCCGATCCTGGATCGGCTGGAGACGATGGATTACGGGCACACTGGCCCGGTCATCGCTCTGCCCGACGGTTGGCGTTACCAGCTCTTCTACCGGGGCGGACCAGACCGGGAGGACGTCCTGGCCGGGCTGACGCACTTCCCTGAAGAGATTCCCTTCGCCAACGGCACGGCTTTCCTGGGCTATGGGATGGCGGAGGCAGTGCCAGCCGGTGGGACGCTGGAGGTCTGGCTGGCCTGGTGGGCCCGTTCTGCCCCGCCGCCTGGGACTGATTACCATTTCTTCACTCATCTGCTGGACGAGGAGGGGGGGCTGCACAGCCAGTATGACGGGGCTGGATTCCCTGCCGTTTCCTGGCGGGCTGGCGATTTGGTGCTGAGCCGTTTCCCTATTCCTGTCCCTCCCGATCTATCGCCAGGGCGCTACCAGGTGTGGGCCGGTCTCTACACCTATCCGGACGTAGTCAACGTGCCGGTTCTGGACGTGGCTGGCAACCCGGTTGGAGACAGGGTGGTGTTAGGAGAGGTGGAGGTGAGAAGCCAATGAAGATTGGCGGGCTGCCTGCCTTCCTGGGGCGGTGGCCTGGCCTGCCCATCTATGCCTATCCCGACCTGCTGCGAGAGCGTTTCTCGCGGCGGGGTGGGGGGATGCAAGTCTGTTGCGTGACTTAGATCTCGCATTGGAGGAGGCATCTGTGGACACCACTGATCAAGCCAAAGAGAAAACACTGGCCATCCTGCAGGAACTCCTGGGGGGCTATCCGTCGCGAGAGTTTGCCGTGCGGTTATGGGACGGCGTCGTCTGGCCAGCAGAAGCGGAACAGTCGCCCCGCTTCACCCTGGTGCTGAATCACCCCGGTGCGCTGCGGCGCATGTTTCTACATCCCTCGGACTTGACCCTGGGAGAGGCGTACATCTATGGCGACTTTGACGTGGAGGGCGATCTGATCGCCGCTTTCCGGCTGGCCGACCCCCTCCGGCGCCTGAAGTTGGGGACGGCCGACTGGCTGCGGTTGGGGCGGCGATTGTTGTCGCTGCCCCGCGCCAGTGTGTCGCGGGAGGGCCGCCAGGCCGCGCACATCAGCGGCGGCGTCCATTCCAGAGCGCGGGATCGCCGGGCCATCTCCTACCACTACGACGTCTCCAACGGCTTCTATGCCCTGTGGTTGGATCGGCGTATGGTCTACTCCTGCGCCTACTTCGCCCATACCGATGACGACCTGGACACCGCCCAGGAGCGCAAACTGGATCACATCTGCCGCAAACTGCGACTGCAGCCTGGCGAGCGGTTGCTGGACATCGGTTGTGGCTGGGGTGGCTTGGTCATTTACGCCGCCCAGAAATATGGCGTGGAGGCAGCGGGCATCACGCTCAGTCAGCCGCAGGTGGACCTGGCCCAGGCCCGCATCCGGGAGGCCGGCCTGGAGGACCGTTGCCGGGTGGAACTGGTGGACTACCGCGAGGTGCCGCCCCAGCCTCCCTTCGACAAACTGGTCAGCGTGGGTATGTTCGAGCACGTGGGGGAGGCCAAATTGCCGGTCTATTTCGAGCGGGCCTGGCGGTTGCTACGACCGGGGGGACTGTTCCTTAATCACGGCATTGCCTGTCCAGGGACGGAACCCCGCCCGAAGAAACGGCGCAACTCCTTCAGCAACCGCTACGTCTTCCCCGACGGCGAACTGACGCCCATCAGCTACTCACTGCGGGTGGCCGAGGCGGTCGGCTTCGAGGTGCGGGACGTCGAGTCGCTGCGTGAGCACTACGCGCTCACGCTGCGCCACTGGGTGCGGCGGCTGGAGGCCCACCACGACGACGCCCTGCGCTACGTGGACGAGGTCACGTACCGGGTCTGGAGGCTGTTCATGTCCGGGTCGGCCGATGGCTTTGAGACCGACCAGCACAACGTCTACCAATCGCTGCTGGTCAAGCCCGGTCCCGGCGGCCGGAGCGGCTTGCCCCTCACCCGGGCTGATCTGTATAGGACCAATGCCTGAAGTGGGAGGTGCTGGCGTGAATGAGGAACTGCGCACACGGGTGCTGGAGCGGCTGCGCACGGTCATAGACCCCGAGACTGAGGCCGACGTGGTGCGTATGCGGCTCATCGAGGGCCTGACGGTGGACGAGGAGGGCGTTGTATGCTATAGGTTCCGCCCTTCTTCTCCCCGCTGAGCCTGAATAAACGAGGCTAACATCCCCTAAAACAGCTCTTCGTCGAAGAAGAGATTGACGTGAGTGACATCCTGTATCCGCCCCAGTTCGTGAACGAATTCCCCACTCTTATCCTTGGCTTTGAGGCTGATATAGTAAGAGAGCTCGAGCAAGTCTCCGTTCCTGAGTGATTTCACGTTGATCAGCTTATGCTGTTTGCAATACTTTTCCAAGATCGGCCGGTATGGCGCTTCTTGCTCCCCCGATGATGTGAAACTGAACTGGAGTAAGAACTCGCGCCTCTTTGGAGAGGCGTAATTGATTTTTGAGAGGATGAATATACTGACGCCAATAAATATCGTGCCTGTGATGGCGATCGAGTGCAAGCCCACTCCCGCTGCCATGCCTACCGCCAGGGAAAAAAAGATAAAGACGATGTCCTGTATATCTTTAATCGCTGTGCGGAACCGAATGATGGACAGTGCGCCAACGAGGCCAAAAGCACGGGCAAGATTGTTCCCGATCACCATGATGACGACAGCCGTTATCATTGAGAGTGGAGGCATGGAGTTGACAAATGTGATGGAGTAGTTGGGCCCTCTGTAAGTCCAACGGTAGAGAAGCGAAATAAGAAAGCCACAGACTAAGGCCACTGCCATGTTCCCGATCATTGGACCAAGGCTGGAAGAAAGTATGCTCAGACCATCTTGGAACAGACCCATGTGAAACTCCTTGGCGATTTTGGTCATTAGTTCCGGAGAGAGTACCTAAAAATATGAGACGTGAGAAAACGCAAGCGTTGCATGCTTGGAAAACCCGTTCAGTACATTATGTCTGTCTACACAGATCACATATTTTGAAAGAGCCTGCTGTTTCAAGTCAAGGGTTCCAGAGATAGATTTGAACCATGAGGGAAGCCCATCGTAGAACTTAAGTTCAAGGATAAAATGCTTTGGAATGGAGTATAGCATCTTATCTTCACTGAACAGGTCCCCTATTGAAGGGTAGATTGAACTATGTAGATTCTTGTCAAAAGTGATACGTAGGGAACCGAATTTGCTGTGATATGCCTCCCGTTCGTAAACGATCAGGATGATCGGGCGCAAAGAACCGCTGTAGATGTGGAAGAAAAACCGTCTGGCATTTTCTAGTGCAGTGTTGGAACCTTTGCGCATCGAGATATATCGCTCAACATTGCCTGAGATAAGCAGGTCTTTCATGTCCTCGTATACAACCGGTGCGCGGTTCTTAGCTATAGACATTCCGTATTTCCGTTTGACTTCAAGAAATGCGATGTTTCTCTCTTGGCGCTTATTGTATCCCCGGAGGCGGATCTTTTTCCGTACCCTCAACCCTGCCGTTTTATCATGATAACAGTCAAGTGTGATAGTGTCAAAATAAATACTGCGCACAGTATATCCCTCTAATCCATCGTTATGTACGTCTGCCTCAACAAACGGTGCCATCGTGGCGCGAAGTTTTGGAAGAAGTTCGTTTGGGACGAGGTATTTGTACTCCAGTCGCATTATCACACTCCGACGGCGTGGGAGGCGCTTCCACCGGCCTTGCGCATGAGTTCTCAAGGCTAGCATTAGTATAACCTGTTGGCCTGATGATCATCGTTACATTTCGGTTACGGCTTGGTTGCGTTTTTCACGACGCTGGTCGTGGTCATCGCGGTCTTGCTTGATGTGCTGGGGTTCTGCTCCGTCTGGTCGGGCATAGACGCCGATGGTTGAGCGTTGCCAAACTGCCGTTTGGCGCAGGGCTACCCATGCCTGGATAAGTGTAGTATAATGTATTCAGGGGAATTATGACAATGGCGCGGTCGTTGTGACCAGGGGGCACACCAGAGACAGGGAGGAGATGTCTATGGATATCCATCTGTACTTATCTGTGATACCCGAAGCGCTGATCGCTTCCATGTTGGCACCTGGGGAGTTCGGGGTCTACTATGCACTTGGGACTGCGAAGAAGTCACGCGGACAAGCCGTCTTCTTTGAAATTGATCCGGCTTTCAGACACGACTACTTTCGCATCGAAGAGGGTGTCCGGCGCTGTGTGCCCCACGAGGATGGAAGCCCGAAGGCCTCCATCTATATCTCTGTCTACCGTGTGTTAGAGCAAACCCCCCTGGATGTCATCCAAAGGCTCTATCTTGTGACCAAGGATGGACGGGTACTGGGCCTGGAATCGAGCGCAGAGTTCCCTGAGGACACAGAGGGGTTACACCTTTATCAGGAGATAGCGCCTGTACATCCTCTGGTAGTCAGTACCCTGGGCCCGCGTGAGTTTTACGATCTTATTGTCAAGAATCCAACGAGCCTGCTCTCCCTGCCGGCAATCTGTTTCGTAGAACTGCGACTGGATGAATTGGCCGAAGACCCCGAACGTGGCGCTGTGCGGGACTTGCCCTATTCCAACATCGGCCATCTGCGCCAGTGTCTGATTGACCTGAGGACCAAGATCATCCACACCAAAATGGTCAACCGCATCCAGCCAGCCTCGTTCCCATATCGCACGATCAAGAGCGGGGTCTTTGTGGGGAATGAGGAACGGCTCCTCTATTTCCCTTTGCCCTCGCAGGAGGAACTGCGTGCCAGACATTATCGTTGGTGGCGCTCTGCCAACATGGCGCTTTGATCCCGGCCGCTGTGTGCGGATATGTCGTCGGCTCTCAGGCCTGAAGTACTCAAAGCCCCGGCTCGTCGCCGGGGCGGCTGCTGGATTAAGATCTTAACACGCACTGCGGATCCCATCTGAATCCACACTGTATCAGGAGGGACAAACATGCCAATATCTCAACCCTGGGTTTTTGTAGCCATTTTGGCGGGTATCGCTTCTGTCGGCGTCGCTACCTGGTTGTACAGATGGGTTAACCGGCAAGATGCCGGGTCCGAGCGGGCTCAGGAAGTCGCCTCTTGGATCCGAGAGGGGGCGAGATCCTACCTGCGTCGTCTGTACACGGCGCTCACTCTTGTCGCGGTCGCGCTGAGCGTCGTTATCGCTGTCGTGTTCAGCTTCGACATTGAGCACCTGGGCCTGGAGGCGGCTGCCGTCAATCCGTCGCGAGGCCTCACGATGGCGCTGGCCTTCGTGGCTGGCGCGATATGTTCTGCCCTCGCCGGGTACATGGGTATGAACATCGCCGTGTCCGCCAATGTGCGAAGCGCAACAGCGGCCAATGAAAGTATCAACCGTGCTTTTCAGGTGGCCTTCTATGCCGGTTCGGTGATGGGCCTGGCCATGGTGGGATTGGCCGTCATCGGTATGAGTGTGATTTATCTTATTACTGGTGATCCCGAGATCATCCTTGGCTTTAGCTTTGGCGCGTCGTCGTTGGCCTTGTTGGCCAAAGCGGGTGGTGGAATCTACACCAAGACGGCCGACATCGCGGCCGACCTGGTGGGCAAGGTCGAGGTTGGCATCCCCGAGGATGACCCCCGCAACCCGGCAGTGGTCGCCGATAACGTCGGCGATAACGTCGGTGACGTGGCCGGCATGGGGGCAGACATCTTCGATAGCTATGTGGCCAGTGCTGTGGCCGCGATGCTTTTGGGTGCCTCACTTTTTGCCAGTGACAGTCTGTTACAGACCAAGTACGTTGTATTGCCCCTGGTTTTGTGCACGTTGGGCATCGTCGCCTCGCTCGTCGGCATCCGGTTCGTGCGTGTGGGCAAGAGCGGTAAGCCGGGTAAGGCTCTCAATAGCGGGACGATCATCACCTGCGTGATCTTTGCCGTACTGGCTACTGCCGTTGTACTGCTGGGTGGCTATAACCTCGGTACGTTGTGGGCCACGCTGGCTGGGCTCGTCACCGGCATCGTCATCGGCTTTACTTCCGACTACTTCACCTCCGCGGAGAACCGGCCGGTGATCGAGACGGCCCGGGTTTGCAGTTCCGGCGCGGCCATCAACATCATCACCGGCTTCAGTTACGGGCTGGTCAGCATCGTTCCCTCAGTCGTGGGCATCGTCGTGGCGACGTTGCTTTCTTACTACCTGGCGGAACTGTCCGGGATCAGCGGCATCTATGGGGTGGCCATCAGTGCGGTGGGGATGTTGTCCGTCAGTGGCATGATCGTTTCCTCCGACGCTTACGGGCCTATCGTGGACAACGCGCGGGGCATCGCCGAAATGGCCGGGATGTCGCAGGAGGTCATTGACACGACTGACGTGCTCGATGCGGCCGGCAACACGGCCAAGGCGATCACCAAAGGTTTTGCGATCAGCGCTGCCGCCCTCACTGTCCTGGCACTCTTTTCGGCCTACGCGGAGGTGGTGGGAGCGAGGGGTGTGGAACTGTCCATCAGCCTGCGAGACCCTATTGTCGTCGCCGGTGTCCTATTGGGTGCGGCGACGCCACCGTTGTTCAGCGCTCTTACCATGCTATCTGTCACGCACAATGCCTTCGATATGATTGAGGAAATCCGCCGGCAATTCCACGAACGCCCTGGCATCCTGGCGGGCACGGAAAAGCCCGACTATGCGACCTGTGTGGGCCTGGCTGCCCGGGGGGCACTCACGTCTCTGGTGATACCGGCCTTCCTGGCTATCTTTCTCCCTGTTCTGGTTGGCGTCATCCTCGGCCCCGAGGCCCTGGGGGGATTTCTGGGAGGGAGTATTTTCACTGGTGTCGTCTTCGCGTTGCTGATGTCCAACGCGGGGGGGCTATGGGACAACGCTAAGAAGTTTGTTGAGTCGGGAGAGTTCGGTGGCCCTGGTTCTGATGCACACAAGGCGAGCATCGTCGGTGACACCGTCGGCGATCCGTTCAAAGATACGGCCGGCCCCTCCCTCAACACGCTCATTACCGTGATGTCTTTGGTGTCTTCGCTGTTCGCTCCGATCATCGCTGCTTTCCATTTGTTCTAAACTCTGTTCGTAACTACCCAGCCCTCGTCATTCTGAGCGACCGAAGGGAGCGAAGAATGTATCATCTCAATATGTAGGGGCGAACCCTCGTGGTCGCCCTCTTGGGCAGGTACAAGACCTGCCCCTACCCCGGTTTATTGAAAAGATACTGAAGAATCTCTGTTTCGGTAGCACCATGCGAGATTCCTCGTCGCTACGCTCCTCGGAATGACGAATTCGAGAGTTTACGACTCCTACGCCTGGGTTAGTGCAAAGAGGGTGAGTAGTTACCTCTGTTCATTGTCTCATTGTTCATTGGAACGAAGTTCCCTGTGTTGTTGTGAGTCGGCCGTCCAGACCGATCTCACTCGCAATGCCTTGCATGGCCTCCAGCACCACGCCGACGTGTTCCCACAGTTCAACACCCAGTGCTTCAGCCGCCAGCGTGATTTCTTCCCGGTTAACCGCTGCGGCAAAGGCCCTGTCCTTCCACTTCTTGCGTACCGACTTGATTTTCACGTCCCGTATGTCTTTGGATGGGCGAACGAGGGCCACTGCTACCAAGAGGCCCGTGAGTTCGTCAACCGCGTGCAACGTCTTCGCCATCATTGTGTCGCGGGGGACGCCGGTTCCCCCATGTGAGAGGACCGTGTTGACAATCTCCTCAGAGTACCCCTTTTCGCGTAGAATGCGCCCACCAGAGTGCGGATGTTCGTCGGGGAACTGATCGTAATCGAAGTCGTGTACCAAACCAATAGCGCCCCACAGGTCTTCATCCTCGCCGAAGCGGCGGGCATAGGCGCGCATTGCAGCCTCAACGGCCAGCATGTGACGTATGTGGTTCTCAGTACTTCCGTACTCCTGGATCAGAGCCCACGCTTCTTCTCGTGTGATTGTATTTTTAGTGGAAAGTGTCATTATGTTCTCCCTTGTGCGTATTGAGGTAGTCATATTTTACCCATCTTTCTCTCAAAGAGCAAATCACTTTTAGGTCAGTTTCTTCAAGGTTTTCCGCTGCAGGGCACACTGCTGTGGCTACTCTCCACGCCCATTGGGGAAGTGTTTGACATCCCCCCTGGCCCGATGTATACTGCAATCGTAACTACCCAGGCAAGCGGTAGAAATCACGTTGCGTGAGACGTCATTTCGAGCGGAGCGACACGAAGTGTCGCGGAGTCGAGAAATCTCCGTTATGAGTCAGGAGATCCCTCGACTCGGAGCGCTTCGCGCCCCTCGCTCGGAATGACAGCTGCTCAATGTTGATAACAGGGGCGACGCACCTTCTGCGGCGTCAACAGGAAGGAAGGAAAGAAGGTATAAGGAACCATGTTCGATCATATACTCGTTCCCCTGGACGGATCTCCCCTCGCCGAGTGTGTACTGCCTCACACTGTGGCGCTAGCCCAGGCCCTTGACGCCCGGGTCACGTTGCTGCGAGTCTTAGAGCGTGCCAACACTGTTGGCCGGACCCGGTTCATTGATCCGCTGGGCTGGCACATCCGCAAAGCCGAGGCTGGGGTCTACCTGGATGGAGTGGCTGCCCGTCTGCAGGAAGTCGGTCTGCGAACGGAGAAGAGACTCCTGGAAGGTCGGGCGGCCGAGCGCGTCATCGAGTTCGCACACGGCCAAAACGTCAGCCTGATCCTTCTTAGCAGCCATGGACGGAGCGGCCTAAGTGGGTGGAACATCAGCGGCGTCGTCCAGAAAATCATTCTGCGGGCCTATATGCCGACGATGATCGTGCGGGCCTACCAGCCTGTTACCAGCGACCTGACAGCCTTGCGCTACCGGCGGCTGCTGGTTCCGCTGGACGGCTCGCAGCGGGCCGAGTGCGTCTTGCCGCTGGCGACCGCCCTGGCTCGCTTCCGCGAATCCCGACTCCTGTTGACACACGTGGTGTGCGGGCCGGCAATGCCCCGCCGCGCGCTTCACACGCAGGAAGAGATCGGGTTGGCAGACCGGATCACGGAGCGCAACCGGCTAGAAGCGACCCGCTACCTGGAGCGACTGCAGTCCCGGCTGTCCGGGGGTGTGCAAATTTGTCTACTTGTCAGCGATTGCGCCACAGCAGCGCTGCACGAGTTGGTCTCGCAAGAGAACATAGACCTGGTCGTGTTGGGCGCTCACGGTTATTCCGGTGGGACCCAATGGCCTTATGGCAGCGTGGCTCTCAATTTCATCGCCTACGGTACCACTCCGCTGCTGATCGTGCAGGATCTTTCTCAGGACGAAGCGGAGAGGACACAGGCTGAAATGGCCGCCAGGGAGCACAAAGGGCACTAAAGCATGCCAAACAGTGAGCCTGATCTGAGCGCACCAACGGATAGTGTCCCTGGCCTGCGCCATCCCGAGCCTGTCGAGAGATCGGAGAGCCGGGCTGGACTCGGTGGCGGTGCGTTGGGCGCGAACCAACTGGAGCACCTGGCGTTTCGGCTGGCCGAAAGCCACGTTGTCTCTCGCCGTTCCAGGCCCAGACCCTCGCTTGTGGGTCGTCTCCAGGAACGGGAATCGCTCTTGCGCGACGCCTACGAGCATTTCGGACAGGCGTCTGAGGCGCAACGTGCCCTCTCCTACGCAGCCGAATGGCTGCTGGACAACTTCTACGTAGTACAACAGGCGCTGCGCCAGGTTCGCGAGGATATGCCGGAGGGCTACTATCGCCAGTTACCCAGACTGGGCACGTCCCCCTTCGAAGGTCATCCCCGCGTCTATGCACTGGCGCGAGGGGTGATTGGCCACTGTGAGAACTCGCTTGACCTTGACCGGGTGACGCACTTCGTGCACGCCTATCAACAGGTTACACCGCTGACGATGGGTGAACTGTGGGCGCTGCCAACGATGCTGCGCCTGGGAGTCTTGGATTGTCTGACTCAGGCGGTCGCCCGCGTCATGGGACTGCCGGAACGAGGCGCTGGGGAACCTCCTGTTTTTGTGCCTTTGCCCCACGATCTGGCAGACGACACAATTGTCGCGAACTGTATCCTCAGCCTGCGTATGCTGGCGACGCAGGATTGGAAGGTGTTCTTCGAAAGCATCAGCCGAGTGGAGATGATATTGCACCGTGACCCGGCTGGTGTCTATGCCCGCATGGACTTTGATACACGCGATCGCTATCGCGACATTGTCGAGGAACTGGCTCTAGCGACGGGCCGGGGTGAGGAAGAAGTCGCACGGGAAGCGGTTCGGCTAGCCCAAAGCGAATCCACGTCTTTTCAAAGAGTAAGGGCGAACCCTTGCGATTGCCCCTCTCGTGCAGCCCACATCGGTTTCTATCTCCTGGACGCTGGCCGCACTCAACTTGAGGCCTGCCTGGGCTATCGTCCCCCTTTGGGCGTCCGTCTGCGGCGCTGGCTGTTTGGTCATCCCGCTCTGGCGTACCTGGGCAGCATTGTTCTGCTTACCCTGATCATCCTGCTCGGTCTGGTGTGCTACGGGTTTGTCGCTGGCGGGACTCTTGTGCAACTGATAGGAGTGGGCCTGCTGGTCTTATTACCCGCTACGGCCGTGGCTGTCAGCCTGGTCAACTGGCTGATTACCCACACAGTGCCGTCCCGGGTGTTACCTAAGATGGACTTCCGGGAAGCCGTTCCTGTCGAATGCAGCACGGTGGTGGTAATCCCTGCACTCCTGACCGATGCCAGCGAAGTCCAACCTCTGCTCCGGCAGTTGGAACTTCACTTTCTAGGCAACGAGGATCCCCACCTGCGCTTTGCGCTGCTCACCGATTTCGCTGACGCGCCACAAAAGCACATGCCGGGCGATGACGCATTGCTTGAGCAGGTCAAGGCCGGTATCCTGGCCCTCAATAGGAAATACGGCCGGCGAGCCGTTGGTCCCTTTTACCTCTTCCACCGCGAGCGAGAGTGGAACCCGGCTGAGGACTGCTGGATGGGCTGGGAGCGCAAACGGGGCAAGTTGGTCGAGTTCAACCGCCTGCTTGGCGGGAAGGAAACTTCCTATAACGTGCAGGTGGGGGACCTCGACGTCCTGCCGGAGACCAGGTACGCCATCACGCTGGATGCGGATACGCTCCTGCCTCAGGACGGTGCCTGCCGTCTGATTGCTACCATGGCGCATCCCCTGAATCGGGCCGCATTTGATCCCGAAAGCGGTGCTGTGGTCGCCGGGTACACTGTACTCCAGCCTCGCGTGGAGATCAAGCCGGCCATCGCTGCACGGTCGCTGTTCACGCGGGCCTTCTCCGGGGATACCGGGTTAGATCTATACACGCGGGCAGTATCCGACGTGTACCAGGACTTCTTTGGCGAGGGAATCTATGCCGGCAAGGGCATCTATGATGTGGCCGCTTTTGAGCGCAGCCTGGCCACACGGGTGCCCGAAAATGCTCTGCTCAGCCACGACCTGTTTGAGGGAGTCCACGGGCGCACCGGGCTGGTGACAGACGTGATCCTGTATGAAGACTATCCCTCACACTATCTCGCCTACACGCGCCGGTTGCACCGGTGGGTGCGTGGGGATTGGCAACTGTTGCCCTGGCTGTGGCCCAGAGTTCCCTGTGGGGACGGCGAGAGGATGCCCAATAGTCTCTCAGTGCTCGACCGCTGGAAGATATTGGACAATCTGCGCCGCAGCCTGTTGACGCCAGCGCTGTTGGCCCTGTTGATCGGCGGGTGGTTATGGTTGCCCGGATCGGCGCTGGTATGGACGCTGGTAGGGCTGCTGGCGTTGGCCGTGCCGGTCTTTTCTGGCATAGTGACCGCGTTGATTCAGGGGTTGCGGGGAGCGTCTTTGACTGGGGCTGTACAGTCGTTAGGGGTGGATGCTTTCCGTTGGCTGTTGGCGCTGACTTTTCTCCCCTACGAGGCCTTCATCATACTCGATGCGATCGCGTGCACCCTGCATCGCCTGGCCATCACCCGCAAGCGGTTGTTGCAGTGGACCACGGCTGCACATACGGTCCGCCTGTTCGGCAAAGAGACGAAGTTGGGGTTACTCTGGAAAAGGATGGGCCTCGTGCCATTTCTGACCCTGGCGCTGACTTGGGTGCTGACCTGGCTGGTGCGACAGGCGCTGATCAAACCGGCGGCGTTGCTAGTTGCTGTGCCGCTGCTATTCATGTGGGTTGAATCCCCCCACGTAGCCTATTGGATCAGCCGGCCTGTAACTCACAAACGCGCTCCGCTTTCCGCCGACCAGCGCCAGCAGTTGCGCTGCCTGGCTCGCCGCACCTGGCTCTATTTCGAGCGATTTGTCGGCCCGGACGATCACTGGCTGCCCCCCGACCATTTTCAGGAGAGTCCGCGCGGGCTCGTCGCCCACCGCACCTCCCCCACCAACTTGGGGTTATTACTGCTCTCGACACTGGCTGCCTACGATCTGGGCTACATCGGCCCGGTGGACCTGACGTTGCGGCTGCGCGCTACCTTCGAGGGTATGGACAAATTGAAGCGGTATTGGGGTCACTTCTTGAACTGGTACGAGACCTCCAACCTGGAGCCTCTGCCCCCCCGCTACGTGTCCACCGTGGATAGCGGCAACCTGGCAGGCTGCCTGCTGGCTCTCAAGCAGGGCCTGCTGGCTCTGGCCCGCGAACCTGTCCTGCGTTGGCAGCGCTGGCAGGGCCTGCTCGACACGTTGGGTGTCCTGGCAGAAACCGTAGAGCGCCTGGAGGGGACTGATCTCGAGGCGAAGGCAGCCGCATTGCGGGATACCCTCGCTTCCATTCGCCAGCAAGTGCTGGCAGTGCGGGAGGCACCCGATGCCTGGGCTCCCCTGCTGACCAGGCTGTGCGACGATGCCTGGCAAGAACTGGAGCGGCTATTGATCGCGCTGATTGAGTCCAACTCGCGCATCCTGGACGTCGCAACCCTGGGCGACCTGCGCACCTGGTCGGAGCGGGTGCATTACCAACTGCTCGGCATGCAGAGCGAATTGAACCTGCTGCTGCCGTGGCCAGTATCCCTGGGCCAGCCGCCGGTGTTATTCACCCGGCCAGGGACGGACCCCGCCATCACCGGGGCCTGGCAGGCACTGGTTGATGCCCTGCCCATCACGCCACGACTTGACGAGGTAGCCGAGGTCTGCAAAGCAGGACAGGCACGACTGGCTCAACTGCAAGGCCGGCTGGCTGATGAGGTCGGCCTGACTGATCAAACAGAAGAGGCCTCCGCCTGGTGCGCGAACTTGGATGAAGGGCTGGTTCTTGCCCGCATGGTTGCAGAGAGCCTGTTGATCGGCTGTCAAGACCTGGCCGAGCAGGCGGAGGCTTATGTCCAGGTGATGGATTTTGACTTCCTTTTTGACCCGCAGCGCCAGGTGTTCCACATCGGCTACAACGTGGAGGCCGAGACGCTGGACAGCAACTACTATAATCTGCTGGCGTCCGAAGCGCGGATGGCCAGCCTCCTGGCCATTGCCAAGGGGGATATCCCGCAGAGCCACTGGCTGCACCTGGCCCGTCCCCTTTCCCGGATTGATGGCACGCGGGTGCTCCTCTCGTGGAACGGGAGCATGTTCGAGTATCTTATGCCCTCTCTACTGATGCGCAGTTACGAGGGCACGCTCCTGGATCAGACCTGCCGGGCGGTCGTCCGTCGCCAGATCGCCTACGCCTGCCAGAAGGGCGTGCCCTGGGGCATCTCGGAGTCGGGCTACTATGGCTTTGATGCCAATATGAACTACCAGTACCGGGGATTCGGCGTCCCGGGGCTGGGATTCAAGCGTGGCCTGCGCGAGGACCTGGTGGTTTCGCCGTACAGTTCGCTGCTTGCCCTGCCGCTGCGTCCCCAGGCTGTGATGCGGAACGTCGCCCGCCTCATCGAACGGCGGATGCTCGGTCACTATGGTTTCTACGAGGCGATTGACTATACCTGTTCCCGGCTGTCCCTGGGGCACAGGAGTGGGATCGTGCGCTCGTACATGGCACATCACCAGGGCATGCTCCTGCTGTCCCTGGCCAACTACCTCCAGGACGAGGTGATGATAAGTCGCTTTCACGCCGATCCCCGCGTGCAGAGCGTCGCGCTGCTCCTGCAGGAGCAGGTGCCGTGGCAGGCTCCCGTCGAAGTCCCGCACCCGGAGGAGGTCAGTGTCCTTCCCCCCGTTCAACCTCGCCCAGTCTTAAGGCCCTGGCGTGCGTTTGCGGATGGCCCGTTGCCCCAGGTGCATTTCCTCTCCAACGGGCGTTACGGCCTGCTCATCACCGGCGCCGGCGGCGGCTACAGCCGTTGGCAGAGGGACCTCCCCTCCGCTTCGGGGGGGGCGGGGGGGGTAGACCTCACCCGCTGGCGCGCCGATACCACCCTGGACAATTGGGGAACCTGGCTCTATATTCAGGACGGGGATAGCGGCGATCTGTGGTCGGCCGGTTACCAGCCAACCGGTGCTTCACCGGAAAGCCAGGAGGTGCTCTTCTTCGCCCACAAGGCCGAGTTTCGACGCCGAGATCACGACATCTCTGTGCGGATGGAGGTCACGGTCTCTCCGAACGACGATGTCGAGATCCGGCGTGTGACCCTGACCAGTCACAGCGACCAGACCCGCCGGCTGATGCTCACCAGTTACGGAGAAGTTGTGCTCGCGCCTCAAATCGTTGACCGCCGCCATCCGGCGTTCAACAAACTCTTCGTCGAGAGCGAATACCTGCCGGAAATAAACGGACTGCTCTTCCGCCGCCGCTCCCGCTCGGCCGAGGAAGAGCCGGTCTACCTGGCTCACCTGCTGGTCGTGGGCCAGGGGGACAAGGTCACCGGCGCTCACGAAAGTAACCGCGCCCGCTTCTTGGGCCGGGGCCAGACGCCCCGCTCTCCAGCTGCCCTTATCCCCCCCTCTGTCCCCCCCATGGGGGGGGAGGGGCCTGTCCCCCCCGCTGGGGGGGAGGAGCCTTTCCCTCCCTCTGTCCCCCCCATGGGGGGGGAGGAGCCTGTCCTCCCCTCTGTCCCCCCCATGGGGGGGGATGAGCCTATCCCCCCCTCTGTCCCTCCCATGGGGGGGGAGGAGCCTGTCCCCTCCTCTGTCCCCCCCATGGGGGGGGATGAAAGGGGGGGAGGGCTTGCGGGCACCACCGGTGCTACCCTGGACCCGATTATGGCTCTCGGTCAGGAGATTGAGCTGGAACCGCGCACGACGGCTCAGGTCGCCTACGTCACCCTGGCAGCCGGGTCGCGCCAGGATGCGCTGGCCTTGGCTCACCGTTATCAGGTCTGGCCTGCGATCAACCGGGCCTTTGACCAGGCCCGCTCTAGCAGCGAACTGGAACTGCGCCAACTTGATCTCACCACGCCGGAAGTGGAACATATCCAGCAATTGCTGGCTGTGCTTCTCTATCCCCACCCCGCTCTGCGTGCCGAGCCCGCGACGCTGGCGGACAATAGCAAAGGACAACCTGGGTTGTGGCCTTATGCCATTTCTGGCGACTATCCGATCCTCCTGGTGCGTGTTGGCAGCCAGGAGGAAATGGCTCTGGTGCGCGAAGTGCTCCAGGCCCACGCGTATTGGCGCTGCCGGCAAATCAAGGTTGATCTGGTTGTCCTCAACCAGCGGGATACTGGCTATAGCCAGGAACTACACAGCCAATTGCACCAGTTGATTGCCCGCATGGGCGGTGATGCCTGGCTGAACCGGAACGGCGGCATCTTTCTTCTGCGCGCCGAGCTGATGAGCGAGGCCGACAGGGTGCTGCTGGAAACGGCCGCCCGGGCGATTCTGGACGGGAAGAAAGGCAGGCTGGCCGAACAATTGGGGAGACTGCGTGAGCGACCGGCTCGCCTGCCGCCCTTTGTCTCTACCTTGTCTCCTCCCCCCCCCCTCTCCTCCCCCCCTATGGAGGGGACAGAGGGAGGGCTGGCCCGGCCCGCCGATCTCCTTTTTGACAACGGACTGGGTGGCTTTAGCGCCGACGGGCGAGAGTACGTCATATATCTTGAGCCGGGCCAGTGGACACCGGCTCCCTGGATCAATGTGATTGCCAACCCTGACTTTGGCTTCCTGGTCTCCGAAGCAGGATTGGGCTGTACCTGGGCGGGAAACAGCGGCGAAAACAGACTGACTCCCTGGCGGAACGATCCGGTGACCGACGCGCCGGGCGAGGCGCTCTATCTGCGAGACGAGGAGGTAGGACATGTCTGGTCGCCCACACCTCTGCCTGCGTGCGCGCCAGCCCCCTACCTGATCCGCCACGGCGCTGGCTATTCTGTCTTTGAGCATAACAGCCACGGCCTCAAACAGCGATTGCGCGTTTTTGCCGTCCCGGACGCACCGGTGAAGGTGGTGCAGTTGCGACTGGAGAACACGTTGAACCGCAACCGGCGCATCACCGCCACCTTCTACGCCGAATGGGTGCTGGGCCCAGACCGAGACGTATACCAGCAGTACGTCGTGCCCGAGTTCGACGCCGGGAGCCTCGCGCTGCTGGCCCGCAATTCCTACAATGAGGAGTTCGGCGAGAGGGTGGCCTTTTTGGCCGCCAGCAAAGAACCCCACAGTCTGACCACCGACCGCACCGAGTTCCTGGGGCGCGGGGGGATCCTCCATTACCCGGCCGCCCTCGGGCGCGTCGGGCTGTCCAGCACGGTGCAGGCTGGCCTTGACCCCTGCGCGGGTCTACAGGTCTACATCTATCTGCCCCCCCGTGGCACCAAAGAGGTCTATTTCTTACTGGGCCAGGGCACGGACCGGCAAGAGACACTTCGGATGGTCGAGCGGTATCGGGACCCGGCGCAGGTAGAGGCCGCATGGAAGGGTGTGAACGAATTCTGGGACGATCTGTTGGGCGGGGTCACCGTGCAGACGCCCGATCCGGCGATGAACCTGTTGCTCAACCGCTGGTTGCTCTACCAGGCGCTTGCGTGCCGGGTGTGGGGACGCTCCGCGCTCTACCAGTCATCCGGTGCTTTTGGGTATCGCGATCAGTTACAGGACGTGATGGCGCTGATGCATACCGCGCCTGACCTCGCGCGGGATCACGTCTTGCGAGCGGCGCGGTACCAGTTCGAAGCAGGGGATGTGCTGCATTGGTGGCATCCGCCTTCGGGACGTGGGGTGCGCACGCGCTGCTCCGATGATCTGCTGTGGCTTCCCTTTGTCACCGCGCACTACGTGGCCACAACTGGCGACGAGACGATCCTGGCCGAAGAAGTGCCGTTTCTCAAGGGCGCCCCCCTGAAGCCGGAGGAGGTAGAGCACTACGGGCATTACGAGAGCGCCACTGAGGCTCACACCCTCTACGAGCACTGCCGCCGGGCGTTGGAGAAAGGGACGACCGCCGGGCCGCACGGCCTGCCCCTGATGGGCGGCGGGGACTGGAACGATGGGATGAACCGGGTGGGCGTCGAGGGCCGGGGCGAAAGCGTGTGGTTGGGCTGGTTCCTGTACGCCACGTTAACCCGTTTTGCTTCCCTTTGCGAACGCATGGGCGATGAGGAACAGGCCGCCGTGTACTTGCAGCGGGCCCGCGATCTCCTCCAGGCGTTAGAGGAGAATGCCTGGGATGGGAACTGGTACCGCCGCGCGTACTATGACGACGGTACGCCCCTGGGGTCAGCCGGAAATCGTGAATGCCAGATTGATTCCATCGCCCAGTCGTGGGCCGTCCTTTCTGGGGCGGCTGACGCCTCGACGGCTCGACTGGGCTCGCCGGAGTCTGAGCCCGCCGAAGTCCCCGCGCGCGCGGTACAGGCGATGGAAGCCGTCGCTGACCGGCTTGTGCGCCCTGATGACCAACTGATACTGCTCTTCACCCCGCCTTTCGACAAGACGCCGCGCGACCCTGGTTACATCAAGGGCTACTTGCCGGGCATCCGAGAGAACGGTGGACAGTACACCCACGCCGCGCTGTGGGCCGTGTGGGCTTTTACGGAACTGGGGCAGGGGGACCGCGCCGAAGCGCTGTTCCGGCTGCTCAACCCCATCTGTCACAGCGACACGCTGGAGAAGGTGATGCGCTACCGGGTGGAGCCTTACGTGGTGGCGGCGGACGTCTGTAGTGTGGAATCGCACGTCGGGCGTGGCGGCTGGACCTGGTACACCGGCTCGGCCGGCTGGATGTACCGCCTGGGGGTAGAAGCCATCCTGGGGCTGCGTCGGGTGGGGGAGGTGCTGCAAGTCAATCCCTGTATCCCCAAGCATTGGCCGGCCTGCGAACTGACTTACCGCCATGGGGAAGCCTCCTATCGGATCCGTGTAGAGAACCCGGATGGCGTCAACCGGGGTGTGAGGCAGGTGATGCTGGATGGAGAAGTCCTCCCTGGGTGGGAGATCCCGCTGCTGGACGATGGCCGGCCGCACGAGGTGCGCGTGCTGATGGGGTGAGAGCGGCTGAGGGAAATCGCCCCCCGGGCGGAGGATTTGAATCGCCTTTTGAAGGCTTACATCACGGAGTGATCCGTGAGGCCGCGCCACCCTGGAGAGGCGGTGGCGGAAGTGCAGGAGCAAAATGTGGAGGACATGTGAGATGAAAGATGATCGAGTGAAGGAGATGTGGAGTATAGATGCCGATGCGCCGCTCCAATCGGTACTGGACAGCCCGGAGTGCCCGCCGCTCTTGCGCCAGACGCTCACCGGCACGATCTCCTGGCAGACCCGGGATGAGAAGCCGGTGTGGAGGGCCCTGACCTCGCCACGTGTCGCACCCCAGTGGGTGGCTGCGCTCCTGGGCCTGGGGGCCACGGTCACCGTGGAGAGAGGCGATGGACCGGATGAGGTTCCCCTGGCGGTAGGGGCGGGGTTACCCCGCCCCCATGCCCTGCACGTCCCCCTCGGCGGGCCTGGTCGGCGGTGGGGCGAGGCCCACGTGGCCCGCACCCCGGCCGACGAGCCCATCGTCGCGGCGCTCGCCGTGGTGGAGATGGACGGCAGCGCCGTGCATCAGGCCCGCGTGGCGCTCACCGGCGTCTGGCCCGAGCCAGTCCGCCTGGCCGAGGCCCCTTCCCGGTTGATAGGCGGCCTGTTGGACGAGGAGCGCATCCGGGCGGTGGCGGAAGCCGTGGAAAAGGAAGTCGCGCCCAAGGGAGATTTCCGGGGCAGCGAGGAATACCGCCGGGCGATGGCGGGCGTGTTGACCCGCCGGGCGCTTGAACAGTGTTTGCATCAGGAGGAGGAAAGTGAGTAGCGACGAAACCCAAGCCATCACGCTGACAATAAACGGCGCGGAGAAGACCTTGACTGTGCGTCGTTCGGAGGTCTTGCTGGACGCGCTGCGCCGCGCGTCCTATACCAGCGTCAAGCACGGCTGCCGGACAGGTGATTGCGGCGCGTGCACCGTCCTTCTAGACGGCCAGCCTGTGCACAGTTGCCAGATACGGGCCGTCCAGGCCGAGAGACACGAGGTAACGACCGTCGAGGCGCTGGCCTACCCCCCCCAGCCCCCCCTGCGAGGGGGGGAGATGCCCCCCTCCGCTTCGGGGGGGGCGGGGGGGGTACTACACCCCATCCAGCAGGCGTTCATCGAGACCGGCGCCATCCAATGTGGCTACTGCATCCCGGCTCGCATTCTGGTGGCCAAGGCGCTCCTCGACCGCAACCCCAACCCCACTGAGGAAGAGATCCGCGAGGCGATGGCAGGGGTGCTGTGCCGCTGCACCGGCTACGTCAAGATCGTGCAGGCGGTGCAGCGGGCCGCGGCGGTCTTGCGCGGCGAGAAGGTGGGGCCCTTCGTGCCCGTCGAGGCGACGCTGGCCCCGGGTGAGTCGCCCGCCGGACTGCTAGGCCGCTATTATGAGCAAGGGCAAGCCTTGCCCCTACTGGTCATCTCCCCGCCGGAGATGGAGCCCCTGCGCGTGGTCGGCAAGCCCGAGCCCAAGGTGGACGCCGTCAGGTTGGCGACGGGTCGCCCTGTCTTCACCGACGACGTCAAACTGGAGGGGATGCTCTACGGCGTGCTCCTGACCAGCCCACATGCCCATGCCCGCATCAGGCGCATAGACGCTCGTCCCGCCCGTGCCCTGCCCGGCGTCCACGCTGTCCTCACCTGCCATGACATCCCCCGCGTCAAGTATGCCTCCGGCGGGCAGAGTTACCCCCAACCGCCGCCCTTCGACCAGGTTGTTCTGGACGATAAGGTGCGCCACGTGGGCGACCGGGTGGCGGTCGTCGCTGCCGAGACGCCAGGACTGGCGCAGCGGGCGCTGCGGCTGATCGAGGTGGAGTACGAGGTACTGCCCCACGTTCTGGACCCCGAGGAGGCGATGCAGGAGGGTGCACCCGTCATCCACGACGAGCCGGACACGGAAGGCATCTACGACGTCCAGCGGAACATCGTCCACCATATCTACGCCGAGGTAGGCGACGCCGAGGCCCAGTGGGCCAAGGCCGATTACATCTTTGAGGGGGAGTACCGCACCTCGCAGCAGCAGCAGGCCCACATTGAGCCCCACGTCTGCATCACCTACTGGGACGAGGATGGGCGGCTGGTGGTGCGCACCAGCACCCAGGTGCCCTTCCACATCCGGCGCATGCTTGCTCCCCTCATTGGCCTGCCGGTCAAGCGGATTCGGGTAGTCAAGCCGCGCATCGGCGGCGGCTTCGGCAACAAGCAGGAGATGATCCTGGAGGACCTGTGCGCCCATCTGACCATCGCCACCGGCCGGCCGGTGCGCATGGAATACACGCGCTACCAGGAGTTTGCCAGTTCCCGCAGCCGCCATCCCCAGGTCATGCGCTACAAGGTCGGCGTGACTGAAGAGAGGGAGGTGGTCGCCACCGAACTCTATCTCATCGGTGACACGGGGGCCTACGGCACCCACGGCCTGACGGTGCAGATGGTGGGAGGCCAGAAAGGGCTGACGCTCTACAATGCGCCCTGCTCCAAATTCGTCTGCGACGTGGTCTACACCAACAAGCCCACGCCGGGAGCCTTCCGGGGTTACGGCTCGATGCAGTGCCACTTCGGCATTGAGACGCTGATGTCCGAGATCGCCGATAAGATGGGCTGGGACGTGGTGGAGTTCAAGCGCAAGAACTGGATCAAGCCAGGCGAGGAACTGTTGCTCGCCCAGGCCCTGGGCGAGGGGCGCGAGGGGTTCGCGCAGGTCATCCGCTCCAGCGGCCTGGAGCAGTGCGTCCAGGTGGGTCTGGAGGCGATGGGCTGGTACAACAAGCGTGGCAATGAGACATGGAGACAGGGAGACAAGGGGACAAGGAGAGGCATCGGGATGGCGGTGATGCTGCACGGCAGCGGCATCGCCGGGCTGGACATGGCGGCCGCGACGCTCAAGATGAACGACGACGGCTCCTTCAACCTCCTGATTGGCGCCACCGACCTGGGTACAGGCTCCGATACCATCCTGGCACAGATGGCCGCCGAGGTGCTGGGCGTTCCCGTGGAGGACATCATCGTCTACTCATCAGACACCGACTTTACTCCCTTCGACAAGGGGGCCTACGCCTCCAGCACCACCTACATCAGCGGCGGGGCGGTGCGCAAGGCGGCGCTCAAAGTGGCCGACCAGATCAAGGAGCACGCCGCGCTGATGCTGGGGGTCTCCCCCCCTCGTAGGGGGGGGTGGGGGGGGTGGGAACTACGCGATCGGCAGGTTTTCGCGCCCGATGGCCGCTCGCTCACGCTGGCGCAGGTGGCCCTGAGCAGCCTCCACCAGCAGAACCAGCACCAGATCATCGCCAGTGCGTCCCATATGAGTTACGAGAGCCCGCCTCCTTTCGGTGCCCAGTTCGTCGAGGTGGCGGTGGACACCGAGACGGGGCAGGTCACGGTGGAGCGAGTGCTGATGGTGGTGGACGCGGGGCGGGTGATCAACCCGATCACCGCCTCCGGGCAGGTGGAAGGCGGTCTGCAGCAGGCCATCGGCTTTGCCCACTGTGAGGAGATGGTCTACGATGAAAAGGGCCACCTGGTCAATCCGCGCTTTGGCCCCTACCATGTCTACAAGGCCAACGAGATGCCTCGACTGGAGGTCATCTTCGTGCAGACGGAGGAGCCGACCGGGCCGTTCGGGGCTAAGTCCGTCGCCGAGGTCCCGATGGATGGCATCGCCCCGGCCATGGCCGACGCCATCCACGACGCGACGAGTGTCTGGATGCGGGAGGTACCCTTCACGCCGGAGCGGGTGTGGCGGGCGATTAGCCGTTAGTCATCAGTCGTTAGCAGTTAGCAGTTGGGCGAGTGGCCGAGTGAAGGTCACGGACGGGCGGGATTGGGGGTATCCTGATCCGATAATCCTGCCAATCCGCTGTTCTGAGCCCCGGCGGGTCGCGGTCGCCAGCACCCGGCCCGATGAGCAGGCCAGGGCCTTTTAAAACCTGATGAGGCGCAAATCCCGCTGGCTCACGGTAGCGGTGGTCGCCTTTGGCCTGGGCCTGGTGACATTGAGCGTTGTCTTGATCGTCGCCCTGCTCAAAGCGGCCTGGTGGGCTGTAGTGCAAGTTCTGCAAGAAGGTGGGATACCTTGCCGCCGCCTCGTTGGTGGATGAATCCACCGGCTGATGCAGGTGAAAGCGCAGTGAACCGCGCTCTCGGCCGGGTTTCAGCCTGGTTTACCAGGCTTTGATCTGCTTAGCCGGGCGATTCATCGCCCAGCGTGGGCTTTGCACAAAAGAGATGTTCACACACGCTGGGAGCGGATCGCCAGGTCCGCGACTGCCTCAAACTGGCTCGACCAGGCATCGAATCTGGCGATCCGGCGCGAGCGGCAAGGATAGTACCCTGATTAGTTTGGGCTGGATACCCAGCACCGCCGTGGCAACGTCGAGGACGACCTGCTGTGAAACTCGCATATTTGCGCCATTCGTGATAAAATCCTGGGTGTTTGAAAGCGTCCAAATGGGTTAGAAGACAGGAGGATCATATCATGCCGCTCTTCGAACCACCTGATGTTGAGAAGTTAAAGACTGCCGGCGACGTTAAAGGGTTAATCGAGGCATTGGGCTACAGAGAGGACTTGCACGTGCGCTGGGACGCCGCCGAGGCGTTGGGGCAAATTGGCGATGCACGCGCGTTGGAGCCGCTCATTGTTGCCCTCAAAGACATACGCTGGGCCGCTGCCAGCGCACTGAAAGAAATCGGTGCACCCGCCGTAATGCCACTCATCACCGCTCTCGAAGGCGCAGACGATGGTCTGCGCCAGGCTGCCGCATGGACGTTGGGCCAGATGGATGACGCACGTGCGGTGGATGCACTTGTCGTCGCCCTCAAAGACGAAATCGGGAGCGTACGCCGGGCTGCCGCTGGGGCGCTGGGACAGATCGGCGACACACAGGCGGTGGAGCCGCTTATCACTGCCCTCAGAGATGCGGACGAGAGCGTGCGCGAGGTTGCTGCCGTGGCGCTGGGGCAGATCGGCGACACACGGGCGGTGGAGGCGCTCATTTCCGCCTTTAAGGACGAGGAGAGAAAGGTGCGCCATAAGGCCGCCGAGGCCTTGGGGGAGATTGACATACCTGCGCTGGAGCCACTCATCGCCACTCTCGAGGGTGTGGACGAGGACATGCGCCAGCCTGCCGCTTGGGCATTGGGCCAGATCGGCGATACACGGGCGGTGGAGCCACTCATCGCCGCTCTCAAGGACGCGGATGTTCGTCTGCGCCAGGCAGCCACCATGGCGCTGGGGCAAATCGGCGACGCACGAGCGGTGGGGCCGCTCATCACCGCGCTTGAAGGGGTGGACGGGGACACGCGCGAGGCTGCTGCCTGGGCGCTGGGACAGATTGGTGATACACAGGCGGTAGAGCCGCTCATCGCTGCCCTCAAAGACAGGGACGATTGCCTGCGCCAGGCGGCCGCCGAGGCATTGGTGTATGTCGGTGACGAACGGGCGGTGGAGCCGCTCATCGCTACCCTCACAGACGCGGACGAGAACGTGCGCGAGGCTGCCGCCGTGGCGCTGGGACAGATTGGTGATGCACGGGCGGTGGAACCGCTCATCGCCGCCCTCAAGAAGGGAGAATGGGGCTTGTGCAAGAAGGCTGCTGAGGCATTAGGAGAGATTGGCATACCGGCGGTGGAGCCACTCATCACCACTCTCCAAGACGCAGACAAGATCGGACGCTGGGCTGCTGCTGAAGCGCTGGGGCAGATCGCCGATGTACGGGCGGTGGGACCGCTTGTCGCTGCTCTCAAGGACACGGATCAGGATGTGCGCAAGGCCGTTGTTGAGGCACTGGGACAGATTGGCGACCCGCAGACAGTGGAACCGCTCATCGCCGCGCTCAAGGACGCAGATAAGGGCGTGCGCTGGGCCGCTGCCGTGGCGCTGGGGCAGATCGGCGATGAACGGGCGGTGGAGCCGCTCATCGCTGTCCTCAATGATAGTAGTTGGGTCGTGTGCAGGACCGCCGCCCGGGCATTGGCTGGGATGTATAGATCGGGCGGGCTCACCGATGCGCATATCTTGAGTGTGGCGAAAATCCATGGAGGACGTTGGTAGTGCGCACCTTATTTCAAGCTCAAAGCAGACCACGGTCCGCGTTTTAGCCGCTGGACTGTGGTCCGGCTAGAGCAATTTTGGATCTACTGAGACTTACAAACTTGCGGCTTTGCTGCGCTATGGTACTCAGCGTCAGGCTGTGCGAGCCTGATCAGTAACCCGGATGGAGTTGCTCCATGTACATCTGCCGTCTCGATCCCACCAACCGACGCGATGTGCGCCACTACATCGAGTTCCCCTTTTGCCTCTACCGCGAGAGCCCGCTGTGGGTGCCGCCTTTCGTCAACGAGGTACGTGCTCAACTCGACCGCCGCCGCCATCCCTTCTACCAGCACTCCGAGGCCGCGTTCTTCCTGGCGCTCGAGGGCGACGAGGTAGTGGGGCGCATCGCCGTGCTGGATAATGCCCGCCACAACCAATACCACGGGAAGCACACCGCCTTCTTCTACCACTTCGACGTCGTGAACGACCGGGCCGTCTCCCGCGCCCTCTTCGACGCCGCCTTCGACTGGGCCCGCGGGCGGGGTCTGGACCTGATGTGGGGTCCCAAGGGCTTCATGGCCATAGATGGGCAGGGGCTGCTCGTAGAGGGCTTTGAGCACCGCCCGGCGCTGGGCATTCCCTACAACTATCCCTACTACGGTGAACTGTTGGAGGACGCTGGCTTCGAAAAACAGCTCGATTTCATCTCCGCCTACGTAGACCGGCATATGGGCATCCCCAAGCGATTCCTTGAGGTGGCGGAGAAGGTCAAGCGACGACGCGGTTTCCGCACTGTGCGCTTTCGCACCAAAGCCGAACTGCGCGCTTGGGTCTCCCGCGTAATGGCCGTCTACAATGAGTCCTTCGTGGAAGTGCAAGGGTACGTGCCTGTCACCGCAGCGGAGGCCCAGGCCATTGGCGACCGCATCCTCACCATCGCCGATCCCAGGTTGATCACACTGCTGATGAGGGGAGACGAACTCGCCGGCTTTGTGCTGGCCTACCCAGACCTTTCGGCCGCTATCCAGCGCTGCCGGGGACGGATGTGGCCCACAGGCTGGTATCATCTCCTGCGCGAGTTCAAGCGCACCCGCTGGCTCAACCTTAACGGCGCGGCCATCCTTGAGCCCTACCGTGGCCTGGGCGGCAACGCGCTGCTGTACGCCGAGCTATATCGCACTCTGATCGAACACACCCAGTACCAGTACGCCGACTTGGTGCAGATCCAGGAGACCAATACCCGCATGGTTCGGGAGTTGAAGGCCGCGAGGGTCAAGCCGTACAAGAAACACCGCATCTACCGGCGTTCGCTGGCCTGAGGTGGATATGGTTCGTAGTAACGACTCCAGTCGTTTAGAGTTTGTAGTAACGACTTCAGTCGTTTAAAGGCAACTGAAGTCCCTACTGCAACTCCTAGCCTGGCGAGGACGTGCCCGTGAGAACGATGGTTCTGGACATCTCGATCCCGCGCGTGCTGCTCACGCGGCTCCTGGGGCGCATCTCAATGAAAGCCCACTTCGTGCCGATCTCTCCCCTCCGCGTGGTTGACCTGCCCGACCCGCCGCTGCCAGCTTCCGACTGGGTGAGAGTGCGCAATCGGCTGTGCGGCATCTGCGGCAGCGATCTGCACCAACTTTTTCTGGATGCAGGGCTGGACGTGGCTCCGGTGGCGTTGCCTGCCCATCAGCGTATCTACCTGGGACACGAGATGGTTGGAGACATCGTTGAGGTCGGGGGGGCGGTGGAGGACTTTGAGGTCGGGGATCGGGTGGTGCGGTGGGGGCGGGCGGATGATTGCCGGGCGCGGGGGCGAAAGGAACTCTGCCCGGCCTGCGCGCGGGGGCACCGGGTCTTGTGCGAGTTCGCCTCTGAGCCCAGGGAGTTCCACCCCGTGGGTGGCGGCTACGGCGACTCCTTCATCACCCCGGCGAGTACGCTGTTGTCTGTCCCGGACGACCTGACCGATGAGCAGGCCATCTTCGCCGAGCCGGCCGCCGTCGCCATTCACGCAGCCTGCCGTCGCCCGGTGAAACCCGGCGAGCGCGTGCTGGTGCTGGGATGCGGCACGATCGGGTTCCTGCTGATCCAGGCGGTGCGTGCCTTCCAGCCTGAGTGTGAGATCGTTGCCGTGGCCGAGTTCCCCTGGCAGGCCGAGATGGCGCACACGTTTGGAGCGGAGCACGTTTTCCTGGCCCATGAAAATGGAGACGGTGATGCCGACGGGTCCGCCGAGGTCGCCCGGTTGACCGGGGCGCGGCTGTACGAGGGGAGGGCCGGAAACCGGATGCTGATGGGTGGCTTCAATGTGATCTTCGATGTGGTAGGGATTTCCACCACACTGAACAGCGCGCTGCGCTGGGTGCGGGCCGGCGGCACGGTCGTCCTGGTTGGTATCAACCTACATCGAATGCTTCTCGACGTGACACCGATCTGGTACCAGGAGGTGGATTTGATCGGCGCGGTCGGCCACGGCATGGTGACGTGGGAGGGGGAGACCCTCTCCACCTTCGAACTGGCGATGCGCTGGATGCAGACGGGAAGGTTGAACTGCGAGGATTTGCTCACCCATTGTTTTCCCTTGTCCGCCTATCGAGAAGCCTTTGCCACCGCCGTGGACAAGCGTATGCACCGCTCGATCAAGGTGGCGTTTGACCTGAATGAACAGAGGAGGAGATAACATGTCAACCACGACTCTGGAACCGAAATCCACCCGACGTGAACGCTGGGCCTGGTATCTATACGATTTTGGTAACTCGGCCTACGCTTCCGTCGTCCTGCTGGCGGTCTACTCGGCCTATTTCAAGGGAGAGGTCGTCGGCGGGGCGGAGGGGTCCCGGCTGTGGGGGCTGGCCATAGGCATCGCGATGCTCGTCGTCGCCGTCACTTCGCCGGTGTTGGGGGCCGTCGCCGACTTCTCCGGGACCAAGAAACGTTTTCTCTTATTCTACACCGCCATGGCCTGCCTGTTCACCGTGACCCTTTTCTTCCCCCAGAAGGGCGACGTGCTGATTGGCATGCTGTTCTTCATCCTGGCCGAGATTGGCTACCGCAGCGCCCAGGTCTTCTATAATGCGCTGCTGCCGGAGATTGCTTCTCCCGAGGAGATCGGACGCGTTTCCGGCAATGGCTGGGCCATCGGGTCGGCCGGGGGTGTTATCTGCCTGTTCTTGATTTTGCCGCTGGTCATTCTGATCGGGGGTACATTGATCGTGCGGTTATCGTTGGTCATCACGGCCGTCTTTTTTGCTATCTCTGCCATCCCCGTCTTTCTCTGGTTGCGAGAACGGGCCCAACCCCAACCGCTGCCAGCGGGCGAATCCTACCTGACGATCGGTTTCAAACGGATGTGGGGCACTCTCAGGACCGTCAGGCGCTTCAGCGAGTTCGTCAAGTTTGTCCTCGCTTTCTTGATCTACAACGACGGCATCCTCATGGCTCTGGACTTCGCGGCCATCATCGGCGCGGTGCTGTTTGGCATGGATCAGCAACAACTGATCATCTTCATGATCCTGGTGCAGGTGACGAGCGTCGCCGGGGCGTACGTTTTTGGGTTGCTCGCTGACCGGATCGGTTGCAAGCGCTCCCTTGTCCTTTCCATCCTCCTGATGATCGGCGCGGTGATCTGGATGTTTTTCTGCCGGTCTCTGGTCGGTTTCTTCATCATCGGCGCGCTGGCGGGGTTTGCCCTGACCGGCGTCCAGTCGGTCAGCCGGACGATGGTTGGAACGTTCAGCCCATCCGGGCAGAGCGCCGAGTTCTATGGCTTCTTCGCCGTGGCCGGCCGCACCTCGTCTTTCATTGGCCCGACGGTCTACGGCTGGGTGGCGGCGGAGGCGGCGCTGTGGTATGAGGCACAGGGGCGCGCGGTGGTACCGGCCGAGCAGGCCGGGCAACGGCTCGCGATTCTCTCCATTGGCGCGTTTCTGCTGCTCGGCCTGTTCCTGTTGTGGTTCGTGGATGAGGCGAAAGCCCGCGCAGAGGCAGTGACAGAGTGACAAGGGGACCGGGGGACAAGGGGCGAAAGGCGAGGGATTTACGCAACGCGCAACACGCAATGCGCAACACGTATCACGCGATGATTCCAGGTAGACGCTAAAGGAGGCCAGACCAGATGACAGAGGTTACCGGCGGTGAACTGCTGCTCAAATGCCTGAAGGAGGAGGGTGTCAGCGTCATGTTTGGTGTTTTGGACGGGAGTTTCAACCCCTTCCTGGCCAAACTGAAGGAGTACGACATCCAGTTCGTGTGCACGCGCCACGAAGCAGCGGCGGCCCACATGGCCGAAGCGTGGGCCCGCATCCGAGGCGAACCAGGCGTATGCGTCGGGGGCATCGGGCCAGGCGCGGCCAACATGGTCTCCGGGATCGCCACCGCCTACGCCGAGGGCAGTCCGGTGATCGCCATCAGCGGCCAGCGCAGGCGCAACATCATCTACCCCGACCGGGGTGGCGCGTTCCAGAACGTGGACCTGCTGGGAATGTACGGCCCGGTCACCAAGTGGAGCGCCGGTGTCCGCCAGTGGCGACGTATCCCGGAGTTGGTGCGGCGGGCCTATCGGGTTGCCACCAGCGGGCGGTCTGGGCCGGTCTACCTGGAGATTCCGGAGGACGTGATGCGCGGGACGGGCGATCCGCAGTCGGTGGACGTCTGGCCGCCCTCGCGGTACCGGGCGGGCGAGCCTGGCGCGGGCGACCCGGCGCTGATCGCGCAGGCCGCCGGAATGCTGGCGGAGGCCGAGCGCCCGCTGCTGCACGCCGGAGTGGGCGTCTCGTGGGCCGGGGCCTGGGAGGAGTTCGTCGCGCTAGGTGATCACCTGGCCGCCACCATGACCACCACCCTCGGCGCTCGGGGCGTGGTCCCAGAGGATCATCCGCGCTACATCCACGTCCTGAATCGCAAGCCCTTGGAGGCCGCGCGTGCCGAGGCGGACGTCGTATTGGCCGTGGGGGCACGCTTCGGCGAACTGGACGGTTGGGGACGGGCCCCGGCGTGGGGCGACCCGGCCACGCAGAAGGTCATTCACGTGGACGTGGACCCGACCTCCATTGGCCTCAATCGCCCGGTTGACCTGGGGATCGTGGGGGATGCACGGGCGGTGCTGGCTGCGCTGCTGGAGGCGGTGAAGGGCATCATTGGCCCTCGGCCTCGGGAGGAGCACGACGGGTTCGCGCGGTACCGGGAGTTGTCCAAGGAGTGGGAGACGCAGTTGGACAACGCCCTGCAGATGGGCGCGGGCCAGATCAACCCGGGCCAGATGGTGCGGCAAGTGCGGAACTTTTTCCCGCGTGACGCGATCACGGTGATGGACGGCGGCAACACCAGCCTGTGGTGTGCCAGTTTCAACCCCATCTACACGCCGCGCAGCTATCTCTACACCGCCAAGTTCGGTCACCTGGGCACTGGCCTGCCCTACGCGATCGGGGCGAAACTGGCCGCTCTGGACCGGCCAGTCTACCTGATCTCCGGGGACGGCGCGCTGGGTTTCAACATCCAGGAACTGGAGACAGCCCGGCGGCACGATGTCCGCGTCACCGTCGTCGTTGCCTGCGATCGGGGCTGGGGCATGGAACGCTCGTCGCAGATGATGGGCGGGGTGGGGGGATTCGTGGAGACCGAGCACTACGCTGATGTGCGCTACGATCTGATTGCAGAGGCGTTTGGCTGCCACGGCGAGAAGGTGGATGAACTGGCGCAACTCCGGCCCGCTCTGGAACGGGCGGCCAACTCCGGGAAACCAGCGTTGATCCAGGTGATGGTGGACCAGAACGCGAACCTGGCCCCGCCGGGGCTGCTGGAGTTCGGTTCCATGGTGTATCGGGCGGAGGATTAGACCATGTACAATCTTGAGGACAAGGTCGCTGTCGTCACCGGCGTGGGGCGCAAGGGGGGCATTGGGGCAGCGATCGCGATGCGGCTGGCGCGGGAGGGAGCCAACGTGGTGGTCGGCGACATCTGCGCGCCGTTTGCGGACCTGCCCAACCCCGGGGGCGGACAGTGGGAGGAGTTGGAGGCCGTCGCCAGGGAGATCGAAGCGCTGGGCGTGCGAAGTCTGCCTGTGCGCGTGGACGTGACCGACGCGGCGCTGGTTGAGACACTGGTGGCGCAGACGGTGGAAACCTTTGGCCGGTTGGACATCCTCGTCAACAACGCCGGAGGCATCGTCGGCCCGGCGCCGGTGATTCAGATGGCCGAGGATGCCTGGCGCAGGACGCTGGAGATCAACGCCACAGGTACCTTCCTGTGCTCCAAGGCGGCGCTTCCGGTGATGATCGAGGGAGGTAGAGGAGGCCGTATCATCAGCATCTCGTCGGCAGCGGCCAAAGCGCCCAAGCTGTACCTCTCGGCCTACGCGGCGGGCAAGGCGGCCATCGTCGCCCTCACTCGCTCGCTGGCGCAGGAGGTCGCCGAGTTCGGCATCACGGTCAACGCGGTGCTGCCTGGCGATGTGGACACCGCTATGAAGCGGTGGGGCTTTCAACTGGAATCGGCGGTCACGGGCAAGTCCTACGACGAGATCGTGGCCGAGGCGGTGGCCCGGATACCGTTGGGGCGGCTGGAGACGCCGGAAGACGTGGCCAATCTGGTCGCATTCCTGGCTTCCGACCAGGCGAGTTTCATCACTGGTCAGGCGTACAACGTCACCGGTGGGCGGGTGAGGCATTGAGTGAGACATTGAGGATGAGAATCGAGGCGAATCGTGAGCCAACAGGAAGGCGTTATAAGATTTCAACTACAGTTTACTCAAGTTCCCCCTATGTCCTTCGATGACTTGCGCGAGATAAATGCATGGCGTAAAATTCTATACCTGACTCGGCTTATCGGTCAATACCCGGATCAGTATGGAGGCTTTGGCTACGGCAATATCAGCCAACGGTTGGAGCCGTTTGATGCACCGGAATGCCAGAGGCGATTTGTGATTAGCGGTACACAGACAGGAGGACTGGCAGACCTGACCGAGGAGCATTACGCCACTGTGCTGGAGTGTCACCCTGACCGCAACCTGGTTGTGGCTGAAGGTCCCGTCCAGCCCTCCTCGGAGTCGCTGACACACGGCATGGTCTATGCGCTGGACGACAGCCTGCGTTGTGTGATCCACGTTCACTCGCCCCATATTTGGCGCAGCGCCCAGGTCTTGGGTATGCCCATCACCCATAAGGGCGTGGCCCAGGGTACTCCAGAAATGGCGGAAGAGGTTCGCTGTTTGTTCCGAGACACGCCGGTCAGAGACTATCTCATCTTCGCAATGGGCGGACACGAAGACGGCGTCGTCTCCTTTGGTCGAACTGTCGGAGAGGCGGGGACTGTTTTAGTACGCTACCTGGCCCGGGCGTTCCAACTGGAAGGTCCGGCACATTGACTTTCTCACACATCGGGTGCTGCTGGAGTCATCGGAGAATAGGGAATGGAGAAAGGGGGGCAGATGAAAGAGGCCATGCTCTACGAGAAGTTGGCAGATGATCGGGTGCGTTGTAACCTGTGTGCCCATCGCTGTCTGATCGCTGACGGGAAGCGGGGCATCTGCCAGGTGCGGGAGAACCGGGGCGGGACGCTCTACACGCTGGTCTACGGGCTGGCCATCGCCCAGCACGTGGACCCGGTGGAGAAGAAGCCGCTGTTGCACTTCTACCCCGGCTCCACCGCCTACTCCATCGCCACGCCGGGCTGCAACTTCCGCTGCCGATGGTGCCAGAACGCGGACATCTCCCAGATGGTCCGCGAGCGACAGATCGTAATGGGGGAGCAGGCCAGCCCGGAGGAGGTCGTCGCCGCCGCGCAGCGGGCTGGCTGCCGCAGTATCGCTTACACCTACACCGAGCCGACCATCTTCTCCGAGTACGCCTACGACACGGCCCGCCTGGCCCACGAGGCTGGCCTGGCCAACATCTACGTCACCAATGGCTACATGACCGAGGAGATGCTGGAGGCCTTCAACCCCCCCCGTCCCCCCCGAAGCGGGGGGGAGCACACCCCCCCCCCCCCCCCCCCGATCCGGGGGGGGCACCAAGCCAACCAGGACCCCGCCACCGAGGACCCGAAAGCCGTACCCCACCCGCCCAA
>CAZZEX010000045.1:0-35817 GCA_964653285.1 uncultured Anaerolineales bacterium
GAACAATGAATCAATGAACAATGAATCAATGAACAATGAATCAATGAACAATGAACAATGAATCAATGAACAAAGGGGGTGTGGATGGAAGCGCAACCTAAGATCGGCAAAATAACCGTTGCACCGGAGGTACTGGAGACCACTGCCCGCCTCACGACTTTGGCTGTGCCAGGCGTGGCCCGCATGACCTCACCACCGGGCATGCGGCGCCTCCTGCGACACGATGGGGTGAAAATTGAAGTCATTGGAAACAGCGTGCGGGTGAAACTGTACGTCGTGACCGAGCCACACGTCAACATGCTCAGCATCGGCCGCCAGATCCAGGCCGAGGTCACCCGCGCGATCCAGGACATGGTCGGCATGGAAGTCCAGTCCGTCGACGTGCACATCGAGGACGTGGCTTACCTTTTTAAGGGAGCGTGACCGACCCGCACCGGAGGCATACAGCCGTGAAGGCCCGTCATCAGGCTCGCGTCGTGGCACTACAGGCACTGTACGAGATTGACTGCGCGCATCACACTCCCGCTGTCGTGCTGGAACAGCGACTGGCGGGAGTCGGGCTGCCGCCAGCCGCCGCGGCCTTCAGCCGCCACCTGGCGAACGGCGTGCTCAAGCACCAGCCTGTGCTCGACGTCTTCATCCACCGCTATGCGCCCGAATGGCCACTAGAACAGATGGCCTACATTGATCGCAACATCCTGCGCATCGCGATCTTCGAGTTCGCTGTGGACGGCCAGACGCCCATCAAGGTAGCCATCAACGAGGCTGTCGAACTGGCCAAGACTTTCGGTTCCGACAGCGCCTCGCGCTTTGTAAACGGTGTGCTGGGCACATTAGTGGAACACAAAGAGGCCATCGCGCAAGCCGTCAAGAACGCAGAGAGGAAAAAGCGGTGAATTTCCTGAATGTTGGCCCCTGGGAATTAACGGTCATCCTGGTCATCGCCATTTTGCTGGTCGGTCCCAAGCGCATGGTGGAGATCGCCCGCACGATTGGACGTACCACCAGTCAGATGCGCAGGCTTTCAGGTGAGTTTCTCAATACCATACAGGCTGAACTCCAGACCACCGAGCAAGAGGCGCGCCAGACTCTGGAGAATGTTGCCGGGGGGGAGCAGGAACCTGTCGCCAGCATTTCGGACGAGATTCGGGCTACCGAGCAGGAGACACGCCAGGTTCTGGAGAGCATTGACGAGAACAAGCGAGAGGCTACCACCAGCATCCAGGCTGAACTTCAGAACGTCGAGCGCGAGACACGCCAGGTTATGCGGGAGATTGTTGGGAATGTCAAGGACATTGTCAAGGGCGAGCAAGGGGCAAAGGAAGAACAGGATTGAAGAAGCGAACAGAGAGCAACCAGGTTGAGATGACACTTCTCGAACACCTGGATGAACTGCGCCAGCGTCTCATCAAAGTAATCATCGCGCTGCTTATAGGGGTGGTCGTGGGCACATTCGTCACCCCTCCTGTCCTCAAAATGCTGGTTGCTCCGCTCGGCGAACAGGTGCCTCTGGCCATCTCGCCTACCGAAGCCCCGGCCGTCTTCTTCAAGGTCGCCATCGTGATCGGCATCGTAATCGCTATGCCAGTCATCATGTATCAAATGTTCCAGTTCGTGCGGCCCGGCCTGGAGCCCCTCGAACGGCGCTACGTCCTCATCGGCGCACCGGTTGCCTCGCTGAGTTTCACCATCGGAGTGATCTTCGCGGCCGAGGTGCTGCTCCCCGCCGCGCTGCCTTTCCTCCAGGGGTTCCTGTTCGGAATCGTCGAACAGCGCTACTCTATTGACCGTTATATCTCTTTCGTCAGCAACATAATGCTCTGGGCGGGCCTCATCTTCGAGACACCGCTGGTGATGTACTTCCTGGCCAAGTTGGGCGTCGTCACCCCCCAGGGATTCGCCAAAGCGCGGCGCGTCGTCATCATCGGTGCGGCCGCCGGGGCGGCGATCATCACACCCACCACCGACCCGGTCAATATGTTGCTGGTCATGGTGCCCTTCATGCTGCTCTACGAGTTGGGCATCCTGTTGGCCCGATTGGCGTGATCACAATACCGCCTGCCGTTATATCCCAATAAGGAGAGAATCAGATGTCAAAACAAACAGGTACGATTATCACCATTGTAGTGGGCGTCTTGACGCTCCTATGCTGCACAATCCCACTGTGCATCGGGGGCATCATGATCTTCACCGGACTGGGGGAGTGGAGCACTGAGTTCGGCCCAAGCACTCAGACCGGCGCCATGCCACCCGCCTACGGCATCGCACCGTGCTGCCTGAGCATCCTGGTACTGGTTGTGCCCCTGCTGCTGTGGCTCTTCCTGGTGCGAGGCAAGGAGGACGCTACCGAGGAAAACATCTGGGAGGAAGAAAATACAGCAATATGAGCCGAAAGCGCATCATCACCATCATCATGGGCGCCGCCGGACGCGACTTTCACAACTTCAACGTCTACTTCCGCGACAACCCGGCCTACCAGGTCGTCGCCTTTACCGCTACCCAGATTCCCAACATTGAGGAGCGCCGGTACCCGCCGGAACTGACCGGGAGCCTATACCCCGAGGGCATCCCCATCTACCCGGAGACGGAACTGAGCGACCTGATCCACCGCCTCCAGGTGGATCAGGTAGTCTTCGCCTATTCCGACGTCTCCCACGAGTACGTGATGCACAAAGCCTCCCAGGTGCTGGTTGCAGGAGCCGACTTCCGGCTGATGGGGGTAGGCTCGACGATGCTGGAGAGCCACAAGCCGGTGGTGGCGATCTGTGCCGTGCGCACTGGCTCCGGCAAGAGCCAGACTACTCGCCACGTCTGCGACGTGCTCCAGCGGCTGGGCAAGAAAGTGGTAGTAGTCCGCCACCCGATGCCCTACGGCGACCTGGTCGCTCAGGCGGTGCAGCGGTTCGCCGCTTACGAGGATCTGGACCGCTACAAGTGCACCATTGAGGAGCGGGAGGAATACGAGCCGCACCTCGACCGGGGCGTGGTGGTCTACGCCGGGGTGGACTACGAGCCCATCCTGCGCCAGGCGGAGGAGGAGACGGACGTCGTGGTGTGGGACGGGGGGAACAATGACCTGCCCTTCTACCGGCCCGATTTACACATCGTCGTGGCGGACCCTCACCGGCCCGGCCACGAACTCCGCTACCACCCCGGGGAGGCCAACCTGCGGGCAGCGGACGTGGTGGTCATCAACAAGGTGGACACAGCCAGCCCCGAGGGGGTGGCTCAGGTGCGGGAGGACATCTACGCTGCCAACCCGCAGGCCACCGTGGTGGAGGCCGCCTCCCCCATCTTCGTCGAGGAACCGGAGGCCATCCGGGGTAAGCGGGTGCTGGTAATCGAGGACGGCCCGACGCTGACTCACGGGGGGATGACCTACGGAGCCGGGGTAGTGGCGGCGCAGCGGTTCGGCGCGGCGGAGTTGGTGAACCCCCGCCCCTACGCGGTGCGCTCTATCGCCGCCACGTTTGAGAAGTACCCCCACACCGGCCCGCTCCTGCCAGCGATGGGGTACGACGATGACCAGATACAGGATCTGGAGGAGACCATCAACAGGGCCGAGTGTGACCTGGTTCTGGTGGCCACGCCCATTGACCTGCGGCGGCTGATCAACGTCCGCCACCCGGTGGATCGAGTGCGATACGAACTCCAGGTCATCGGCCAGCCGACGCTGGAGGAGATTCTGGCCGGGCGGTTTGGATGAATTGCAATCTGGACAAGGAGAAATGAGCAATGAGTTTGCGTACCGTGGCCGAACTGATGTCCATCTCCGCCCGGACCGCCCCTAAGGCGGCGGGACGGGACTTCGTGGTGGTGGAAATCGTCGAGGAAGAGAACCTGCAGCGGCTGGGCGAGGCAATGATCGCCTACGGGGAGCGGACTGGCAAGCCCAACTTCGACCGGGACGGGAGGAACGTCCTCAACTCAGAGGCGGTGGTGCTCATCGGTCTGAAGGACGCTCAGACGCTGGAGCTGAACTGCGCAGCCTGCGGAAGCCTGACCTGCATCGAGCCTAACACCGTCGAGGGGGAATTCCGAGGGCCCAACTGCGCCCTGCACCTGCTGGATATGGGCATTGCCATCGGCTCGGCGGTGAAGATGGCCGGGATGCTGAACGTGGACAATCGCATCATGTACCGGGCGGGCGTCGCAGCGCGGGAACTGGGCTTGATTGACGCCGATTTCGTGATGGGCATTCCCCTTTCCGCCACCGGCAAGTCCATCTACTTCGACCGCTGATCCTGCTCCCTGCCTCCCGCGGTTTGAAGTCATAAACCTAAGGCGAGGAATGAAGGCCCATCCAACGAAAGGAGAAGAAAACAATGAATAACAGGCGTATGTGTATCTGGGTATCTGTGGTGGCTGGCCTGGCGCTGGCAGTTTTGCTCCTGCTTATCGGCAGTGCGGCTGCCAGCCCCTCTGAGCCCGGGCCGGCGCTCCCCGGCCCTGTGACGCCGAATACCGGTGCTTCCCGTATCGCCAAGGCCACCTCTGGATGGAGCAGTGGCTGGATCACCATCACGCCCGGAACGGTGGAAACGCTCACCCACAACCTGGGCGGCGACCCGAACGATTACGCCGTCGAGTTGTGGTTCATGGACACCGACGCGGAAGGCTATGGCATCAACACCCGAGCCTACGGGGGCCTGGAGACAGGAGGGGACTACTATGGAGCAGCCTGGCAGAACCTGACCAGCAACACCATTCAAGTCCTCCGCTCCGCCGACGACACGTTTGCTGACCGGGTCCGCGTGCGGGTCTGGGTGGCCGATCCCCTGCCCGAATACTGCAGCGACTGGACGCCCATCGCCCAGCAGCAAACGCTCGCCTTTACCCATAGTGTGGGCGGGAACGTGGACGACTACGCCGTCGGCCTGGCATTCAGCAGCACCTTGCGGGGGGTTAATCACTACGCTTACGGGGGACTCGTGCTCCCCAGCGGGGCCCGGCGCGGGGCCTATTGGTCCAGCGTGAATACCTCGACCGTCAGCGTCTTTCGTTACTTGCACGATGTCACCGCCGGCCAAGTCCGCGTCTGCGTCACCCGCCCCGACCCGCCCGACTACGACAGTGGATGGGTGAGCGCCACCCTGGGTACGGTGATGCCCTTCACCCACAACCTGGGCATGGATCCGAACATGTACAGGGTGCGCCTGGGTGCCAGAAGCGATAGCAGCGCCATCGGCATCAACAGCATGTGTGCTGGCGGTATGTACGACATGGGCCATCCCAGGGGAGTCAACTGGGAGAACTCGACTGCCAACACCATCAACGTCTTCCGTCGCTCCCAGGACGAGCACGCTGACCAGGTGCGCATCCGTATCTGGGTGCGAGGGTACAGGGTCTACCTGCCGCTTGTTCTGAACAACTGCTCGGCCTCCAGCGAACTGGCCTACGACGATGGCACGATGGACGCCACTGCCTCCTGGGACACAGGCAAGGGCTTTGCCGTCTGCTTCAGCCCGCCAGGTGGCTCGGCGCGGGTGCTGACGGCGCGCTATTACCTCCAGGATCCCCGCCCCATCGAAGTGCACGTCTGGGACGCGATCACCCACACTGACCTGCTTACCCCCTTCCAGGCAACCCCAGCCCAGGATGGTTGGAACGATGTGGACCTATCGGGGTACGACCTGACAGTGACCGCCGATTTCTGCGTGGGCTTTCTGCACGTAGAAGACTATCGGCCCACGCTAGGGGTGGATGCCAGCAGCAGTGGCCATAGTTACGAGGTGGACGGCGCTTACTGGGAGCCCCAGGGCAGCGACTACATGATCCGCGCCGTGGCCGTCTTGCAATAGCACGCGCAGCCACAGGCACCGCCACGACGGCTACGGCCTGTTGATGACCGAACTGCGCTGGCCACGCCCGGGGTGAGGCCGACGCCCGCTCCGATGTGGACATCGCCCTGCTGCTCCGCTCCGGCCTGTCCGACGCGGCGCACCTGGAGTTACGGCTCGACACCGAAATCTGTAACGTCCTGGACAGCGATGAGGTGGACGTGCTATTTCTCAAGTTGCCAACACGTTCTATCGGGACGTGCCAGGCGAATTTCTGCTGCTCGCGATAGACGAAAGCCAGGTCTCGGCAGAAATCAAATACGAAAATGGCTTCCCCCACATCTACGGTTCGCTGAACCGGGATGCGATTGTCGCGGTACATTCAATGCCCCGTCACGCCGATGGGCACTTCGCACTGCCAACCCACCTGGGGATCACGAAGGAGGTGATTCAAGAAAAGTGACAACTGAGAGGTGAACCCTTGTTGTCTCCTCACAACTCACGTATCACGCATCACTTCAAGGAGGTATTCTATGCGACCCGTATACGCTGTTTCGGGTGGGGTCTCCAAGTTTGCCAAGGCCCGACCCGACAAGACCTTCCCGGCGTTGGTCAAGGAGGCCTACGACTACGCCATCGCCGACCTGGGAATCGAGCACCCCAGGTTCTGGGAACTGGTGGACGCCACGGTAGGCTCGTACTTCTCCGACCACTTCGCCCGCCAACTGATGGCCGCCATCATGGCCCAGGACTACATCGGCATGCTTCCCAAGCCCTCTCACCGCGTCGAGGGAGGCGGGGCCACCGGCGGCATCTGCTTCCAGGAGGGCTGGAAATCCATCGCCTCCGGCTACGCGGACATCGTCCTTTGCTACGGCTTCGAGATGATGTCCCACGTCGAGACCTGGAAGGGGAACGAGTTCATCGCCCTGGCCTCCGACGTCTCCTTTGACTACCCCGTGGGCGGCTTCTACTCCGGCTACTACGCCATGATGGTCAGCCGCCACATGGCCGAGTTCGGCACCACCCCCGAGCAACTGGCCCACGTCTCGGTCAAGAATCACTTGAACGCCTACCACAACCCCTACGCCCAGAAGCGGAGGAAACTGACCATCGAAGACGTGCGGGCCGCGCCGATGGTCGCCTGGCCGCTGACCCGCCTCGACATCTGCGTCATGTCCGACGGTGCAGCCTGCACCATCCTCTGCTCCGAGGACGGGCTGACCAAACTGGAAAAGGCTGGCGGCCACCGCATCCCCCGCGTGCGCGTCACCGGCATCGGCCGGGGCACCGACGCCATGCGCCTCTCCGACCGGCCCCATCAATCCTACGAGGATTTCTACAAGTACAACGCCCTGCCCAACGAGATGGATGCCGACTCCCGCGCCTACTACAAGGAACTGTGGGATCACGGCTTCCGCTACCCCGGCGTACACTCCTTCCGCGCTGGCCGTATGGGCAGCAAAGAGGCCTACGAGAATGCTGGCATCACCGACCCGCTGGGCGAGATTGATTTTGTCGAACTGCACGACGCCTACACCTCGTCGGAGATCCAGACCTACGAGGACATGGGGCTGTGCCGGTACGGGGAGGGCGGCCCCTTCGCCGCCAGCGGCAAGGCATTTATGCCCGGCATTGACTACGGGCTCGATTTGCCAGATGAACCGGCCTGCCCGGTCAACCCCTCTGGCGGCCTCATCGCCTGCGGTCACCCCGTCGGCGCGACGGGGCTGATGCAGGCGGTCTTCGCTATCTGGCAATTGCAGCACGCTATCGAGAAGCACTTCGGCGACCCGGCGCTGCAGGTGCCCGACGCCCGCTGCGGCGCGATCCACTCGCACGCCGGCACCGGCACCTATGTCACGGTCAGCATCCTGGAGCGAGAGGAATAGGAGATAGCACGATGTCTGACAAAGAACTTCCCAAGAAAATGGAGGAAACCATGGAGGGGACCGTCGTCTTTGGTGTCCCCTTCCCCACCGGCGACGACCTTTCGGCGCTGAAGGAGATGGCGCCCATCGTCGTCAAGCAGCCCTACGCCAGCACGTACAACTACTCTTATGGCCAGGACTCTCCCTTCTTCGCCGCGCTGGCCAACAAGCGGTTCATCGTGAGCCGCGAGCCGGAGACCGGCTACACCTACGCCACCCCGCGTGGCCACGACATGTACACCGGCAAGGAGACGGAGTGGGTGGAGATCAAGCCAGAGGGGCATATCCATGCCTTCACCGTCTGCCACTTCGGATCGGAGGAGTTCCTGCCCCAATGCCCCTACGTGCTGGCGCTGATCGAGTTCGAGGGTGTGAACACGCTCTTTCTGGCGCGGCTCATCGGCGTTGACCCCTACGAGGCCAGCACTGACTGGATCGGGATGAAGGTCAAAGGGCGCTTCCTGCGCAACTCCAAGTTCAAGCCGACGGATGTTTATTTCTACCCGGCGGAGTAGAACGCGGATCACAGGACAACAACGGATTGAGACAACAACGGATTGAGACAACAACGGATTGAGACAACAACGGATTGAGAAAGGAACGGATAACGGACGGGGCGGCGGGTCTATGAATGGAACCTGGCCGAAGCATGCCGCCCCGTCAGTCTCAGTGAGCATCTTTGCGCCAGTTTCGTTCTGAAGCACAGAGAGCAAATAAGGTAAGCAAGATGAAAGTTCCGCATATCGTACAAGACGTTTTAGAAAAGATCGTCATTGGATACGCTCCACAAAAAGTCATCCTCTTCGGTTCCTACGCCTACGGGGAACCGGACGAGGACAGCGACATTGACCTTTTGATTATCAAGGATACCAACGAACCTCCTATCAAGAGATGGATGGCGGTCAAGCGACTGGTGAGGGATCGCAGCCGCCGGGCGTCTGTGTCACCCCTCGTCTACACGGCCCAGGAATTGGAAGAACGGCTCGCCATCAAGGACTTTTTCATCCAGGAGATATTGGAGAAGGGGAAGGCACTTTATGGATGAAGGACTGAAGCAACAGGCACAGGAATGGTTTGAACGAGGAGACCACGACATCGAAACTGCCCAGTTTCTCTACGGCGAAGGCGGATATACAGACATCATCGCCTACCACATCCAGCAAACCGTCGAAAAGTACCTGAAAGGCTACCTGGTGCTCAAGGGTCAAAGACCGCCGTGGGTACACGAGTTGGACACTCTGCTCAATCTTGTATCCCAATTTGAGCCCGACTTGTATCCACAGTTCATTGAATTGTGCGAGAAAGCCACGCGGTACTACGTTGAGGAGCACTATCCTCCAGGGCCACTCACACAATACAGCCTCAAGGAGATCAAAGCGGATCTGGACCTGGCGTGGCAACTTGTAAGATCAATCCGGCGAAGGGCAGAGCCTGGGACAGAAAAGACCACGGGGTAGCCGCGTGCGATCATAACCGCATTCACCATTGAGAGGAATGAGAGGAAGAAGAGATGAACGTTCTACAAACAGGCCAGGGCGAATTGATCGGCTGGCATGACCCGGACGAGCACCGTGCCTGGGTCGCCGCCCACAAATCACGCGCCCTGAAAGACAAGCGCACCACAGTACGGGAGGCAGTCGCCCAATACGTGCCCAATGGGGCCCTGATCGCCTGCGGCGGCTTCGGCCACATCCGCGTCTCGATGGCCGCCATCTACGAGATCATCCGCCAGCGCAAGCGCGACCTGACCTTCTGCGGCAAGACCGCCGTCCACGACTCCGACGTCCTCATCGGTGCCGGATGTGTCAGCCGCATCGAGGTGGCCTACGCCTTCGGGCACGAACTGCGGGGGCTCTCGCCGGCCTCGCGCCGCGCCGTCGAGGGCGGGCGCTGCCAGGTGGTGGCCGAGATCAGCAACGCTGGCTACCAATGGCGTTTCCTGGCCGCGGCGATGGGATTGCCGTGCATCCCCACGCGGGTGATGCTCGGCACCGACACGCTGGCCCAGAGTTCGGCCCGCGTCATTGAGGACCCCTTCAGCGGCAAGCCCATCGCCCTACTGCCCGCCTGCTACCCCGATGTGGTGCTGATGCACGTCCACCGCTGCGACGAGTACGGCAACTGCCAGATTGACGGCATCGCCGTCGAGGACTTTGAGTTGGCCCGCGCTGCCCGCCGGTTGATCGTCACCACCGAGGAAATCGTGGACGAAGACGTGATCCGCGAGCATCCGCAGCGCACGGCCATTCCTTACTACCTGGTAGACGCGGTGATCGAGGTGCCCTACGGCGCCCATCCCACGCTGATGCCCGACCGCTACTACTTCGACGAGGCGCACATCGGCGAGTGGCTGCACCTCTCAAAGACAGACGAGGGAGCAGCCGAGTACTTCGACAAATACGTTTACGGCGTCAAGGACTTCGCCGAGTACCTGGAATTGATCGGGGGCAAGGAGCAACTGGAGCACCTGCGCCAGGTGGAGCACCTGGAGGCCCCGCTGCGCGCCCCCTGGCTGGAGGAGAAGAAATGAACCAGGACTACACCCCCACTGAGCTGCTGGCCTACGTTGCGGCCAACCTGCTGGAGGACAACAAGTCGGTCTTCGTCGGCACGGGATTGCCGATGATCGCGGGGATGCTGGCCCAGCGCACCCACGCACCCCACCTGCTCATCATCTTCGAGGCCGGTGGCATCGGCCCGCAGGTGCCGGTGCTCCCTATCTCCGTCGGCGACAGCCGCACCTTCTACCACGCCTGTGCTGCCTCCAGCATGCACGACGTGATGTCGGCGGGACAGGCCGGCTACGTGGACTATGGCTTCCTCGGCGCAGCGCAGATGGACCCCCACGGCAACCTCAACACGACCGTCATCGGGCCGTACGAAACGCCCAAAGTGCGCCTCCCGGGCAGCGGCGGGGCCAACGACATCGGCTCATTCTGCTGGCACACCATCATCGTGATGCGCCAGGACAAGCGGCGCTTCGTGGAGCACCTGGACTTCCTCACCACGCCCGGGTATCTGGACGGGCCGGGCGCTCGCGAGCGGGCCGGGCTGCCAGCCGATAGCGGCCCCTACCGGGTGATCACCCAACTGGGACTGTACGACTTCGACGAGGAGAACAAACGCATGCGGCTGCTGGCGACCCACCCCGGCGTCACGGTGGACGACGTGCGGGCCAACAGCGGCTTCGAACTCATCATCCCCGACGATATAGCGACGACGGAGCCACCGCCGCTGCAGGTGCGCCGTATCCTGCGCGAGATTGACCCGACGGGGATGGTGATCAGGAAGTAGCCAGTTGCGACCAGAGCCACAATAGGCTATAATCAACCCAGGTGAGGAAAACGATGGAGCGGACGTGAGATGGAGGATATGATGAGCGGTATGGAAACCACAGTGATGACGGCGGAACAGTTGATGCGCCTGCCGCCGAGTCGGGGGAAACGGTACGAATTAAAGAGAGGAAAACTACTGACGATGACACCAGCCGGAGCGTTACACGGGCGCGTGGCGATGGCGGTTGGGGCAATGTTGCACGTTTATGCCAACCAACACAAGTTGGGCCAGGTTCTCGCTGCCGAGACGGGATTCAAGATCCACGTTGACCCCGACACCGTGCGTGCGCCCGACGTCGCTTTTGTGGCCAAAGAGCGCATCCCCCCCACAGGAATACCACGCGGCTATTGGGAGTTGTCGCCGGATCTCGTGGTAGAGGTGGTGTCCCCCAACGACAGCGCGGCGGATGTACAAGACAAGGTTGAGGAATGGCTGAACGCGGGTGTGCGCTGCGTCTGGGTGGTGTATCCCGACACACAGACAATCCACGTTTATCGCTCTCTAAAAGAAGTCAATGTGCTGAAAGCGGGCGATACGCTAGACGGTGAGGACGTGATATCCGGTTTCTCTTGTGCCGTTGAGGAGATATTTGCCTGACTTTGTCGCCCAACAGAAAGTCACCAAACTTCTCATGGAACGCATCGGCAACCTGCTCTACGGCGGCGAACCGGACCTGGTCGTTTCCACCTCCCTTGCCTCGCCGCAACAACGTTTGTATTGGCGTGTGCCTGTCGTATTGGCCTATCCCTCAAGCGGGCCGGTTGGCACCGTCGGCACCATTGACGTGGACGTGCAAAATAGCGAGGTATTGGCTACCTCAGCATCGTTGACGGAGATCGCTGCACGTGCCGAAGACCTGGCTCGACGTACCACACCGGACGCAATCTGAAGAGGCCGGGTGCTTGCCTGCCTGCGCGGAGATGGTCCTCGCGTCACAAGTCTACGTAAATGACCCGCACATCGCGGAAGCCCCCCAGCCTATCCCCAAACTTGCGTTCCTTCTGGCCTGGGCGCGGCAAGACTATACCTGCGCCGCCATCAGGCCTGCGCCGCATCCTGCGCGAGATTGACCCGACGGGGATGATGAGCGGTAAATAGACATGCGGTAAAAAGTCAAGGAGGCAGACAGAGTGTCAAAGACAGACAAGATCATCTTGTTAAAAGAAGCCGTGGAAGAATTCATCCCCGACGGGGCTCACATCGCCTTTGGCGGCTTCACTATGCAGCGCCACCCGATGGCATTCATCCGTGAGATGATCCGGCAGGGAAAGCGTGACCTGGTCATCTATGGCCACTCCCCAGGGATAGACGCGGACATACTCATCGGGGCCGGCGCGGTCAAGCGGGTCGAGGTCGCCTACATCGGTGACGAGTTGTTCGTCAGCCCCAGCCCCAACTTCAGGAGAGCGATAGAGGAAGGTTCGATCCAATGGGAGGATTACAGCAACTTTGGCGCTACATTGAGGCTGGTCGCGGGAGCGCTGGGCTTGCCGTTCATCCCGGCCAGGACGATGCTCGGCTCGGACATGATCACCAAGTCCGGGTTCGGGGCCGAGGAGCGCAGCAGTGACCCCAAGGCCAGCGACAAGAAACTCGTCCTGATGGACTGCCCCTTCACCGGTGACAAAGTGGTGCTGTTGCCCGCCGTGAACCCAGACGTGGCGGTGATCCACGCCCAGATGGTGGGCCGCGAGGGAACGGTGCGCATCCTGGGGCAGAGTTACGCTGACGACTTCATGGCCCGGGCGGCCAGGAAAGTCGTGGTGACCGCCGAGGAGATCGTCTCCGAGGAATTCATTCGCCGCTGCCCGGAGCAGAACTGCATCCCCTTCTTCCGCGTGGACGGCATCGTCCACGTCCCCTACGGCACGCACCCCACCGCCTGCCACGGATACTACGACTACGATCCCGACCACTACGCCGTCTATGCGCAAGCGGCCAGGGCCGGCGCGGAAGCGTTCCAGGCCTACCTGGAGAAGTACGTTTACGGCGTGAAAGATCACTGGGATTACCTGGAGCGGGTTGGAGGAGCCCAACGACTTTCTGATCTGAAGGCGGACCCGGCTCTGGGATACAACCCCAACGTGAGGAGGCGATGAGAGATGGGCCAGGAATACGCAAAAGATTACTCCACTGCAGAGTTGATGGTCGTCCGGGCCGCCAAAGAGATCGGCGACGGAGAGACTGTGTTCGTGGGCACCGGCCTGCCCATGATCGCGTCTATGCTGGCCAAATATACCCACGCCCCAGACAGCGTCATCATATTCGAGGCCGGAACGATTGACAGCGCCCTCCTGCACCTCCCCGCCAGCGTGGGCGATTCGCGTTGCGTGTACGGGGCCTCGACGTGCCGGGGGCTCTTCGACATCTTCGCCACCGTGCTCCAGCGGGGCTTCATAGACGTGGGCTTCCTGGGCGGTGCTCAGGTTGACCGCTACGGCAACCTGAACTCGACCGTCATCGGCGACTATCACCACCCCAGGGTGCGCCTGCCGGGCAGCGGCGGTGCCGGCGACATTGCCTGTCTCTCCAAACGCACGGTGGTCATCATGCTCCACGAGAAGCGTCGCTTCCCCAAAACAGTGGATTATCTGACCAGCCCCGGCTGGGTAGGCGGGCCTGGAGGGCGCGAGAAAGCCGGGCTGATCCGGGGCGGACCGGTATCCGTGATCACCAACCTGGGGATGATGCGGTTCGACGAACAGACTAAAGAGATGTACCTGGTCTCCCATCACCCCGGTGTATCCATTCAGCAGGTTCTGGCAAACACCGAGTTCAAACTCGACACCTCAAGGGCGACGGAGACGGAGCCACCGACGGTCGAGGAAATTGACCTGCTGCGGAATACGATTGATCCCGAGCACCTCTTCCTCAAGAGGGGGTGATTTAAGAACTCAGAATAGGACGCGGATAGTCACAGATCAGACGGATTTTCACTGGTTTTTCTGTGTTTATCCGTGCCATCCGTGTTGATCTGTGTACCATTCATGGGCCTGTGTTGTCAAAAAGGAGTAACAACGATGGACTTCGAACTGACCGAAGAACAACGCATGTTTCGCCGCATGGTGCGCGAGTTCGCCGAGCAAGAGATCGCGCCCCGCGCCGAGGAGATTGACGCGACGGACGAGTTCCCCTGGGACATCTTTCGCAAGATGGGCCAGGTGGGACTGCTGGGCCTGCCCATCGCGGAGAAGTACGGCGGCTCCGGCAGCGACTACGTCAGCCAGGCCATCGCGCTGGAGGAGATCGCCCGCGCCTCCGGCGCTATGGCCATCGTCCTGGACGCCCACACCTCGCTCTGCTGCGAGCCCATCCACCTCTTCGGCACCGAGGAGCAAAGACGGAAGTACCTGCTGCCATTGGCCCGGGGGGATAAGGTCGGCGCTTTCGGCCTGACCGAGCCACAGGCCGGTTCCGACGCCGGAGCCACCCGCACCCGCGCCGTCCGCGACCCTCAAACGGGCGAGTGGGTGATCAACGGCCAGAAGTGCTTCATCACCAACGGCTCCATCGCCGATGTGGTCGTCATCACCGCCATGACCGACCCGGAAAAGGGTAGCCGGGGCATCTCCTCGTTCATCGTCGAAAAGGGCACCCCCGGCTTCAAGCCAGGGCGGGACGAGGAGAAGATGGGGCTGCGCGGCTCCGTGACCTCAGAACTATTCTTCGAGGACTGCCGCATCCCGGCGGAGAACCTGCTGGGCCAGGAGAACGAGGGCTTCAAGCAATTCCTGATCACGCTCGATGCAGGACGGATCGCCATCGCAGCGATGGCGGTGGGCCTGGCGCAGGGCGCGTTCGAGAAGGCCGCTGCTTATGCGAAGGAGCGGGTGCAGTTCGGCCGGCCCATCGCCAAGTTCCAGGCTATCCAGTGGATGATTGCCGACATGGCCACGGAGATTGAGGCTGCCCGCCTGATGGTCCACCGGGCCGCCTGGGTCAAGGAGCAGGGAAAGCGGTTCACCAAAGAGGCCGCCATGGCCAAACTCTTCGCCACCGAAGTATCGGAACGTGCCTGCTATAGAGCGATCCAAATCCACGGCGGCTACGGCTATGTGCGCGAGTACGAGGTCGAGCGCATGTACCGCGACCAGCGGCTGTGCGCCATCGGCGAGGGCACCAACGAGATCCAGCGGCTGGTCATCGCGCGGCAGGTGTTGAGTAAATAGCATGCTTGCGCCACAGGGCCACGCCGGCCCAGGCCCCCAACCCCACCCAGGTGACGATGCTCACCGCCAGGCCCACGCGCCACGTCCAGGGAGTGAACTCCATCCTGACGGTGTGCTCCCCCGGCGGGAGCGGGACCGCCCGGAAGACGTAGTCAGCGCAGTTATCCTGGCAACACCTCCGCCGGGGTTCTCCTTCCGCGCTCCGTCCGATCAAAGTCGCCATCAAAACTTACCAGGGTGAGATCGTATCCCTCAGCCACTCAAGCCATACATTAGTATCTACCAGGTACATGGCTCAGTCACCCCGCCATTCGAGAGATTTTTTCTGAAGTTCCAGCGACGTATACTGGTCACGGTAGTCCCTCAGCGCGCCGGCCCAATCCTGGCGAAGTTTTCTCCCAGGTTTCCGTACCCGCTTCTCGATCAGGAACTGCACGAAATCCTCTACTTCCTGCTGGAGCTCAGGCGGCAATTCCTTAACTTTCTCCCCAATCCCTACCATATCTTCACCTCCTGCCGCTGTCAACACCTTACTTCGTCTAAGGCACGATTTCATCTATTCCATTATAACCGCACCCAGCAGCCAGGTCAAGGCCACATCGGAGACACTGAAGACGCTTCTTGAACCCCACGCCACCCCAGGCCCCCAACCCCACCCAGGTGACGATGCTCACCGCCAGGCCCACGCGCCACGTCCACGGGGTGAACTCCATCCTGACGGTGTGCTCACCCGGCGGGAGCGGGACCGCCCGGAAGACGTAATCGGCCCGCAATACCTCGACCGGCACGCCGTCCACCGTCGCCCGCCAGCCCGGATAGTACACGTCGCTCAGCACCAGGGTTTCGCTCACCGGCGTGCGCACCGCCAATTCGACCTCATTCAACCCGTAGCGTACAAACGAGACGTGGCCGCCACCTGCAACTCGCCATTCGTCATTCGCCATTCGCCATTCGCCATTCTCAACCTGCCCCCGCTCCAGCACCACCGTCTGCGTGGGGTCAAAGCCCGGCGCGTGGATCGCCTGCCAGGCTGCTGCGTGGTCGGGCACCACCTGCGAGCGGTAGATCAGCAGCGCCCGGGGCAAGGCCGCCGTGTTCCGGTAGACGTCAATTTCCGGGTTTGCGGTGTAGACCGGCACCAGCCGCTCGTCTCCGGGCGGCTGGCCTTTGCTGGCCAGGACGTACCTGACGCCCAGCAGGTTGTAGAGCGGCACGCCCCGCTCTCCCACCGCCCACCGGTAGGCCTGGTATGGTGCCAACTCCAGCGGGTTGTAGACGCCGCCGATGTCGTAGAGGCCGTGCACCAGCGCTGCATCCGGCTGCCAGGCCCCGGCGACCCCTTCGATGCGGAAGAGAGCGCCCCCCCCCGAAGCGGAGGGGAGTTCCCCGTCCCGCCGCAGGAAGGCGACGACGTCCTCGTGGCGGAAGCCCAGCGTGGGATCGTTAGGCTCGGCCTCCAGCGTGGAGCCCAGCCCAATCAAGTCGGCCGCCAGCAGGAGTGGAAACAGCCAGGCCGCCCACCGTCGCCGTCGAGCGAGCCAGACGAGCAACCCACTGAGCCCCAGCAGCGTGGCGGCGACGATGACACTTGCCGTGGCCTGCGGCACACGGCCAGGAGGCGGCACCGCCCGCGCCTGCGGCAGCCCGACAGCCAACAGTATCCCCCCGGCGACCAGCGCACCCGGCCCGGCCCACCTTTCGACCACGCCTGCCCTGAGCGAAGTCGAAGGGCTCAGGACAGGCACAGCGCAGCGGTTCACCCCACCCCGCAGCAGCCGGTCGAGGCCGTAGGCCGCCAGCGCGGCCAGGCCCAGGTCGGCCAGCAGGATCAGCCGCGCCGGTGCCCGCACCTGGTCGAAGGTGGGCACGTAGCAGTACAGCAGCCCGTAGAGCGGCGTGTAGCGCCCCATCGCCAGGAGCAGCGCCAGCAGTACCAGGAGGGCGAAGAAATTGCAAATTGCGAATTGCGAATTGCGAATTGCGGGCGGCGGGTTTTGGGTTTCAGTTTTTGGGTTTTGGGCTTTGGGTTTTGGGCTTTGGATTATCCCTACCACGGCCAGCACCAGCGTCGCCACGCCCGCGTATCCCACCTCGACCCGGTCCCAGGGGCCCCAGAAACCGGCCGGGCCACGCCCGTAGAAGCCGGGAGCAAGGAGACCGATCAGGGCCTGCGGCGGCAGCGAATAACGGGTCGCCTCATCGTAGGGCAGACGACCTCGACCGGTGTGCGCGGCCATCTCGTGGGCCGGGAGGAGCGTCAGCGCTGCCCCCCCCACCCCCACGGCGAGGATAAGCGCCGCCAGCCCCAGCGTGCGCCCTGCGTGTCGCCAGTAGGGGCAGTCCTCGTGGCTGCCCCGCTGCCAATCCGCCGCCAGCCGGTAGAGCAGGTAGAGCACGAGCGCCAGGGCCAGGAAAAGCAGCATCTGGCCGTGCCCGGCCAGCGCCGCCACCGCCAGCACCACCCCCGCCCCGGCCGCCCAGCCAGGGCTCCCCCTGGTCAGGGCGCGATGGGCCAGCAGCAGGAGCAGCGGCAACCAGGCCGCCGTCGCGTTGAGGTTCAGGTTGCCGACGTGGGTCACGAACAGGTCGGAGAGGGCAAAGGCAAGCCCACCGAACAGCGCCGCGGGCCGGCGCAGGCCCAATCCCCGCGCCAGACCGAACAGGCCGGCGCCGGCCAACCAGACGTGGAAGACGACCAGCGCCTCCATCACAGCGTAGGAGGGCTCGCCGAAGAGGGCGAAGGTCAGCAGGTTGATGGGGTAGAAGACGCCGGACTGGTTATCGGCGACAAATGGGGCACCGCTGTAGAGATGAGGGTTCCAGAGAGGGACGACGCCCGCCCGCAGGCTGCGAGCGGCAAAGCGGTACGCGGGCCAGAGGAATGAGACCAGGTCACCGCCACCACGCGGAACCCACTGGCCGGCGAAGACGAGTGGCCAGAAGAAAGCGAGGATGATCAGAAGCAGAATGCCCAGAGCGGCCAAGTCACGTTTCAAAGCTTAAATCCTGACTTCAGGCAGCACGCGGGAAAGGTGGGGGGGCAATCTCCTGGAGCATGTACACGCCATCTATTCCAGAAAGCCGGCGAGCCAACCGCTCATCCGCCGTAATGAAATCGGACCGCAGTTCCTCCGCCAGCGCGATGAAAGCAGCATCGTAGACGGTCACATCGTGGGCAAAGGAGATTTCTACGGCGCGGATCAGCCCTTCCCGCGTCACAGCGTGCAAGGATAGGCCCATTGCCAGCACGCTCTCGACCGCTGATCTCACTTTGCCGCAATCGAGGTCAGGCTTGTAGCGCAGCACACTGCCGAGTTCGTAGAGCAACAGGTCGGGCACCGTAATGCTGAGGGTACCGCCCAGATAAGCCTCGCGCAGCGCCAATGCTTCCTCCGCGCCTGTTTCATCCCGTCGGAACCACTTGAGGACCACTGAGGTATCAAGGACTGCCACAGTTGAGGGGACGTGGCTCACCGTCGCTCTCTCCAACGCCGAAGTTCGGCCGTGCTGTCCCAACCAACTGCCTGATCTTCTGCCGCCAGCCGGTCTTGCACCGCAACCGCCCGCCGTATGCAAGGATCATCTCGTGGCACGGCCCGTCGCATCCGCAAGTACAGGCGGGCTGCTTCGCGAAGCAACTCACTGCGAGTACGATGCTCCTCCTGGGCCACGCGGTCAATCTTCTCCAGAAACTCCCTGGGCAGGGAGATCATCACCTTCGCCACAGCCATCCCTCTCACCTCCGGCACATATTATAGCCCATAGGCAATAATCTTCAATACCAATCACTGTTCATCTGTCGCAGGCATCACACGACGATCGTGCTGAGCAGGCTGCGGCGCAGGCTCCAGGTGTCGCCATAGGCGGCGTGGGCCACCCAGCCCTGCACGGCCGTCTCCGCGCCTATCAGGAGAACCCGGCCAAGACGAGTTGGGGGAAAAAGGCGGACGCCCCGCTTCAGCGGGAATTGCCCCGGCTGAAGCCGGGCGTCCGACAATCGTTCCAGCCCCCCAGCAACCCAGGATCAGATGAGTTGTAGGAGCGCCCGAAACCCAAGGTTGTTGTTCCTGTTGTCGGTGTTGTTCCTGCCAACAGGCGACCGATCTCCACCAGCCGCTCGGCACAATACTCGTACTGCTTGAAACTGAACAGTTTCAGGTCCTGGCACAGCCGGACAGTAAACCGCAGCCGGTCCAATTCCAGGTCGGCTCGCACCAGAAGCCGTTTCTTCTCCCTGGTTTGACTGGCTGGCAGGCGGCCGGCCTGCAGGAGCAGATCGTGGAAGGCGAAAGCGCTCTCCTCCAGCCGTTTGGCCAGGCGGAAGCGCTCGTTCTTGGGGAAACGGGCGGTGCGGCCCAGCAGCCAGACCAGGAAATCGTAGGTCTTGACGAAGATGGGCGACTGTTTCCCCCTGCTCATAACGGGTCGAATGATACCACAAGATGGCACAGCAAGCAAGGAGTGCCCCGCCAAGAAACCGGGTTTTTAGGAAAAAACCTGATTTCTGGTCATCTTCAGAAATCCAGAAATCCAGGAATTCAGCAGCCCAGGATCAGGAGAGTCGGAGGAGCGCCCGAAACCCAAGGATGTTGTTCCTGAGGTCGGGGTTGTTCCTGTTGCGGAAGGCGCACCGCGCGCTCCGTGCTTCACCGTACCAGGAACCGGAGCGCACGACCCGGAGATCGGTGCCGGTTGGCTCCTCCCGGCCGTCTTCGGGGTCGTAGGGGTAGCCGAAGGCCGGCCGCTCCACCTCCGGCCCCCAGCGGCTGGAGGTCCACTCCCACACGTTCCCGGCCAAATCCAATGCGCCGCAGGGGGCGGCTCCCTCAGGGTAGACCCCCACCGGGGTGGTGGTCAGCACCCGCCCCTCCAGCGTGTTGGCCCGCGCCTGTTCCCATTCGTCCCCCCAGGGGTAGCGCCGGGTTCGCTTGCCACCTGTGGCGAGCCTCGTCGAGCCATCCCACCGGGCCGCCTTCTCCCACTCCGCCTCCGTCGGCAGCCGCACCACCCGCCATTCGCCATTCGCTATTCGCTATTCGCCATCCTCTCCAATTTCGCCCGCTCACGCATCTGGCTCCGCAGCGTCTCGATGTCACGCGGCACCAGATGGGCGGCGAAGGCGAAGAGGATCGAACACAACACCCAGGCGGAGACGCAGATGAGCAGGATCGCATCATGCAGGGACGACCGGACAGCGATCAGACCGGCCAGCAAGGGCGCCAGCGCCGCGCCAGCGTTCTCGATGAAATACTGGACCGCCAACGCCGTGCTGCGCACCTCCGGCAGGGTGACGTCGTAGACCGTAGAGATCACGTTGGCCGAGGCGAAGGGGATGAACAGGGCCGTGATCATGAGCATCACCAGGAAGAGAGTCTGGTCTTCCACGGGGACGCTCATGGTGACCATCAGCAAGACCGCACCGAGGAGAACGGCTGTCATGGAGACAAGCAGCCGGCCGCGCGGGGTACGCTTGAAGAAGAAATCGCCCACCGCGCCGCCGACGAAGTATCCCAAGGCCAACACCAGCACCGCCGGAGCCATCGTCGTCAACACAGCATCCTGAGTATAGTCGCGCTCCGTTTCCAGATAGCGGAAGAACCAATAGGTGATGACGTTCCAGGGGAAGACGCCGACAAAACCCTGGGCGAACAAGAGAAGCAGGCTGCGCTTGCGGAACAGACCGAGAGCGACCTTCTTGTCGAAGCGATAAATGCCGATCTGCTCCAGGTCTGCCAGTTCTGGCTCGCTCTTGCCACGCGGGGGTTCGCGCACGCCGAAGAAGATCACCACAGACAGCAGCAGGCCGAGCGACCCGGTGATGTAGAACACACCGCGCCAGCCCACGACGCCGCTCAGCAGCGTAGCCACGACCAACCCCAACATGTAGCCCAACGGCTGCGCGAGTTGCAGCAGTCCGTAGACCTTGCCCCGTATTGCCGGGCCGAAGTAGTCAGAGATCAGGCTGTACAGGCCAGGGTAACTGGAGTCGTCAATCCCCGTTGAAGCGCGCGAGGCGAGGAAAGCCGGGTAGGTGGGCGCGATGGCGCTGAGCCAGGTGGTCGAACCCCATAAGAACGAGGCCAACGCCAGAAGTTTTGACCGCGCGTACTGATCATATAGATAGCCCCACAGCGGATAGAACACCGCTGCGACGACGAGCGCCCCAGTGAACACCGCGCCCATCTGCGCCTCGTCAATGCCAAACGTCTCCATAATGGGAGTGGTAAGCGGCCCAATCAGCAACTTGTCGGCCTGGTGGAGGAGCATAAACATGAAGAACACGAACACGACGAACCAGCGGTAGCGAGACTTGCGAGGCTTCATAGGACCTCCCATTGTTCATCGTTCATCGTTCATCGCTCATCGTTCATTGTTCATTGTTCATCGTTCATTGTTCATTGTTCATTGTTCATCCTCTATCTCCAGCCCGACCAACCGCGCCCACTCCCCGTGAATGCCATCTTCCGTCACCCCGTAGTAGACGCGCAGTTTGCCATCCTCCCGCTGCACCAGGTCGTAGCGCGCCCGGCCGCTATGCTCCCGTCGCCTCAGCAGGCCGACGTCACCGTGCCACTCGACCTTGCTCGCGTCTACCGGGTGCTCCTCAGCCTGGGTGATGGCGTAGTGCCACAGCCGCCGTGCCGACTGCCGGGTGACGTTCTTGACCACGTTGCCGTTGCGCAGATCACGCATCGTGTGATAGAGCGTGCCCTTGCGCTCCCCAGTCTCCACAATCTCCACCCCTGTCCGGGGTGGCTCGATCCGGCCCACAGGTTCCTCTCCTATCGGGACGATCATGGGCCCAGCATGTGCCCGCTTAACCAGATTCACGATCTCATCCCGCACTGCCAGGCTGGTCTCCACCTCGCTGCGCACGTAGATCTTGCTGTCATCAATGGCGTAAGGCGGATCGCTGCCCCGGGGCACTCCCACCCGCACCACCTTCACACCTTGTGTCGCCTGTACATCCACAGTGACCTCGAGTGGCGGCGTGATGTGGCGTTCGATTTCCCCCTGCAGCGTTCTGACCAACCGTGAGGGATTGCTCACCCCAGGAGGGTGCTCCTGGAGATCGGCGCTGATGCCGATGTAGAGGGTACCTCCGTTGGTATTGGCAAAGGCGCAGACGTCGGCCAGAATAGCGTAGAGTCGCCCACCCCGCTGAGTATAGCCAGCGTGGAAGTCCTGCACAATCGTGGCCCCCTCCTCCCGCGCCGCCTGGATGTAATCCACGGGTGCTTTCGCTGCGTGGTAGGGCCGTGTACGGGCAAAGTCGTTGCCCAGAAACACCTCCCGCAGCGCGGCGAAACTGACCTCGGGCAGAAGCACCTCCGTCACCCGATCACCGACGCCCAGATGTTTCGCATCCCTGGGGTCTCGGACGAGCCGGTGGGCATCGGAACTCTGGATACAATGCATGCGGCGCGGATACTCCGGGCGCGATCCGTCGAAGAAGCGCGCCGTAGTACGCCGCCCCTTCTTCTCGAGGTCGGTCACCTCCAGCGCGTGGAGGTGGGGATCCTGAGTGTAGGCAATGCGCGTCTGCCCGCCAAATCCCAACCTGCGCATGGCCACGCCGTGGGCAGAGTTAGCATGGGCCGCGATGGCGATACCGCCGGTCTCGTCAATGACCCGATAGGCCGTCAACACGTCGGTCGTCGCCCCCACCTCGCCGCTGCCAGCGTCCAGTTTATCCAGCGGGATGTTGAGCCGGCGCAAGATGAACTCCAATTCTCGCACGTCTGTACCAGGAGAAAAGAGGCCGAGAATGTGAAAGCCCAGCGTAGCAGTGAACTCGAACCCCGGCAGCACCAGCACCTTCCCCTGCAGGCGACGGTATTCTTTGATCTGCAGTTTCTCTTCCTGGCGCAGCCGCCCCAGTTGTTCCAACAACTCCAGTTGGCGAATCTCCTCCATCATCGCCCGGTAGCCGGCCACCGTGTTGTGATCAGCGAAAGCGATGATATCCAGCCCTTTGCGCTCCGCCTGGCACACAATGTCCAGGTAAGAGACGCCGGGCTCCAGGTAATCAGCAGAGGCGGGCGTATGCAGATGCAGATCCACCCGCCTCCACCGGGGTTTTGCCTGTCTTTTTTTATTCTTTGTCATCCTTCTCCCCAGTCATTCGTATCTAAATAAGAGGCAGGTATGGAAACCCGCCCTACTGTCCCAATAGGCCGACGATCGTCTCAACCAGTTGATCGGGTAGAAAAGGCTTAAGCACGAACTACCCCGGCCACCTTACGGCCGTTCGTCTTGCTCCCGGCTCGGGCCGGTCTCTGACCGTGCCCGGTGGTGGCCCAGTCAGGAGACCGGCCACAGCAGATGTATCCCCAGACTGGCCACAGCGGACGTCATTAGTCAGCCTGCCTGTCAACCAGGCCGGCGACTACGGTTAGCAACTCGGATGGGCGGAAAGGTTTGAGGATAAAGACATCGGCCCCAGCGGCCACACATTCTGTAGAACGATCCATACCCGAGGTCATCACCACCGGTACCGTGTTCAACGTCTCGTCTGCTCGCAGTTCCCGCAACACACTGAGCGTGTCCCCACGCCCGGAGTGCACATCCATCAGCACGAGCACCGGCTTCACCCGGCGTACCGCCGGCACCACGTCATCCGGACGGGGCACGAGCGCTACCTGGTATCCCTCTAACTCGAATACCGTTTTGAGAAGCCCGCAGAAGGTTGGGTCATCGTCTACTACGATAACAGTGCTCACCGCTCTGCCTCTCTATTCTCTGCGGAAGTACACTGCTCCCGCCCATCTGATACCAACGCAGCCTCGAGTACCTCATCTACTCGCTCGGCCAGAACGAACTCAAGGCTTTTGCGTACTTCCTCAGGTATGTCATCCAGGTCCTTTTCGTTCTGCCTGGGCAGGATGACGGTCTTGAGGCCAGCCCGGTGGGCCGCCAGCACCTTTTCCTTGATACCGCCCACAGGTAACACCTGCCCGCGCAGCGTGATCTCCCCTGTCATCGCTACGTCGTCACGCACGTTACGACCAGTCAGAAGCGAGGTCAGCGCAACAGCCATGGTGACGCCGGCCGAGGGCCCGTCCTTGGGCACCGCGCCCGCCGGCACGTGCAGGTGGATATCGGTCTTGTCAAAGGTGTCCTCGGGGATGCCCAGTTCCTCGGCCTTGGAGCGCACGTAACTAAGGGCCGCCTGGGCTGACTCCTTCATCACCTCGCCCAACTGGCCAGTGACCATAAACCCCTTGTTGCCCGGCATCCTGGTAGCCTCGCAGAATATCAGATCGCCGCCAGCGACGGTGACGCTCAGACCAGTGGCGACGCCTGGCAACTGGGTGCGCAGCGCCGTCTCCGGGAAGTAGCGCGGCCTCCCCAGGAACTCAAGCACATCGCGCATCGTCACCCGCACCGGCTCCGCATTTCCCTCGGCGATGCAGGTCACCACCTTCCGGCAGACCCGTCCGACCCCCCGCTCCAGGTTACGCACCCCGGCCTCGCGGGTGTAGTCGCGGATGATCTGACGCAGTGCACCGTCGGTGAAACTTAATTCGTCGGGCCGCAGGCCGTTCTCCCGCAGTTGGCGGGGAATGAGGTACCCCTGGGTAATGCGCACCTTCTCCGTCTCGGTATAGCCCGAGAGTCTCAGGATCTCCATCCGGTCCCGCAGCGGTGCCGGGACGGGATCAAGCAGGTTAGCCGTGGTGATAAACATCACCCGGGAGAGATCGAAAGGCACGTCCAAGTAATGGTCGCGAAACTCGCGGTTCTGTTCCGGGTCCAGCACCTCCAGCAAGGCAGCCGCCGGATCCCCTCGAAAGTCCGTCCCCAGTTTGTCCACCTCGTCGAGCATAAAGACCGGGTTCTTTGACTCCACCCGCCGCAGCGCCTGGATGATCCGGCCGGGGAGCGCGCCGATGTAGGTGCGACGGTGCCCCCGGATCTCCGCCTCGTCGCGCATGCCGCCCAGCGACTGGCGGATGAACTTGCGTCCCAGCGCCCGCGCAATGGACTGCCCCAGACTGGTCTTGCCCGTGCCAGGCGGCCCCACGAAACAGAGGATGACCCCCTCTCGCTCGCGCCGGATGAGGTCGGCCGGCTCCTTCTGTTCAAACTCCTCCTTGCGCTCCTCTCGCAGTTTGCGCACCGCCAGGTATTCCAGGATACGCTCCTTGATCTCGTCCAGGTCATAGTGGTCTTCGTCGAGCACCTGCCGGGCGTGGGCAATATCCAGATTGTCCTCGGTCTGGACGTTCCACGGGAGGCTGGTCAGCCAATCCAGGTACGTGCGAATGACGCTGTACTCAGCAGCAGCAGTGGGCAGTTTGCTCAGCCGGTCCAGTTCGCGGCGGGCCTCCTTCTCCGCCTCCTCCGGCATTCCCGCTTTCTCGATCTTCTCACGGAACTCCTCCACCTCCATCTGCTGCTCGCCTGCCTCGCCCAACTCCCGCCGGATGGCCTTGAGTTGCTCGCGCAGGAAGTACTCGCGCTGCGTCTTCTCCATCTCCGACTGGGCCTCGCTCTGGATCTTGCGCCCCAGTTCAAGCACCTCCAGTTCCTTCGTCAGCAAGCCCAGCAACATGCGCAATTTCTCGGTGACGCTGTCCAATTCCAGCAGCCGCTGCGCATCCTTCAGGTCAATCTTCTTCATCTGATTGGCGACGGCGTAGACGAGTTGCAATGGGTCTTCCAGGTTGACGATCAGCGCGCCCATTTCTTCGGGGCCTGTGGGTGCCAACTCATTCAGGCGGCGAAAGCCTTCCACGACACTCCGCCGCAGTGCCTCGACCTCAGGCGACTCTTCAACTCCCTCCGGAGCCATAGATACTCGCGCTGTCAGATAGGGCAACTCGCTGACGAATTCCTCCACCCGGACACGCGACAACCCCTGCATAATCAGCGTGATTGTTCCGTCTGGTGCCTTGAACAACCGGTGAACCGCTGCGACCGTCCCAACCCGGTAAACGTCATCCGGCCCCGGCGTCTCCAGTTCCGGGTCACGGCTGGCCACAAGGCCAATGAACCGCTTTCCGATCACCGCGTCGTCAATCAGCCGGACGGAACGCAGCTGGCCGACGCGGATCGGCACTGCCGTCATCGGGAAGACGACCAGGCCCCGCAACGGCAGAATCGGAAGGTGTGCGGGAAGCCGGAGCACCTCATTGTCTGCCTCCCGGCCCGGCGAACTGCTGCGCTCCTTCACGATCAACGGATGGCTCAGTATATCCAGCAACTCTCCTGTCTTTTCTTTCTTCTTATCGGACATCCGTCTTCTCAATCCTCCTTCCGTTCCGCTTCAACGACGAGCACGGGCTGCACGCTGGGGCGCGGCAGACGCACTTCGAGAAACCCCTTCTCGTAACTGGCCTCCACGCCCTCTGGCTTCACCGGCCAGGGCAGATAAACCTCAACGCGGAACTCGCCAAAACGGATTTCCATCTGATGATACGCTCGTTTAGGCGCTGGATCAACGCGCGTACCGGCAATAACCAGCCTGCGCTCCGCCAGCGAGATCGAGAAATCCTCGTCACGCATGCCGGCCACCTCGACCCGCACGACCACCCCATCATCGTTCTCATATACATCTGTAGGTGGCTGCCAGACGCCAGTGTGCTGGCAGACGATCCATCCCTCGCCCGACAGCCGCCTGCCCTCGGCGTAATCACGTATCACTCCCGGCCATATACCTGTCCGCTTAACCGTCACCTCACCCTCCTGCAAAGGCTATGTCTACCACGTAATTGTACCACAATTGCGCGTCCTGCTCAAACGCAGGTCACACCGCAGGACACACCTGGTCTGGCTACCCTGGCGGCCGAAAGCATCGGCCGGCTGCAGGTGGGACGCGTGCCCAGAAAGACAAAGTCGACATAAGTGTATCTGTTGCGGAATCCCGTAGACAGAGGGATTTGACCTTTGGGACAAGTCGGGCTATACTTGCTACGCTTGTAGAGAATACGCGCAAGTTTGTGTGGCATCATAGGAGGCCTGATGGGCAGAAAGAGCGCCGCCGTTGACACGTGTGTGTCGGGCGGCGCTCGTTGATTGAAGGGATGTGACCCTGGATGCCAGTTGGGTGCACTACTTGCACTACCTATGTTCCTCTACGTTGCCATCGGCTTCTGGGGGGGGCGACACCACCAGATTCCCTGCCGGCAGTTCAGGATTACGGGAACTCACCACGATGGCCCCATCCCCCCACTGAGGCTGGTAGATGGCCAGCCATGGCAATGGGGCACGGGGAGCGTAAGCCAGTGCCAGAGCAGTGTAGAGCCAGAGGGGGAGTTTCCCGCTGAGCACCACGCCCTGGTCGGGCGGCACGGGAGGCGTGACCAACCCCTCGGCCTCCATGTAGTCCAGGTATGCCTTTGTGATCGTGAACGCCAGGTGAGTATGCCCCCCCCGGGGCTGCGAGTGAACCTGCACAGGGGCGTCGGCGGGGGGCACACCCAGGCGCAACGTTGGCGGTGTCACCCAACCCAAACGAGCATCGAATTGATAGAAAGGCTCAGGATAAGCAAGCAACGCTACGGCCGTGTAGAGCCAGTTGGGCCCCCGGCCATAGAGGCCCACAGGCGTGGCCTCCGGCAGGTAGTCGAGTAGATGGGGCAAGTAGTGCGGCTGCCAGACGGCTTTATCGCCGGTAAATGGAACGCCCAAGATGCGAGCCAGGCGATCCAGGTCAATGGCAGTCTCAACCGGTGCGCAGGTCAGGTGGAAGCGGCGCAGTTTGTCGGGGTCATAGGCAAGGAGGCGAGCGATTCGCTCTACCAAAATCTCGAAAGTTGGTCCACCGATCCGCTCTCCCCATTCCAGGCCAGCGATCACGCCCTTCAACGCCGGCTGCGTGGCCACCACCTGGTTCACACCGTGCAATTCCGAGCGCAGATCGGCTAGCAGGATCAGGTTGTGCCGGTTGACCAGGTCCAGCCACGTGGCGTGAGCAGACTCGTCAGGTGTGAGCAGAACGGCGTGGGTGCAGTAATCAAAGATGGCTTCCTGCCAGGCGGTGGGGCAGCCGCCCACGTCCACGATCAAAGGCAAGGGGCGATGAGCCAGGCTCCCGCAGACGTGGTCCACGAAAGCAGGAGTCCAGGCTTGGGGTACCAGGATGGTGCGCATCAGACTCTGATCCGCTTCGCTGGCCCAATCCCCCTCGCCATCGGGGGCTGCCCGCAGGACGTAATGTTGAATACCTCGCTCACGCAGTGCCTGCGTGAGGTTGTAGGTCAAAACAGACTTGCCACTGTTGGGAGGTCCCCCAACCAGTACGGCCGGAAAAAGTTGCATAACACCGTTTCCTTCCAAGGTAAGGAAGATATATGACGACGAAACAGACGACCGGTAGCACCCTGGTAGCCACTATGGCCGGCGGCCCGCAGGTGGTCACCTTTGCCCTGGATGAGTTGCTCGGACGGGGCGAGGTGATCCACGAGGTGATTGTGGTCCACCTTTCCCCACAGACACAGCCGCGCGCCGGGCAGGCGTTGGCCAAACTGACGGCCGAGTTCCCCGATGATCGCTATGCCGACCAGCCTTGTCGCCTGCGCTTTTTTCCCATCCGCAAGGATGGCAAAAGACTGGATGACATTCGCGATGACGCGGCGGTCAACGTGGCGTGGGGCGCTATTTATGAACTGATTTCCTCCTTAAAAACACAAAGGCGACGCCTGCACGTATGCATCGCTGGCGGACGGCGGATGTTGGCCCTGCTGGCTATGTCGGCGGCGACGTTGCAGTTTGACCACCGCGACCGGCTCTGGCACATGTACACGCCATCCCAGTTTCTGGAGCGGGCCCGCAATGGTGCCATTATGCACGCCCGGCCGGAGGACGGCGTGCGGCTGCTCCAGGTGCCGTTGGTACCCTGGGGGGCCTATCTCCCGGCGCTGCGAGCGCTGGCGCAGGCCTCGCCGATGGAAATTGTCGCCGCCCAGACCCGCTGGCTCGACAGTGCAGAGCGGGCCCGCTGCCGGACGGTGGTGGAGCGGCTGACCCCACGCCAGTTGGACGTGCTGCGGGCCTTCGCGGCCGGCCAGAGCCCTCAGGAAGTAGCCGAAACGCTGTGCGTGACGGTCAAGACGGTTCACGCCCACAAGACGGTCATCCTGAGCGAATGTCGCAACGCCTGGGAGTTTCCAGAAGACGCGCGATTGGATTATCACTTCTTGCGCGAGAAGTTCGGGCGCTATTTCCAGGTGCTGGATTTATGATAGCACGAAAGGGGGTGGAAAACATTGGAACAAGTTCTAAAATCTGTTGGAGGCGCTTCTATTGAAAATAAAGGGGGGAGCATAGTATACTGGATGAGGAGGCAAATGGAAGGGAGGTGACTTGTGGAAAAGCAACATCGCGGAGAGGTACAAGAGGCACTGATCGGCTGGGCCGTGGAAGCGCTGAGCCGCTGGGCGGAGGCTTCGGGTGAGCGGCCTGCCACGATGTCGTCCGAGACAGGTGAGTGGCTTTCCAACTATGGCAAGCTTCTATCTCGGCAGTGGGACCCCAAAAAGGGAAAAGGTGACCGGCTGCAGACCATCTTCTCGCTGGTCCGACCAGAGAAGGGCAAGGCAGTAGAGCCAGTCTTCGTGTCGGCACGCCCCCTCTCCTTGGAGACACTGCTGCCCGATGAAGAGAGCGAGGAGGTGACCCGTGCAGCACTGTGGGAGGGGTTCGCCGGCGAGTTCGGGCGACTGCCGACGGGGGATGGCCGGTTTGAGACCTTCACCCACCTTTTCCGCAAGTACGCCTGGTCGGTGCCATGCACGTATAGCGAGGCAGGAGTGTCTCTCTACGAAGAGTTCAAGGCGCTGGCGGCGCTGATGCATGCCTCCAATGGCGCTGAACGGTCAGACGAGAAGTTCCTCCTAGTGGGAGGCGACATCCCGGGCATCCAGGTGTTCGTCTACACCATCACGTCTAAAGGCGCAGCCAAGGGATTACGGGGGCGGTCGTTCTTCCTGCAGCTTCTGGGAGATGCAGTGGTGCGGGCGCTGCGCCGCGAGCTGGGCTTGCTTCCGGAGACAAATGTGATCTACGCGGCGGGGGGCAACTTCATGCTGCTGGCACGCGCGGGCAGCGAGAGTGCGCTCGAGAAATGGCAGGTGAAGTTCAATCGAGCCCTGCTGGACGAGTTCGAGGGCGACCTGTACCTGGCGCTGGCGTGGGAAGAACTGCCGCAGTCAGCAGTTGGAACATCGGGGTTCGCCGATGTACGCGAACAATTAGGGGCGAAAGTCGCCGCTGCCAAGGGCCGTCGCTTCGCCGAAGTCGTCGAAGCAGAGGAAACTATCGAAAAAAGGCGCGGCTGGGCGACACTGTTCGAACCGCAGGGGCAGGGAGGGTTGGAGTATTGCCAGGTTTGCCAGCGAGAACCTCGGCCAGGAGAGAGCCTGGTGGAGGAAACTACAGAGGTGGGCGAAACGGTGCGGAAGTGCGAACAGTGCCTTAGTCTTGAGGCCCTGGCCCGTGATATTGCCTACGATCACCTGTGGATGATCGTAACGGAGGCGAACGCAGAGGCACGGGAGGAAGCAGGCTGGAAAGGCACGCTGGCCCGGCTGACCGGTTTCGCCTACGACTTTGTACACGATCCCCCGCACGAGAACACGCTAGGGAGAGTCTACGCTCTCAACACCACAGACCTGAAAGGCACTGATGCCCACGGGTCCCGCTTCGTCGCCAACGTGACGCCGCGGATCGAGGAGGCGGACCGCGAGTGGGTGAGCGAACATCACCCAGACCTGGAGGTGCCGCCCGGTGAGCGCATCAAGGACTTCGCGCTGATGGCACTCCAGTCCCAGGGGATCCCCCGGGTGGGAGTGCTGCGGATGGACGTGGACAACCTGGGTGCCATCTTCGACCAGTACCTGCGGGGCTCAATGGTGCAGATGTCGGCGCTGAGCGCAGCGCTGGACCTGTTCTTCGCCGAGCACCTGAACCGTGCCTGCCGGGACGTGGCCGCCCAGGGGGAGCACGACAACACGATCTACGTCATCTACGCTGGCGGCGATGACCTGTTCGTAGTTGGTTCGTGGGACCGGATGCCACTGCTGGCGGAGCGCATCCGGCAGGACTTCACTGCCTATGCGGGTCAAAACCCACACCTGACCCTCTCGGGCGGCGCAACGCTGGAGGGGCGTAAGTTCCCCCTCTATCGAGCGGCCGAGCGGGCCGGGGAAGCGGAGGGGAAGGCCAAAGAGCACACACGATCCGATGGCCACCAGAAGGACGCTTTCTGTCTCCTGGGCCAAGTGGTGGAGTGGGAGGAGGAGTGGGAGTTGCTGCGGGAGACCGAAGGGCTGCTTTCCCGCCTGATCGCTGCCGGCGTGCCTCGCAGTCTCTTGCGGGTGACCCAGGTGCTTCACGCGCAGTTCGCTGCGGAGAGACGGCGGTCCTTGAGAGCAGAGCGAGAGGCTGGTCAGGAGCTGACTCCCAGCCGTCTCTATTGGGGTCGCTGGGTCTGGATGGCCGCTTACAGCCTGACACGCCTGGCGCGTGGTTGTCCTAAAGAGCAGAAGGAGGATATACTGAGAATACAGCGAGAGTGGATCGAGTCAGGGAAGCGCATCCATTTCCTGGGGCTCGCCGCCAGGTGGGCCGAGTACCAACTGCGTGGAGGTGAAAAATGAGTCAGCAACGTGGAGCATCACGAGCAACGATCAGCCCGTCAGACGTCGAGGCGATCATCGTTAAAGGGGATACAGACCGGCTGATCACGCGGGCCAAAGAGATCGGGCGAGATCTCAAAAATGCTGGTCTCTCGATGGCCCAGATCCGAAGCATCTTCGGCACGGTGCGTCGGATCGAGATGCGCTGGACCGAGAAGATAACAGAGGACGAGGAGACAAAAGAGGAGATGCAGGAACGGGCAATGCGTCAACTGCTTCTCCTGCAACCGAAACTGGAGTACCAGGCGCGGCGGCAAAGGGCGGTGGAGGGCCTAAAGAATGTGCTCATCCCGGCTATTCAACAGGTGCAGGGTGACCGGGAGCGCTTTGGCCGTTTCGTCGAGTTCTTTGAGGCCATCCTGGCCTATCACGTGGCCGAGGGCGGCAAGACAAGTTAGGAGGTAAACTATGTCTATCAAGGTTGATCTGTACGGTCGCATTTTTGTACGTGGTGATATCCGGGCTGTGACAGGCCTCCATATCGGGCGTGGCAAGGAAGCGTTGGAGATCGGCGGTGTGGACAATCCCGTGGTGCGCGATCCCCTGACCAATCGCCCCTACATCCCCGGCTCCTCCCTGAAAGGCAAGATGCGCTCGCTGTGGGAGAAGATGACCGGTGCGAGGCAGAATTTTCTCATCGGGCGCATCAAGGGCAAGGAGGTGCGCATTCACGTCTGCGAAGAACTGGGGGCATATCAGGGTTGCGCAGTTTGCCCAATTTACGGCGTGCCCGGCGACAAAGGGTCCTCCAATCCTACTCGCCTGGTCGTGCGCGATGTCTTACTTAGCGACGCCGAGGCCGACCGCCTGGAGCAACAAGCCCATACCGACCTCCCGTACACCGAGGTCAAATGGGAAGCGGCCATTGACCGTGCTACTTCGGCAGCTACGCCGCGTCCGATGGAGCGCGTCCCTGCCGACACTTGCTTCGAGGGCATGGAGATGGTTTTCTCCATCTACGATCCGGATGACCTGGAACGCTTCGTCCACGTCCTGCAGGCCATGCAGCTCCTGCAGGATGACTACCTGGGTGGGCTGGGTTCCCGTGGCAGCGGCAAGGTCGTCTTCGAGAACCTGAGCGTCAGCGTCCGCTCGCGCAATAACTATGGCGACGAAAAGGAGTGGCCGGAGATGCCCCTGGCCACCAAAGAGAAAACCCAGGTCAGCCTGGTGCTGGAGGAACCCAACCGGGAGAGACTGGTCACCTGGCTCAAAGGGCAGATCTCATTTGAGCCTTACGGCATGTAGGGGGTGAGTCATGCAGACGACGGCTTATCCCCTGCGACCACATGCTCCGTTCCACTTTGGCGTGCGCGGGGTGGGAGTAGAGGCGACGGCCCTGACAGCCCGTTCCGACACGCTCTTCTCGGCCCTCTGCATCACGCTGCGTGAACTGTACGGCCGGACTGAAGAACTGGAGAGCTTTGTCAGTCAGTTCCCCACGGACAAAGCCCCCAACCGGGACCCGCCACTGCTTCTCTCGGCTGGCCTGCCCTACGCGGGGGACGTTCGCTTCTATCCTCGTCCTTTTCTGCCGGTGCCGGGCCTGGAGCGCGAGCCCACCGAGCAGAAAAACCAAAAAAAGATCACCTTCGTGTCCGAGGCCATCTTCCGCGCGTGGGTCAGCGGCGGCGACGTGCTGCAACACTACGACCGCCCCAATCACCACAACTTGCTCCACGGCGGGCGGGTCTGGGTCACTGCGGAAGAACGCGCCGCACTGCTCGATCATTTCCTCGACGAGGATACGGGCCAGGTGCGGATGTGGGCGGTCGGCGACGTGGGCCGGGTCACAGTGGACCGTGTCAGCAGCAGTTCGTCGGTCTACCAGGCCGGACAGGTGCGCTTCGCGCCGGGCGCGGGCCTTTACCTGCTGGTGGTCTGGCGGGACGACGGGTGGTGTGACCGCTTCTGGGAAGTGCTCCAGGTGTTGGGCGACGCTGGCGTCGGCGGGGAGCGCAGCAGCGGTTACGGCCTCTTCACGCCACTGGAGCCGCAACCGGCGGACTTGCCAGGCGTGGAAGGAGCGGCCTGCTGGGTGACACTCTCCTCCTGCTGGCCACTGCCGGGCCAGGAGGGCATACTAGGGCCAGGCGCTGCCTACCGGCTGGAGAACCGGCGCGGGTGGATGGACTCGCCCGAGGGGCGCAACCTGCGCCGCAAGAGTGTCCACATGCTCGAGCCTGGATCGGTACTGCGGGCGCTGCCCGGACACACCACCTACGGCGGGCTAGCCGACGTGACCCCCGAAATCTTTGACGCCCACACCGTGTGGCGGTATGGGCTGGCCCTGCCTGTGGGGTATCACCGGGCACAGGGAGGTGGAGACGATGGATGAGTTGCGCACCGAATGGACCGTCGAGATCGAAACCCTCTCGCCGCTGCACGTCGGCACCGGCACCGAGTTGATGTTGGGCTACGACCTGGTGCCGCATCAGGGGCACACCTACCGGGTGAACGAGGACGCCCTGCTGAATGAGACGCTGGCCCGGGCTGAGGGAGAGAGTGCCGACGCCGTCAACCGCGTGCTGACGGGCCGGCCGGCGGCGGAACTCCTGAACTCCACGGATTTCGACAACCCCATGCTCTTCCGCTACGTGCTGGCTGGCGAGCCTGTCAAGCGCGAGGGCAAGATCCCCGAACAGATCAAAGACGTCTACGACCGTCTCTACCTGCCCGGCTCATCGCTGAAAGGGGCACTGCGCACCGTGCTGGCTTGGGGTATTTACGCCAGTCAGAAGCGCAAGCCGGATTTGGGCCGGCTGAAGCGCAGCCGCTCCTGGGCGGCACAGCCGCTGGAGCAGAACCTCTTCGGGCGGGACCCCAACCGCGACTGGCTGCGGGCGCTGCACGTGGAGGATAGCCAGCCTTTGGAGCCCGACGGCCACCTGGCCTTGCATACAGTGCGGGTCTATCCCACGGAGAGCAGGGACAGCCCCGGCCTCAACATGGACGTGGAAGCGGTGGAGCAGGGGACGGTGTTCCGCACGGCTATCACCGTGGATGAATACGGCTTTCAAGAGCAGGCAGCCCGCCAGTTGGGGTGGCAGGGGAAGCGGGCCTGGTTGAGTCAACTGGTTGCACTGGGCAAAGAGTACGCCAGAGAGCGGCTGATCACAGAGGCCGAATTCTTCAAGGCTCACGGCGGCCCCCAGGCGACCCTGGGCTTCTACGCCGCGCTGGTCAAGCGAGTCGTCGAGGACGAACTGGCCGAAGACGAGTTTATGCTGCAGGTGGGCTGGGGCACAGGGTGGGAATCCAAGACGCTGGGCTCGGGCCTCCTGCGCCAGGACAACCTCGCCTTCGAGCGGATGCTGCGTGATTACCGGATGACCAAGGAACGGAATCGCCAGCCCGGTGACTCCTTCCCCAAGAGCCGCACGTTGGTGCTGCGAGGCGGCAAGCCGGCCCTGCCGTTGGGCTGGGTACGGGTCAAACTGGCCGGTTTTGTGGCCGGTGAGGAACCGCAGGTGGCTCCGCCACGGCGGGAGGAACGCCCTGAACGCACACCCGCACCGCCCGAGGATCACCCCCGGCGCCCCGAGGACCTGCGCCCCGGCCAGGTACTGGAGGGAAGGGTGCGCAACGTCGTCAACTTCGGCGCTTTCGTGGATGTGGGCGTGGGACGCGACGGGCTGGTGCACATCTCGGAACTATCCGAGGAGCACGTGGCTCGCGCCGAGGACGTGGTGCGGGTCGGCCAGCGGGTGCGGGTGAAGGTGCTGAACGTGGAGCGGCGGGGGCAAAAGTGGCGCATTGGGTTGACGATGAAGGGAGTGGAGTAGACATCTCGAAGACCAGCGAGCCACCGATATGCAAGGTAGCGGGCCAGAACTGCCATAGTAGAATCGAGGTTAGTATGGATCAGAACAAGCCGTTAAGACGTGTGATGGTCTTACTAGTAGAGGGTTGGACAAGTCAGGACTGGTTACGAACTGGTTACGAACTGGATACGAAA
>CAZZEX010000046.1:0-35285 GCA_964653285.1 uncultured Anaerolineales bacterium
TTGAGCAGATGCGAGTATTGCTGCCCAAGGGCCAGTGGAAACACAGAACCGCAGAAGAAGGACTCGTCGTTCGCCCGAAGCGTGAGGAATGAGCGGAAGCGAGTATCTCTGAAGAGCCCGGTGCGGGAAATATGAGTTGTAACGAGAACGGAACAGGTCATGGAAGTTAGGTCAAGGATAAAGAAGTGCTACACTAAAGTAAGTATCCGCAGCCAGAAAAGCGATTTTGCCTATTGGCAAACACAACCCTATCAGGTTCGCCTGGCAGCCCTGGAGCAAATCCGGCAGGAATATCATCGGTGGCGGTACGGTGCTGAACCAAGACTTCAGAGAGTTTATACAATCGTTAAAATGGAAAAGAAGGCGGCAGGGCGATTGCAGGATTTAGCGGACTTGGAGAATTTGGAATGACACGTTGTGGGTGGCGGGGCTGCCTGATAAGTCGCTGTGTGAGAGGCAGTTCGTGTTCGCTTGACAACTCAGGCGAAGTGTTGTACAGTATCGCTGTACATATACCCTCTTGGAGGTACTATGCCAATTCAAACAACCTATACACAGGCACGCGCAAACCTGGCCTCACTTTGGGATGAAGTCACGGCTAATCGAGAAGTCGTAATCATTGAGCGGCGTGGCGCGGAGGCTGTCGCTCTCATCTCGGCCGCTGAACTGGCCGGCTTGATGGAAACTGCCTATCTGTTGAGGTCGCCTAAGAACGCAGAACGTCTGTTGAGTGCATTGGGGCGGGCACAACGAAAAGAAGGTGCTCCTCAGACTATAGATGAATTGAGAGAAGAGGTCGGCCTTGATGAAACCACGCCAGAAGGGTAGAACCGATAGAACCCGGCGTGAGGCAGTCTTTCACCCCGAGTTTCTGGAGGATCTACGGTACTGGGTCAAAACTGATCGAAAGATAGCCTTGCGTGCCCTGAGCATAGTAGAAGACATTCTGCGTGACCCATTCAAGGGAATAGGAAAGCCGGAGCCGCTGAAGTATCTCGCCGCGGGTGTGTGGTCTCGGCGATTGACACAAGAACATCGTATCGTGTATCTGGTAGGCCAAGACAGGGTGGATTTTCTTCAGGCACGCTATCACTACTAGGCTCACCATCACCTTGTTAGATCCTTTCCGACCAGATGGAGGACGTACCCATAGGCGGTTTGTAGTGCTACGAGGAAGGACGGAACCAATGAACGAGACACAATTTGAGCCCAAGATTCTGGCCTTCTGCTGCCGCCACTGCGCCTACACCGCCGCCGACCTGGCGGGGAGTATGCGCATCCAATATCCGCCCAGCGTGCGCATCATTGAGGTGCCCTGTTCAGGCCGGGTGGAGGTGACGGAGGTCCTCCACGCCTTTGAGCACGGCGTGGACGGCGTGATGGTGGCCGGCTGACTGGAGGGCGATTGCCATTACCTGGAAGGTAATATCAACGCGAAACGGAGATTAAAGTACGTCGCTGACCTGCTCGACCAGATTGGACTAGGGGGAGGGCGCGTCGCGATGGTGAACCTGTCCTCGGCGATGGGAGCGCAGTTTGCGGAGGTGGTGACGGAGATGACGGAGAAAGTGCGGGAGTTAGGACCCAACCCGCTGGGCAATGAACAATGAATCGATGAACAATGACCGGTGAACAAAGCCGTTAGTCGCTGACCGCTAACTACTGACTGCTGACAGCTAATTAAGGAGATTGTAATGATTATCGGTGAACAGAAACCACTTGCGGAAATCATGGAACTGCTGGGCGATGCCCGGAAGGTGCTGGTCGTGGGCTGCGGCACCTGCGTGACCGTCTGCTTCGCCGGCGGCGAGAAGGAGGTCGGTATCCTGGCCTCGGCACTGCGGATGATGAGCAAACTGGAGCACCACCCAATGGAGGTGGACGAGGTCACGGTGCAGCGGCAGTGCGAGTGGGAATACATTGACCCGCTGGGGGAGCGGCTGGAAGACGAAAGAGGCGAAAAAAGGTATGACGTCGTTCTCAGCATGGCTTGCGGCATCGGCGTGCAGGCGATGAACGAGCGCTTCCCCGACGTCATCACGCTGCCTGGGCTCAACACTGCCTTCATGGGCCTGCCGGTGGAGCAGGGGGTGTGGGAGGAACGATGCCAGGCCTGTGGCGACTGCATCCTGGGTCTCACCGCTGGCATCTGCCCCATCGCCCGCTGCGCCAAACAACTGCTCAATGGACCCTGTGGTGGCTCCCAGGATGGGAAGTGCGAAGTGGACCCTGACGTCCCCTGTGCCTGGCAACTGATCTGGGAGCGAGCGGTCAAACTGGGGAGGATGGATCAATTGCTGGAGATACAACCCCCTAAGGACTGGTCGAAGAGTCGTGATGGAGGCCAGCGCAAGATCGTGCGCGAGGACCTGCGGTTGGTGGAAGCAGAGTGAGGTGAATCATGACAGAAGAAAGAACGAACCTAACACCGGCTCTTCAGGCCGGTGGGAACGGCTACAAGTCGGGCAGCAACCTGGAACGCATCCTGCGAGCAGGTCACTTTGCGGTGACAGGGGAGTTGGGGCCGCCGCAGGGGGCCGACCCGGAGGTGATCCGCCGCAAGGCGCACCTCCTCAAGGACGTGGCGGACGCGGTCAACATCACCGACAACCAGACCGCCATCGTCCGCATGTCCAGCATCGGTTCGGGGGTGCTGGTGATAGGCGAAGGGCTGGAGCCGGTGGTGCAGATGACCTGCCGAGACAGGAATCGGCTGGCGATTCAATCCGACCTCCTGGGAGCCTACGCGCTGGGAGTGCGCAACTTGCTGTGCCTGACCGGCGACCATCAGAGTTTCGGCAATCATCCCACGGCCAAGAATGTGCATGACCTGGACTCGATTCAATTGCTCTGCATGGTCAAAGATATGCGCGACGAGGCCCGTTTCCAGTGCGGGGATGAGATCAAGGCGCTGGCGCCTCGCTTCTTCATCGGCGCGGCCTCCAATCCCTTCGGTGATCCCTTCGAGTTCCGCCCCTACCGGCTGGCCAAGAAAGTGGCCGCCGGGGCTGACTTCATCCAGACCCAGTTAATCTACGACATCCCCCGCTTCCGCGAATTTATGAGACGAGTGGTGGACATGGGGCTGCACGAGAAGGTCTACATCCTGGCCGGCGTTGGTCCCCTCAAGTCCTCCGGCATGGCCCGTTACATGCGCGATCAGGTGCCGGGGATGATCGTGCGGGATGAGTACGTGGACCGGATGAAGGCGGCCATCAAGGGCATCCCCAAGGAGGAGAAGAAAGCCCGGCGGCAGGCCTGGCGGCAGGAGGGGATCAAGATCTGCATTGAGCAGATTCAGGAACTCCGCGAGATCGAGGGAGTGGCCGGCATACACATCATGGCCATCGAGTGGGAGGCGGCGGTACGGCCTATTGTCGAGGGAGCGGGGCTGCTGCCGCGCCCGACCCCCCCCGTCCCCCCCTCTAAGGGGGGAGGAGTGTGAGATGGCGATCACGTTGAGCACCGACCTGGCGAAGTTTGTCCGCGAGGAGTGCGGCGAGAACGTCTATCTGTGCTACCAATGCGAGCGCTGTTCCTCGGGCTGCCCCACTGTCTCGGCGATGCGGTATCGCCCGGCTCAGATGATGCGCCTGGCGCAGTTTGGGCTGGGGGACCTGCTGGCTACTGATGCCAGTATCTGGCGCTGCGTGGGCTGCGACACGTGCACCGCCCACTGCCCCCACAACGTCAGTGTGCGCCGTCTGGTGGAGGTCATGCGCCAGAAGGTGATGCAGGGCTATCTGGCCCAGGGGCCGGACGCGTTGGACGGGGATGAGGCGCTGCGCCAGGGGGTGCGGGCCCTCGGCATGTTGGGCGAGCGCATCGGCACGTACTACAACGTCTCCGGCGAGGATAACGCTGCCCGCCTGGCCTGGACCGACAACCTGGCCCCTGAAAATCGGCCGGAGGGATTAGTACGCGATACCGGGGCCGACTTGGCCTATTTCGTGGGCTGTGTCTCCGCCATGTTCCCCATGAGTTACGGCATTCCTCAGAGTTTCGCCACCGTGCTGAGCCGCGCTGGTGTCCGTTTCACGACCCTGGGCGACGACGAGCAGTGTTGTGGCTTCCCACTGATGATGGCTGGCCAGTTGAAGCAGGCGCGGGCGTTGATCCGCCACAACGTGGAGCAGATGCGAGCGCTGGGGATACCCCGCATGGTCACTACCTGTCCCTCTTGTTATCACATGTGGCATCATACTTACCCCGAAGTCCTTGGCGAGCCGTTGGGCTTCGAGGTCGTGCATGCCGTGGAGGTGTTGCGTGACCTGGTGGCGGAGGGGCAGTTAGTGTTAACGGAGCCCCGGCGCACGGGCGTGGTTACCTATCACGATCCGTGCGACCTGGGGCGCAAGAGCGGTATCTACGACGCGCCGCGTGAAGTCCTCCGCCAGGTGCCGGGCTATACCTTCGTCGAGATGCAGCAGTCACGGGAGCACGCGCTGTGTTGCGGTGGCGGCGGCAACCTGGAGACGTTCGACCCGGATCTGGTGCAGGATGTGGCAGCGCGGCGCGTTGCTCAGGCGGCGGAGGTGGGCGCTACGGTCCTGGTCTCGGCCTGCCCCCAGTGCGTGCGCACCCTCTCCAAGGCGGCTCGCGCTCAGCGGGTGCGCATCCGGGTGCTGGATCTGACCCAGTTCGTCGAGATGGCGTTGGCGTGAGAGTGGTGTCTGTGATACAATACACCTCGTCAGACTAGATTGGTGATGGGAGGAGCATAATGGCAGAGGTGAAGGAAGTGGCTGCAGTCGAATATGAGGCGCGACCTCGCGTCATGTTCCGGCCGCCTGTCTACTACCCTGAATCGGATGGGAAGCCTATGGCCGAGACTGATAAGCGCATCAATCTGCTGATCTATCTGCGCGAGGCGTTGGCCGATTATTTCCGCGATGATCCTAATGTCTACGTCGCCGGCAATCTCTTCGTCTACTACCAGGAGGGGGATCCTACCAAGGTTGTCGCGCCGGACGTATTTGTCATCAAGGGGGTGGCGAAGCAGGATCGCCGCACCTACCAGGTGTGGAAAGAGGAGAAAGGGCCGGACGTGGTCTTCGAGTTAACCTCGCGGAGCACCCGGCAGGAAGACCTGGGGCCTAAGAAGGGCATCTACGAGATGCTGGGGGTGGAGGAGTACTTCATCTTCGACCCGCTGGGAGAGCACCTGGAGCCGCGACTGGTGGGCTTTCGGCTGGCGGAGTGGGGGTATCGGCACATCGAGGAGGAGCCGCTGGTGAGCCGCGTCCTGGGGCTGGAGTTGCGAGTGGAAGGGGAGACACTCCGGTTGGTTGACCCACAGACGGGGGAAAAGTTGCTGGCGCCGCTGGAAGCGCAGGAGGCCCGTCGTCGGGCGGAGGCCCGGACAGCAGAGGAGACCGCAGCCCGCTATCGAGCAGAGCGGCGAGTGGCGGCGGAGTCTACAGCCCGTCAGCAGGCCGAGGCGGAACTGGAGCGGCTGCGGGCCGAACTGGCTCGCCTGCGTGGGGAAGCGACTAAATGACCCAGTTGAACAAAATCGCCATCAGTGGCAAAGGTGGGGTGGGCAAGACCACTCTCGCTGCGCTGTTGGCCCACATTTACGCAGAGTGGGACCGCAGTGTCATCGCCATTGACGCCGACCCGGTCGGTGGGTTGGCCGAGGCGTTAGGGTTTCCGCCTGACCTGGCCGCTCAGGTCACGCCGGTGGCCGGGATGGAGGAACTGATTTACGAGCGCACGGGCGCAAAGCCCGGCACCCTCGGCGGCTTCTTCAAGATCAACCCTCGCGTGGACGACATCCCCGACCGTTTCAGCGTCTCCCACCGAGGGATTCGTTTTCTCCGGCTGGGCACCATCGAATCCGGCGGTAGCGGCTGTATCTGCCCTGAGAGTGCGTTGCTCAGGGCGCTGGTTACTCACCTGCTGCTCTATCGCGACGAGATGCTAATTCTCGACATGGAGGCCGGGGTAGAGCACCTGGGCCGGGCAACGGCCCGGGCGGTGGATGCGTTCCTGGTCGTCGTCGAGCCGGGGCGGCGCAGCCTGGCCACGGCGGGGCGTATTCGCGAGTTGGCAGAGGACATCGGTATCAACCGCGTGTATGCGGTGGGCAACAAGGTACGCGGCGAGAGCGATTGGGCTTTCATTCAGGCCAGCAGCCCCGTGCCAGTGCTGGGGTATCTCTCCACCAATCCTGAGTTGACTGAAGCGGACTTGCAGGGCGAGGGGATCTTCGACGCTGCTCCCAGGGCCGTTGAGGAGGCGCGGAAAATCGTGGCTACGCTGGAGGCGCTGTGATGAAACCAGGTTTTTTCCGCAAAACCTGGTTTCTGGTTCACGCGGTCATTGCCCTCTGCATTGTTGCGTCGCTTCTGCCCTGGACCGCCCGCGCCGACGAGCCACCGCCGTCGGCATCCGTGGAAGGAGTGGTCGGCCATCCGCAGGAGCATAATCTGAGTTGTGAATCCCGCTCGGCGACGGACCTGGCTGCCTTCTGGGGGGTGGCGTTTGCCGAAGATGACTTCTTCCGTCGTCTGCCCAAGTCCGATAACCCCTGCCGGGGCTTCCTGGGCGATGTGGATTTGCCGCCGGGGAGTATGCCCCCTGTCGGTTATGGTGTCTACGTCGGGCCGATCGCGGCCAACTTGCGCAGTTTCGGGCTCGACGCACAGGCCCAGCGAGAGTGGAGCCTGGAGAACCTGAAGGCAGAACTGGCCGCCGGAAGGCCAGTCATCGTATGGGCGACCTACGATATGCAGTTGCCAGGTGTGGAGACCTGGGCGTCTTCGGACGGCGCCACCTCTGTCGTGGTGAAGTGGCAACATACCTTCATCGCCGTTGGCTACGACGAGGAGGGGCTGTACCTGGTGGACGCTTACGATGGCGTGACGAAGCATTTCTCTTACGAAGCGTTTATCCCTGCCTGGGATCAATTGGGGCGCATGGCCGTCACGGTGGAGGGGCCATTGGCCCAGCCTGAGGGACGGGTGTGGAAGGCGATGGATGTAGGTGGCCGTCGCCGCTTTGTTGTGGATGGCCGATGGCTGGTCGGCCCAGAGTGAACAGATCACGATCATAGGAGGAAAGGCTATGCCCACTATGGAACAAGTCGGCAAGATGATGGAGAAGGTTGGTATCCCTGGACAGGATGCCTATGACTTGCCCAGCAGCACCAAGACGTTCCCGGATGGGGCCCACTACCGCATGGAGGTCTCCGGCGTGGAGCGCCCGAAGGTGCTGGAGGCGGTGATTGACGAGGCGAACAAGCGCAATATCCCTATTCATCGCCTCATCTCGGTGGTGATGGGTGCGACGCTGCTGGACAAGGCCGAACTGAAGGACTTCGCGCAGATGGCCGCCGACGCCAGGATGGAAGTCATCCTCACGCCGGGGCCGCGCGCGGGGTGGGACATCGGGCGGCAATTGGCTACGCCTGAGGGGGTGCTCTCCGGCGTCCGCTGCCGGGGTTCCAAGATGCTGAATCAAACCATCGCCGACATTATGATGTGCATTGACCTCGGCTTCCGCGGTTTCCTGGTGGTGGACGAGGGGGAACTCTGGCTGCTCAACGAGATGAAGAAGAACGGCGATATTCCTGAAGACGTGATCTTCAAGGTGAGCATCTACGCCGGGCACGCCAACCCTGCCGGTGGCAAGGTGCTGGAGATGTTGGGGGCGGGGACGTTCAATCCGGTCGCCGACCTGACGCTGCCCCAGTTCGCCGCCATCCGGCAGGTGGTTGACATCCCTCTCGATGTGCACGTCATCATCACCGAGTCCTTCGGCGGCTATATGCGCTTCTACGACAGCCCGGAGATGGCTCGCGTATGCTCTCCCTGCTACTTCAAGATTGAGCCCGGACCGGCGTGTGCTGCAACCGGGGCGGCTCTCTATAAGCCGTGGGTTGACGAGGGTATGCTGGCCAACTGGGGGCGGGTCAAAGTCAAATACGCCCAGATTCTCCACGAGATCATCCAGGAGAATAACCCGGACTTGAAACTGTCTGATCTGGGGTCGCCCGATCTGGCGATTCCGAAGCCATAGGGTTGGTAAACTGGTAGTAGAGAGGCGGTGAGTGTGTGAGTGGTGATTAGGGAGGCATTGATCGAGCGCATACGGGCCGGGGTGTTGACTGCTTGCGATGATGTGAGCAGCGTAATTCTCTTCGGCTCCTTCGCCCGAGGCAAGCCGGCCCACGACGTGGACGTATTGGTCGTCGTTCGGGAAGCCGGGAAAGCACAACGAGAACGGGGGGCTCAGGTAATTGCCCTCCGGCGGGCCATTGGTCCGTTAGGATTCGATGTGGATGTGCTGATTTACACCGAGGCAGAGTTCCGTGCTGGTCTGTTCTCCCGTTTTCCCTTGCTGCTGGACGTCGCCTTCGATGGTCAGATCATCCACGGCGATGGTGAACTGCGCTCGCTGCTCCAGCGGACACGCCGGGATGTGGCGGTGCGTGGCATTCAACGTACCGAGACAGGAGGGTGGCGTTTCCCTGTCCGGTATCGGCGACGGACCCCCCTCTCGCCGCTGGACAACGCGGCCTGGACCGAGAAGTGGCTCGCAGACGCCGAGCGTGACCTGAAGGCTGCGGAGAGCCTGTTTGCTGGTTGCCTCTACGACCGCTGCGTAACCCATTGCCAGCAGGTCACTGAAAAGAGCGTCAAAGCAGTGCTGGCTTGCTTTGGCCGTCTGGAGCGGTCCCACTATGTGGCTTCGCTGCTCCGACAGGAGGCAGAATCCCAGTCTGTGCCAGGATGGGAGGCACGTCTGGCCCAACTGGCGGGTGATGCCGAGCAGTTAGAGCCAGCGGCAACGTGGAGTCGGTACCCGCGTCTGGAAGGGGGCAGGATCGTATTGCCGGCGGATCGTTACGCAGAACCCGAAGGTGAAGAGGCGCTGAAACTGGCCCGGCGCTCGCTTGCGACGGCCAGAAACTTTGTACATTGGTGGTTTCAAGGTGACTAATTTCAACGATCTGACTGAGCCTTTCGTCGAATTGGTCCGCCGGGCGTCAACCGACCTGCCGGCGGACGTGGAGGCGGCGCTACGGGCAGCCCAGGCTCGCGAAGAGCCGGGCTCGGCCGCCGTGGACGCGCTGGCGACCATCTTGGAGAACGTGGCCCTGGCCCGTGCCAACTCCACCCCTATATGCCAGGACACCGGCGTGCCCATCTTCCACGTCTCTCATCCCCAGGGGATGAGCACCCGTCAACTGCGAGCGCAGGTCGAGGCGGCGGTGGCCGAGGCTACCCGCCGGGCCTATCTGCGGCCCAATGCCGTGGATCCCCTCACTGGTCGCAACAGTGGGAACAACCTGGGGGTGGGTTTTCCCACCTTCCACTTCGAGGAGTGGGGGGAGGACTACCTGCGAGTGGGCTTGCTCCTCAAGGGCGGCGGGAGTGAAAACGTGGGCGCGCAGTACAAACTGCCCTACGCCCCGCTGAAGGCCGGGCGGGACCTGGAGGGGGTCCGGCGGGTGGTGCTGGACGTGGTCTACCAGGCGCAGGGGAAAGGGTGCGCGCCAGGGGTGCTGGGGGTCGCCATCGGCAGCGACCGGGGCACAGGCTATGTGCACGCCAAGGAGCAACTTTTCCGCTCACTGGACGGGGTCAACCCGGTGCCGGAACTGGCGGCGCTGGAGGAACGGTTGCTGCGCGAGTGTAACGAACTGGGTATCGGGCCGATGGGCTTCGGGGGAAAGACGACCGTCTTTGGCGTCAAAATCGGGGCCTACCACCGCCTCCCGGCCTGCTACTTTGTGAGCGTCGCCTACATGTGCTGGGCTTGCCGGCGGGCGCGGATGGAGGTTCGGGATGGAGAAGTGAGGTTTGAATCACAAATGAGCAAATGACAAATGCCAAAGCCCAAGGGGATGGGGGCGGGGGTCTGCTGCGGCTATAGTTCCTGCTCAATCTCCCCCGATGAGGAATGGCAGGTTTGGGCGAGTGAAACTGAGGTCAAGTGATTGTTCACGCGGCATCATCTCCTTCGTTTGAAGGCTGATGAAATCGCACTATGCTGAAAGGAGCGTATTGCGATGGGAATGATAATTCGAGTAGCATTCAATAACCAGAATTGGATGGGTAAGTGCACGAATGTATCCAACGATCCTCGGTTTAGTAAATGTACAACTAATACCGTCGATGTGAGGGCCGAAATAGATGAACTTGGAAATTGTAAGGGAGAACACTGTGTGGAAAAGACTCTCTGCACCGAGTGTTATTGGGAAAACTTTCGGGGGAACTTTGGTAAAAGAGCAACAGGCACTGTGTTCTTTGTTTTTCCAGATGTTGATGGTTCACTTGTTCTATGGGGTAGGTCAAAAGTGAAGAGAGTCGAGGGCAACAAAGTATATTTTGAAGAATTTCAACCTATGTCCGAGGAGAGATGGGTTAAAGGCTTGCGCGCAAAAGAGATTCTTGGAGTACATTGGAGGTAAGGAACATACCGATACCTTGATAAAACCCAAGAGGATTTCCTAATGAGTTTGATCGCAAAGATGGGAGGGGAGTAAAAAATCCTTATCCGAGGTACTCCTCAATCTCCTCGATGAGGGAGGGCAGGTTGGGGTAGGTGAAGCTGAGGTCGGGTGCGGGGATGCGGTGATGTTGGGCGGGATGTGCTTATAGCCAGTCTCAATTGTTCAGCGACGGTCTGTCGTTGGAGCAGGGGCATTGGGTTATGGAGAGAAAAACGGTGTTGAGCCAGGAGACCCTTGAGGAAATCATCCGGCGAATCGTGCAGGCGGCTCAGCCAGAGAGGATTATCCTGTTTGGCTCAGCGGCTCGGGGAGAGATGAGACCTCACAGCGACGTGGATTTGCTGGTGATCAAAAGCGGGGAATTCGACCAGAGTCGTCTTGTCAGCGACATTTATGTGAATTTGCACGGAGTGGGACAGGCGGTGGATGTGATTCTGGTCACCCCGGAGCAGGTGGAGCGATACCGCCACACCCACTGCCTCGTTATCGCCCCCGCTTTACGAGAAGGAAAGGAGGTCTATCATGCCCGAACGCTACCCCCCGGATGACCCCAGGGAGTGGCTAAACAGAGCCCGAAGTAACCTGATGGTGGCCCGGGCAGAAGAGCCGGGCATTTACTTGGAAGACCTATGTTTCAACGCGTAACAGGCTGCGGAGAAAGCGATCAAAGCCCTTTTGATCCAGCACAACGTAGGATTCCCTTACGTTCACGATCTTGCCGGGTTGCTGACATTGCTCGAAAGGGCTGGTCACGAAATTCCAGAATCCGTCAGACAGGCCGAGCGGCTCACACGGTTTGCCGTTTTCGCCCGCTATCCTGGCCTCGCGCCGCCGACCAGCCGTGAGGAATACCAGGAAGCCCTCGCCCTTGCCGAGGCGGTGGTCCGCTGGGCCGAAGGGAATCTGCGGAGTGAGCAGGGCGGGCGATAAGGTGTTAAAAGGAGCAAGTCATCTATGGCAACGTATGAACTGGACATTCCCATCTCCGAAGACGCTATCCGTGCCCTCCACATCGGTGACACCGTGGGTCTCTCCGGCGTGATGGTCACCGGGCGGGATGCGGCGCATAAGTACCTGATCGAGAACTTCATCCGCGCCGAGGCAGCGCCCGAAAGCGAACGGCCCTTGTACGAGGAACTCCGGCGTCTCCTGCGCGGCGGCGTCATCTACCACTGCGGGCCGGTCGTGCGGCAGGACGAGGACGGCAGGTGGCAGTTCGTCGCCGCCGGGCCGACCACCTCCATCCGCGAAGAGGTCTACGAGCCGGAGGTCATTGCCCACTTCGGGCTGCGCGGCGTCATCGGTAAGGGGGGTATGGGGCCGGGGACGCTGCAGGCCTGCCAGGAGCATGGCGCGGTCTACTTTCACGCTGTCGGGGGGGCGGCCTCCCTGATCGCTGATGCGGTCCAGGAGGTGCTGGCAGTTCACAAGAAGAAGGAGTTTGGTGTGCCAGAGGCCTTCTGGGTCATCCGCGTTGAGGGCTTCCCCGTGGTGGTGACGATGGACAGCCACGGGCAGAGCATCCACGACGAGGTGGAGGCGGCGTCGAAAGAGTCGCTGGAGCGGCTGGTTGCCGGGGGATAGATGTTGGAGGCCAGATTTCGGAATCAGGATACTACTCTTTCTTATCAGGGGTCGGCCTTGAAGCTTTGGCGTACACCGTTAGACGTTGATAAATTCACTTCTCCGCACGGCGAGATGCACATCCTCAAAGCGCGTTGTAAGGGGTGCGGGCTGTGCGTGCACTACTGCCCTCGAGACGTGCTGGAGATTTCGGATGAGATGAACGAGAAGGGTTACCACCCTCCCCGGGCCGTCCACCCGGAGCAGTGTGTCGCCTGCCGGCTGTGCGAGTTGCTGTGCCCGGAGTTCTGTATCTACGTAGTGGAGGTGAAAGAACGTGAGTGAACCCGGCGTGTTGGAGGGCAGGTTTTTCCTGGATGGCGACACTGCCATCGCCGAGGGGGCGATATGTGCTGGCTGCCGTTTCTTCGGTGGCTATCCCATCACCCCCGCCACCGAGATCGCCGAGTGTATGGCGGCGCGGCTGCCGGAGATCGGCGGCGTCTTCATTCAGATGGAGGATGAACTGGCTTCAATGAACTCGGTGGTCGGGGCGGCCTGGGGAGGTGCGCGGGCGATGACTGCCACCTCCGGTCCCGGCCTGAGTCTGATGCTGGAGAACATCGGCCTGGCCATCATGACCGAAACCCCCTGCGTCGTGGTGAACGTACAGCGCGGTGGTCCCTCCACCGGCCTGCCGACACTGACCAGCCAGGGGGATATGATGCAGGTCAGGTGGGGTTCCCACGGCCACTACGAGGTCATTGCCCTCGCGCCCGGTTCCCCTCAGGAGGCGTTTAACCTGGCCATTCACGCCTTCAATCTGGCCGAGGAGTACCGCACCCCTGTTTTCTTGATGACCGATGAGACGGTAGGCCACATGACCGAGCGAGTGGTCATCCCGCCAGCGGAGCAGATCCCGATCTACCCCTGGCGCAAGCCGAGGGTGCCACCTGGCCCCGACTACCTTCCTTATGCGCCGGACGAGGACGGCGTGCCGCCTTTCCCTGTCGCGGGGATGGGCTATCGTATCCACATGACCGGCCTGACCCACGATGAGCGCGGGTATCCGGCGACGACGGCGGCGGCGCAGGCCAAACTCATTCCTCGCCTCATTGCCAAGATCCGGGACCACCGGCACGATATCATTACCCTGGTCGAGGACGGCGTCGAAGATGCCGAGGTCGTGGTTGTCGCCTACGGCACCTCGGCTCGCACGGCGCTGCTGCCGGTGCGGATGGCACGGGAGGAGGGGCTGCGCGTGGGGCTGCTCAAGTTAGTGACCGTCTGGCCCTTCGCTGAGGATCGCATCCGCCAACTGGCGGGGCAGGTACAGGCGTTCGTCGTGCCAGAACTCAACATGGGCCAGATTGTGTTGGAGGTGGAGCGGTGCGCAGGCGGCCAGGCGAGTGTCGTTCCCGTCACCCATCCCGGCGGGGACATCCACAAGCCAGAGGACATCCTGGACGCGATTCGGGAGGGAGCAAGGTGAGCAAGGAAGCAGAGGAGATGAGTGTACAGGACGAACTGGCAGGCGTGCCGACTCGGGAGGAGATCGAGCGCCACCCGATGGATGACTTGTTGCGCACGGAGCGACTGCCGCACATGTGGTGCCCTGGCTGTGGGCTGGGTACGGCGTTGAGTTGCTTTGTCAGTGCGCTCGTGCGCTCGGGGCTGGATTTGGATAAGGTGGCCATCGTATCTGGTATCGGCTGCACCGGACGGGTGGCTGGCTACCTGCGACTCGATGGCTTCCACACGACCCACGGGCGGGCCATTCCCTTCGCCACAGGGCTTAAACTGGCTAATAGTGACCTGAAAGTGGTCGTCTTCTCCGGCGACGGGGACCTGATCGCCATCGGCGGCAACCATTTCATTCACGCCGCTCGCCGCAACATGGACCTTACGGTTATCTGTGTCAACAATTTCAACTACGGGATGACCGGTGGACAGATGGGGCCGACGACGCCGACTGAAGCCCGTACCAGCACCTCGCCTCGGGGCAATTTGGAGCACCCGTTCAACATCCCGAATCTGGCAGCGGCGGCTGGTGCGACCTACATCGCCCGCTGGACGGTGCTCCATGCTCGCCGGCTGGAGAAGTCCATTCATAAAGCACTGCTGAAGCCAGGTTTTAGCGTCGTTGAGGTCATTTCTCCTTGCCCCACGCTCTACGGGCGTTTCAACCGTGCCAGCTACGGCACCGATATGATGGAATACTATCACCAGAAGGCAGTCATCCGTCACGACGCCCGACCGTGGGAGGTGGACATCGAACTGGGCGGGGAGATCATCTGCGGGGAATTCGTAGACATTGAGCGCCCCACTTTTCAGGAGCGGCTTCAAGAGAGGTTCGGGGAATTGCATCCCTCGGAGGACCTGGGGTTGCTCCACCGCCCGCCGGTGGAGTTGGAAGCGCCCTTCGGAGAGAGGGTGGGGCGGGCTAAACTGCCGCCACCGTCACCAGAGACCGCCGCCGTTCGGCTTGGAGCGCCTGTCTCCGAAGCGCCATGTGTAGAGGGTGCGGCCGGGAGTTTGGAGGTCCGGCTGTGCGGTTTTGGGGGGCAGGGGATCATCCTGTCCGGTAGGATCGCTGGCGCGGGGGCGGCGCTATATGACGAGCGGGAGGTTACGCTGACCCGGTCTTATGGCCCCGAGTCGAGAGGTGGGGCTTGCAGCACAGCCCTCATCATCTCCGATAGTCTCATCCTGTACCCCCACGTCACCCATCCCTGTGTGATGGTGGCGATGTCCCAGGAGGCCTACACCACGTACCATAGGCAGTTGGCCGAGGGAGGAGTGTTGTTGATTGACGCCGACTTGGTGCAACCAGATCCGACCGCCGGTCAGCAGGTCATTTCTATCCCGGCAACCCGCATCGCCGAGCACGAATTGGGGCGGCGGATCGTGGCCAATATCGTGATGATGGGATCGCTGACTGCACTGACCACGGTAGTCTCCAAAGAGGCAATGCGCAAGGCGGTTCTCGACAGCGTGCCCAGGGGTACGGAGGAACTGAATATGAAAGCGTTCCACATGGGGTACGAGTACGCCAGGGCGATGCTTGGCGAGGGGGCTGACGCCTGAACGGAGGAGATAGGACACAGATTGGCGCTGGTGAACGCAGGCAGATAGCAGCGCTATTAAGCCTCCCGAAGGTTCCGAACCTGACAATGCAGACTTTTTTCCGCAACATCCTGGGGTGGGTGGCCCTCGTTGTGCTGCTGTCCCTCGCTCTCACTGGCTGCATCGGGCGCCCACCCCTCACTCCTGGTCCGACTTCATCCCCTTCCCCGGCGCCGTACACCATCTACCTGCCGGGCGTCGGCAGTGGCGGAACATCCACTGTTCCTGCCTCCACATCTGTCCCAACGCCCCTTGCGCCGACCGAGCAGCCTCCCTCCAGCCCCACACCGCTACCACCGCCGGTCCCCAAGCCCGGCTACGGCGTGCAGGTGCACCTTTTCGCAGGTGACGTGGAGGAGACCCTGCGCTGGGCGCAAGGGCTGGGCGTGGGGTGGGTCAAGCAACAGGTAGAGTGGCACACCATCGAGCACGGGCCGGATAACTTTGAATGGGGGCCGCTGGACCGTGCCATAGAAGCGTGCAATGGGTTCGGTTTCGAGGTGTTGCTTGGCGTGACCCACGCCCCCGACTGGACCCGCGTCTCCGAACTCGAAGGCGGTCCACCGGCCAACTACGCTGAATTTGGCCGCTTTATGGGGCAACTGGCGACCCGCTACCGGGGCCGCGTGGCGGCCTACGAACTGTGGAACGAGCCTAATCTGGCCCGCGAGTGGCGGGGCGATACCCTCGACCCGGCCCGCTTCGTCGCGTTAGTGGCCGAGGGAGCCAGGGGCGTGCGGGCGGCCGACCCGGGCGCCCTGGTCGTCAGCGGCGCACCGGCCGTCACTGGCATCAACGACGGCGTGGAGGCGATTGACGACCGTGTCTTCCTGCGCGGAATGTATGAGGCCGGCATCACTCAGTGGGTGGATGGCATCGGCGCTCATCCCTATGGCTTCGCCAACCCGCCCGACGAGAGTTGGCAGGACCCTGAATTTCTCCCACACGTCGCCTCCAGTCACAACGACCATCCCAGTTTCTTCTTCCGCGACACGCTGGAGGATTACCACGCCATCATGCTCGCTGACGGCGACACTGGGCATCAGATCTGGGTCACGGAATTCGGCTGGCCTTCAACTGAGGGGATAGGGCCGATGGACACGACAGGCTGGGAGTACGCACGTCAGGTGAGCGAGGCCCAGCAGGCGGACTACATTGTGCGCGCCTTTCAGATGGGAGACGAGCGACCCTGGGTAGGGCCGATGTTCCTGTGGAACCTGAACCTGGCGACTACCTGGGGTCCAGGGAATCCAGTCTCCGCCTACAGCCTGCTGCGGCCCGATGGTTCCTACCGTCCGGCCTACATCGCCCTGCGCCTGGCAGAGCCATTAGAGCCGTAGGAGGCTTGTTCAACTGGGGAGATGGGGTATAATTTAAGGAGGGGCACGTCTACGAGCCTGATCTGCTGTTCATCCGCCGTGAGCGGGCGGGCATCATCGGCGAGAAGCAGGTGGACGGCGCGCCGGACCTGGTAGTGGAGATTCTCTCCGCCAGCACCTATCACTACGATGTCGGCGTCAAGCGGGAGGGCTACGAGCGCAACGGGGTGGGAGAATTGTGGCTGCTGGATCCCTATGGAATAGAGGGGACGCAGATGCTGGTGCGTGATGAGGCAACGGGGAGACTCAGGGTCATACCGTTCACGGGTGGCGCGTACCATTCGATGACCATCCCAGGCCTGTGGCTGCGGGCTGAGTGGCTGTGGCCCGGGGAAGGCGAGGCTCACCCCGATGTGATCGAGGTGCTGCACGAGTTGAACTTGTTGTGAGGGTTTTCCGGTGGTGCCGTTGCTAGCCAGCACGCCGTCGCTCGCCGTGGCCTGCACCAGTTCGCCGGGGTGCAAAGTGCTGGAGGCCCCCACCCCGGCCCTCCCCCACTGGGAGAGGGAGAGCGCCAGCGCTGCCTGCTTACGGCTGCGGAGTGGGTGTAGGCGGCACGTAATCCTCCTCCGCCTGAGGCGGCAGCGGAGAAAGGGGCCGGCCGTAATAGGCCTCTACTACCTGGCGCGCCAGCGGCGCGGCCACGCTCGTTCCTTCGCCGGCGTTCTCGACCATGGTGACGATGGCGATCTCGGGGCTGTCGGCCGGGGCGTAGGCGGCGAACCAGGAATGGGGTACAGTATCTGGCCCGCCGACCTCGGCGGTGCCAGTCTTGCCGGCGACGGGGATGCTCAGCCCAGCGAAGCGGTGGGGCGCGGTGCCGATAGATTTGGTGGTCACCCCCAGCAGCGCCTCCTGAATGGCCGCCAGGTGCTCCGGGCTGGTCGGCAACGTGCCAACAACCTGGGGCTGGGTCACCTGCTCGGCCTCCACCTCTCCGGCCTCGTAACCAGCGGTGCGCTCCACGACGTAGGGACGGTAGAGTGTGCCACCGTTGGCGACCGCTGCCATCATGCGCGCCACCTGCAGCGGTGTCACCAGCAGATAGCCCTGTCCGATGGCCAGGTTGACCGTGTCGCCCACCCACCAGGCTTCGCCGATGGCATTGGTCTTCCAGGTGGGATCGGGCATCAGCCCGCCTTCCTCAAGCACCCCCTCCAGTCCAGTCGCTTCCCCGAACCCGAAGCCCCGTCCGAACCGGGGGAGCACGTCCTGCCCTACCCCGTCGAGCGTCTGTCCTACGGCGTAGAAAGTGACGTCGCAGGAAGCAGTGAGAGCATCCTTGAGGCTGATGTCGCCGTGTCCGTCGGTTTTCCAGCACGTCTTGCGGGACGCTGGTCCCAGCCCCTCCCAGTAGCCGGGGCAGTAAAAGAACGTGTTATCGGGGTCCATTCCCGCCTCCTCCATCGCCGCCGCCATGGTGACGATCTTGAAGACGGAGGCGGAGGGATAGGTGCCCTGGGTGGCGCGGTTGAAGAGCGGGCGGCGGGGGTCGGCCAGAATCTGGGAGCGGCCCACCGCCCCGGCCGGCCCGACGAAGACGTTGGGATCGAAGCCAGGACCGCTGGCCAGCGCCAGCACCGCGCCGGTGTGCACGTCGAGTACGACGATGGCTCCTTTGCGACCGCCTAATATGCGCTGCACCTGCTCCTGGAAGTCGCGGTCGAAGGTGGTATAGATAGCGCGGCTGGGCACAGCCGGGCTTTCCGCCACTGTGGCGACCTTTTCCCCTGCCGGGGTGACGATGGTGAGCACACCGCCGTGCCGACCGGCCAGAATCTCCTCCCCCCATGCCTCCAGCCCAGAAACGCCCACCCATTCATCGCCCCGGTAGCCCTGGGCACGGTATTCTACAAGTCGCTCGGCTGGCACCGGTGATACCCAGCCGACAACATGCGGCGCAACGCCTCCTTGGGGATAGACGCGCCCATCTTTCTCATCCCGGTAAATGCCAGGAATAGAGGCCAGCAGGTCGTTGTGATCCACGCTCACTTCGGCGGGGATGTCGGCGATGGGCACCTTCCAGTCGGCGGGAGCAGCGGCGTACCGGCTGCGTATCTCGTCCGGCGAGAGCCCTGTGACCAGTGTCAGCGCCGCCAGGAGCGCATTCTCGTCCTCAATTTGGCCAGGGATAGCGCCGATGGTGACAATCGTGCCCGCAGTCGCCAGGCCCAATCCGGCACGGTCGTATATATTGGCGCGGACGGGGATGCTGTAATCCATCCGGAAGTAGTGACCGCCCGCCAGTTGCGGCCAGATCAGCCCCTCGTCCCAGTCCACCCACCATTGCCCCTCGTGCAGGCTGAGCGACATAACTGTGTCGGTGATCAATGTGCCTACCAGCGCTGTATCCAATGCCATCCAGAAGGAGACGTGAGCCCGGTTGTCCTCCCGCAGGGCGGACTGAAGACGCGTGGTGACAGTGAGCACAGTGGCGGTGGTGAGAGCATTCTGGTAGCGCTGAGTGAAACTCTCGGCGTCAATGGCAACCCGGCTGGCGGGGGAGAGGCGAGCATACATCGTCGCGTAGTCGCCCGTCTCCCAGGCGGAAAGGTACGCGGCGGCCGTCGCGTCAGGAGAGGGCGGCGGCGATGTGAGAGTGGGAGCGGAGGTGGGAGTGAGGACGGGGACAGGCGAGGCAGGCGCAGCGGTTGGAGGGCTGCTACAGCCAACCAGTAGAAGCACAGCCAGAATTGCGAATGGCGAATTATGAATAACGATTTTGAGATTTGTCATCGGTCATTCAGAATGGTTGCGTAGGCCGCGCAGTGGTGGCTGGTGTGGGCCTGGCAGGCAGCAGGAACGTCGTGGAGAGGTTCGACTCCCCGGAGGCGCAGGCAGCGGGTGAGATGGCAGGGAGGAAGCCCCATCACGTTGGCGTAGAACCCTCACCTCGAAAGGCAGCCCCAGCAGCGCCAGCAACTCGCGGCGGCGAGGGGATTGAGAAGCGAGCAGCAGGTTAATCATTCTTCCAGCCTTGACAGGCAAGAGGTATTTTGCTATACTGGCTATTGTAACACACACACTGGAGTTGGGAAAGGCATCGCATGGCTTTCCAGAGGGTACGGCGAGAGCACCTCGATCCCCATCGTCAGCGCCTCTATCAGCAGGCAATCCTGATCGCCATCGTAGGCAATGGCCTGCTGGTCGTGACCAAGGCGGCGGTGGCCCGGCTTTCGGACAGCAGCGCGGTGCTGTCGGATGCCGTTAACTCGCTCTCGGATACGCTGTATAGTCTGCTGATGGCGGCCGGGCTGTACTTTGCCCAGCAGCCGGCCGACGAGAGTCACCCGCAGGGGCACAGCCGCTTTGAACCGCTGGTGAGCATGCTGATTGCCGTTGCAATGGGAGCGGCGGGTTTCACGGCGATGCGTGAGGGAGTGCTGCGCTTCCTTTCCGGCGCGACGGCGATTGAACCGGGCTGGCCTACGGCTGCGCTGGTGGGCAGTGTGTTGGTTAAGGTGGCGATGTACCTGCTGGTCGGGCGTATCGGGCGACTGGTGCACAGCCCCGCCATCCGCGCCAGCGCCCGCGACAATTTGGCCGACGTCCTGGCCTCTACCGCGGCGCTGCTCGGTGTGTGGGGCTCTCGTTTAGTCCACCCGCTGTTCGACCCGGTGGCAGGGGTGGTAGTTTCGTTGTGGATTTTCCGCACGACCTGGGAGATCCTGTACGAGAACCTGGGCTACCTCACCGGCCGTGGTGCACCGCCGGAACTCACAGTCCAGATCGTCGCCGCCGCGTCGGCCGTGCCAGGCGTCCTCGGCGTTCACCAGGTTATCGCCGACCACGTCGGGCCGCGGTTGCGGGCGGACATCCACATTGACGTGGACGGCGAGATGACGCTTCGCCAGGCCCACGCCATCGCCGACCAGGTGCAGGCGCGGGTTGAGGCACTGCCGGTGGTGGATCTGGCATTCATACACGTGGAGCCGGCTGGTTCGTGGCCTCCAGCGCCTCCTCCAGGTGGCTGAGGGCTGTCTTGAGAGGGGCGACAAATTCGGCCGGCAGGGGGAGCCCTTCCTGCACTGCTTTCCTCAGCGGGGCTTCGATCTCCTGGGCCAGGGCGACCAATTCCTCGTAGCCCATCGTGGCCGAGTCGCCTTTGAGAGTATGGGCAGCCCGGTAGGCTGCCTCTAACCCTTCGGGATCGAGTGCGCCGGCTTCCAGGCGTGCCAGTTGCCGCTGCAACTCCGCCAGGTTCCGGCGCGCCTCTGTGATGTAAATTGTCTGATAGGCTGAAAGGTCCATCATACGACACCTCTACGGCTGTAGCGCCTCCAGTCGGCGCAATTCCGTCAGCAGGGATTGCGGGGTGAGCGCAGTTTTACGCACCAGCCCCTGGATGTGATCGTCGAGGAGTTTGCGTTCCTCTGCGGTCACGTCCTTGGCCGTGACCACGATGACCGGGACGTCCGCCGTTTCGGCGTCGGCCCGCAGCCTTTCCAGTACCTCAAAGCCATTCATGCCCGGCATCATCAGGTCGAGCAGGATTGCATCGGGGTGCTCACTGCGCGCCAGGGTTAACCCCTCCTCGCCGTCGTATGCCGGAAGCAGCGTGTACCACTCGGCGCGTAACATCGCTTGCAGCAGTGAGACCATTTCGGCGTCGTCGTCCACGACCAACACTTTGACTTCCCGGGCCGTGGGTGCAGGTGGCGCCAGCCGGCCGAGCAAAGCCTGCAGGTCATCCCTGCGCACCGGTTTGACCAGGTAATCTGTCGCTCCCAGGCTGAGCGCCAACTCACTGTTTTCCAGCACTGATATGACCAGCACCGGGATGTCTTTGGTCCGAGGGTCTGACTTGAGGGCACGCAGGATGTCCCAACCGTCTTGGTCGGGAAGCATGACGTCAAGGGTGATCAAGGCGGGTCTCAACTCACGAGCCCGATCCGGCACACCGGCACCGTTGTAGTGCTGGACAGGTGTATATCCCTCCTGGCGCAGGTAGAGCGCCAGGAGATTGCTGAACTGACGGTCATCCTCGACCACCAACACTGTCTTGCCGTCGGAAGGCAGCGCGGTTTCGTCAGGCGACTCCGGTTCTGCCTCCAGTGGGAGGGCGAGCGGGAGCAGGAAGGAGAAGGTCGCGCCGTGCCCGTACTCGCTTTCCACCCACATGCGGCCCCCGTGCATCTCGACCAGCCGCTTGCTGATGGCCAGTCCCAATCCGGTCCCTGTCATCTCCCGCGTCGGTGAGCCGTCTGCCTGGCAGAACTCCTCAAAGATGATCTCCTGATCTTCGGGTTTGATGCCGATGCCCGTATCGGCCACGCAGAGGAGCATCGTGGCCGAGTTGGCCGGACGGCAGGAAAGGGTGATGCGCCCCCCGGCGGGCGTGAATTTATGAGCGTTGCTGAGCAAGTTGAGCAGCACCTGTTTGACCCGGAAGCGATCGGCGGTGAGTGGTGGCAGGCCCTCGGCCCGTTCTATCGTCAGCACCTGCGACTTCTTCTCGATCAGCGGCGAAATCGTCGTCTGTGCCTCCGTCAGCAACTCTGCCACCTCGAAAGTTGTCGGTTCCAGCCTCATACGCCCGGCCTCAATTTTGGATAGGTCGAGGATGTCGTTGATCAGGGCCAGGAGGTGCTCCCCGCTGGAGTGGATGTCCTGCACACATTCCTTCTGTCCAGGAGGCATCTCGCCCACCAGTCCATCAATGAGAACCTCGGAGAAGCCAATGATGGAGTTGAGCGGTGTCCGAAGTTCGTGGCTCATGTTAGCGAGGAACTGGCTCTTGAGGCGGTCGAGTTCCTGCAGGCGGACGTTTGCCTCTTCCAGTGCCTCCGCCCGCTGCTGCAACTCGATCCTGCCAGCCTCCACTGCCTCGAACAGGCGAGCCCGCTCGGTGATGTCTCTGATGATCCCTATGGCGTTCCATTCGCCTTTCAACTTCACCGCCGAAAGAGAAAGCTCGATCGGGAACACCGTCCCGTCCTTTTTCACCGCCGTCAATTCAAGCGTCTGTCCGACGGCCGCCCCCTGGCCTGTCGTCTTGTACCTGGCAAAACCCTTTCGATAGGCTTCGTGGTAGCGCTCAGGGGCAAGAAGCGTGTGCAGTTCCTCGCCCAGGGCCTCTTGACAGGAATAGCCGAAGGTCTTCTCCGCCGCCTCATTCCAAAAGGAGATATTCCCTTTGTTATCCATCATAATGATAGCATCTTGAGCCGCAGCGGTTATCTTCCTGAACCTTTCTTCACTCTCCCGCCGCGCCTCCTCCGCTTGCTGCTTTTCCTCACAGAGGCGCTGCTGATGGAGCGCCCGCTCGATCAGGTGGGGTAGTAATTCGAGATACCCGCCTTCCACGTCCTTGACGATGTAATCGCTCGCGCCCAGTTTCATCGCCTCTACGGCGATCTGCTCATCGCTGGTGCCGGTGACCATAACTGTGGGTGGCAGTGCACCCTGGGAAGCCAGAATGCGAATCACCTCCAGCCCACCGTGGACGGGCATCGTCTGATCCACAGCCATCACGTCGTAGGGGCGGGCCGCGTACATAGCCAGCCCCTCTTCGCCGTCGCGGGCCAGGTCTACGACGTAGCCTGCCTGTTCCAGTTTCCTCTTGAAGAGGCGGGCCAGGCCAGGGTCATCCTCCATATAGAGAACGCGGATCGGTTTGGATCCAGACATAACGCTCACTCCCCAACTCCACCGGTGGAGGAACCTATCATGGTTATCTGCCTCGAAAATAAACGGCACTGCTCCCATGCGGAAGCGCGGCTCGCGTGCAAGCATTTTCGTCCTTGAGGGTGAACGTAGTTCATGATGACTGCTCCGAAAATAGCCGCCCCCGTCTCGTTGATGTCTCCCCCCTCGCCTTATATGCTTCACGTTCCTCCGGCAATAGCCACATTCTGAACGTGCTGCCCTTCCCCACCGCGCCTGTCCTGAGCCCCGTCGAAGGGCTCTCCACCGTTACCCGGCCGCCGTGAGCGCGCATGATTTCTTGCGCGATGCTCAGCCCCAGGCCGGTGCCGGGGACGTGCCCCGATTCGGCCAGGCTCCCCCGGTAAAAGCGGTCGAATACCCGCTCCTGCTCCTCGGGCGAGATGCCGGGGCCGGTATCCCGCACGACGATCGTCACCCACAGCCGGCCTTCATCCTCGACGGTTCCCGCATCCATCGTCACCCGCCCGCCGGTTGGGGTAAATATGATCGCGTTCTCCACGATCTCTCTCAGCGCCCGGGACAGCCGGGCCTGGTCCCCTTTCACAGCCGGTAAATCAGGCGGAATCGGCTTAGCCACCAGCGTCAGCCCGGACGCTTCAGCCCGGCCCTGGTAGCGGGTGACGATGTCTCCGATAACGGTGGACAGAGAGACCGGTTCCCAGGCAGTCACTGCCTGGCCACTGTCCAACACCGTCATCTCCAGGGTGTCCTGGATCAGGTGGATCAGATGGGCTGTCTCCTCCTCCACCATCTGGAGATAAACCTCAGTTTTCTCCGGCTGCCTCCCTTTCCGCAGCAGGTGCGCATAAAGCTGGATGGTCGTCACCGGGGTGCGCAGTTGGTGGGAGACGTTGGTGATGAACCGGCTCCGGGCTCGCTCCAGGTTCTTGGGTTGGCTGATGTCCCGGTGGCTGGAGACATAGCCCACCAGGTTGCCGGCAGCGTCGCGCATGGAGGCGATGGTCACCGCGGCATCGTAGGTGCGGCCGTCCTTGCGCCGGTGAGTCACTTCGCCCTGCCAGACCTCGCCCTTGGCCAGGGCAAGCCGCAGCGACCGCTGGGCCTGCTCAGACATCTCCCCTCCCATCAACGCGCTCGTCCGCTGCCCCAAGGCTTCTTCGGCCGTGTAGCCGGTCAGGGCTGTGAAAGCGTCGTTGACGTATTGAACCTGCCCCTCCAGGCCGAACATGACGATGGCGTCGCCCACGCTGCGCAGGATGGCCTCGCTCTTTTCCTGCTCGGCCCGGATCTCGGCCGTGCGGGCCGCCACCTCCGCCTCCAGCCCCTCCACCAGCCGGGCGTTCTCAATGGCGATGGCGGCGGCGCTGGCCATGGGTTGCAGCCGTTCGGCATCTTCGGCTGAGAATTCAGCGGGGGTATCGCTGGCCAGATTGATCTGCCCCAGCACCCGGTCGCGCAGGCAGATGGGTATAATGAGGAATGACCTGATCCAGGCCGTCCCTTCAAGCATCGCCCAGCGCGGCTCTTGGTGCGTGTCGCGGATGACCACAGGCTCCCGAGACCGGACAGCCTCGGCATTCAGCGGCAGGTCAGTCAATGGCCGAACCAGGCTGGAAATGCATTCCTCACCACCATGCATCTCGTAGCCCCGCCAGCGGACGACGCGCAGGATATCATCCTCCAGCAGTGCGATGTTGGCGGTGCTGTGAGGGACGATGCGCTGTGCCTGGCGCAGGATCTCGTCCAGCACGGCCGCGTGGCTGGTTTGTGAGGTGAGCGCCAATGTCACCTCTCTCAGCGTTTCTGCCAGCAGACGCTGCTCGTGTTCGGCTGCCAGCAGACGTTCCCGCTCCATCTCCGCCCGCTGCCTCTCCTCGACGAGGCGCTGCCGCTGGAGCACATGCTCGATCACGGTGGGCAGCAAATCGAGATACCCGCCGTCCACGTCCTTGACGATGTAATCGCTCGCGCCCAGTTTCATCGCCTCTACGGCGATCTGCTCGTCGCCGGTGCCGGTGATCATGATCGTGGGCGGCAACGGCCCCCGTGAGGCCAGGTTGCGAATCACCTCCAGCCCATCGTGGACGGGCATCGCCTGATCCACGGCCAGCACATCGTAGGAGCCGGCGGCGTACATAGCCAGCCCCTCCTCGCCGTCGCGGGCCAGGTCTACGACGTAGCCCGCCCGCTCCAGTTTCTTCTTGAAGAGGCGAGCCAGGCCAGGGTCATCCTCCATATAGAGGATGCGGATCGGTTTGGATTCAGACATAACGCTCACTCCCCGTCCGGTACGGTGACAATCGACAGGAACAACCCGATCTTGCGGATCGCCTCGGCGAACTGTCCATAGTCCACCGGTTTGGTCACGTAGATGTTGCAGCCCAGGTCATAGCACCGGAACACCTCGCGGGCGTCATCCGTGGTCGTCAGGATGATCACCGGGATGCGCTTCGTTCGATCATCCGCCTTCATGCGCTCGAGCACCTGGTAGCCATCGAACACTGGCAGGTTCAGGTCCAAGAGCACCAGCAGCGGCGAGGCGCGCTCGCCCCCGTGCCGCCGGCCTGAAGAGCCTGTCCTGAGCAGAGTCGAAGGGCCGGTGTTGGGCGGCTCCTCGCCGAACAGATAGTCGAGCGCCTGCTGACCGTCGCTGACCACGATGAGATCGTTTGTGATGTTCGAGCGACGCAGATTCTTCTCGATTAAGCGGGCGTGGCCTGGATCGTCTTCCACCAGGAGAATCGTGACCTCTTGCATGCCGGGCATGATCGCCTCCTTTTTCGCGTGGTACTTATGCTCCCGCTGGAGCGCCAGACTTCGTCGTGAGCCCTCGGCATGAGCGCGGTCGAACGCTCAGCCGAACGATCCAGCGGCTCATGCCAGTAGAAAGTTGACGTTTGACGTTTCACGCTTCACGTCCACCGGGATTGTAAAGTAGAACGTGGAGCCCTTTCCAGGCTCTGACTTCACCCCAATGCGCCCACCGTGGCGACGCACCAGCGTTTGCACGTAGGCCAGGCCCATGCCTTCGCCCGGCACGTCCTGCCTCCCGGCCCGGCGGAAAGGCGCGAACACCTTGTCCATGTCCTCCTCCGCGATCCCGCGCCCGTTGTCGCGCACCCAGAAGGTCGTGAAACCAGGTTCTTTCTTAATAACCTGGTTTCTTTCCCCGGCACCGACCTCGATCTCTCCCGGGCGGCCGGGGTCGAGATACAGTACGGCATTGGTCAGGAGATTGCCCATAATCTGCTCCATTGAGGTCCGGTCGGCGCTTACTTCGGGCAGCGATCCCACGGTCACGCTCACCTGGCGCTCCTCGATCTGGTGGGCCAGGGTCTGCAAGGTGGCCTGGACAAGGGCGTTCATATCAATCGGCCCCGGTTTGAGCTCGCGGCGGCCCAAACGGGACAGCCGCAAGACGGCGTTGATGAAGTGATCCATACGGGTCACGGAGGAGTCAATGAAGCCCAGGGCTTCGGGAATGTCTTCCTCGAGGGCCACGGTCACGGCCTGCCGCTGCCCATCGTCCAGGTGGGGCAGGGCGGTGTCCAGCGCGGGACCGACCACCTCCAGGGCGGAGCGGAGTTCGGCAGAAAAACCCTTCAGGTTGATCAGCGAGGCCCGCAGGTCGTGGGAGACGATGTAGGCGAATTGCTTGACTTCCTTGTTGCGCTGTTCCAACTCGGCGGCGTAGCGTTCCAGTTGCTCCTCCGCCCGCTTGCGCTCGGTCAGTTCTTGCCGAACCGCCTCATACAGCCGCGCATTCTCGATCGCCACGGCAATCTGGCCGGCCAGGGTCTCCATCACCATCACGTCGCCATCGCCGAAGGTGTTGAACTGCGGGCTCTGGATATCGAGCACCCCCATGATCTCCTCGCCTATCCGGATAGGCACGCTCAGTTCAGACCGGATCGGTATCGTGTCGGGGTAAAGGTTGATGTAGCGTGGCTCGGTGTCCACATTGTTAGCCAGCAGCGTCTCGCCGTGGCGGCCCACCCAGCCGACCATGCCTTGACCCAACTTCAGCCGGTGGCCCGGAGGGAAAGGATGGGCGTGAGGGCCGGCCCTGGCCCTCATCACTAACTCATCCCGCTCGCGGTCCAGCGTGAGAAGGGCCACGTGATGGTAGCCAAAGCGTCCCTGCACCAGGCGGGCGGCTCCGTCCAGCACGCTGTCCAAATCCAGCACGGCCGCGATCTTTCCACCGATGTCGTTGAGGAGCGCCAACTGGGCGGCGCGCTGCTCCAGCGTCTCCGCCCGCTGCTGCAACTTGCTCCTGGCCGCCTCCACTTCGTCGAACAGGCGGGCGCGCTCAATGAGCATGGCGAGGTTGCCGGCCAGGGTGGAGGCGAGGCGCAGGTCCTCCTCACTGAAGTCGCCCTGCCGGCGGCTCTCCAGGTTCAAGGCTCCGATGATCCGTTCGCTCACACGCAGCGGAACGCACATTTCAGAACGGGTGTCTGCGTCACAGGCGTGGTAACGGTCATCCTGGCGCACGTCGGCCGATAGAACCGGCTCACCCGTCTGAACCACCCAACCGGGGGTCCCGACTCCAATCTGGCGGCGCATGAGTTTGGGGCCCTCGGGGAAGCCCGTCCAGGCTCGAATGACCAATTCCCCTGTCTCCGGTTCCACCAACAGTATCGCGATGTCGTCCGGCCGAAGAGCCTCATGCAACGCATCTAGGCTGTGCTGGAGGATTTCGTCCAGGTGAAGAGACGTAGTGCCAGCCGTCGCCACGCTATAAAGGACGCTAAATTCTGTCGCCCGCCGCTGCGTCTCCTCGTACAGCCTGGCATTGGCGATGGCCACAGACAACTGGCCCGCCACCGTCTCAAGCACGTCTACGTCCTGCTGATCGAAGGCATCGGGGATCTGCTCCTCGACCTCCAGCACGCCGATCACCTCGCCACCGGCTTTGATAGGCACCGAGAGCGAGGAAGGGGAGCCCCATTCGCCCGCCCGATAGAAGCGCGGGTCGGAGAGAGCCTGGTTGGCCAGTTGGGTCTCGCCAGTAGCCGCCGCTGCGCCGATCAACCCCTCCCCCACGCGCTGCCGGTAGTTGTCGGGGATGACCGTCCAGAAGTCATCGTTGGCAGCGGCGACGTAGAGTTCGTCGGGGGTGTCGCCCGCCATGAGCAGGATGGCCACCCGGAAGTAGTCCAGTTCCCGCGCGACGTTGTCCACGATTGTCTGGAGCAGTTCCTGCTCGTCGAGGATGGCGGCCGCGCGATGGCCAATGGCGTTGAGCGTGGCCAGTTGTCTGGCCCGCCTGTGCAGTGACTCCTCGGCCTGCGCGCGCTCGAGGGCCCGGCCGAGAATCCGGGCTGCGCTTTTCAGGAAGCCAATCTCCTCGCTCTCCCACTCCCGGTGCCGCTCTGTCTCGTCGAAGCCGAAGAAGCCATACAGGGTGCCGTGGGTGAAGATGGGGATGGCGAGGATGGAGAGGATGTCCTGTTCTTCCAGAATCTTCTTCTCAGGGGAAGGCAATTGACTTACGTCGGAGGCTGCAATGATCTCATTGTCGTACAGTTTGTTCATCCACCAGGGGAAGATGTCTGTATCCAGTCCCTGCAGGTTCTCGATCTGCGGCGTGGTCCCTTCGGCCACCCACTCGTGGGTGTTGTCCATCTTCGCGCCGTCGTCGTGGATCTTGAACAGATAGGCCCGGCTGGCGTTCAGCACGGTGCCGGTATCCCTCAGCATCTCGTTGATCGCCTGATCCAGGTTCTGGGGGTTCACAAAGCGGCTGGAGGCCTGGCTTAGCGCGCGCTCCATCTGCAGGCGATATGCCCGTTTTGCCTCCGCCCGCTTGCGCTCGGTGATGTCCTCTCCCGAACTGAGAGTGCCAATGATACTGCCCGCTTCATTCCTCAGGATGGTGTTGTGCCATGCGACAATCCTTTCCTCATCACTTTTGGTCAGAACAGGGTTTTCAAAATGCTCAACCGGTTCGACCTCCCCGGCCACCAACTTTTGGAAAACGACTCTTGCTTCATCCCGAATTGTTTCTGGGAGAAAATTATCGAACCAGTTCTTGCCGAGGATTTCCTCCTGCTCGTATCCAAGGATCTCACACCCTTCTTGGTTGATCAGCGAAACCTCTTCCTTGACGCCAATAGCTACGATTATAACCCCTGCGATGTCAAGGTATTTCTGTACCCTGTCCCTCTCTTGCCGCACCGCCTCCTCCGCCCGCATCCGCTCGGCTACCTCGGCGGCCAGCGCAGCCGTTCTCGTGGTCAACTGATCCTCGCGCTCGCGCAGGCGCACGACCATTTCATTAAATGCTGCGGCTACCTGGCCGACTTCGTCCTGCCGGGCGATGTCAATCCGGTGACTCAGGTCGCCTCTCCCGATTCGTTCTGCCCCAGCACGGAGCTTCTCCATTGGCTCAAAGATCTGTCGCTCCAAGAGTGGGGTAGTCACCCACAACACCAGAACCCCAAGGAGCAACATCCCGCCGCCGAGTAATAGGCCGGCTGTCCGACTGACTGCGAAGGCCTCGGATTGTGTGAGTTCGGTGATCACCACCCAGCTAGTCCCTGGCACCAGGACCATCGTGCCCACCACCGGGATTCCCTCAAAATTTACGTATACCCCGTTCCATTTGTGGCCGGGCGACTGCGATAGTGCAGCCACTTCGGCTCGCCCGGCGAGGCTCGTCTTTGCCAGGACCACCTCGGGCTTGGTGTGGGCTACGATTCGACTCTCCTGATTGACAATGTACGCATGACCAGTTTCACCAAACCGGATGGCTGCGACCATGTCCCAAAGCATGTTCATGCACAACCGGGCTGCCACGACGCCCCCATCTGGCGCAGGGACCGCTATGACCAGGTAGGGATCACCAGCAGGAGAAATCTGGATGTTGCCAAGGTAAAGCTCGCCAGCAGCGGCTTGAAGGAACCAGGTAGATTGCGGAATCGTAAACAGATTAGCCAGCAGCGGTGTATCCTGATAGGCACTGGCGAACACCTTGCCACTTGCGTCCAGACGGACCATCTCCAGCAAGGCCGGATTTTGCTGGAGCAAGTCGCGCATCACCTGCGGCTCTGCTGTCAGGTAGTCGCGGTCCAGCAAGCTCACCATGGTTAGAGAATCCTCCAAGTCCTGTATGAACGCCTCCACCGTTTCGACCGCATTGCGGGCGGCTTCCCCCTGACGGCCTTGCCATGCCTCCTGCTCGGTGAGAAAAACAAAATAGGACACACCCGCCCCGATGATTAGCAGCGTGATCAGCAACACCGCCCCCAGTAAGGCCAGGAGACGCCATCGCAGGTTCTGCCGGCGGCTTGAACGGGACAGCGATAGACTGGAAGACTTCTGTCCCCTGTGGCTCATACGTGCCTCCTATTGGCCCCCAGCCATAAAGCGTTCCCAGATTTCGGTCCACAACGCATCCCCTTCCGGGCTATGTGGCAAAAAGACCTCGGCGTTTTCCAGGTCCTCGTTGGGGGGAAAGATCACCGGGTCATTCAGGATGTCCGGATCAATGAAAGGGTAGGCCGCCTCGTTAGGAGTGGCGTAGTAATTCTCGTTGGTGATCTGCGCGCTGATATCCGGCCGCAGCAAGAAGTTCAGAAAGACCTCGGCGGTGTACTTGTGGGGACTGTTGGCCGGGATGACAAAATTATCGCCCCACAACATGGTGCCCTCTTCAGGCAAGACGTAGACGATGTCCTCGTTCTCCTCCCGGGCCAACAGCACATCTTCGGCCCAACCCACCAAAATTACGGCTTCGCCGCTCAAGAGCGCGGGCACCGCATCTTCAGCGTAGGAGCCGATGGAGAAAGCGGCCTGCCTGAGCTCGAGCATACGCTCCAGCGCCGCTTCCAGTTCGTCGGGGTTCTCCGAGTTGATCGAGTATCCCAACGACTTGAGAGTTAGGCCGATCAAGTCATACGGTACATCTACTCGTACCGCAATTTTCCCCGCGTAGCGTGGATCCCACAAATCGGCCCAGTGGGTGGGCAGTTCGCCCACCAGGTCACTGCGAACCACCAGTCCGGTGGTGCCCCAGTTGAACGGCACCGAATGTCTGTTGCCCGGGTCGTACGCCAGGTCGCGAAAGTTGACCGAGATATTATCAAAGTTCGGCACGTTGCGGTAGTCAATCTCGCCTAGCAGGCCATCCGCCACCAACCACGGTATGGCATCGTTTTCGAGAACGACCACATCGTATACCTCTCCGGCCTTGATGTTTTCCTCAGCCTCTTCCTGTGACTCATAGGTCAGGTAGGTTACCTCGACGCCGTACTCCTCGGTAAAGGCGTCCAGGACGGACTGGGGCATGTCTTCCTCCCAATCATAGAAAGCCAGTTCTTTCGCCAGTGGCGGAAGGGTGGGCGTGAGTAGTGAGGTCGGTTTTGCTCCACAGCCCACCAGCGTAATCAGGATACCAACAAGCGCTATGGTTGTTAGAACTTTGCGTGACATGTCTCTCTCTCTGTATAGATAGATTCGGGGCAATGCCCCGGCCTCGCCGACAGGGACCGCGAGGCTGGCCCATCAAACTTGCACGTTCGCCCCAGTGGTCTTGGGCGAGGTCTCCGACCGAGCCCGGCTGCGGTCAGGAGACCTTGCCGAACGGGAGAAACAAGGATCATTCCTTTGCATCCAGGTACTGCCTCACCTGGCCCGGCAAAGCGCGGGTGTCAATCGGCTTGGTGATGTAGCCATCACAGCCGGCCGCCATCGCTCGCTCGCGCTCATCCGCCATCGCACAGGCTGTGAGGGCCACAATGGGGATGCGGGCAGTCTCTGGCTGTGCCTTCAGGGTGCGGGTGGCATCGTACCCGCTCACTTTGGGCATCTGCATGTCCATCAGGATGAGGTCCGGCCGCTCGCGGGTGGCGATCTCGATCCCCTCCGCGCCGTCCACGGCGATCAACAGGCGGTAGCCGTAGGGCTGCAGCACCGCCTCCGCCAGTTTGCGGTTGAGCAGGCTGTCTTCGACGATTAGGATAGTTTCATCGGCCACAGTTGATCCTCCTCGCTCCAATCAGCGGCATGCTTCCAGCCCGGCCTGGGGCGTCTGTGCGCCGGTCCAACCCTCGGGCTGCAGTGCCAGCGCCTCCTCGAAGGCGGCGCGGGCAGCATCGCAATCATCCATCTGCAGCGCGGCCCAACCCAGCCCATTGTGGGCGGGCGGCCGCTCTACACGCCCAGCCGCTTCCGCACACGTGCCAGCATAGGTGTCATCTTCTCACCCGGCCCCGGCAACCGCTCGGGCCGTGTGAGGTGAAAGGTAAAATCCTCGATCCGGGCTGTGACATCGGAATCGGGAGTACTGACAACCAGTGGGATGCCCTGGTTGAAGGCAGATATGAAGAGATCGGGGGCGAACGGCAGCACCAGGTCTATCGGCCGGTGCAGGGCTGCTTCGATGTTCTTCTGGGGCAGGCCACGGCGTTGGAAAGTCCAATTCAGCACCAGTTTGATCTTCTCGTCCGGATAGCCGAGGGAGGCAAAGATGTCAAGCGCCCCAACCGTGGCTCTCACCGACGCCAGTTCCGGGGCCAGGACGAGCAGAATCTGGTCGGCGTGGTCCAGGGTGATTAGCGTGACCTCCTGCAAGTCGCTGGCCAGGTCCGCCACCAGGTAGGGGTAGCGATCCTTAAGTATGGGCAGGATACCGTTGACGTGCGTGTCGGAGATGGTCTCCGCCTCCTCGGAGTTCATCGGGGCCGGCAGGATGCGCACGCCGGTCGGGTGACGGTACAGGGAACTTTCCACTGCCTCGTCGTCCAGTTCGGCTGGTTCGCGATCAGCCTTCCCCCCTGTTCTGTTCCAATGTGAGCATGGTTTCCAGTCTCTCCTCTAGCCTGTCGGCGACGGCAGCGGTGGGTACATAAACGTCGGCACCAGCGGCCCGTGCAGCATCCTCGTCCTCCGCACCGCCCACGGCCAGCACGGCCATTGGCTTTCCCTCTGAGTCTGAAGAGGCTCGCAACCACCGGCACAGGGCCAGGCAGTTCAGCGTCACGCTCGTCGTGTCGAGCACCACAGCATCAGGCTCCCAGCGCGCCACCTGTGCGCCGGCCTCGTAGTCGTTGCCAGCCCAGGCGACGTCGAAGCGCCCGCTTCCCTGAAGCGTTTGTGCAAGCAGCGTACCGTTTGGTCTGTCGCTCACGACCAACACTCGTGATCGAGACGATGTTCTCAGCGTTGAATCCACGGGCATTCCGTACGTCTCCAGAAAGGACAGGAAATCAGGCAATAAGATGCGGTAGTGCCCACCCGGCGTGGCGTAGGCCTTGAGTTTGCCTTTCTTGATCCAGTTGATGATGGTGGCCTGGGAAACGTGACAATACCGGGCAGCCTGTCCAGTGGTTAGGGGTTTGGTCTCGGACATCTCTCGCTTCCTACTCAGACAATCACTGTCGCGTCGGCACAGACGAACTGTGAGAACTTAAGAATTGTTCCACTCTTTGTAAATTATATGGTTTTGGGAAACTGCGGTCAATGGGAAAAAGGTACTATGGCTCTTTACATATTGAACCTTCACGACTTCTTCATAGCCTCTTCACATTTTTCCGGTATAATAAGGGGCAGGTCGGAGATTAGATAGGGAGAGAAGCACACGAGAAGATGACCAAGAGCAAGGTCCTGGTGGTTGACGACGACCGGAAGATCGTGGACCTGGTGCGGCTCTATCTGGAAAGGGACGGCTACCGGGTGTTCGTCGCCTACGATGGTCTGAGAGCACTGGAGTTGGCCCGCCAGAAGCAGCCGGACCTTATCCTGCTGGACCTGCTGCTACCGGGCATGGACGGCTTTGACGTCTGCCGCATCCTGCAAGCCGAGTCCGAGGTGCCGATCATCATGCTCACGGCCAGGACCACCGACGAGGACAAGCTCGTCGGCCTGGAACTGGGTGCCGACGATTACATCACCAAGCCATTCAATCCCCGCGAGGTGGTGGCCCGGGCGCGGGCAGTGCTGCGACGGGTTGGCAAAGGGACCCCCCAGGGTCCGTCGGAGATGCGCTTCGCCGATCTGGTGATTGACCGCCGCCGCCACGAGGTGCAGGTGCGAGGCGAGGTCGTGGATCTCACTCCTACCGAGTTCAGGCTCCTTGAGGTGCTGGCCGGGGAACCGGGGCGGGCCTTCACCCGGCTGGAACTCCTGGACCGGGTCTTTGGCTACGATTTCGAGGGCTTCGAGCGCACGGTAGACGTCCACGTGAAGAACCTGCGCAAGAAGATCGAGCCAGATCCAAAGCGGCCGGCCTACGTCAAGACTGTCTACGGCGTGGGCTACAAGTTCGAGGAGGTTTGACGTGTTCCACACCCTCCGTTTCCGCCTGATCGTGGTGCTGATCCTGGTAGTGATAGCCATGGTGGGGGGTATCGCCCTCGTCAGTACCCGGGTCACCACCAGGACATTCCAGGGCTACGAGGAGCGCCGGGGGATGATGCGCGACCGGCGCTTCGAAGGGTTCCTGGTCGGGCACTATATCCAGCATGGAAACTGGTCCGGCGTGCAGTTGGAACTGGAGCGGATGGGGCAGATCACGGGGGAACGGGTGGTCCTGGCCGATGGGAAGGGGCAAGTCGTCGCCGACTCCGAAGGGGAATTGATCGGACAGCCCGTGGAACAGGATTGGGGCGCGCCGGCCGCGCTAATTGTCCACAACGGAGCCCCGGTGGGCGCTTTATACGTCGGTCTCCCCGATTGGCCTGGCAGCCCTGGAAGCGAGGGCTTGCTGACTTCCGCCAATCGCACCTTGCTGGTGGTCGCCGTGGCCGCCGGTCTCATTGCTGTGTTGCTCATCCTGGGTCTCTCGCGCCGTATCCTCGGGCCGGTAGAGGCGCTGACGACGGCCGCGCGGTGCATGGAGGCGGGGGACTTGAGCCAGCGCGTGGAGATCACATCCCGGGACGAAATCGGCGACCTGGCCCGGGCTTTCAACGGTATGGCCGATGGGCTGGCCCGGCTCGAAGAACTGCGCCGCCAATTGGTGAGCGATGTGGCCCATGAACTGCGCACTCCCCTCACCAACATCCGGGGTTACCTGGAGGCGCTCCAGGATGGCGTGGTGGAGCCGGAGAGGCATGTCATTGATTCCCTTCACGAAGAGGCCATGCTCCTCAACCGGTTAGTGGATGACCTGCAGGCTC
>CAZZEX010000047.1:0-10876 GCA_964653285.1 uncultured Anaerolineales bacterium
ATTCGCCGGGGCAGGGGAAGGGCTTGGTCAGCACCGTCACCGGGGCCACGCCGGATATCGTGCGCGTGGGCTTGACCCGCAGACGGTGCACGAGTTCGGGGTCAGGCGCTTGTCCCTCCTGCTTGCATAGTTGATGGTATCCTTTGAGGAGTTGGCTTTTGGAGAGGATGTTACCGTCGGGCAGCGGGTGCCGGCGCAGGATGCGTGCCAGATGCTCCCCGGTCAGTTCTGGCATGGCCTGCACCTCGTCCAGGATGGCGACGAGCAGGCCTCCGTTCCGTTCCAGGTCGAACAGTGCCCGGTGCGCTGCCCGCCATTCTCTTTCACGCTGTCTGTTCACAGTTGCCTCTTGCGCCTCACTCGGCTATAATCTCCTCGATGGACAAGGAAACCACTGAGAGACTACTCGCGCTGAACCGTGAGTTCTACGCCACCTTTGCCCGGCCCTTCGCCGCCAGCCGGCCGGTATCCGACCCTGGGCTAGTCTGCATTCTACCCTATATCCCGCAGCGTGCAAGGGTGCTCGATGTGGGCTGTGGCAACGGGCGCTTGGCGTTCCTGCTCGACCGGGAACGGCCCGGTGTGACCTATCTGGGCGTTGACGCGGTGCCAGAACTGGTTGAGGTGGCTCGCGCTCAGGCTGATCAACTCATGGCCATCTCGGCAGAGTTCTGCATCGCCGACGTCGCCCGGCCTGGTTGGGGTGGGGCGCTCCCCGGCGCGTCTCCTTCGACTTTGCTCAGGACGTGCTTTGACTGTGTTGTGGCCCTGGCTGTCCTCCACCACATTCCCGGCTTTGACCTGCGCGTGCGGGTGCTGCGCGACATCGCCAGCGTGCTGGAGCCCAGCGGTTGTCTGATCCTCTCCACCTGGCAGTTCCTCAGGAGCGCGCGCATGCGGCGCAAGATCGTGGACTGGGCGGAAGTGTGCATCCCGGAGGAAGCACTTGAGCCGGGCGACTACCTGCTCGACTGGAAACGAGAGGGCAGGGGCCTGCGCTACTGCCACCTGGTGGACGAGGTTGAGGTGGAGCGTCTGGCCGCCGAGAGCGGCTTCCGCGTGCGCGAGACCTTTCGCGCTGGCGGTCGCGAGGGGAACCTGAGTCTGTTCGCTACCCTTGACAGAACTAAGGGTCCGTAAAAGAACACGTTGCTGCCAGGTCAATTCGAACGCTGGTTCTCTAACCCGACTCGTTCCTGGATGAATTGCACGATCTGCTCCAGGTCGTGAAAGTAGAGGCGTTCGTCGTCGCCTACTTGGTCTATAGAGCCGCGCCAGGTGGTAATGTGGCCCTCGCTATCTAGCGCCTCGTGCCAGATCCGAACTACAAAGGAGTAGGTGTCGCCTTGCAACAAAGCCTCCTTGTCCACAGGCCCCTGGGGGGGGCTGTGAAGTGTGAATTAGTTCCGAAAATGCCTGCTCCCGCCTGGGGCAGCGCGAGCAGAAGGCGAGATGTCTTCAATACCACAGTAGCACAGTCGCGTCTTTGCAGCGTCTTTGCAGCGTCTTTTTTGGGGGGTATCTGGCGTCTTTTGGGGTGATTAAACGCTTGCCCGGTAGTTATAGGTTCTGGGGAGTGAGCATCGCTTCCTTGACAAAGTGCTCAATGTGGCACAGCTCGGCGTTGGTCTCCTCAATTGTGGCCTGGAGACGATTGATCTTCTGGAGGGCGTACTTCATCAGCGCTTGAGTGGATTCATCAGGGCTAACCGTGCAGAGTGGAGGGGCATCGCGGCAATCCGGCCGGTTCGTAGGGCGAAATTGGTTATGCACCACCTGTTGATAGAGATGCGTGGTTTCTTCCATGGGGAGGATGTCCAGTGTCTCGCGCAAGATTTGGGCACAGCGCTTGTACTGCGTCAGGGCGGCGTCCCGGTTGCCCGAAAGCCAATACAGCCGCATCATCTGTCGGTGGACCTTTTCGCGTGTATTGTCGCGGGCCAGGATGCGTTTGCCGTAGGTGAGGCCGCGTTCGTAGGTGGTATTGACCTCGTGAAAGGTCATCAGCTTGCTGAGCGCGTTCAAGTGCAAGAGGCTCAATCGCTCCCGGTCGCACAGGCACCAGTCTTCGTAGACGTTTTCCAGCAAGTCGCCGACGTAGAGGTTCACCCCTTCTTCGAGGTGGGCAGCCTGGTGGGGTGTCAACCATTGGCCCGGGAGGTCCTGGTAGGGGATCACTTTCGTCTCAAAGGCTTCCACGTCTAACCAATAGCGGCTCGAACGCCTGAAGGATATGTTGTCATTGTTGACTGACAAGTACTCGTCGGCGGAGGCGCCGACTGACTGAAGGTTCTTGCGTATCCTCCAGATAGAGTTACGTAGATATTTGAGCGAAACGCGGGTGGGACACTCGCTCCAGAAGATATTCGCGAGCCGCTCACGATGGTGGGGACGCTCCCGATTGAGGAGCAGATAGCACAGGAGGAGATAAGCCTGCTGGTTGGGGAAACCGGCTAGGGACCGGTCGAGATAACGCCCCTGGGCTGTGCCGAATAGTCTTAGCTCTAGCATCACTTCTCCCGCTCACTCATTTCATTTTCAGCACTCGTTCACGTTCAACTTCGCTGGCCCTGCGGACAGATTGGCATCTGAATCACTTGCGCCAGATCGTTCGTCGAGAGTGCCGTGTATCGTTGACTGGAAAGCACGATCACCGTGTTGCTGCTCACATCAAGGCCGATCAGTGGGAGACCAGGGTGCTTCCTGAGAAAAGGAATCGCGAGCTCCGAATGAGAAGCAGCCAAGTCGAGGATCACTACATCGGGGCAAAGAGCGTTCAATCGTTGCCCAGCGTCGGGAAGAGTGGCGTCAATCCGCACCACGTCCAGCCCTGGCCTGTCTCTCAAACTGGCCTCCACCCCGGCCATGAATAAGGAGTTTCCGTAGAGGACCACTGTCCGCTGTTCTTCCAACCTGCACCCCACGTCAAGATGAGAGGAACCTGCAAGGCAGTCACCACTTCCAAATATACGGAATTATCTCCGCGCTGTCAATGTCCTGAAGTACAGTTCAGGGGACAAAAAAAGTACAGTCCCTGCACGGCAAGGACTGTACTTCAGGGCAATTGGATCGCCTGTCTCCGCGAGGACGTGAGACTGAAGCATAAGGCGTGAAAACAATCCTGGTGTCGATGTCTGACCACGTCCCGCGCGTCACGTCTCACGCTGAATCAGGCAGTCAGCCAGGGCGCAGCGGGCGGTCTCTCCCGGTTTTCACGCGCGCTTGGTATACCCCATGCGCGTGGCGTAAGCGATGACTTGGGCCCGATTATCGAGGTGTAGCCGCTTCAGAATCTCTCTCATATGATACTTGACCGTGCGTTCGCTGAGACAGAGAGCGGCACCGACTTTTTTGTAAGTCAGCCCCTGTGCCACAAGGGTCAAGACTTCCATCTGCCGGGGGGTCAGCCCCTTCGTCTGACTACCTTCTTCTTCAACCTGTGTGGCCGCTCCGGCCCCGTCAGCCTGATGAGAAAATTCTTCCAGAATCTTGCCAGCCAGGCCTCGCGAGAGGGGCGCTTCACCCTGAGCCAACCCCGAGAGGTGTTCAAAGAACTCCTTGACATCCAGGCTCTTGAGCAGATAGCCCGAGGCCCCGCTCTTGATGGCTTCAAACAGGTCCTTGTCCTCATCGGACACGGTGAGCATCACGATCTTGACGTTGGGCAGTTCCGCTTTGATCAAGCGCGTGGCTGCCAGCCCATTGCAGCGAGGCATCTGGATGTCCATCAGGATTACGTCGGGGCGCAGCGCCCGCGCCTTGTCCAGCGCCTCCAGCCCGTCGCCTGCCGTGCCGACCACTTCGATGCCGCTGGTGGCCAGCAGATTTTGGAATCCTTCCAGAAATAAAGGGTGATCATCCACCAACAGTACCTTCATTGGTGTCATTCATCATCCTCCCTCTCCTTGCATTATCCTGCTTGCACATAGTATACCACCTTTTGGCGGAAGATGGCAACCCGATTGACAGAGGCTGGAGTCTTGCAAAATGAGGGGAGTAATGCGCAAGTGCAACAGGACGATAGGGTGGGGGGGGGCAGGCGCTTGCTCCTTTGGAATTCTGGGAGTATACTCTACAACGAACTGTGGTTTTCTGCAGATTGGCGGATGAGCGACCGTGCAATCCCCATGCCGAAACGTTGCTGTAACGCAAATGAAACTCTGAGAATTCCGATTCCAAATTATACTGATGCTGAATCCGCGAGTTGGGTGATGCCTCAATAGCGTGTTCTAGACATAAGCGACATACGGATGGCTACATCTTGTGGCGTAGACCGCCATACTTCGTGGGTGTATGCTCCACCTAGCGTCACCAGTACACAAGAGTAGCACGACCGGTGATCACAGGAGCCTCTGGAGCGGTGCCTGTCTCTGGATTTACTCTCGTCCGTCCCAAACTGCTGGTGCCCAGCCCTGCTGGCCTGCTGCACCGGCCGCGGGTGTGTCAGACCATCGAGCGAGGGCTCGAGTGCAAGTTGACACTCATCTCCGCCCCGGCCGGCTACGGCAAGACGTCGGCTCTGGTGGACTTCGCACAGCACAGCCCCGTACCAGTGTGTTGGTACACCGCCGACGAGCGCGACCGTGACGTGGGCGCGTTCGTCGAGTACCTGGTGGGCGCTATCGGCGAGCGCTTCCGAGGCTTCGGCCAGCGCACTCGAGCGGCGTTGGCCTCCTTGGGTGGAGACCTCTTCCGCGACCCGGCCGGTATTGTGGGAGAACTCGTCAACGAAATGCTCGAGATGGATGCCTCTTTCGTCGTGGTGGTGGATAACTACGATTTATTGGACGGTGCCTTCGGCATCAGGACATTTGTCCACCGTCTGCTTGAAGTCCTCCCCTTCAACTGCCACGTGATGTTGGGTAGCCGCGTGTTGCCCGACATCCCCGTCACCCCCCTGGTGGCCAAGCGCCAACTCGTCGGCCTGACGGGCCGGGACCTGCGCTTCGCCCCCCAGGAGATCCGGGGCCTGCTGCAACTATCGCGGATCGAGGTGTCTGAAAGTCAAGCGGAAGCGATAGCCGCCAGCTCCGAAGGCTGGGTCACCGGTGTCTTGCTGCTGGCCGGCCTGCTGCGCGAGGAGGCTAAGGCCGCCCTGCTCAATGCGGAGAGGGCTAGTGCCGAGACGTATGACTATCTGGCCAGTGAGGTATTGACCCGGCAGCCGCCCGGCATCCAGCATTTCCTGCGCACCTCGGCTGTGCTGCGCGAGATGTCGCCACGGCTGTGCCGCGAGGTTCTGCAGATCAAGAAGCCGCGTGCTCTGCTGGCGGAGTTGGAGCGGCGCAACCTCTTCGTCACTCGTTTTGGGAGAGGGAGTGCGGCGACGTATCGCTACCACAACCTGTTCCGCGATTTCCTGCACGGGCAGTTGCGCCAGCGCGCCCCGGCCCGCTACACTGCACTGCACCGGCGCGCGGCGAAACGGTTCGAGCGTGACAACGACGTTGAAAAGGCGGTGTACCACTACCTGGCTGCCGGGGCCTATCCGGAGGCAACGGCGCTGATGGAGCGGGTGGCGATGGAATGGTTCTGGCGGGGGCGGGTCGAGACGCTGCTGCGCTGGGCGGAGGAACTGCCTGAGGAAGCCAGAGTCCAGGCCCCCCGGCTGTCGCTGTATCAGGGCAAGGTGCTCACCGACCGTTACGACTACGAGGGGGCGCGGCAGGCGCTGGCCTATGCTGAGGCTGGGTTCGCCGCCAGGAGAGATGTGGCCCGGCTGGCCAGGGTGCACAACCAGCGTGCGGTGCTGGCACTGTTTGAAGGCCGCTACGAGGACGTCATTGCAGAGGCACAGACGGTGTTGGAGATGCTGGGCCAGGATGGGGTGGCAGGGCGAGCGCAGGCGCAGCGGCTGATCGGAAGGGCCTACGTCGGGCTGGGGCGCCTTGCTGAGGGGGTCGCCCAACTGCAAGATGCGTTGGCGCTGTACCGGCAGGTCGGCAGCCTCTACGATGTGGTCAACCTGTTGCAAGATTTGGGAACTGCCTTTGTTGATCTGGGACGCTTTGATGAAGCGGTCATCTGTCTGAATGAGGCGTTGGCCATTGGGCGACGGTTGGGAGCGCCGACGCCATTGGCTGGGGTGCTTAACAACTTGGGCTGGCTCCATTACGGGCGTGAGGAGTATCGGGAAGCGCTGGCATTGTACGAGGAGGGACTGGCGGCAGCGCGACGCGGGGGCGATCTGCGGTGGCAGGCTTACATCTCGATGGGGATGGCTGATCTCTACCGCGACGTTGGAGCTTACGAACGTGCTGAACCTCTGTACAATGCCGGCTGGCAGATAGCGCGGGAGAGCGAGCCGGGCCTGGCAGTCTACGTGTTGGCGGCGCAGGCGGATATGTACCGCTGGCAGGGAAACCAGGCACGGGCGCTTGCTTTGTTGCGGCAGGCCCGCCAGTTGGCTGAGGGAAAAGAGTTGGATTTCGAGGAGCGCGGGCTGCTTCCTTTGGCCGAGGGGATCGCGTTGGCCGAGAGCGGTGAGGCTGAAGCGGGTCTCCGTCTCCTTTCCAACGCCGTGCATTTCCTGAAGCAGCGGCAGGCGAAGCGCGAGTTAGCCCGGGCCCGGTTCCTGCTGGCCGAGGTCCACCTGCTGGCTGGAGACAAGCCGCAGGCCGTTGCGGAGTTGCGCCGGGCGATAGACCTGGCGGATGAGATCGGCACGCACCAGTTCGCGGTCGTGGAGGGCCAGCACGCCGAGGACTTGTTGACGCTCGGCATCGCCAAGGGCATGGCGGCCTGCCGTGACATCGCCGAAGGGGTGCAACAGTTGAGGGCCTTTGGGGCGGAGCAGGTGCGAGGAGATGCAGGGGAAGGGGAAGAGAATGCGGCGGGCCGCCTGGAGATCTACGCTCTCGGGGAGGGACTGGTCATCCGTGACGGGCATACGGTCTCCTCAGCCGAGTGGCGGGCGGCGATGGTCAAGGAGTTGTTCTTTTACATCCTCCTGCACGGCCCCTTGGAGCGGGACGCCATCGGGGTGATCTTCTGGCCCGATGTGTCTACGAAAAAGATGGTAGATAGTTTTCACACCACGCTCTATCGCATACGCCGCGCCCTGGGGGCCGATGCCGTGGTGATGGATGAAGGTCAGTACTGCCTGGGCGACGTGGACTACTGGTTCGACGTCGAGGAGTTTGAGGCCTTGGTCGGTCGGGCGCGGCTCCTGCCGCCTCACGATTGGCAGGCGGAGGATCTATGGCGGCGCGCGGTGGCGCTCTACCAGGGGGATTTCCTGTCCGAGGTGGAGCGGGTGTGGTGCGTGCCGAAGCGGGAGGCGCTATGGGAGATGTACGTCGAGGCGTTGACCGGGGTGGGGCGGTGCCACGAGGCGCGGAGGGAGTTTGAGGGGGCGATCGGGTGGTACAGGCGGACCCTGGAGGTAGACGAACTGCGCGAGGACGTCCACCGGCGCATCATGCACTGCTACGCCGAGGCGGGCCGGCGCCCGGAGGCGCTGGTTCAATACCACCGTTGCCAGGAGGTTCTCAGGCGGGAGTTGGATATCGAACCCTCAGTTGAGACAAAGAGGTCATACGAGCGAATCGCCGGGAAGAGGCCGGACTAAGGCCGTCGTTCGGGTGTTCTTCAGAATCCGAGCCTGCCCTACAGAGGCTGCCCAGCGGCAGCCTCTTTGGTTTATATGTTTGTTCAGAGGTTTGTTCAGAGGTCCATGCTATTCTGGTGCTAGATTTGACACTGAATAAGGAGGGTAGACATGGAGAATAAGTGTAGTAACTGGGCTGTGGTATTGATGATGTTGGTGCTGCTCCTGGTACTGGCCGTCGGCCCCGTGGCCCCTGGCGTGGCTGCGCGGCTGGCGGAATCCCAGGTTGGCACGGTGGAAGTCTGGGATGGGCTGCACGGCCTGTTGGCAGAACCAATGGGTGGCGGCAGCAGTGGGGGGTAAGGAGGGTCAGCGATGCCAATGCGTGGAGTTGACGAGTTGATCTGGACGGCTCTCACCGATTCCACCTTCCGCGAGCGGTTACTCAACGGTCACCGTCACGAGGTGGTGGCCAGTTTGAGCCTGACGGAAGCGGAGCGGCAGGCCGTGCTGGCGGTGAAGGCCGATACACTGGACGACTTTGCTGGTGCGCTCTGCCAGCCCGGGTTCTTCGGCACCTAAAGACTGTTCCTTGCGCAGGTGGCTAGGCCGGGGGCTATGTGACCAGCAGAGAGGTCCCCCGTACTCCACCACTGGAGGTAGGTCTATGTCGGCAATAGCGCTCCAAACCCTCATCGGCACCGCGCTGGTAGACCGCGAGTTCTGCGAGGAGTTGCTGAATGGGAAGCGCCCCATTCTCCTGGCGGACTTCGACGTCACCGACGAGGAACAGGAGATCGTCTTGATCATCAAGGCCGGCTCTATCCGGGAGTTTGCGATTGGGTTATATGAGTGGCTAACGGCCTAGGAAGGCTCTGTCTTTTCTCTTCCCACGGCTGTGCCGGTACTTCTACCCGGTACTCTACTCATATCTATGCTGTCTGGAGGAGAAATGGGGCCTGGAGGAGAAATGGGGCTGGAGTACTCTGACAGGGAGTGCTCTGACAAGGAACCTCCAAATACAGAGGTCTTCCTCGTCGAATGCCTGGCATGGGGGTTGTTGCGGGCCTACGGCATTGAAGAGCCTCCCGTCCCTGTGCGGGAGATGGTCAAGCACCCCCTTCCCATCTTCGAGCACCTGACTCTCCTGGAATTGAGCCTGGGGTTGTACGATGCCACCTATCGGTCCCTCCTCGATGGCTCGCGGCTGATCGCGGTTGACCTCACAAAACCCCGTCCTGTTCAGCGTGCGAGTATGGCGCGGGAGATGTACGTGGCCTTCTGCCGCTCCTCCCGCGCGGCTGAGCTGCGCTGGCCCTGCGAGCAGCCCTACGTCCGCAGCGATCTCTTCGCACGCTGCCTGCTGATGCCGGCCGCCTGGGTGCGGCGAGCCTATGCCGAGGCCATCCCCCTGGAGCACCTGGCTGCCTGTTTCGGCGTCCCGGCTCGCATGGTGGCCCGGCGTCTGAGCGAGGTAGGCCACCACCGCCCTCGGTTTGGCTTAGGAGTGTCACTTACCGAGGCCCTGTTCTCCCTGAAGGAGCCCTGGCGGGGCCGGTTTCTGGACCTGGTGGCCAACCTGGCCACGAAGCAGACGTGGGGCCAGCGACTGCCGACGCAGGATGAGGTGGCGGTTTGGCTGGGTGCCAATCCGGGCCTGTACCAAGACATGAGGTATATGTTGGACGCGTGGCAGAGGCCAGGGAACGTTGTGGTTCACCACGCCACTAGCCTCGTCCAGGCTTTAGTTGCGTAGTTTGGTTCGTGACGCCACCGGGCACAAGTGGGCGGCACCGTATGGTGTGGTCCCGCGTCAGAGCGTGCGCGCAAACCATAGCCGCGCCACTCGTCGGGTTCCCGACTCGACGGTGGCCCCCGCACCTATGCGCTGACCGCATACCCACACGATTTCGCCGTCCGTCGTGAGTAGCGGTACGTGGTCACGCCAGGCGCGAGGGATCTTGAGGTTGGTCATAAACGCGCTCAATTTGACGCTGTGCCCCCCCATCCCCTGGGGCCGGAAGCGGTCTCCCCGGCGGCGGGGGCGCAGCGCCAGCGGGCTGGCAAGCGTGTCCGCGTCGAAGTAGGCCGTCCAGGGGTCGGGATTGGCGGCTATCTGGTGTGCGTCCCACCTCTCCAGCACCTCCGCCCGCAATGCCCACTCCGACCGCAGGAGCGGCGTCGTGCCGGGCACCTGCACAGGCAGCGGTTCGGCGCTCCACAGCAGCGGTTCGTCAGGCGGAGGGCCGGCGTCACCCGCGTCGCCCACGGTCAGTGTGTCGTAGCCTACAGTGAGCGCCAGGCCCATCGGTAGCGTGGCCTGCGCGCCGGTCTCTTCCCCCAGTCCCACCTGCCGGGCGTTTTCCACGTGGACGAAATCCACGTCGCGCAGGTTTATTCGCAGGCGGCAGGCCGCCTGGCGCAGGGTGGCGCGCTGCAGGGCCACCGGCAGTGCCCGCCAGGTTGCCCGGTCGAAGACAATGGCTGCCTCTCGTTCCTCCTGCACCACTTTGACCCAGGCTTGCTCCCGCAGTTGGGTCAGCAGTTCGTAGTCAGTAGCGACGACGGCGGCGGTGTGGCACAGCCGGACGCGGACGTTGGGGTTGTAGGTCTCCAGTAGCGGCAGCAACTCGTGGCGAAGACGGTTGCGGAAGTAGGTGGTGTCCAGGTTAGAGCGGTCGAAGCGCGGCGTGAGGCCCTGACTGGCGCAGTAGCGCTCGATCTCGGGGCGCGGAACTTCCAGGAGGGGGCGGATGAGCTGGATGCTGGATGCTGGATGCTGGTTATTGGATGTTAGAGATTGGAGGAAGGGGTCGAGCAACCGGTAACTCGCAAGCGAGGTCAGGGGGAGCATGCCGCGCAGCCCTGCCGGCCCGGCTCCCCGTAGGAAATGCATCAGCACCGTCTCAGCCTGGTCGTCGGCGTTGTGTCCCACTGCGATTTTGTCCGCGCTGATCTCCCCGGCCACTCGCGCCAGGAATGTGTAGCGCACGCGCCGGGCCGCCTCCTCGAAGGCCAGCCGGTGTGCGCGGGCCAGTGCTGGCACGTCCTGTTTCTCGATCGTGACCGGAAGCCCCCATTCGGCGGCCAGCGCCGCCACGAACTCGGCGTCGGCGTCGGCCTCTGCCCCGCGTGCGCCGTGGTGCAGGTGGGCCACGTGGAGTCGCAGGCGGTATTCCTCGCGCAGGCGCAGCAGGACGTGGAGCAGGCAGATCGAGTCTGGCCCGCCAGAGACGCCGACGATCACCCTCTCCCCCTCCTCGCGGGGGGGGGGGGGGGGGGAAGCGGGGGGGCAAGTTTTAGCTTTTGGGCCCGGGAGTGGGATAA
>CAZZEX010000047.1:10886-34643 GCA_964653285.1 uncultured Anaerolineales bacterium
CGCGCCGGCGCTGCTGGCCGTGGTGCCGGCTTTTTGGGGGGGGCCCCCCCCCCCCCCCCCCCAACACCCCCCCCCCCCCCCCGGGGGGGGGGGGGGGGGGGGGAACGAGCAGGCCATGTTTCTCGATTGTGCGCCGGACTTGCTTCAGAAGGTCGGCCAAGGGCTACGTCACTTTGTAGACGCGGTCGCCAGTTCGCACTCGGAACTGGACCTTGATCCCTATCTCGTCGCCGGGACCGGCCTCACTTACATCCTGGTGCATGATTTGCATTGAGGTGACCTCCTGCTCGAAGTCGGTCGTGTGCCCCCGGATGTGAATGCGGTCGCCCACGGTGAGATTGTCCGTCAGTGCGATCCCGGAGACGCCGATTCTACTGAACCAGTGATTCACTTTGCCGATAAGTTTCTCCGCCATTATACCCTGTCCTCCTGATCCTGGCTATTGGTTGTGCGGGCGACCGCGAGGGTCGCTCCTACAAGCGGATCACTGAGCCGCAGTACTCGCAAGTGATCTCCCGCATGCCGCGCACGACCTCGACGTCGAGGGTCGCACCGCAGGTTGGGCACTTGGTCGGAGCAGTGTGGGCGGTCTCCACCGCCGCCTCGTCCTTCGGTCGCGTGCGTTCCCTGGCAATCTCTCCCGACTTGACCCGGCCGATCAGCCCGGCCCACTCCTCATTCTCAGTGTCGCGCAGGCGGAGCGTGGCACCGCTCAGGTCGGCCTCGGGGGCAAAGAACAGTTCCAGCATCTCCTTGTGCCCCAGGAATCCCTTCTGGCTGGTCTTGATTTCCTCGATCTGTCCGCTGGGCACCTCGAAGATGAGTTGCTGGGCTGTCTCCTTCTCGGTGGTGATGAATAGCACCTTTTTGGTGGCGATCTTCTCTTTCTGCTCGAAGATCAGCCGCTCGTCGGTCAGGTAAAGCACTCCCTCTGGCCCTTCCTTCTTGGTCTCCATGTACTGGGCCCGGCAGGCCGCCACGGGATCCTCGGCCGGATAAAGTTGGAAACTGGCCTCGTCTACCTGATCGAGCAGAAAGCGAATCTGCTCCACCTGGGAGCGGGTCTGATTCACGTTTTGCTGGAGTGTCTTGTACATCGCCTCGACCGCCGATTGTGCTGCTCTTGCCTTACGCTCGAGTGCATTGATTGCGCTCTCGGCGCGGGCCACCTGGGAGGCGCGGCCGCTCATTGCCTGTCTCAGCGCGCTTTCGGCCTCGTCGGCCTCCCGCTCTAGTTCCCGCATGCGCCGGGTCACCTCGCGGGACACGCGGTCGTGCATCTCCTCCCACTGCTCGGCCATCACGCCCACCTTCCGCTCCAGGAAACTGCGGAAGACGTAGCCCCGGGTGCGCAGTTCTTCGATCTCGGTTGGGAGCAGTGATAGGGCTGTTTCGATGTCGGCCATCTTGTTGTGCACGCTGGTCAGCAGCAACGATTCCTGCAGGCTGCCCAACTGGCTTTGAAGCCCGTCCAGTTTGGCCCGAGTTTCTTCGCTCAACGCTCCGGCCGGCGCGGCCAGGCTCACTCTTGAGCCCTTTTTTTGCACCCTGGTGGTGGATCGGGTGGTTACTGAGGTTTTCTTCGACTTTGTCGCCCTGCGTTGTTGTCTTTCTTCTGCGGGGCTCGAAGTTTTTCTTATGGATTTCTTGCTGCTCATTCTCTGCCTCCTGTTCTAGTGTCCGTTGCCAGCCCCCCCAGCATCTATCGGGGTCCCCGTCGTGGTCCCCATTGTAAGTCGCAGGTAGGCTTCTATGAACTCGTCCAGCCGTCCGTCGAGCACCGCCCGCACGTTGCCGGTCTCGTGGGCGGTCCGGTGGTCCTTGACCATCTGGTAAGGGTGCAGTACGTAGGAGCGAATCTGGTTGCCCCATCCAGCGTCCACGTGTTTCCCCTTCAATGCGGCGATCTCCGCGCGCCGTTTCTCTTCCTCCAGTTGGAGCAGCCGTGCCCGCAACACGCGCAATGCCGTCTCCCGGTTCTGGGTTTGCGATCTCTCGTTCTGGCAGGAGGCGACGATGCCGGTGGGGACGTGGGTGATGCGCACCGCCGTCTCGTTTTTCTGCATGTGCTGGCCGCCAGCCGACGACGCGCGGAAGGTATCAATCTGCAGGTCGTTCGGGTCAACCGTCACCGAGACGTCGTCGCCGAGGTCGGGCCAGACCTCGACCAACGCGAAGGAGGTATGGCGGCGATGGGCCGCGTCGAAGGGGGAGAGCCGCACCAACCGGTGCACTCCGCGCTCGGCGCACAGATAGCCGTAGGCGTAGGGGCCGGAGACGGTGACGGTGGCTCGCTTGATGCCAGCCTCCTCACCATGGAGCCGGTCCACTACGTCGGCTTCGTATCCGCGTGTCTCGGCCCAGCGCAGGTACATGCGCAACAGCGTCTCGGCCCAGTCCTGGGCATCGGTGCCGCCAGCGCCAGCGTGGATGGCCAGAATGGCGTTGCCCCGGTCGTGGGGACCGGGGAGGAGCAGGTGGAACTCCAGCCGCTCTATCTCCTGCTCCAATGCCTCCGTCTCGGCGGCCAGTGCACCCCCCAGGCTCTCGTCACCCAGCGCGGCGAGTTCCAGCGCGTCCTGCCCCCGCTGCTTCAGCGTGTTCCAGCGCTCCTCCTCCTCTCGCAGGCCGGAGAGGCGGCGCATCACCGCCTGCGCCGCCTCGGGGTCGTCCCAGAAATCGGGAGCGTTGGCGCGCTTCTCCAGTTGGGTGATCTCCTGTTCCTTGGCCGTCAGGTCAAAGACGCCTCCGGATGTGTTCCAGTTTCTCTTTCAGAGCCGTCAGGCGATTACGAAGTTCTTCCACATATACCTCCTATTCAACTGCCTCATTCAACTAACAGCAAGTGCCAATTCGGCACGCTCACCAGTGGCTTCGTTGATCACTAGAAGCCTGCCTGTATCTTCACGCCACAGTTGCTCATTCGCGTTTAATAATTCGATGCCGTATATCGTTCCATCGGGAGCCATATCCACGACTAACTCGTCGCTAATCCGAATTGTTTCTATTTCAGTCTGTTTCTCTTGAAAGCGAATGTAAGCGATGTTGTAGCGGGGATCATACGTGAATCTCATGGTACGGCCTCCTCTCCAGGTACTCAGAAATAGCGTGTGATGGTCGTAATGACCAGCCAATCGGGGCCTTCCCGAACAGCATAGGCCTCTACCTGTTTGGTTCTATAATACTTGCCTCGCCACTCGCTATCAAACGGGAAGTTGCGTCTAAAGCCTGCGCGTCCAAACTTAGCCGGGAACTGCTCGCCTTGTTCGACTGTCGCTCTTACCTCATCCTCAATAGCGCCGCGCTCTTTCATGCGCTCTCGGGCATGTGGGTGAAAACGAACTGCTATAGTTTAACTTCCTTCCCATCTCATATCGCTACCTCCTACCCCAACAATCCCTCCACAAACGCATCGGCGTCGAACGGGGCCAGGTCCTCCAGACCTTCCCCAGTGCCGACGAAGCGCACCGGTAGTCCTAACTCGCGGGCGATGGTGAAGACCATCCCGCCTCTGGCGGTGCTGTCCAACTTGGCCAGCACTACGCCGGTCACCTCCACCGCTTCCTGGAAGTGCCGCGCCTGCGACAGCGCATTCTGCCCGGTGGTGGCGTCGAGCACCAGCAGCGTCTCGTGGGGTGCACCCTCGACGTTCTTCGCCGCCACCTTCCGCACTTTCCGCAACTCGGCCATCAGGTTGTACTGCGTGTGCAGCCGCCCGGCGGTATCGGCGATCACCATGTCCATCCCCCGCGACCGTGCCGCCTGCAGGGCGTCGAAGACGACCGCGCCTGGATCACCCCCCTCCGGACCGGTGACGATGTTCACGCCTGCCCGCCCCGCCCAGACCCTCAATTGATCCATCGCTGCGGCGCGGAACGTGTCAGCCGCTGCCAGCAGCACCCGACGGCCCTCTTGCCGGTAGCGGTGGGCCAGTTTGGCGATGCTCGTCGTCTTGCCGGACCCGTTCACGCCGACGATGAGCACCACGTCCAGCGGGCGGCCTCCCAGGTTGAGTGGTGGCGGGTCAGGCAGCAGCGCCCGCAGTTCTTCCCGCAACGCTGTCTGGAGTGCGCCAGACTGTAGAATTGCTTCGTCGCGGGCGCGCTTCCGCAGCCGTTCGACCAGGTAGAGCGTCGTCTCCACGCCCACATCGGCCTGAATCAACAACTCCTCCAGTTCGTTCCAGGTGGTGGCCGTCACCTGGCTGGCGCCCAGCAGCCCCGCGATGCGGCTAAAGACCGCGCTGCGCGTACGGGTCAAACTGTCTTTGATTGAGTGGGCGATTCCGCTAGCCATAGCGCACTCATTTCAATGAACGTGACCAAACGCACAGGGGCGGTAGTGAAATATTGATCTCCTACCAACTACCAATTTGCCAATCTACCAAATTATACCCCAAAGCCTATGGTTGGGCAACGTGGGTTGGCGATTGGGTGCATTTCAATCTGGGGCAGCAAACGTTTGCCCAGCGCACACCGCCGTAAACAGGCGGTGTTGGGCGGTTTTCCCCATTAGCAAAGCGGTCTAGCACTGGCGCTTCAGGCCGGTGCGGTCAACTCGCTCCCAAACTGAAAGGCACCCCATCGCTCACTGCTAATTGCTAATTTGCGCAGATTGGTGTAATATTGGAGATACTACTTGACTTAAGAAGTGAAGATGTCCAGCCTTTCAATCGTTCTTCCTGCTAACAATGAAGAGGCAACTGTCGGAAGCGTCGTGGAGGAAGTTTCCGGCGTGGCACAGCAGTTGGGGATGGATTATGAGATCATCCTGGTCAACGATGGCAGCACCGACCACACGGGTGAGATCGGCCGCGCGCTGGCGCAGCGCATTCCCAATTTCCGGCTGGTGGAGCATTATCCCAACCGGGGCTACGGGGGATCACTGAAGGCCGGGTTCGCAGCCGCGACCAAGCACCTGGTCGCGTTCTTCCCGACGGACAAGCAGTTTGTCTTCAGCGAGATCAACCGGTTTCTGGAGCGCCTTAACGAGGCGGACATCGTATCCGGCTACCGGGCCGACCGGCAGGATAATGTCATCCGCAAACTCTTCGCCCTGGGCTGGAATGTGCTGATACGGTTGCTGTTCGGCTACCTGTGCCGCGACATTGACTGTGGCTTCAAACTGTTCCGGCGCGAGGTCCTGGACCACGTGACGGTTGTCTCTGATGGGGCGATGATTGACACGGAGTTCCTGGCTGGCGCGCGGGCGCGTGGTTTCCGCATCGCTGAGGTACCGGTGACCCATTTGCCACGGGTGGCGGGCGAGGCCACCGGCGCAAATCTCAAAGTGATCGCCAGGGCGTTCCGTGACCTGGTGCGCTTCCGGCAGCGGTTGAGCCGGGAGTTGCACGAGGAAAAACACAAATGCTGATGTACTGGCAGGAACAACGATCCAAACGGCAGGCGTTGCTCGAGCGTGAGCTTGAGCGTATCGTTCAGGTTCTGCGCCAGATGGGAGTGCAACGTATTATTCTATTCGGCTCTGCCGCTCGAGAGGAGATCACCGTGTGGAGCGACCTCGACCTTATCGTCGTGCTGGATTCCAGCCTGCCGTTTGTCAAGCGGCTGGGGCTGCTGTACGAACGAATTCAACCCCGCGTGGGCCTTGACCTGTTGGCATATACTCCTCAGGAGTTCGAGACGCTCCGTGAGCGGCCGTTCATACGACAGGCTCTGCAGGAGGGGAGAGTGCTCTATGAGACCTGATCCGAGAGAGGAGGGCAAGCGTTGGTTGCAACAGGCTCGACAGGACCTTGATGATGCCCGTTACAACCAGGCTGGAGGGCGTTACCACCTGACGTGCTTTCTGGCCCAACAGGCTGCTGAAAAGGCACTGAAGGGCTACCTGTATGCTCAGGGAGTAGAAAGGGTATGGGGCCATTCGGTGGCTGACCTGGCCCGACAAGCCGCAGAGTGTGATGCCTGTTTCGAGGCGCTGATTAGTGTAGGAGGGGGACTTGACCGTCACTACATCCCCACCCGCTACCCAAACGGACTACCTGGTGGGATTCCGGCGGAAGCCTTCGATGCCGAGGATGCAGAAAAGGCGCTTCGTCAGGCGCAGCATATCGTCCGACAGGTCGAAGAGGTGTTGGAAAGTGCCTGAAGATAGGTCGGTGGACTGGCAACAACGAGTCGCCACCTTCGCCCGTCGTCACGATCTCCTGTACGACCCGGCCATCCACGCGCTCGACCTGGTCTCCGAAGTCGGCGAGGTGGCGAAGGAGGTGCTGCTGACCACCGACTACGGGCGGCGAGCGCCACAGTTTCGTCCCGAATTGGCGGATGAACTGGGGGATGTGCTCTACAGCCTGCTGGCACTGACCGAAGCCTGTGGCGTGGATGCCAATATCGCGCTCAGCGACGCCCTGGAGAAGTACGAGCGCCGGCTGACAGAACAAAGGAGAGCGGGATCGAAATGAGCAACGGCCCAACAACCAACAACCAGCATCCAGCATCCAGCATCCAGCATCCTGCCACTGACCTCGAAGCCTTTCAGCAAGTGCTGGGATACCACTTTCGTGACTTGAATCTTCTCCTTCGCGCCCTCACCCATCCCTCCTACGTCAACGAACATCCGGAGGATGAGACTGGCGACAACCAGCGCCTCGAGTTCCTGGGCGACGCGGTGCTCGACTTCGTCGCTGGCGCGTGGGTCTATCGTCACTACCCCGATTTCGACGAGGGACGGATGACCCGTCGGCGAGCGTCCCTGGTGCGCACCGAGACGCTAGCGCGGCTTGCCAGGCAGGTGGGGATCGGGAGGGCGTTGCGGCTGGGTCACGGAGAAGAGGAGGCGGGCGGGCGGGAGCGAGACGCGAACCTGTGTGATGCCTTCGAGGCCGTCGTGGGTGCACTCTACCTCGACGGCGGGCTGGTGGCCGCCGGGGCCTTCGTTGAGCCGCTCATTGGGCCGGTGGCCGAGGCGACCCTGGCGGCAGAGGCAGATTGGGATGCCAAGAGTCGCCTTCAAGAGTGGAGCCAGGCCGCGCTGGCGGTCACGCCTCGCTATCGCATCGTCGCCGAAAAAGGGCCTGATCACGCCAAGACCTTTGTAACAGAGGTGCTTCTGGGCAAGAAGGTGGCGGGTCAGGGAGCGGGGCACAGCAAACAGGCGGCCGAGCAGGCGGCGGCCTGGGCAGCGTGGAAATCGCTCATGGAGCAGGAATCCGTAGCGTCAGAAGCGTCACCTCCGGGCGGCAGTTGAAGCGCACCGCCGGGGTGATCAGCCCCACGCCCCGGTTGACGTAGAGCCACGTGCTGCTCACCTGGTACAGCCCCGCGTAGTACTTGCGGGCCAGGTAAGGCAGAGAGAGTGGCCCGACGAGGGGTAACCGCACTTGTCCCCCATGAGAGTGGCCCGAGAGTTGCAGGCTCACCCGCCCGTCGGTTGTCACCTCGTCGGCGTAGTCGGGTTCGTGGGCCAGGAGCACGATCGTCGCGCCAGACGGCACCTCCTCCAGCGCCTCATCCAGGTCGGCGTGCTGTTCCCATACGTCGTCCACCGCCGCTACCCACAGCCCATCCGCCACCTCTTGTGCCGCGTTGCGCAGCACGGTCAGCCCGGCATCAGCCAGCGCCCCGGCGACGGTGTCAGCGTCCGTCCAATGGTCGTGGTTGCCCAGGCAAGCCAGCACGTTACCCCCCCCCGCCCCCCCTACGAGGGGAGGAGTCTTCCCCCTCGCCCCCCCGAAGCGGAGGGGAGATTCCCTGCTGGAGGTCATCAGGGGAGAGAGTGCCTCCGCGCAAGAGGAAGCGTAGTCGGCGGAGCGCGATACGTAGTCGCCGGTCAGCACGACCAGGTTAGCCTCCTGCCGCAGTGCCAGTTCTACCGCTTGTGTGATGTCTTCCTGCGTTATCCACGGCCCGCGGTGCAGGTCCGAGAGCTGCGCGATGGTGAACCCGTCGAGGTCGGCGGGCAGGCCAGGGATCGGTACGTCCACTCGCTCCAGCGCCAGCCAGTGCGGCTCGACGAGCGTGGCGTAGCCCAATCCCCCCAGGGCCGAAAGCCCAGTCGCTGCCGTGCTGCCCAGCATCAACCTGAGAAAGTATCGTCGCGTGAACCTGCGTGCCATGCTTCCATTATACGTCCTCTCCTGCAATTTGCAATCTGCAATCTGCAATTTGCCATCTCCTCCCAAGCGCGGTATACTGTGCACACAGAGACCTATGCGCCTCAACTATCTCACAATCCAGGGCTATAAGTCCTTCGCGACCAAAACCGAATTCCTGTTCCCCACCGGCATCACAGCCATCGTTGGCCCCAACGGGTCGGGCAAGAGTAATATCGCCGACGGGATCCGCTGGGTGTTGGGCGAACAGCGCATGCGCACCTTGCGAGGGAAGTCCACCGCCGACATGATCTTCGCCGGCGGGCGACGTCGCGCCCGGGCCGGCATGGCTGAAGTCTCCTTGACGCTCGACAACTCCGACGGCTGGCTGCCGATTGAGTTCAGCGAAGTCACTCTCACCCGCCGCGCCTATCGCCCCGGCGACAATGAGTATCTCATCAACGGAGCGCGGGTGCGCCTGCGTGACATCACGGCATTGCTGGCCGAGAGTGGCCTCAGCCAGCGCGCCTACACCATCATCGGCCAGGGACTGGTAGATGCGGCGCTCTCGCTGCGCCCCCAGGAGCGGCGCATGCTGTTCGAGGAAGCCGCCGGCATCAGATTCTACCGCGACCGGCGGGAGGATGCCGTCCAGCGCCTGGACGAGACGCAGCGCAATCTGGAGCGTGTCTACGATATTATCAGTGAGATCACCCCCCGCCTGCGGCGGCTCGAGCGGGAGACGGAGCGGGTGGAGGAACACCGGCGGCTGGCGGCTCACCTGGAGCGATTACAACGCACCTGGTACGGCTACCATTGGGGGCGCCAGCAGGTCGCGCTGGACCGTGCCCTGGAAAGGGCCTCCATCCTGGAATCCAGCCTGGAGGAGCAGCAGGGGGAAGCCTCCGCGCTGAGCGAGCGATTTGTCCAACTGCGCCAGCAGGAGAGCAAACTGCGCGCCAGGCTGCGTGATTGGCACCGCGAAAGCGCCGACCTTCACGATCACGCCAACGAGGTGCAGCGCGAACTGGCTGTGGCGGAGGAGCGGACACGATTGCTGAAGGTCCGGCGTGAGGAGCTGCTGGCTGAACTCGAACCGTTGAGCGGCCAGCAAGAGGCGCAGGCGGGTAAAGTTGCCCAGACCCATGCTCAGGTCGAGCGACTGGAACGCGAACTGGCGGAGCGCAAGGAGCGGTTGGCGGACCTGGAGCAGGAGTGGGCCACCGTGAAGGAGCAGGCCCACGAGCCTGTCCGGCGGCGCACCCAGGTGGAGCAGGAGTTGCGCACCCATCGCGCGCAGTTGGAACAGTTGAACCAGGCGCTCCTCGAAGCCCGTGCGGAGGCAGCCCGCCTGGCAGGCGAGCAGGAGGCGTTGAGCCGGATGCGCGCTGCGGGGGCTGCCTGCGGCGCAGACGTCCAGGCGCTGCTCCAGGCCGATCTGGACGGTGTTCTCGGGCCACTGGCGGCGCTGATTCAGGTACCTCCTGAGTGGGAGCGCGCCATCAGGGCCGCGCTGGGTGCTGACCTTCAGGCCATCGTGGTGGAGCGGGCTTCTATCGCGGAGGAGGCGTGCCGGATCCTCGAATCCACAGGAGGGCGGCTGACTCTGTTGCCACTGGATACCCTCCGCCCGGCCTCCCCGTTGCCCTCGGGCGCGCTGCGTGGTGCCGACGTCGTTACCTGCGACCGGGCCGGCGACGAGCGCGTGCGACTGGCGGTCGAGACGGTGCTGGGGGCTGTCGCTCTGTGCGACGACCTGGCGGCGGCCCGGGCGCTGCTCCCCGCTATGCCGCCGGGGAGCCGCTGCGTCACTGCCACAGGCATCGTCCTGCGAGCCGACGGCGCGCTCTCGGTGGGATGGGCTGGGGCGGGCGATGTCGGTGTCAGTTCCCTTGCGAACGAGCGGGCCTGGCGGGAACTCCCCGCCCAATTGCAGGAGGCCCGGCAACGCTGCCAGGAGATCGAGGATCAGCAGCGTGTGGAGGTCGAACGGATTGCGGCGCTGGAGGCCCAGTTGGAGGAACTGGCCCAGCAGGTGGCAGTTGCCGGTGGGGAGGCGGCACGGGTCGAACGGGAGGCGATGGGGAAGGCCCGCACCGAGGTCGCAGTGGTCGAGGAGGCACTGCGTAACCAACAGGCTGCCTGGCAACGGGAGACGGCGCTGCTGGACCGGCTTCGGGCGCAGGTGTCCGCCCGCAGTCAGCGGGCTGCGGAACTGGAGGATGAGCACGCCGCGATCGGCGCGCGCACCCAGGAATTGCGTGTGGAAGCATCGCGGATGGAAGCACAACTGCGCCAGGTGAGCACGCGCATTCAGCCGGCCGAGGAGGAACTGGCACGGTTCCGCGAGGAGCAGATAGCGCTGGAGAAGCAAGAGCGGTGGGCCCGCGATCGGGTGCGCGATACGGAGGCCCGTCAGGGCCACGCCCAACTGGACGTCGCCCGCTGCCGGGACGAGTTGCGGCTTTTAGCCCGGCGCATTGAGGAAGACCTGGGGCTGGTAGAACTGGAACTGTCGGAGAGCGTCACGGCACAGACCCCGCTGCCATTGCGACCGCTCGTCTCCCAGCTCCCGGTCGTCGAGGAACTACCCGAAGGATTAGAAGGGGAGGTTCAGCGACTCAAGGCCCGCCTCCGCCGGTTGGGGTCGGTCAATCCCAACGCACCCTCCGACTATGCCGAGGTCCAGGAGCGGCATCGTTTCCTCACTGGCCAGTCGGCCGACCTGGAGGCGGCTTCGGCCCAACTGCGCCAGGTGGTGGGCGAATTGGACGCACTGATGGAGACTGCCTTTCAGGAGACCTTCGACGCGGTGGCGGTCAGGTTCTCCGAGATGTTCACGGCGTTGTTCGACGGCGGTAGCGCACGGTTGGAGTTGACCGAGCCTGGTGATCTGATGAACACCGGCGTGGACATCATCGCCCGGCCTCCGGGCAAGCGCGCGCAGCGGTTGGCGCTCCTCTCCGGCGGGGAGCGGGCTCTGACCGCAACTGCGCTTCTGTTCGCTCTCCTCCGCGTCAGCCCGACCCCCTTCTGCGTACTCGATGAGGTGGACGCGATGCTCGACGAGGCGAACGTGGGGCGCTTCCGCGCGATGCTGGAGGAATTGGCGCAGCAGACCCAGTTCATCGTCATCACCCACAACCGGGTCACCGTCGAGGCCGCCGATACCATCTACGGCATTTCGATGGGCGCGGATGGGGTTTCACAGGTGGTGTCGCTCCAGATGGACTAGCGTTAGCGGTTAGCAGTTAGCAGTTAGCCGGCAGCAGGGGGACTGAAGAAATCTATGTATGGTGATGTACAGGGAATAGATGGCGGTCTACATCATGCCGGGAGGGATAAAATGCGCCTGGCGGTTCTGGCTGATATTCACGGCAACTTGCCTGCACTGAAAGCAGTGCTGGCGGATGCACAGCTGAGCCGCTGCTCCGAGCCCCCGTCTCGGGGGCGTCCCATGCGGAGAATAACCACTCAGGGTGAGGTACTCTCGCTGTCGCCGCCCTCGGGGACGAGGGCTGGGAGACTGAAAACAACTGGCCTGCGACAGGCTGAGTAGTAACGGGGTGAGGCGGCGAGGAGCAAGCAATAGGCCCACCTGGCACTGGAAAGAGAGGTAGTCGTTTGTCAGAAGCCAATCACCAACCTCTAATCTCTAATCTCCACATCGCTGTCCTGACCACCGGCGGTACCATCGCCATGCAGTATGACGCCGAGGCGGGTGGGGCGATCCCGACCCTCGGTGCGGGTGAACTCGCGGCGGCGCTGCCGTCTGGATTGCCCCAACTGGAGGTAGAGGAGGTAGTCCGGTTGCCCAGTTCCCACTTCCGGCTCAATACGCTGTGCGCCATTCGCGAGCGAGTGGCTGAGTTAGTGGCGGGGCCTGGGGTGGATGGCGTGGTCATCACCCATGGCACCGACACGCTGGAGGAGACGGCTTACCTGCTCGATCTGACCGTGGCGGGGGAGAAGCCCATCGTGCTCACCGCTGCGATGCGCGCCGCTTCTGACGTGGGCTATGAGGGGTGCGCAAATCTCCTATCTGCCGTTCGGGTCGCGGCCGCGCCGCAGGCACGAGACCTGGGCGCAGTGGTCGTCCTCAACGACGAAATCCACGCCGCGCGCCGCGTCACGAAGATGCACACGCTCAGCACGGCGACCTTCCAATCGCCTGGCTGGGGGCCAGTGGGCCGGGTGGAGGGGGATGCCGTCGTCGTCGAGCGCCGGCCGGAGCGACGCGTGTTGCCCTGGCGTGGCCTGGAGCCAAACGTGGTGCTGCTTAAACTAGCGGTGGGGATGGAGGCCAGCCTGCTGGAGGACGCGCTGGCACGGGGCGCTCGGGGCATCGTCATTGAGGCGTTGGGAGGCGGGCGCGTGCCTCCCTGGTGGCTGCCCACGCTCGAGCGGGCACGGGCTCAAGGAGTGCCAGTGGTGATCGCCAGCCGCTGTCCCTCTGGGCCGGTCTGGGACGCCTACGGCTATCCGGGCGCATACCGCACCCTGGTCGCCCTGGGGTGTCTGTTTGCCGAGGGGTTGAACGGGCAGAAAGCGCGCATCAAGTTGATGGTCGTGCTGGCGGCTGCCCAGGCCACCGACGAGGTGGCGGGATTTTGGAGGGAGGTACAGCACTGGACTCATTAGAACTGGCTCGACGTATTGTGGAGATGATCGCCGACAAGAAGGGCGAGGACGTGTTGTTGCTCGACATTCGGGGCGTCTCCATCTTGGCTGATTATTTTGTGATTGGCAGCACCACCAGTGAGCGGCAAGCAAAGGCGACCGTCGAGGGTATCAAACGGGAGACGAGGCAGGCGTTTGACGTCAGGCCGCTGCACATTGAGGGGGAAGCCGCTACCGGGTGGGTTTTGATGGACTACGGGAGTGTAGTCGTCCACCTGTTCACGCCGGAGATGCGGGCTTACTACGATCTGGAGGGATTGTGGCGGGATGGGCGGATCGTGGTGCGGATGTTGTGATGTTAGCAGGGGAAATCGTCGCTTTGGTTACAGGTACGTCAGAAAGCGCTGATAAGCCTCTTCCCAAGACGTGGATGCAGCCGGCTCGGGCTCGTAGGTTTCGAGAGGCACCGACGATCTGACCAACTCACGCCCTTCCTGTACCGACGACAGATGCCCCATACCCACGGCTTGCATAATGATGTTGCCCAGGGCAGTGGATTCCACCGGGCCAGCCAGTACCGGCAACTGCATCGCGTTCGCCGTGAACTGGCACAGCAGCCTGTTCTTGATCCCCCCGCCTACTATGTGAACGACCTTCATCCTGCGGCCCAGCGCTGCCTCGATGGTCTCCATACCGTGCCGGTACTTAAGCGCCAGGCTCTCCAGGATGCACCGCAGGACGTCGGCCTTCGTCTCCGGCACAGGCTGGCCCGTCTCCTTGCAGAATGCCTGAACCAGGGCCGGCATATCTCCAGGAACCATAAACCGGGGGATGTTTGGGTTGACCAGCGAGGTCAGCGGGGTGCCCTCGGCGGCCATGTGGGTCAATTCATCGTATGAGTACGACTCACCTCGCGAGGCCCAGACGCGCCGGCACTCCTGCACCAGCCACAGGCCGATCACGTTACAGGTGAACCGGATGTTGTCCCGCGCGCCTCCCTCGTTCCAGAGTCCCCCAGGCGGTCCCTTGGGGCTGATGTAGGGTTCATCTATCTCAGTGCCCAGGACCGACCACGTGCCGCAACTCAGGAAGAGATAATCTCTCTCTCTGGTCGGAACGGCCACGACGGCCGCTCCGCTGTCATGACACGCTGGAGCAATGACCCGCACTTCATCCAGGCCGGTTTCCTGGACCACGGATGGCAGCAAGTTCCCCAGGATGGTTCCCGACTTCACAACCTGGGGGAAAATGTGCGTCGGTATGCCCAGTCTGTCGAGCAGATTAGTCGCCCACGTCTTGGTCACCGGGTTGTAGCACTGGGTATTGATCACGTGAGTAGACTCGCACACCTTGTGACCTGTCAACCAGAAGTTGAGCAGATCCGGAATAGCGAGGAAGGTCTGGGCGACCTGCAGAGCCGGCGAATTCCCCTTGACCATGGACAAGAGCTGGCAGAGGGTCGTTATTTGGAACTCCAATGGATTGCTGGTTGTCTGATAAACTTCCTCAGGTGTTACGTGCTTGGAGATTTCCTCGAGCATGCCATCGGTGCGGCTGTCCCGGTAGTGATAGGGATTGCCCAGAAGGACGTCGTCCGCCCCCAACAGGCCAAAATCCAGAGCCCAGGCATCAACGCCCAGGCTGCTGATTGAGGGGCAAGCCTGCACACATCGGGTGAGGCCCTTCTTGATCTCCCGCCACAGGTACAAGATGTCCCAGTGCATGCTGTCGAACACTCGCACGGGATTGTTCGGAAACCGGTGCACCACTTCTAGCCGCAGTTTATCCCCATCAAACTGCCCGACGATCGCCCTGCCGCTCTCGGCTCCCAGGTCCAACGCGACATAGTTCCGCGTCTGGCTCATTCTGATCTTCCTTCTCTCCAGTGATGGAGGATATAACCCTCGCGGATCAACGGCTCAAACCAAACAGGCGTACCGCGTTCTCGCCCAGGATCAGCGCTTTCGCTTCCGCCGAGATGTCGGCGTCCAGTATGCGTCCCATCACAGTGCGCCCGTCTATCATGGTGAGATCGCTGCCGAACAGGATCCGGTCGGCCCCTATCTGCTCGACAAACCACTCCACCAGGCCGAACGAGTAGCTGTCGCCGGAAAAGTCCACGTACACGTTCGGGTAAGCGCGCGCCAGTTTCGCGGCTGCCAAATGCCCTTCGTATCGCCCCCCAGCGTGACCGAGGATCAGGTTGACGTCGGGATAGGTCTTCACGTAGTGCTCAAAGCGGTCGGGCGTGGCATACCGCTGGATCGGATTGTAGTCGGACACCCACCACGAATGCGTGAGGATCGGAACGCCCAGTTCCGACGCCAGCCGCCAAATGGGATTCCAGCGTTCGTCGTCGGGGTAACATGCCGCTATCGGGGGGTGGATCTTGATTCCCACAAACGCCTCGTGCTCGAGGCAACGTCTCGCCCAACTCAGGTCCTCCTCGGGATAGTGCGGGTTGAAGAAAGCGTAGCTCAAGATCCGCTCCTCGGATTGGCGGTATGCTTCCAACGCGACTCTGAAGCCCGCCTCCGGACGCCCAAAAATCAGGGCGGTGCCTGTCGAGATGGACAGGTCAATCTCCAGGTGATTCATCAGCGCCAGAACAGCCCCGGTGGATTTGTCCACGCATGGGGCGGAGACCGTCAGCCCCAGGTGTATGTGACTGTCAACGATCATGGCATTTGAATCCTTTCTAACAGGCTTTCTAGATTGCCGTGGGCGATCTGCCTCCTGGCCTCCTCGTCAATGCGTGCCGCGGTGACCATCATCTGAGAGGTGTTCGGGTCGTTGACCGGCATGCACGAACCATAAATCAGGTGTTCCGCGCCGAACCGCCTGACGATGTCCTCAATACCCAGATAGACGTTCAAGTTGTGCAACTCAAGATAGAGGTTCTGATACTGTTCCAGGAGGGGATAGAAGAAGCGATTATGATACAGGATCTTCTGGGGCCGCCCCTCAACGATCACGGGCAACTCAGGATATCTCTCGCATAGCATCCTGACGGCACCCCACCCCACCTCGATGTGCCAGACGGTCAGCAACATGTGACGCTCGTTCACACTGTCCAACAGCGAGCCACTGCACCAGGATTCGAGCGAGAAACGATGAGATTTGGGAAATAGCCGCACCATCCGTGCCCCTTTGGACAGCGCCCAATCGAGGTAGTCGCCCCAGTTCGCGTATCCCGGCGGCAGATCAGTGGTGAGTACCAGGCCACTCAGAAGTCGCCCATTGCCCTCGGTCTGGCCGAGTAACTCTTCATTGGCTGCGTATGGGTCTTCCACCACCGCGGCATTGTGCGTCACGATGCCACCCTCTATCGCGTAGCGATCCATGTAGCCGACCAGGGCATTGAGCTCCCATCTCGAGCAGAATCCTGGCTGCATCGGCCTGCCCAGCCAAAGATTACTATCCAGAAACTTCAGGGTTTTCTTCTGCTCGCGATACTGGGTCATTAGACGCCCGACGCGGGCTTGTGTATCTGGCGCTACAGAAACATCATACATCTTTTACCTCTTTTCAGTACTGGACACTTTTTGGGAGGGTTGACTCATGGTATGCTCTGGCTCACATCTAGCCACAGCAGATGCGGTTTCTCGATCAATCGGACAACGTCTGCCAGGAAACGCGCCGCGGGGGCACCATCAATGAAGCGATGATTGAAGGTCAATGAGAGGTACATCAACTGCCGGACGCAAAGCTCTTCCTTGTGGACCGCTGGCGCAGACCGGATGCGGCCCACTCCCAGGATGGCTACCTGCGGCGGGTTGATGATGGGGGTGAAGGCATCCACCCCCAGGGTTCCCAGATTGGTGATGGTAAAGGTTCCTCCGCCGAGTTCTTCCGGGGTGATGGACCCATCGAGGGCGCGCCTCACCAGCTCTGCCCGCTCCTGGGCCAATTGCAGCAGCCCCTTCTGGTCGGCGTTCCGCACCACCGGCGTCACCAGCCCCCGCTCGGTGTCCACGGCCACGGCCACGTGTACCTCTTCGCTTAGCCCGATGCGTTCGCCATTGGTGGTGGCGTTTACGTAGGGATGTTGCTTCAGTTGCCGGGCGACGATGCTCACCAGGAAATCGTTGTAGGCCGGCCGCCGATCCCTCTCAGACAGTTCCTCAAGGATCCGCTCCCGCAGGTGGACCAATTCGGTGGCGTCCACTTCTCGGGTCAGGGTGACCTCGGCAGCGGCCTGCTGGCTTTCTGCCATGCGGCGGGCAATCGTCCGACGGGTCGGCGACAGGTCAACCCATTGGATGCCTGCTGGAGCCACGGCTTCCCGCTTTGCCAGCGCAGCCTCCACATCAGCGCGAGTGATGCGTGCCCCTGGACGCGCTGGAACCACGGTTGTAAGATTGAGGCCAACTGCCTCGGCCACTCGCCGAGCTACAGGGGTGACCTCCGGGGCGGCTCTTCGCGCCTCCAGGTAGGCCCGAACGTCCTGTTCGACGATCATTTGCTGGGGGCCAGTTGCTGTCACCTCCGCCAGGAGAACTTCTTCTTGCTGTGCCAGGCGTCGGGCGCGCGGGCTGGCGAAGATGCGGTTCCGCTGCTCCGGCGGGAGCGGCTGGCCGCCGGGACCGGTCGCAGTGGGGAGCGGCTGGGCCGCCTTTGGTTCGGGAGTTGGCTTGGGACCCGGCCCCTGTGGGATGATCTCGTCTGGTGAGGCGATCACGCCGATCTTCGATCGCACCTTGACCTCGGTTCCTGGCTCGGCAATAATCCGCCGCAAGATGCCGGTGGCCGGGGATTCGACGTCTAGGTTGGCTTTGTCTGTTTCGATGACGAAAAGCGGCTCTCCGTTAACTACTTCGTCTCCGACGGCCTTCAGCCATTGTACCAGGATCACGGTGTCCATGGTCTGGCTCAGCGGCGGTATAGTGATGTCAACAGCCATGACGTGTCTCTCCGCTCTGTCCTGCGACTAGAACAATGATAACACTGCAGCTACAATCTTCTCTTCGTCGGGCACGTACTCGCGCTCCAACACCGGGGCGAAGGGGGGGGGCACATCTGGCGCCGACACCCGCTTGATAGGTGCGTCGAGCCACATGAAGGCCTCATCGGCCACGATAGCTGCGATCTCTGCGGCCCACCCGCCTGTCAGATTGTCCTCCTCCACGATGACCAGCCGTCCAGTCTTGCGCACCGAGGCCAGGATCAGTTCCTTGTCCAGAGGCACCAGGGTGCGGGGGTCGATTACTTCGACCTCGATCCCTTGCCTGGCCAACACCTCGGCTGCTGCCAGGGCACGGTACACCGTCAGCAGCTTGGCAACGATGGTGACGTCTTTTCCTTCGCGGCGGACTATCCCTTCGCCGATAGGGACCAGATACTCCTCCTCTGGCACCTCGCCGATGGGGCTGAGCGCCCCGCGCTCAGAGCGGGGGCCCTTTGAGCCGTAGAGAAGCTTGTGCTCGAAGACGATGACCGGGTTATCGTCCCGCACGGCGCTCTTTAGCAACCCCTTGGCATCGTAAGCAGTGGCCGGAGCCACGACCTTCAACCCGGGAATGTGGGTGAAGAAGGCCTCCAGGCTCTGGGCATGCTGCGGTCCACGCGCTGTAGCGCCGACTGGCGCTCGCATAACCAGGGGCACTGCCACCTGTCCTCCTGACATATAGCGCATCTTGGCCGCCTGGTTGGCCAGTTGGTCCATCATACAAAATAGGAAGTCTCCGTATTGCACGTCGGCGATAGGGCGCATACCAGCCATAGCCGCGCCGATGGCCACCCCGGCGATGGCGATTTCTGATATGGGGGTGTCCAGAATACGGTCGTGTCCGAATTCCTCTGACAACCCCAGGGTGACGGTGAATGCGCCGCCGAAGCCCCCTTCAATCCCGATATCCTCTCCGATGCAAAAGACCCGCTCGTCACGGCGCATCTCCTCGCGAAGGGCCTGCCGCAAGGCCTCGGCAATAGTCATCTTGGCCATAACTCACTCCTTGAAAACATCCGCATAGAGATCTGCCACCTGGGGCTCTGGGCTGGATTCGGCAAAAATAATCGCTTCGTCAACAGTTTGCTCTACATTCAGTGCAACCTCATCAAGTTGCTCGGCGGTACAGACTCCCCGATCCAGGAGCCACTGGTGGAACCGGGGGATGGGATCCCTTTCCTTCCATTCCGCCTCTTCTTCGTGGGTGCGGTAGGTGCGTGGGTCGGAACGGGAGTGGCCGCATTGCCGATACGTCTTACACTCGATCAGCGTGGGGCCGCCTCCTTGCCGCGCCCGCTCGATCGCCGCCTGACTGGCCTGGTACACCGCCAGGACGTCGTTACCATCAACGATGACACCGGGCATACCATAGGCCGCAGCCCGATCGGCGACGTTCTTGACCTTGAAGGTCAGCGAGAAGGACGTCGAGGCAGCATAAAGGTTGTTCTCGCAGACGTAGATGACCGGCAGTTCCCATATCGCGGCAACGTTCAGCCCTTCGTGCCACGCTCCTTCGTTGGCCGCGCCGTCCCCAAAGAAGGAGACGGTCACCCGGTCGGTGCCTTGCATCTTCGCCGCTAGGGCTGCCCCGGCAGCGATGGGCGCGTTGCCACCCACGATGGCTATGGCCGGGAACATCCCGACCCTTACGTCACCCACGTGCATAGAACCGCCTTTGGCCCGACAGCACCCGGTGGCTTTACCAAAGAGCTCTGCCATTATTGCCTGCGGTGCAACTCCTTTGGCCAGAGCGTGTCCGTGGGGACGATGAGTGCTGAATACATAGTCGTCCTGGCGCAGGTTGGCACAGACCCCGGCGGCTATCGCTTCCTGTCCAATGTACAGGTGTAGTGTGGACGGGATACGGCCCTGCAGGTAAAGCTCGTTGACCCGCTCCTCGAACCGCCGAATCATGACCATCGTGTGGTATATACGAGTCAACTGTTCCGCATCGGGTAGTTCACCTGCGTCAGTGCTGTGAGACGAGTTCGATAGATCACGGGATGCTCCCGCTGGATTGCCAAATCCAGCGGAAAGTGACGGATTTGGCAATCCGTCACGAGCGTTTCGTGAATTACTAAAGTTCACGTCGCTTGATTTCATTCGATGCTTTTCTCCTCTCACTGTGACCAGAGAATGAACTAGAGAGTCTCCTGCTGTTGCACGGCTTCTACGAAGGCCAGAACGTTCTCCATAGGTGTATCAGCCAATACCACGATGCCGGGCGCGATGATGTACCCCCCTTCTTGCCCCATTATCTCGATCCGTTCCCCTACCTCGGCTTTTACGTCTTCAGGCGTCCCAAAAGGTAAGGTTCGTTGGGTGCTGATCCCGCCATAGAAACACAGGTTTTTCCCATACTCCCGTTTAAGCCACGGCAGGTCCAGCGCTTCTGGCTGCACCGGGTTGAGGACGTCAAGGCCTATCTCGATCAGATCGGGCACGATCGCGCTGACATCGCCGTCAGAATGAAGGCAGACCGTTTTGCCGTACCGCTTTATCAACTCGAACTCTTGTCGCAGGCGGGGCTTGAGAAAGCGTCGCCAGTGTTTGGGATTCATAATCAGCCCCTTCTGCATGCCGTAATCATCCGACAGGATGACCCCGTCAATAGGGAGCTGGCAGGCTTGCTCGATGACGGCCAGGTTGAAGGCGAGGATGCGGTCGAGTAGCGCCTCGGCAAGGGAAGGCTTCAGCAGCATGTCTATCAGAAACTGCTCCATGCCGCGCATGAAGTGCGCCCGCTCAAAGAGAGTCCAGTCGAACGAGAAGAGGGTAAACCGATCTTGCTCGGCCGAAGCCTGCCGCGCCATGGTCTCAAAGCGGGGCGGCCAGTGAGGGTCTGGGAAGGGGAAGGTGTCAATTCCGCCGTCAGCCAGTGGGTGTTCTACTACGTTCGAACCGGTGTACTCGTCGGTGAGCCAGACGCACCCAAATTCATCTACCTGTCCGATGGGATGTGATATATGTGGCGGTGGCGGCTGAAGCGTCATCTTCAGATGGGCCAATGCGTTGCCAATGCTCCGATCAAAGTCCGGCAGACCGGTAACCTCCTGCAACTTTCGTCCTATGACCGGCACGAACTTGAGCCGATAAGGGAGAGGAAAAACCTCCCGGTGTTCAATGGCTCGGCGCACCTTCTCTTTCGCCTGCATGCCGGTGACTTCAAATATTCTTGTCCGCAAACTTGGGATTGAAGTCCTTCCTGAAGTAGCCCCACGGAGTGACCGGGCGCTTGCGCAAACCCCACTGCTCCAAAGCGGCACGCAACTCCTGCTTGTCCTTGTCCTTGGCGGCCTGATCCAGCGGGATACCGGCCATGGCGGCGTCAAACGCCTGGCGCCAGGCCATTGCTCCCGCCCTGTATCCCATCGAGTGTCCGAGCATTCCACCACCGGCCGGGATGATGATGTCCGGGCCATATTCCTGAAGCAGCACTTCGACCAGGCCCGGGTACATGCCGGCTGCTGGCATGGGCCAGGTTCGCTTGATGTGGAAGAAAGGCGCCTGCATGATCTGTGCGTTGCGGTAACACTCCTCCGGTGAAGCGGCCGGGATGCTCGTCCAAATCGTGGGGGAGAGCATCATGTCGGCCCCACACAGGCGACAAATCTTGGATAGCACCGGGAAGTTGATCCGCGGCAGCAGAGGGAGCATGTGAGAGATATGGAGCAGGATTGGCACCTGGACTTCCGGATCGTCGGCAAGTACCCGCAGCGCGGAAGGGCCGGCGGAGTAGGCCAGCAGCATACCGGTCGCCCCGTGTTGGCACGCCCACCGCGCCCTCTCGTTGATGCGATCCACCTCGTCCGTGATGCTGAGCATGTACAGCATCTTGTGCCCCGTTTCCTTTTCGACGCGCTCGATCGCCTTGCTCACTGCCTCCAGGCGGGCTTCCATAGTGCAGTAGGACAGCTCGCTGAGCATTTCGTCGTCTTTGCACAGGTCTGCGCCACCCATCCCGGTCTCGTAGACCTGGGCGGCCGTCTCTTCGGGAGTCATGCCCATCTTGGGCTTGATGATATGCAAGACCAGTGGACGATCTTGTGCGCCCAGGATATCCCGCACCCCTTGGATTCCGAACTTGGGTCCCTGGAACTGGTCGGCGACCTTCCTGGGAATGTAGAGATCCAGCAAACGGATATTAGTCGGGAAGGCGGAGTAGTTTCCGGCGATGGTGAGGAGCAGCATCGGGACGTTGACCTTGACGTCCCAGTGACCGATGGGGAACGCTAACTGGATGACCGCTTTCTTTGTCCCCTTCGGGGCGGGGATTTCGTAGTAGCCGATCAACTTGCTGGTGAGCTTTTCGCGCAGCTCGGGTGTATCCTCGTTGACCTGTATCCAGGAGGACGTTGAACCTTCCAGCACCAGCCGCTTGACTTGAGACAGGTGGTCTATGAAGTCACAATCTTCTTTCACATCCTCGATGTAGTAGGTGCCGACGACGTAGTCGTCCTTTTCGATAACACTTTCCCAGGCGTAGTTGAACAACTGTGGGTCAAAGATTTGTTCCACGGTACTCCCTCCTTGTAAGGAATAATCGTTACACAACGGGTATCAGAAAGCATGACCACCTGTCTACACAAGTACACAAGGCTATTCTAGCACAATTGAGGCGCCGTGTCAAGTTCGCTGGAGAGGTGGCTGCTGTTGGGAAATGAGCGGTTCACAGAGTGAATCACGAGGCAGATAGAACCTGGGCTTTACATAAAGTTGAGAAATCCAACCGCCGAGGCTGCCGGGAGTGCATAGGGCCGCTTGACATGTCCAGGAAAGTATGCTAAAATCATATTTGATTGCTCGGCTTGTTCACTTGTCTAGACAGATATATAAGTAGACAGGATTAGTGGCATGGTGTTTGAAACGCAACTGGCTGCGCGAGGAATCAACAAAGGCATCCCTGTCCCTTATTACTATCAGATCGCCAAAATTCTGCGCGAGGTGATTGAGGATGCCGACGTAGACTCAGAGCATGGGGAGATCATATTCCCTTCAGAGGCCGAGTTGTGCGAGGTGTACGGGGTCACCCGCGGGACCGTTCGCCATGCCCTGGAGGTACTGGAGCGAGAAGGGCTGATCTATCGTGAGAAGGGCCGTGGGACTTTCTTGAAAAGACGCCGGGTGGAACTTGACCTCACAAACCTGTGCTCCACTACCGAGGGCATGAAGGCCCGCGGTTGGGTGCCGGGGACCCGGGTCCTGGGCATGAGATCTATGATCCCTCGGTCTCACATCCAGCATGCGCTTCGGATCCCGGAGGATGGCGAGGTGTGGGAAATACACCGCCTCCGCCTGGCGAACGGTGAGCCGATCAGTGTGCAACGGGCTTACATCCCCTGCCACGTGACCCCTGGTCTGGATCAATATGATCTAACCAGTTCGCTGTACTACGTGTTGAAGAACGACTACGGTATCGAACTGAAGACCGCCGATCAGGTCATCCGGGCCCGGGCAGCCACTTTAGAAGAGGCAGACCTGTTAGAGATCGTTGAAGGAGACGCGGTTTTCGTGATCGGGCGCACAACCTATGACCAGAGGGAAGTGCCCGTGGAGCATCTGGATTCGCTCTGGCGAGGTGACCGCTACGACTTGCGGGTGCGTCTCTTCAGCAACGACTGAACTGGCCTTGAGATAAAGGCTATCCGCCGGAAATACTGTGACAAACTCATCGGAAGCCCAAGCTGTTTCTCACTCGTGAAAAGCCGCTTCGGGATTTCCTGAGAAGTCCTGCTGAAAGGAGGTGAAGACCATCTGGCAGGTCGGATGACAGCAGCAACCCAGGGGGATACAACGTCGCCAGCATCGCGGCCCCCCGGCAGTATGTGGTTCTTTGGATACACCACATGTAAATATAAAAGCAGAGGAGGAGTCGAATGTTTGCACAAAAGTCTGGCTACAGAGCGCTGTTGGCTCTCGTAGCGATTGCGTTGGTAGCGGCTTCTGTACTCGGCGGGTGTGCCCCCAAGCCGACTGAGGCGCCACCGCCGACTGAGGCACCACCGCCCACGGAGGCGCCACCGCCGACTGAAGAACCCGAAGAGGAAGAGGCCGCATACGTGCCTGAGATCCGCCCGGCCAAGCAGGCCTGGAAGATCGGGTATGGCAATGGGCTGGCCTCAGACCCGTTCTCGGT
>CAZZEX010000048.1:0-34310 GCA_964653285.1 uncultured Anaerolineales bacterium
GGGTAGGCATTTCACCATCACCAACAGACCTGCCCCAACTTATTGAGATGATACGCGAGTACTTGGTGCCAATCATCGTGGACCTGATCGAAGGCAACTCTGTGCCGGACAGAGTGGTTCTCGAACACTTCGTGATTGATCGCTCCAACGTGGATGAGTGGTATCCTGAGGAGTAGGGTTGATAGCGCCGCTACGACAGGTACGCTTAGCTACTCCTGGCAGGTGGATGGGGGGCTCATCGTGATCCCCTCATCCACCCTGCTGACGCCACGGGTCGGAGGACGTCGGGGGCATATCAGACCTTTTCTGAATACTCCTGCATAGCACGTCGAATGTAGTTGTCAATGGGGATATGATATGAGCCAGACCCAGTCTGTACGAGATGTAAGCACACGTCGTATCATTCCAGGGCAAAAACTGCGCTTTCGCCTGCGCTCGTTCAATGCCCCCCTGCTTATCACACTTATCGCGATGGGCTTCTTCTTCTCGACACGCTCGCCCTACTTCCTCAGCGTAAACAACCTCATGAACATCGGGCGAGCCGTTGCTATCCGCGGGGTAGTTGCTGCGGGCATGACGCTGGTAATGATCTCGGGCGGGCTGGACCTGTCGATCGCTTCGGTCATGGCTGCGTCTGGAATGTTAGCCGCCACACTGATTAGGACGGGTCTCCCTATCGGGGTCGCAGTGCTTGCTTCTCTTGCCCTGGGTGCTGCCCTTGGGGCATTTAATGGTCTCTTAATCACCAAGGTGCGGATCAACCCAATCATTGCGACGCTGGCCACGATGGCAGGCATTCGCGGCCTGGGCTATGTCATCAGCGGCGGCAAGTCCATAGTCATACCTCTAGAAGTGTTCAGCTTCCTGGGGCGCGGTTACATACTGGGCATCCCGGCCCCGCTGGTCTGGTGGATCCTGACTTGCACTCTGACTTACGTCACGTTGCGCTACACACTGCTTGGCCATTATGCCTATACTATTGGAGGTAGTGCAGATGCCTGCCGTGTGTCTGGTATCAGAGTGGATTTCTGGCGGATGTGGTTGTACATCATCGGTGGAACGTTCGCGGCTTTCGCCGGCCTCATGCTGACCTCACTGTCCGGCACTGCTATGCCGACCGCTGCCAGCGGAGCAGAGCTGGATATCCTTACCGCGATCATCCTGGGCGGGATCAGCCTATCCGGAGGAGAGGGCGGAGTCACTGGCACAATACTGGGCATCTTGATTCTGGGAACCATGACCAACGGCATGACCTTGATGGACGTCAGGCCGTTCTGGCAGGTATTCCTGCGTGGCATCGTGCTGGTAATTGCCGTTACGGCGGATAGCCTGCGCACCGGCGGTTACCGGTAAGGCGATCTGTTCAAAGGAGAGCTTGAGTGTGGAGTGCGTGGCTTTTGTCATGTGGGTCAAGGAGGGATACCAGGAAGAGTATATCCGCCGCCACCGCGAGATATGGTCGGAAGTACTGGCTGATACGTGTTGTTATGGAGGGGATAAATGAACCCATTTCCTGACACTACCTCCGAGATCAACGGCAAGCCCATTCTCGAAACGAAGGGCATTTGCAAGGCCTTCGGGCATGTCCAGGCGCTTGATCGCGTTGATATGCAGTTCTTTCCCGGCGAAGTCCTGGCGTTGGTGGGCGATAACGGCGCTGGAAAATCCACCCTGGTCAAAATCCTGTCCGGGGTCTACGAGGCCGATGCAGGCGAGGTCTACATTGACGGTGAGCGTGTGGACATCCGCGATCCGCTCGACGCGCAGAGATACGGCATCGCCACCGTGTACCAGGACTTAGCCCTGGTCGAAACGCGCGACGTGGCGACCAACGTCTATCTCGGTCAGGAGCCGAAGTGGATGGGGTTTTTTGTCAACTATGGGAAGATGCAAGCCGATGCTATAGCCGTGTTAAGTGCTCTGAATATTGATATTCCGTCGGTGAAGGTCTATGCCCGTGACCTGTCAGGCGGTCAGCGGCAGGCAGTCGCCGTCGCTCGTGCTCTGGCACGCGGCAAGTCCATCTTCCTGCTGGACGAACCCACTGCGGCCTTAGGGATTGAGCAGAGTGCTACGCTCAACGATCTGATCATGGATCTGAAGGCACAGCGAAAGACGATACTCGTAATCACTCATAACCTGGAACATGTCTTCCAGATAGCCGATCGGCTGGTTGTATTGCGGCGTGGTAAGCGTGTCGGTGGACGTAAGAAGGAAGACACGTCCCGTGAAGAGATCATTGGGCTGATCACGGGCGCTATCCGTGGCGATGCTAATTAGCATGCCCGGGCGAAGCTGGAGATAGAAAGGAGCACAAAATGAACGCGCAACTCAAGAACAACGAACTCAAAATCGGGTATATGCCCCTTGCTCACGACATCTATTGGAAGTTCTTTCCTGAGTTTGAACAGCCTACTGCAGAGTTAGGCAACACGTTGCGAGAGTTCCTCTCACAATTTGGCACCATTTACGAGACGGATGAACTCATCGACTGTGTTCCACGGGCCCAGGACGCGCGCAGGCTTTTCCAGGCTGAGGACGTTGACGCCATCATTATGGCGACCTGTACCTATTCCACGCCTGATGACGTCATACTCGACCTGAAGCGCTTCCCTCGCCCCATCATCGTGTGGAACACGCAGGCATCAGCCGTCATTCCTCCTGACATGGGCTTTGACCAGTGGATGCTTGAGCATGGTGTCACCGGTGTACCCGGTATTACCAATTTACTTGAACGGGCAAACATGCCATATTTCCTGATAACCGGACATTACACTCAGCCGTTCGTGGCGAAATCCTTCGATACCATACTTAAGGCTGTTGCTGCCTTCAAACGTATCTGGGGATCACGGCTCGGCATGATCGGGCACCTGTATCCGGGCATGCTGGATTTTGGATACGACCCCACGTCGATGTACACCACATTCGGTGCTGATACGGCGCCCATATCCGAGAGGACTATGGTGGCAGCCTTTGAAGAGGCCGATGAACACGACATCGCGGAGTTAAGGGTGCGGCTGGAGAAGCTTTACAGCAAGGCCGACGATCTTCCGGATGAGGAGTTCGACCGCTCCTTGCAAATAGCGGTTGCCCTGAAGCGAGTCGTAGAGGAAAACGATTTGGATGCCGTCACAATGTATTGTCAATCATTGTGGCAGCGTCCGGAAATCGGTGTTGTACCCTGTCTTGGTATGTCTTTGCTCATGCAGGAGGGAACGTTCTTTGCGTGCGAAGGCGACGTTCCCACGGCGCTGTCAGGCATGATCTTGCAGAGCCTCTCGGGGGCAGCCTTGTTCACGGAGATTTGGTGCAACGACCTTGCAAACGACCAGTTCCTGATGGGGCACAGCGGTATTATGAACCTCCGCCTGTTCGAAGACAGGCCACAGGACATCGCTGTGGTCCGTCATCCCTGGTGGGAGGGTTGTCGCGGCCGGGGTGCCTGCCTGGAGGTGATAACCATGCCCCCCGGTGAAGGGACGATGCTCAATCTCACCCCGGGCAAAGACAACAGGTGGCGGATGATCGTCACAAAAGTGGAGGTTCTTGAGAAGCACCCCGTACCGCTCGGCGTTCCTAACTTCTTTGTCAAACTCGAGAAGCCAATCGGGAAGTACCTGCAAGACCTGACGGCACTGGGGGCTGCGCATCACTTCGCCATGGCCTATGGCGATTGGACCGAGCATCTACAGGCCCTCGCCAAGATACTCCAGATCGAATATTCGTACGTTTAGGGTGCCCCCCCTCAGGTCAACTGCCCAGCCTGACCGGGGGTAGGCAGTTTCTTTCCTGCTGCACGTCACGCGGTGAATGTCACCAGTGACTAGCAGAACAAGAAGGAGGGCGCTGTGGGTGAACTGAGTTGTAAGGAAAGACTCATCCGGACTCTGAAGGGCGAGGAGATCGACCGGATCGCTACCTTCGATATCCTCCATAACATTGATCTGATCGAGCACCTGGCCGGGGAAAGAGTCACTTCGAAGAACGCCGAAGACTTGCTGTGCAGAGCGGCGAACCAGGTGTTGGACCTGATCAGGCATTTCGCAGTCCCTGACAATCTTGAATCAAGGATTGTGAGAGACGAAAGTGGTTTCACATACAAATATGAGTGGTGGACGGGGCACCTGATAGAACGGCCACGATTTGATTCATCAAGAGACATAGAGTACTCCGTAAAAAGAGATATTGAAGCGATATATGAGTGCATAGACAAAGACAAGATATGTTATATTGCGCGTCAGCATGTCAGGCTATTTGATGAGAACTTCGAAACTTTCGAAGAAGTGAAATCGGAGTTTAGAAGAATCACGGAGAAATTGGACGGGACTGTCATGCTTCCCCCAGAGGACGTGTGCGCGGTAGCCGTAGCAACAGAGAGATATGATGAGACGGGATGGTGGTATCTGTGGCATGATTACCCAGAAACGGCCCGCAGTTACCTGGACGCATTAACTGATTATCAGCTTGCCTTCATTGACGCCTTCGCCGATTCAAGCCTTTGCCCATTTACGCAGATAAGCGTTGCGGTAGGAACAACCACTGGGTTATTGTATTCTCCTGATTTCCAGAGACGAGAGGTTGTTCCGAGAGAGAAGAAGAAAGTGGATCTATGGAAGAAACATGGATATTACGTCATGGCCTTTTTGGATGGATACAAGTGGCCGATTATCGATGATTTCATTAGTATTGGCGTGGATGAGATTCACCCATGCGAACCTTATTGTGGGGTGGATGTTAAAACCTTTCGGGAAAGATATCCCGAAATGGTCATTGGTCAGCCAATAGATTGTATGAATCTGCTGCCGTTTGGGTCCGAATCAGAAGTCAGGGACGCAGTAATAAGAGCCATAGAAGATGCCGGTGGAAGAAAGATTATCATAGGCTCTACATCTGAGATCCATCCAGCAGTGAACGTGAGGAATGCTGTGGCAATGTATGAAACTGCAAGGAACTACTCACTATAAGTGATATTCTTGATGTCGAGAGCCGTTCGTGATTGGTACGCGGTCGCATTGGATCGGAGAGCGGCCGGGGGATTGTCGGGGAGTTTGACAAAGCCAAGCCGCGGCTTGAGGTATCGAGGCTATCCGCCGGGAATACTGTGACAAACTCATCGGAAGTCCAAGCTGTTTCTCACTCGTGAAAAGCCGCTTCGGGATTTCCTGAGAAGTTCTGCTGAAAGGAGGTGAAGACTATCTGGCAGATTGGGTAACAGCAGCAACCCAGGGGGATACAACGTCGCCAGCATCGCGGCCCCCCGGCAGTATGTGGTTCTTTGGATACACCACATGTAAATATAAAAGCAGAGGAGGAGTCGAATGTTTGCACAAAAGTCTGGCTACAGAGCGCTGTTGGCTCTCGTAGCGATTGCGTTGGTAGCGGCTTCTGTACTCGGCGGGTGTGCCCCCAAGCCGACTGAGGCACCACCGCCGACTGAACCACCACCGCCGACTGAGGCGCCACCGCCGACTGAACCACCCGCTACTGAGGAAGCGGCGCCTGCCGAATATAAGCCTGTCGTGCGGCCGGCGAAGGAGCGATACCTGATCGGCTACATTGAGGGCATGGGTGCGATCGAGTTCTCGGCGCGCATGTTGACCGGTATGAAGGAAGTCGCCGAGGAGATGGGTATTGACCTGCTCGTCTGCGACTCCAAGTACGAGGCCGAGGCGGCCATAAACTGCGCTCAGTTGATGGCCGACCGGGGTGTGGACGGAGTCGTCAATTCCAACTGGTACGCGCCATCCGCCGACGCTATGAGCGAGATCCTCACCGACGCCGGCATCCCCCACGTCGCGTCCGATGTCGAGCACCCCAACTCGGTGTTCTTTGGCGTGGACAACTGCGATACAGGCCGTATGTCGGGCACATACCTCGCGGAATACGCGCTGAACGTGTGGAAAGCCCCGCCGGAGGAAATCTGGGTGGTCATGGGTGAGAACCCCGACGTGGGTAAGGAACCGATGAAGCGCATCTCGTGCTCGGAGGACACCATCCGGGAACTCATCCCCGACATTCCCGAGGACCACTTCGTGCGCATCCTCAACGGCAGCTTCACCGAAGAGATGTTCGAGAACATGACCACCTGGCTGACGGCGCACCCGGACGTCAAATACATCCTGACTGCCACAATCAACGACCAGGGTGGTGTCGGCGCGGCGGCAGCCTGCGAGGCGGCGGGCCGTGTGGAGAACTGCGCCGTCGTGGGCCAGGATGGTATCCAGATGTCCTACGCGGAGTTCGAGAAGCCGGAAAGCGAGTCGGCGTTCAGGGGCAGCGTGGGGCACTTCCCCGAGCTGTATGGCCGGCAGTTGCTGCCCATGATCGTGGACCTGATCGAAGGCAACCCGGTCCCCGACTACGTGCGCACCTTCATTGACATCATTGACCGCTCGAACCTGGACACGTACCCGCTGGGAGGCCTCCCGCCGGGCTGGGGAGAGGAAGAGGCCGCATACGTGCCTGAGATCCGCCCGGCCGAGCAGCGCTGGCAAATCGGCTACGGCAACGGCATGGCCGAGCTTGACTTCTCGGCCCGGGTCACCCAGAACATCTACGACGTCGCTGAGCAGATGGGCGTAGACATCGCCATCGAGTGCGACAACGCCTTCGACCAGGAAAAGACCCTCGCCTGCGCTGACCTGCTGGTTGGCACCGGGGTGGATGGGATCATCTTCGCCAACTGGCATGCTCCCATTGCGGAGACTGTGGGGCAGAAGTGGATTGACGCGGGCATTCCGGCGGTGACGTACGACGGGATACACCCTGGCGCGGTGGACTTCGGCGCCAGCAACTACAACGCGGGCTACAAGGCTGGCGAGTGGTTGGGCAACTACGCCGTGGAGCAAGGCTGGGGGACGGACGCCTATCTGGTGCTCGGCACGGACCCGGAGGTGGGCGAGGAGCCGATGAAGCGCATCTGGGGATGCAAGGATGGTCTGCTCTCGGTGCTCGACTTGCCCGAGGATCAGATCATAGAACTCCTCATCCCTACTCCGAGCATGTTCGAGGAGGCCTTCAACACCATGACTGACTGGCTGACGGCCCACCCGGACGTGCCTTATGTCTTGGGCTGCACCATCAACGACCAGCGCGGAACCGGCATGTCGACCGCCCTTGAGGCCGCCGGCTGGGTGGAGACGGGCGCGATCGTGGGACAAGGGTGTGACGCACCCGCGCTCGCGGAGTTGCAGGACCGCGCAGAAGAGGACTCGGCTTTCAAAGGGTCGGTCGCTTACTTCCCGGAGAAGTATGGCGAGTACATGGTGCCGATCATCGTGGACCTGATCGAAGGCAAGCCTGTGCCAGACACGGTGCGCCTCGACCACCTGGTGGTTGATCGCTCCAACGTGGACGAATTCTATCCGAAAGAGTAGCACTCGCTTGCCGCAACGAGTAGGGGCGGGAGCCCCGCCCCTACTCTTCTTCCCTTATCCTTTGCCTCAGGAGGGCTAGCACTCATGAAGTCCGAGACATCTACCCTGGTAGCACCCCGGCAGCGCCAGCGGTCTATCAGTTTGGGCGGAAACCTGTACCTGATCGTCACGCTCGCCAGCCTGATGGCGCTCTTCAGCGTCTTATCTCCTTACTTCTTTCAATTCGGCAATCTGATGAACATCGCCCGCTCCATCTCCATCAGCGGCATCACGGCGGCCGGGGAGACCATGGTGCTGATTTCAGGCGGGCTGGACCTCTCCGTCGCGTCGGTCATGGCGGCCTCGGGCATGATTGTGTCTGCGTTGATCATGAACGCAGGTTGGCCCATTGCAGCAGCAAGGGCCGTGGCGGTCGGCTTCGGGCTGGCGGTTGGGCTGGTCAACGGCCTGGTCATCACCAAGGGACGCATCAATCCGCTCATCACGACGCTGGCCAGCGGGTTCATCATCCGTGGGGCCGGCTACGTGGCCTCAGGCGGCCGGACACTCGGGGTCATCAAGGAAGGGTACACCGTTCTGGGGCGTGGGCGGCTGCTGGACGCGGTACCCTATCCGGTGATTCTGCTGGCAGCCACCTACCTGCTGGTCTATTTCGTCATGCGGTACATGAAGTTGGGCCAATATATCCACGCTATCGGTGGTAATGCGGACGCCTGTCGTGTGTCGGGCATAAACGTTGACCGGTGGCGGCTGGGGATCTATGCCTTGGGCGGGATGTGCGCGGGTTTCGCCGGGGTGATACTTTCATCGCTGACGGGCAGCGGTATTCCCGATGTGGCCGTCGGTTCCGAGTTGGTCGTCATCGCTGGGGCGATTCTGGGTGGGGTCAGTCTGAGTGGAGGCCGGGGCCGCATCGAGGGCACGCTGCTGGGCGTCCTGATTCTGGGCACATTGACCAACGGACTGATTATGCTCAACGTACAGTCGTACTGGCACACCATCGCCCAAGGTGGCGTTCTGTTGATGTCCGTGCTGATTGATGCCTGGCGTACGGGGGGCTACCGGTAACCGTCTTTGTCTTGTCCGTGCAGGCAGAAAGGAGTCTTTCGCTGTGGGCCGCAAGACGCGCGTCTGGAACGCTGTGCACCTCAAGCCAGTAGACCGCATCCCCTTCGACATGTTTGACGAGGCTGGCTACTTGTTCGACGGGCATCGCTACGACCCCGCGCAACGCCTCCGGCTCTCGCTGGAAGATCAGGTGGCGGCGCGCATCCGCTTTCACCACGAATTCGATACCGACCTGATCTTCGATACACCCGTGCTGGGTGAGGGTCAGGTCCCCTTCACGGTGCGTCTCGCGCCGGAGTACGCCGAACGGTACGATCTGCTGTTCGCGACGTTCCCCATCACGGCCGGGCTGTGGCATCCGTGGCCGCCGCACCTGGAGCCCAAACCGGGCGTGGATATGGCGGAGGATGACCGGATCGAACTGATCGTGGAGTGGGGGAACGGTCTCTCGTGCGAACTGACGATAGAAATGGCCAGCGGGACGGCGGCGGGGTACGAGGTGCTCATGCACTCGCGTGAGGAATGGCCGCTGTGGCAGGAAGCCTATACGCCCCGCTTCGACGCCTTCGACTATCGCTATGTGGACCAGATCGTCGAGGCCACAGGGGGCGACGTCGCTTTGTACGGCACAATCATTGGTCCGTATGGGATGTTTTCAGTCCTTTTCGGGATTGAGCGGAGCACCTACCTGTGTTACGACGAGCCGGAGTTTGCGGGTGAAGTGATGGGTTGGTTGACCGACGTCACCATCGAGGTCGGTAAAGACCTGATCCGCCACGGCGTGGACGTGCTGCGCGTCGGCGAGGCCAGCGCCAGCCTGCTCAGCCCCCGTTTCTATCGCAAGCACGTACTGCCGCATCACAAGCGCATGAACGAGGCCCTGAAAGAGGCTGGCGGCATCCCGATCACCCACGCCTGCGGCCATTCCAACGCGCTGCTGGAAGGATTCGTCGAGGCTGGCGCGGCGGGAGTGGAGCCGCTCACGCCTCCGCCGTTGGGCAACACTGACCTGGCCGACGCCAAGCGGCGCGTCGGGGATCGGGTCTGCCTCAAGGGTGGCCTCGATCCAGTACACGTGGTCGGGGTGCTCTCGCCAGAGGAGGTAGCCGCCGAGACGCGGCGCTATCTGGAGATCGGCTCGCCGGGTGGGGGCTACATCTTGTCGGTGGCCGACTGCATGGTTCCCGGCACACCGCTGGAGAACATGCGGGCTATCGCCGAGGTCGTACACAACTTTCGCCCTGTCTAGATGAAGTTCGTTACCAATGAAGAACAGCCCTTTTTCTGTGGATATCACTCCCAATTGGAAGCTTAGTGTAAGGAGGATGGCAAGTGTCTTCTGAAGGAAATGGGAATGGAGATCGAAACCCACTTATCGAAGTGAAGGGAGTGTCCAAAGCCTTTGGTCACGTGCAGGCGCTGGATAACGTAGATTTCACCATCTACCCCGGCGAGATCGTGGGCCTGGTGGGTGATAACGGCGCTGGCAAGTCCACGCTCGTCAAAATCATCTCCGGTGTCTACGACGCCGACGCGGGAGAGATCTACGTGAATGGCCAAAAGGTGGACATTCGGGACCCACTTGATGCGCAGGCGCTGGGCATTGCGACGGTATATCAGGATTTGCAGTTGGTGGACTGTCGAGACGTGGCCTCCAACATCTACCTTGGCCGCGAGCCTATGCGGGGGATCATCATCAACAGGCGAAAAATGTGGCAAGATGCCGAAGCCATCCTGGCCACCCTGCGTATGAAGATCCCGTCGGTACGAGTTATGGTCGAGAAACTATCTGGTGGCCAGAAGCAGGCGGTGGCCATTTCGCGGGCCTTGTCTCGGGGCAAGCGCATCTTCCTCATGGATGAGCCTACGGCAGCCCTGGGTGTGGCCGAGGCTGAGAAGGTGATGAGCCTCATCGTGGACCTCAAGCAGGGCGGGGCTGGGATAGTCGTGATCGCCCACAACCTGACGCATATCTTTGGCGTGGCCGACCGCATCTGCGTGTTGCGGCATGGCAGGGTTGTGCAAGACTGCATGAAGGAGGAGACAACGCCCGAGGATATCGTCGGTCATATCGTGGGCGCGGCCGAGGCCGTTGAGAGGTTCTTGGGTGCAGCAGGCGAGGCGTGACCGAGGTCGCTGTGGATAGGTATCATGAGTTGGCACTACATTGAGGAGGGCTTTGAATGCGCGCGATAGTTGACGTTGTGGAATTCGAGTCCTCGGCAGGACGAGTCATTGCCCGCCCGCGCCAACTGCGCTGGTGGGTGTTGTCGAACTTGAATGTCATTGGCCTGGTGTTGACGCTATTGGCGATGGGAGTGCTGTTTTCTACTTTGTCCCCCTATTTTCTCAGCGTCAAGAACTTCATGAACATTGGCCGGGCGGTCGCTATCCGCGGCATCGTTGCCGCCGGGCTGACGTTGGTCATGATCTCGGGGGGGATAGACCTGTCCATTGCTGCGGTACTGGCGGCATCCGGCATGTTTGTCGCTACCTTGCTTAGATTGGGATTGCCCGGGCCACTCGTTGTGATCGGTGGCATCGGTATCGGTGTGGCTCTGGGAATGATAAATGGCTTCTTCATCACTAAGGTAGGCATCAACTCACTCATAGCCACCCTGGGCATGATGTCCATCGTGCGTGGCCTGGGCTATGTGATCAGCGGAGGCATTCATGTCAACATTCCCGGCGACAGTTTTCAGGAGTTGGGACGCGGGCGCTTGTTAGGTATCCCCAACCCATTGATTCTGTGGGTCGTCGTATGCCTGCTGTGCTATCTGCTTCTGCAGTACACCCGGTTTGGCCAGTATACCTTCGCCATCGGCGGCAACGAGACTGCCTGCCGGGTGGCGGGCGTCAAGGTTGGTCAGTACAAGATGGCGCTGTATGTGCTGTGCGCTGCCCTGGCGGGCTTTGCTGGCGTCATCTTAACCTCGCTGTCTGGAGCCGCGATTCCGACTGCCGCCACGGGAGCCGAGCTGGACATTGTTGCTGCCGTAGTGCTCGGTGGGGTCAGCCTGCGCGGTGGGAGGGGCAGCATCGTCGGCACAGTGCTGGGCACGCTGGTTCTGGGATTCGTAAATAATGGGTTGACTTTGATAGGCATGAGGCCCTACTGGCAGATTGTCACGCGCGGCGGCATACTGATGCTGGCTGTGACGCTTGATAGTCTGCGTACCGGCGGGCTGCGTGGGTAGCGGCTGCGGCTTGCTCCACTGAGCGTCGGCGCGGAATGTTCTGTTGATGTATGATGTAGAGGAACGTCGCTGGCCAGACGAATTGGCCTTGCGGGTCAGAAAGATTGCTCAGGAGGATTGTTATGGAACTCGAACCCTATGTTGGTGAGCCCGATGTGGCGCGGTTGATCGCTCAGATCAAGGGCGAGCCAGTGGACCGTGTGCCCCACCTGGAGGCGCTGGTGGACGACCAACGCGTGGAGAAAATATTGGGCCGCTACGCCGGCAACACGCTGGCTATTGGCGGCGACCCGGCCAAGGGGGTGGAGGAGGCCACCGGCCGCCCGATGCATGGCAATGACTATGTAGAGTTCAACCAGGCTATTGGCCAGGACGCCCTCATCGTCGAGTGCTTCTGGACGCCGTTCAAGAAACGCACGCCCGGCGGCACGCTGGTGCCGATCACTGACCGTAGCGTCAAGACGCGGGAGGACTGGGAAAAGGTGGTGCTGCCTGGCGACGAAGACATCGAAGACCGGCTGCGATACGTCCGGGAGTACAAGGAGGCGGTCAAAGGTACACGCCAGGGAATCACGCTGGGGGGCGCTTGCATCTTCCAAACCCTTTACGAGTTCACGATCGGCATGACAGACTTCATGATGATGTGCTATGAGCAGCGCGACTTTGTGGAGGAGATGCTGGAGGTCAGTACGGACTACTCTGAGAAACTGGTGGCGGCGGGTGTGGCAGAAGGCATAGACTTCTTCTTTTTTGCCGATGACTATGCCTGGAAGAACGGCCTCTTTATCCCACCCAAGCTCTTCAAAGAGATCTGGTTCCCAAGGGCAGAGCGCATTATCGCGCCAGCAGTGAACGCCGGAATACCAGTAATCTTCCACAGCGATGGCAAGATTGACGACACGATCGAATGGCTGATTGACATCGGTATCGAAGGCATCACACCGATGGACCCCTATGCCATTGACTATCGCGACTACAAGAAGCGTTTCGGGGACCGGCTGTGCCTGTTCGGCAACATTGACGTCGAGTTCCCGCTGGTCCACGGCACGCCGGAGGACGTGGATAGGGATGTCAAGGAGCACGCGGAAGTGCTGAAGCCCGGTGGCCGGTGGGTGGCTGGTTCCAGTCACAGCATCACCAACTTCATCCCGCACGAGAACTTCATCGCGCTGATCAACGCCTACCACCGCTACGGTCTGTATTAGCCCTGTCCCCGGAAGAAGCGGCCAGAGGGGGAGCAAAGCCGGGCAACAATTCATGAGACCTTGAGTGAGACTTCAAATGAGACCTGAAGGGACACAAGGAGATTCCTGGAATGAGCACATTGGAAGAACTATATGATATTGTCCTCAACGGAAAGCGGGCAGAGGTTGAGGGGTTGGTGCAGAGGGCCCTGGACGAAGGTATTCCGCCGATGAGGATCGTCGAGGAGACGTTACGTCCGGCTATGGGTGAGGTCGGCGAGCTCTTCTCGCGGGCGGAGTTCTACCTGCCCGATCTGATTCTGGCAGCCAATGCGATGAAGATGGCGACCGACTACCTGCGGCCCCTCTTAGCCGAAGAGCCCGGTGTGTTCAGGCAAGAAGTAGTGGTGATCGGCACGGCGGAGGGAGACCTGCACGACATCGGTAAGAATCTCGTTATCGCCTTGCTGGAGGGCTCGGGCTACCGCGTGGTTGACCTCGGTATTGACGTGAAGCCCGAGAAGTTCGTCCAGGCTGTGCGGGAGAACGATCCGGCGGTGGTTGGCTTTTCGGCCCTGGTCAGCACGACGATGGTCAATATTCCGAAGACCATCAAAGCGCTGGAAGGGGCGGGTTTGCGCCAGGGGCGGATCCTGGCAGTAGGTGGAGCGCCGGTCACGCAGCGCAATGCAGACGAATGGGGCGTCGAGGTCTACGCTCCCGATGCCGGTACGGCTGTGCACATGATTAACGAAGTGCTGGCAAGCCCGCGACAAGCGACAGGGGGGGGATGAAGTGCCATTTGCCAAGGTGAGTGGGATTGAACTGTACTATGAGGTAACCGATTTCACCCGGCCATGGGAGGGCCAGCCGGAAGTCCTGGTCCTGTTGCACGGCTTGCACGGACACCTGCTGTGGTGGAACTACTATCAAGTAGCCCCTTTCTCTCAGGAATACCGTGTGATCACTCTGGACTTCCGGGGACACGGCAAATCCTTCAAGCCGGCCACCGGCTATTCCATTGGGATCATGGCCAGCGATGTGCGTGAACTGCTCCGGCAGTTGAACGTCGAGCAGGCGCACGTAGGTGGAGCCTCCATGGGAGGCATGGTCGCCCTCCAGTTTGCCCTGACGTACCCGGAGATGGTGCGCAGCCTTGTCCTGGTAGATTCGTTTCCCCACACTCCAGAGGCGACTCAAGGGGCGCTTGAGAAATGGATCACCGACACGCAGGAGAAGGGGTACGCGAAGGTGATGGAGACCTTCAACCAGGACTATGCGACCGCGTTGTTCTCCGCCGGCTTCTGGGAGAAACATCCCGAGCTCCCAGCCTTCGACACTGCGCTTGTGTTGAACAACTTGATGCCCGGTCCAGCCTTCATCGGCTGTTGCCGGGCCATCCAGCGCTTCAATGTCTTGGACCGACTGGGGGAGATCGCCGCGCCAGTCCTGATCGTTACCTCAAACGAAGGTATAGGCTACGAAGAGTCGCTGCGTATGCACCAGCGGTTGCCACGATCGGAGTTATGGGCACCCGAGGGAGTGGGACACAGCGTACATATTGAAATGCCCCAGGAGTTCAACCGGCAGGTATTGCGGTTCCTGAAGAGGGTCACCTCTCAGGCATAATCAAATGGAGACTCCTCGAGCAATACTATCTAAGGAGATTAATTATGGATCCAACACTTGAGAAGGTTTACGGCATGACCCGGGCGGACATAGAAGCGGCCAAGCAGCACCTGATGGTGGGTGGGGGTACCCCCGGTCCTATCTTGGTCAAAGGGAAGGGCGTGCGCATCGAGGACATAGATGGGAACAGTTACATTGACTGTACGTCGCAAAGTTGGGCGATGTATCTGGGCTTCGCCAACGATGAGATCGGAGAGGTCATCTGCGAGCAGGCGCAGAACCTGACACATGTGCATCAGGGGTTCAATACGTTGTCCCGGTTCTACCTGGCGCGCAAGTTGGCCGAGTTGGCGCCGGATGGGATGGACCGGGTTTCGTTCACCGTCGGTGGCGGGCCAGCCGTCGAGGCGGCGATGAAGGTCGCGTTGAAGAACCGGCCGGGGGCGAAAGAGTTCATCGCTCTGTGGGATGCCTATCACGGCACGGTCTTTGGCGCGGCCAGCGCATCGTGGATCGCGACACAGGCATCCGGGAAGTTTACCGGTCAGCAGCACTTCTTGCCCGTGCTTCACACCGTGCACCGGGTGCCGAACCCGTACTGCTATCGCTGCCACTTCGGGCAGGAGCCGGGGAGTTGCGACCTGATGTGCGCGGAGATGCTGCGTATGACTATCCAGCGGAGCGTGAATGGTCCGGCAGCCGGGTTCATATTGGAACCGATCCAGGCGAGCGGGGGGCAGATACCAGCGCCGAGGCGGTATCTGGAGCGCGTGCGAGAGATCTGCGACGAATTTGGCGTGCCACTGATCTTCGACGAGGTCCAGACGTTCTGCCGCATCGGGGAGTGGTTCGCCTCCGACTACTATGGGGTCACGCCCGATATCATTGTGCTGGGCAAGGGGTTGGGTGGCGGGCTGCCCATCGCCGCCATCATCATTCGCGATACGCTCGAGGGGTTCAGCCTCAAGGCTGAGGAGTTGCACACCTTCGCCAACAACTCCCTGTCTCAGGTCGCCGCCATCAAGCAGATCGAGGTCATTGAGCGCGACAACGTCCTGGAGAACACGCGCCGGACGGGAGCCTACCTGGCCGAGGGGTTGCGGGAGTTGCAGGAAGAGTTCCCCGAGATGGGCGACGTTCGCGCTGTGGGCTTGCACATCGGCGTCGAGTACGTGGAGGACCCAGAGACCAAGGAGCCGGCCTTTGAGAAGTGTATCCGGATTCGCGAGGAAGGGATGAGGTTGGGCGCCATCTTCGGGCTTGCTGGCCCGCGTAAGAATGTCCTGAAAATCAAGCCCCCACTGATCGTGACGCGAGAAGAAGCAGACGAGATACTGGACATCCTGCGCCAGGCGATGCAGAAAGTGCTGCGGTAATAGCCCAGGGCATCCGGTTCTTCACAGGTAGGTGACAGAATGCTGACAATTGACCTGACTGGACGTAAGGCGTTAGTCACAGGCGGTGCACGTGGCATCGGAGCGGGCATCGTGCGGGCGCTGGCGGAGTGCGGTGCCAGCGTGGCCTTCACCCACCTGGGTTCCGAACGGGGAACCAAGGCGGCTGAGCAACTGGTGGCTGGGCTTAACACGACGGGCGGGCAGATTCTCGACTTCACAGCTCCAGCCGAGGATATGGGGGCTATGAGACAGGTGGTCTCCGAAGCTGCCGGCAAGATCGGTGGCCTGGACATCGTGGTCCCCAATGTAGGCAAGAACTGGGTGGCGCCGCTGGAAGACTTGGATCTGGAGGGATGGCAGCGGGGTCTGAACCTCAACCTCACTGCGTCGTTCATCGCCATCAAGGCCGCGCTGCCCTGGCTGTTGAAAGCCGAGCGCGCCGACATCGTGTTGATCGGATCGTCGGCGGTCGTAGATGGCGGTGGAGGCGTCGCTCACTACGCGGCGGCCAAGGCCGGGTTGGAGGGCCTGATGCGGGCTCTGATGCGTGAATTACCGCGCCAGGGCATCCACGTCAACACGGTGCATCCGTGTGTGGTGGATACCGACCTGCTGCGCGAGCGGTACGACGACGAGGAGAAACGCGCCCGGCTGGCGGCTCAGGTGCCGCTCGGCCGGCTGGCCAGGCCGGAAGACATTGGAGCACTGGTCGCCTACCTGTGCTCTGACCTGGGCGGCTTCATCTGCGGCCAGTCCATCCTGGTAGATGGAGGGCGAACCCTCTGGCGCAACACGTGAGATATGTACGCAGTGAGGAGGATTCCGATGCAGCGTATAGCGACCTTTATGTTGGTTAGAGAGGGAATGGAGGAAAGATACCGGGAAGAACACCGCCACGTCTGGCCAGGGGTACTGGAGGGGATCACGAGATACGGGATAAGAAACTACAGTATCTTCATGATGGGGCGCAAACTCTACTCTTACTTCGAGGTCGAAGACCTGGACGGGGCCATGTCCATGGCGGCTGCGGATCCAATCAACCAGAAGTGGCAGGAGCACATGGCGCCTGTGATGGATATGGGATCTGGCATCAAGGACGGTTCGACGACTTATCTTGAAGAAGTGTTCCACACGGATGGGTACGGCGAAACCACGGCCCCGATGCAACGTGTAGCGACTTTCATGTTAGTCAAGGAGGGAATGGAGGAAAGATACCGGGAAGAGCACCGCCGCGTCTGGCCGGAGATCCTGGAAGGGATCAAGAAAGCCAGGATAAGAAACTATAGCATCTTCACGATGGGGCGCAAACTCTACTCCTACTTCGAGGTCGAAGATCTGGACAAAGCCATGGCCATGGTGGCCGTGGATCCGATCAATCAGAAGTGGCAGGAGCACATGGCACCTCTGATGGATGTGGGATCGGGCGTTAAAGACGGCTCGACCGTCTATCTTGAAGAAGTATTTCACATTGACTGAGGAGGTATGTACAAATGGCGATCAAAATCGGTTCCGGTCTCGTCCCTTTTTCCAAAGTCGTTGACAGGTTTCTGCCCAGCGGGTACCGCGATGGCATGCCGTTTGAGGAACAACTTCGGCACGCCAGGGAAGTGGAGGGCCTCGACGCGATTGGCATCGACTATCCGATGCAGTTCGAAGACCCGGTGAAGATGCAGGCGCTCTTGGACAAGTACGACCTGACGCTCTGCGTTTTGGAGATGGGAATCTACGGGGAGCGGCGATGGAAGATGGGGTCTTTTGCCTCCACCGATCCCGCTATTCGTCGCCAGGCTATTGAGCTGGTGAAGCGCGGTATGGACGTCGCGGCGGAGATGGGCGTGGAGGAGATCCTGCTGTGGCCGGGGCAGGATGGCTTTGAGTACCCGTTCCAGGCGAACCACGATCTGGTCTGGGGATACCTGGTTGATGGCATCGGCGAGGTGGTGGAGCATCGCCAGGACATCAAGATCGGGATAGAGTACAAACCCAAGGAGCCACGGGTGCGCTGCTACGTTGACTCTGCGGCCAAAACCTTGCTTCTCTGCGAGGCGATCGGACTTCCCAACGTGGGGGTTACCGTTGACCTGGGGCACTCTTTCAACGCCCAGGAAAACCCGGCCCAGGCAGTTGCTCTGTGTGCCCGATATGACCGCATGCTCCAGATCCACGTCAACGACAATTACGGCGACTGGGATTCGGACATGCTGGTGGGGCAGATCAATTTCTGGACCACGTTGGAGTTCTTCTACTGGCTGAACCAGGTGGGGTTCGACAGTTGGTACATCATGGACTTCTTCCCCTACCGGGAGGATGGCCCGGCCGCGCTGGTTGAGTGCATCCGTAACACCCGGCGGTTTGCTGACATTGCTGCCAGGCTGACGAAGAGCCCGATCGAGCAGATGCAGGAGACGGGCGACCCGGTGGCTATCAGCGAGGTGTTGTGGCAGGAAACCATCAAGTTCTAGCCCAGAGACGAAATTGGCCAGCCACGCAACAGCGTGCCCGACGGACATAGCCCCCGAATATCATATGTGAGGGAAATTGTGTCAGGTATCAACCCTGATTTTAGCCGCGTCGTTACCACACTCCACCACGAAGAGCCTGACAGAGTCCCCATTGATCCCACCTGTATGGACATTGAGGAGGTCAAGGAAAAGGTAGGAGACCGGCTCTGCATCATTGGGAACATCTCCAACGAAATCCTCGCGACCGGGACGCCGGAAGAAGTTGCGGAACTCACGAAAAAACGGATCAAGGCATTGGCTCCTGGAGGAGGATACTGCCTGGGTTCTGGCAACTCAGTGCCTGATTGGGCCAAGATTGAGAATTATCGGGCGATGATCGAGACGGGCCTCAAGTATGGCCGCTACCCAATCGGCATCGAATAGTCCTGCGCTTCTTGGTAACCGGACTGGCCTGCAGGGTAACGTAAAGGTGATAGTCGGCGGGGCGCCGGTCACACAGGCCCATTCTGGAGGAACAGGATCATGGTAATCAAAGGATACGTAGAATATCAGCGGCGAGAATTCTGCAAGGATGTGAAGTGTCCGGTACAACTGGAACTGGATGCCCAGGTGTCGGGCTCCGAGGAGTACGAGCGAATCCGGCAGACGTGCCGGACAAGTTGCGTACACACCACATGGGAATTTCACCACTGGCTGATAGAGAAAGGGTATTTGATCGTCAGACCTGCAGAGTAGACATGCAAATCATTAAAGGAGGCAACTAAAATGGATTGGGGAATGAAGAATCGTCTATCGCAACTGATCCAGCCCGATGGCCACTGCTTCTTTCTGCCGATAGATCACGGATACTTTCAAGGGCCGACCACCAAGTTGGAGAAACCGGGCGAAACGATCAAGCCGCTTCTTCCGTATTGTGACGCTCTCTTTGTCACGAGAGGAGTATTGCGGGCGTGTGTAGATCCTGCCAACAGCCTGCCGGTCATCCTCAGGATATCCGGTGGCGCCAGTGTCGTCGGGAAAGACCTGGCCCACGAGGCGCTTACCACTTCCATACGAGATGCCGTGCGCCTTAATGTGGCTGCAGTGGGTCTTTCCATCTTCGTCGGTAGCGATTATGAGCATCAGACGCTACTGAACCTCGCGAAGGCTGTAAATGAATGCGAGGAGTATGGCATTCCAGTCATGGCGGTTACCGCTGTGGGCAGAGAAATGGAGAAACGGGAAGCACGTTACCTCGCTTTGTGCTGTCGTATCGCTGCCGAACTGGGTGCCCGCGTGGTGAAAACTTACTGGTGCGAAGACTTCGACAAGGTCGTCAACGGCTGTCCCGTTCCTGTGGTTATGGCGGGTGGTCCCAAGTGTGAAACGGAACTCGGGGTATTCGAGTTTGTCTATGATGGTATGCAAAAGGGCGCTATAGGTGTGACCCTGGGCCGGAACGTGTGGCAGAATGCCCACCCGGTGGCCATGGCCAGAGCGCTGCGGGCCATAATCCACGAAAACGCCGATGTTAAGGAGGCTCACGAGCTGTTCCAGAGTGTCAAGAGTGGCGAGCAGTAGGATCTCACGTCGGCGGGGAAATTGGCATTGGAGCTTGTGTAGGGGCGAAGCAACTTGTTTCGCCCCTACGAGTGCTGCTATGGAGACACGGAGGAGCGTCCGATGAAAAGCCTTTGGGATGATCGTGAAGCAGCACAGTACCTGGGCGATCTTGCGCAGTGTGTGTACGCTTCACGTTTGCTGGGCAGAGAAAAATCGCTGGTCCTGGACGGTGGCAGCAGTACATCTGTCAAGATCAGAGAGGGCAACCTGTTGGGTGAAGAAGAGGACATTCTCTACGTGAGCGGGAGTGACCAGGATCTAGAGACCATCAAAGCACACGACTTCTCGCCGGTGCGACTGACGCATCTGATCGGTTTGGCAAAGCTTGATTCGCTCTCCGATACACAATTGGCGAATGAAATCAGGTGCAATATAACCAACGCATCTGCACCGGTGTTGTCGCTCGAGGCGATGTTGCATGCCATCCTGCCCTACAAATACGTGGACCATACCTATCCTGATGCAGTACTTGCCATTACCAACACGCCAAGCGGACTGGAGCGTCTTCGGGAGGTTTACGGCGATTCGGTCGTCATCATTCCCTACGCCAGGTCTGGTTTTCCACTGGCGAAACTGTGCGCTGAAGTATTCTCATCCGAGGTGGGAGAGAACATCATCGGCATCGCGTTGATGCAGCACGGTATCGTCTCGTTCGGCGAAACAGCGAAGACCTCCTACGAGCGTATGGTTGATCTGGTCACTCACGCGGAGCAGTACTTGATTGATCGTGGGGCACGGCCTATCTTTGTACCCACCATCGCTACGCCCGATGAGCCCATGCGCCACGAGTTGGCTGCTTTGCGCCAAGTGGTTTCGGCTAGTGCTGGTTTTCCTGTAATTATGTCAACGCATACCGATCCTCAGTGCTTGAGCTTTGCTCGGCGCGATGATGCGTCAAGTATCTCGCAGCGAGGCCCTGCCACACCCGATCACGTCATCCGAACCAAGCGCCTGCCGCTACTTGGCAGGGATGTGCAGGAGTTTCGCGTGGCGTGCGAACGGTACTTCGCCGCCCATGCGCCCAATACTGGACGAACATTGACGATGCTCGATCCTGCACCGCGAGTGATTCTGGACCCTGAATTTGGCATGTGCGCCATTGGCCGCACGGCAAGAGAGGCCGCTATCGTCAACGACATCTATCGCCACACAATAGAGATCATTCTGACTGCGACGGCGCTCGAAGAGTATCGAGCGTTGCCGGCCCAGGACGTCTTCGATGTGGAATACTCGGAGCTAGAACAAGCGAAATCACACAAGCAAGGCGCGCTACCGATGTTTGCGGGCGAAATCGCGCTGGTCACTGGCGCAGCATCGGGAATCGGCAAGGCGTGTGTGGAGGCTTTTCTTGCGCGCGGCGCTGCAGTCGTCGGCCTAGACATCAATCCACGTATTGCGCAGATGTTTGATCAGGTTGGTTTTCTCGGCCTGCACTGCGATGTCACTGACGAGGACGCCATTTGCCAGGCCTTAGAAGCGACAGTCAAAACCTTTGGCGGCCTGGACATGTTGGTTCCGAACGCTGGCATCTTTCCACCTGGTTGCCGCATTGACTCGTTGCATTCGTCCGAGTGGCGCAAGGTGATGCGCGTGAATCTGGACGCCAACCTGGTGTTGATGCGCGAAGCCTATCCGTTGCTCAAGGCCTCCCCCCGGCACGGAAGAGTGGTGATCATGGGCTCGAGAAACGTGCCCGCGCCGGGGCCTGGCGCAGTTGCATATTCAGCCTCAAAGGCAGCCTTGAATCAACTCGCACGTGTCGCCGCGTTGGAGTGGGGAAAGGATGGAATACGGGTCAACATTGTTAATCCGCACGCCGTGTTCGACACAGGCATATGGACCGAGGACGTGCTGCGCGCGCGTGCTGAGTACTACGGGCTGAGCGTGGAGGAATACAAAAGGAAGAACGTCTTGCGAGTGGGAATCACCAGTCGCGATGTTGGAGAATTGGTGGCTGAGATGTGCGGGCCACTGTTCGCCAAAACCACCGGTGCACAAGTGCCGATTGACGGCGGCAGCGACCGCGTGATTTGAGTACGTGAGAGTGTCGCATAATTCCTAACCCGGACGAGCCGGAACCAAATAGGCTTGCGCCGGACGTGTCGTCCGCCAGGAGCCTCGTTCAATTTTCTTGCACAGTGAGCAAGAATTTGGTCGGTAAGGTGCTATGCGTCTTCCGGGACTTTGCCTGGAAGACGTGGTCCCTTCGGGGCACTTGCCACGCACGGCACTCAGTATCCCTGCCCGTTCCTCTTGTACCCTCCATCGTTCGCGCCGCCACCAATGCCTTTCGAAGCGATGGCTCCGGCAGGTAGAGGGCCAGCCTCACTAATGCCTCCATCCAAGCGACTCGCCCTGCATCGAATTGCCTGCGCTGTTGCCAGCATCCCCCGCAAAGTCTACATTGCTAGCAAACTTCGATAGGTAGTACGAGGATGCCGGAGGTTGTCCCCTCTTTTCCTTTGTGGTATTATATGTTTGCCCACTAGACCGCCAGCACTTGCTTCTCTGGTGAGGGGAACGGCAGACAGCGGGGATGCAGGTGTTCGCCTGGTGGGTGCGCGACGCGGCCACCACAGGAGCAGATAGTTCGAGCGTGTAGCCGGGCACTTTTTGAGGAATTGATGAGGAAGAAGTAACAATGGCCCAACCAGCTAATCCCTACGTGGCGGGGCTTCCCATACGGGGAGAAAGGGGATTCTTCGGTCATCAGGGCACACTGGACTGGGTGGCGCGAGGACTGCGTAACCCAGCCACCAATTCCCTGATCCTATTCGGCCAGCGGTGCATCGGCAAAACCACCCTCCTCCTGCAACTGAAGCGTACCCTCCCGGCCGACGCCTTCCTGCCCGTCTACTTCGACCTCCAGGGCCAGGCCACTCGCCCTCTGGACCAGGTGCTGGCTGATCTGAGCGACACCGTCGCCGAGCAGGCCGGCCTGGAGCCGCCCGATCCGGCGGCCTTCGACGACCGGGGGCTGTTCTTCAGCCGCACTTTCCTGCCTCAGGTTTGCGCGGTGCTAGGGAAGAATCGTCGTCCCGTTTTCCTCTTGGACGAGTTTGATGTGCTGGACGAAGCAACCGAAGAGGAACTGCCGGCGACGGCAGCGGCCCAATCTCTTTTCCGCTTCATACGCCGTGTGATGAACAAAGACCCCCACCCAGCGTTCGTCTTCGCCGTCGGCCGGCGGGTCGATGACCTGGCCCTGGACTTCACCGCCACTTTCAAAGCCTCGCTGGTGCGAGAGGTCTGGGTGCTGGACCGAGAAAGCGCTGAGGCGATGGTGCGTCAGGCGGAGGCCAACAACACGCTCCGTTTTACCAACCAGGCCGTGGCGCGCATCCTGAGCCTCACCAGTGGTCACCCCTACCTGACCCAGTTGCTCTGTCAACAGATCTGGGAGCGGGCCTACGCGGGGAACCCCACCACGCCGCCGCGGATAGACGTGCCGGAGGTGGAGGCCGCCGTGCCCAACGCGCTGGAAATGGGCGCCCAGGCGCTGCTCCGTCTTTGGAATGGGCTGAGTCTGGCCGAGAAAATCTACGCCGCCGGCCTGGCCGAGGCCATCGGTGAAGGGGAGACTATCGCGGAGGATCGGGGTATGCAGCTACTGACGGGCCACGCCGCCCGGCTGCGTACGCAAGAGGTGGAGCTGGTGGCTCCCCGCGACCTGGTGAGGCGGCGGGTGTTGGACATGACCGGGGAGCGGGAGTATTGCTTCGCCGTCGAACTTTTCCGCCGCTGGGTGCGCCAGCATAAGCCCCTCCGGGATGTGAAAGATGAGTTGGACCAGGTGGACCCGCTGGCCGTGGAACTCTTTGACATAGGCCAAGAGTTCCTCCGCAGGAATCACTGGAAGATGGCCGTCCGCTACTTCCGGGATGCACTGGCGGTGAACCCCCACCACTTCCGCGCCCGGCTTCGCCTGGGCGAGACGCTGCTGCAACTAACCCAGATCGACAAAGCGGTAGCCGAACTGGAGTGGGCTTACGAACAGGACCGAGAGGAGGCACGCTTGCTGCTGACCCGTGCGCTGGTGGCTCGGGCAAGAGCACGGGAGGAAGCGGGGGATGAGGATGGAGCACTGGCAGTCTGCGGGCGTGCGCTCCAGGTTTCCCCTGACGACTATACGGCCCAGAAGATACGGAGCGCGATCTTGACGCGCCGGTTGGAAGCAAAAGCCCGAAGTCATGAGCGGGCAGAGCAGTGGGCAGAGGCCGTCGAGGTCTACGAGCAATTGGTGATCCAGGTCCCCGACGAGGAGAGCCGGGCAATATGGGATGCAGCGCTGGAACACTGTCGAAAAGAGAAATCTCTGGTTCGCCTCTTCGACGAAGGTACAAAGGCGCTAGCAGAGAAGAATTGGCACCGGGCCCAGGGGGCTTTTGCTGAAATAGTGCACAACCGGCCGGACTATGGCGTGAATAAGCAACTGGTGGCCCGGTTGTTATTACAAGCCGTATTGAGAAAGCCTGCTCGAAAGTATAGACGAGTCCTTACTGTTGCACTCATCACCACTGTTCTAGTGGTTGTCGCTGGCGTCCTCTATTTCCAACCCTGGAAAGAGGCTCAGGTTCTGCCGCCAGTCAAATTGCCAGAGAATTGGAGTCACGTCCACACCTACCGCTTCGACACCAACCATGACGGTAACCAGGAATGGGTTGTCCTGTACCGCTTCGACCTGCCGGCCGAGACCGAGCAGAGTGGCAGCCCTATCGCGGGTGTTGTCTACCAACTGGACGACAGCAGTTCCCCCGTCCTCACCCCCTACGAGTTGCGCCCCTCGGGTGGTGACTACTTATGCGAGTGTGAATGCGTCGCTGCTATGGAGAACGTCCTGTCCGGGCTCCCGGACTCTGAACTGGTCGTGCGTGATCGCTGCAATGGTGAAATAACCAGGTTGACCATCTTCTACTGGGAACCGAACGAAAAGGAATACTTGCCGAAGGGGCATTTCAGTGGCAGCCGCATTAAGGTCGAACTGAACAATGTCACGGTTGACCAGCGCCTGTCACACCGTGCCCAATTGGCGCTGCGACTGATTTACCACCCCGATGACAATGGGACATACTACGGGTCGTTCGACCAGGGTATTCTCGCGATGCCTGAGAAGTATGAACTGGTCTGCTACCAGGCAGAGCCCAAGGACGTCGTGCTCTCTCCCTATCCCGAAAAGGTCGTGCTTGCGTTCTACAGACACTATACCGATGACGAGCAGATTTCGGAGTACTTTACCGAGAAAGGATGGGAGCAACTGGAGCAGTGCGCCGCTGGCCGGTGTGGGTGCACCTCAGCGCGCAGTGAGATCATCCACGTGCGGGTGACCGACTTGCGACTCGGAGAGGACACTAGCTCTGACCAGGCCACCTTCGATCTCAACGTCATCTGTGAGCGTCGAAACGGTGCGCCAGACGACGAAACTGCCATACGGTGGTATCTCGTCCGGCAGGATGGCCGCTGGAAATTGGACAATGCGGCGGTGATACCCGCCGAGGAGCAAGAAAGAGACGAGCAATGACCGGGACGGCCTATGTAGTTCGAGTGCTGAAGAGCTGTGCGCGTGGGTAGGCGGCCAGCAGAATGGTCACCGCGAGAAGCACTTAGTCGAAATCCCGCCAGATACGCATCCTACTTGTTACGCCGTCTGCGCCCGGTCAATAAGGGAATGTCGGCAACCAGGCGCGATTCGTGCGCACTCTGGGAGAAGGTCACTTGAACATCCTCGACGTCAATGGCGACGTGACGCGAAATCACAGTGATGATCTCGTCTTTGAGCGTGTTCAGTAGCGCCGGCGAGACACTAGTCCGGTCGTGGGCCAGCACCAGGCGCAGCCGCTTCTTGGCGACCTCGCCGCTCGACGGTTCGCGCCGACGGTCCATCAGGTGTTTGAAGAACCCCATAGTCAATTCCCCTCAGAGCGCATGAAACGGAAAAGTCGTTCCAACATCCCTGGTTCGCGCAGGGGCATGAACGGCACGTCTTCCCCTCGCAACCGGCGAGCGACGTTATGAAACACCTGCCCGGCCAGGGAACTATCGCTAGAGAAGGCCAGAGGCTGCCCCCGATTCGTGGCGACCAGGATTGCTTTGTCCTCCGGCACGATGCCGATGAGATCAATGGACAGAAGTTCGACGACGTCGGCGATGCTCAGCATCTCACCGCGCCGCACCATGTCTGGCTCAATCCGGTTGATGATCAGCCGTGCAGGACCCTGCTCTTCTGCCTCAATCAGGCCGATGACTCGATCGGCGTCACGCACGGCGGCCACCTCCGGGTTGGTGACGATGAGAATCTCGTCGGCTGGAGCGAGGGCGTAGCGGAAACCCTGCTCGATGCCGGCGGGAGAATCAATCAGGATGAAATCGTGCTGCTCCCGCAGGCTCTCGCAGACGCGCACCATGTCATCAGGTCGGACCGCGCTTTTGTCACGGGTTTGCGCAGCCGGCAGCAGGAAGAGTTCCGACAGTCGCTTGTCGCGCACCAGCGCCTGACGTAACCGGCAACGTCCTTCGATCACGTCCACCAGATCGTAGACGATGCGGTTTTCGAGGCCCAACATCATGTCGAGGTTACGCAAGCCGACGTCGGCGTCAATGGCCACCACGCGCTGCCCTTGCATCGCCAGTGCGACGCCCAAGTTAGCAGTGAGAGTCGTCTTACCCACCCCTCCTTTGCCCGAAGTAACCGTAATTACTCTTGCCCTCATCGCCCCCCCTATCTCACCCGTCCCAGTTCACTACTGTGCCAGGACAGGGTTGACAGCGCCGATGACCACCACGTGGCGCGGGTGGCGTAGGCTCTGTCTAGAACGGAAAGTGATCGTATCTGGGCTCACAAGCCCTCTCCCTGGCAACCCGGTGGCATTATAGCACAGGAGACAGGATTATCAAAACGTAACTGCTCACTAGCCGCGCAAACTGTTTCCCGGGCTCGCAGCCCCCATCCCCGGGGGCGTCGTGGGCAAGGATACCCTGTTAGAAACTGTGACCCGCTGCATGGGACGTCCCCGGGACGGGGACTTTGAGCATTAGGGTGGGTAGTTACATTTCATAATCAGCACATCCACAACTCAACTTAACTGGCGCCAACTGATGACTTTTCGCGCCGTAGCGCGTCAACGCAGCTTCGGCCGCGCCGCTGAAGAGCTATTCCTCAGCCAACCAGCGGTTAGCGCTCAAATCCGAGCCCTGGAAGCCTACTACGGGGTAAAACTCTTCGACAGACTGGGAAAGAGAGTATTTCTTACCCCAGCAGGCGAGGTTCTCTATGAACACGCGCAGCGCATGATCACCTTGGCCGAAGAAGCCGATCAGGCACTTGAAGAATTGAAAGGATTGAAGCGGGGACGGTTGACGGTTGGAGCAAGCCTGTTGGTTGGGTCGTACATGCTTCCAGTCCTGCTGGGGGAGTTTAGGAGGAGACACCCGGGTGTTGAGGTTGCGCTTTGCATAAGATATGCACCCGGAGTAGCCAGGTTGGTCGCGGAGAACCTGGTTGACTTAGGATTGGTAGGGTCACCAATTGAGCACCCAAGCCTTGCAGTCGAGCCGATCTTGGCCGATGAGCTAGTGGTTATCGTTTCCACACACCATCGCTGGGCTAGCCGAGAGTCAATTACACCCGCAGAGTTCTGCGCCGAACCGGCCGTTTTGTCCGAAGAGGGCTCATCAACCCGCCGAGTCGCCTTGGAGCGGCTAGGCCTCCTGGGACTTGCACCACGTATAGCCCTGGAGGTAGGACACACAGAGGCGGTGAAGAGAGCCGTAGAAGCGGGGCTCGGCATTTCGATCATCTCCAAACACGCGGTTCGGACCGAGATGGACACCGGGCGACTGAAAGCACTGCGCCTTGAGGGAGTAGACCTTCACCGCCACATAAACCTCATCTATCATCGAGACAAGACGCCTTCCGATTTGACCTCAGCGTTTCTTAGCCTCTTGCAGGAAAAGTGGCACTGCCGGCTCAGGCTCATCAATCGAGGGTAGGGCAAGAACACCCGCGAAGAGGGAGAAGAACTCGGTTGTAATAGCTAGGACTACATAGTTGGCCTAGGTGAAGTTCCTGACATTCATCCTCTCCGCGTCAACCAGATGCCGGTCAGAAAAGCCATCAGGCTGCCGAAGCCGTAGTAGCCGCTGACCCAATCGGCGATCACCTCCACGCCGCTGACGAGGGCCACCTGGCGCGCCAGCCTTCGCTCCCGGGCGCCCTCGGCGCGCCGTAGTCGCCACCCCCACACGACGTTCAACCCGGCCGAGGCCAGCACGACCGGCCCGCAGACCAGCCCCACGATGGGCGGCGCCGGGTACCACGACGGCACCGGCGCCAGTTCGGGCGCGAAAAAGAGCACCACGTCCTGCGCCCCGCCGTAGATCATCAACAGCCCACCCAGCAGGAACACGACCAGCCAGGCCCAATGGTGAAATCCTCGCTTTTCCATAGCAAATCTCCTCCTTCTGTTGTTCGAGCCTTTGCTTGTTTCTGGCCACCAGCACGAGATCGTAACCGTCCCGTGCAAGCAGTTTGCTCAATTCGTACCCAATGCCACTGGATGCTCCGGTCACGAGCGCTGCCTTTTTCATCGGAATCCTCCTTGCCAGTCCGCCAGCCCGCGGTGGTATTCGATGACGCCCAAACGTTTCAGCAGTGCGTTTATCAGGCCCGGTGCGAGGACGTTGAGTGCCAGCAGCAATCGTATCGGTCCAGGGGTCACCAGCACCTCGGGAAGATCCCTCCGGATGGCCCGCACGACTGCCCGCGCCACTTGCTCCGTGGTCACTGTCAGCAACGGCGGCGTGGGACGTCCTATTCGGCGACGACCCCCGCCCTCGGGACATAGTCGGGGCACACGACCGAGGCGCTCACGCCCGTGCCCTCCAGTTCGCTCCGCAGCCCCTCAGTCCACGCGATCTCGCCCGCCTTGGTCGCCGAGTAGGCAGCGGAGTAGACTGCTCCCTTTTTCCCCACCATCGAAGCGATGGTGACGATGTGACCTTGCCTCTGTGCCAGCATGTCCGGCAGCACTCGTTGGGTCAGCAGCAGAGTCGCCGTCAGGTTTACCTCAATGGCTCGCACTATATCTTCCTGTGGTTGCCGGGCGAACCGGCCCATAGGCTCGACGCCAGTGTTGTTGACCAGGATGTCAATAGCCCCCAACTCCGCCTTAGCGCGCTCCACCAGGGACACTCGGGCCGCTTCGTCGCTGATGTCGGCGGGGATGGCCACCGCGCTCGCGCCCAGCGCCGCCAGTTGCTGCGCCACCGCCTCCAACTGGGCGGCCTCGGCTGGCAGCGCCACCAGCGCCAGGTTTGCCCCCTCACAGGCCAGCGCCCGCCCGATGTAGAGGCCAATGCCCCGCGAGCCGCCGGTCAGGATGGCGTTCTTTCCTCGTAGATTATTCATCTGAAAGTCGCCACGGGGATCACCCCCTGCGGCAGTCCCCATTCTCGTGCCAGGGTGTCATCTCCCAGCCGCACCTCCCACCGCCCCTCGCGCCCCAGCGCCGCCGAGGCCAGCGCAAAGTGGGCCATCACGATGCCGGCATCTATGGGTTTCGCGTGCACCATCGCCTGCGGTTCCACGCCAAACAGAGGAGAGACTCGCTCCGCAATGCCGACTTCTATGGGCCTGGGCGGTACCAGCGCAAGTGCCACGTACCCCGGCCTGACGATGAACCGCCACGGCTGAGAATTAGCACCCGAGGGGGCCAGCCGGGCGTGCTCCAGCGCGGCGACCAGTGTCGGGACTTCGGCGAGCTCAGTCGAGCCGCCGGCGCCGTGCGGCGACCATGGCTTCCCCCAGCGGTCGGAGAAGACGATCTCCGTCAAGGGTTTGCGCCGGTGACCGCCGAACGCGCGGCGCACGGTGCGGCTGCGGAGACGGCCCAGGCGGTCCTCGGCGGGATAGCCCAGCGCAATGACTGCCGCTGCCACCTCCCTCGATGCCAGCCCCACGGCGTCCCCGGCCCGCTGCGCGTCGAACATGCCGCTCACCCAGCAGGTACTCAACCCCAGCCGGGTCGCCTCCAACACCACCTGCTCCAGCACGTACCCCAGGTCGAGCCGGGCCAGGTCGCTCTCCTCGGGCATCACCCCCACCAGCAGGTGGGGCGGGTTCTGTATCAGGCCGTAAGAGCCGACCATGGAGGTGAGGACACGCCGCGTCCGCTTCACGCCGCTGACCAGCCCGACGCGCGGGGGCACGCTGGTCAGGTGGCCGGCTGTGGCGACCAAGCCAAGCAGCCGCTCGATCGTGGCCGGCTCCACCGGGCGGTCCCCGTAACTGCGAACACTCACCCGCCGCTGGATCGCGTCCAGGATGTTCATTCCTTCTTCGCTCATTGCGTTACCTCCTTTGCTCTATCTGCCCCGCGCTGCCATCAACCTGGCCCCGAAACTTCTCTCCAGGACGATGGCGCCCACGGGACAGAGCTCGTGGCAGCAATAACATTCAATACACTTCTTCCGGTCGAAGGTCGGATAGGGGGCCAGCCGCAAGGCTCCGACCGGACAGCCCGCCTCGCAGATGCCGCATTGCCGGCATTTCTCCACCTCCACCTGCGGCCGGACGTAGAGCAGCCGGTTCAGGAGTCCCATAAGCCGGGGTGGGAGGTTCGACTGCCAGGGGGACGGCCGCTTGAACGTCATCTCCACGTCTTCGACTTTCTCTCCGCGGATTTCGATGCGGCTCATGTCCCCATTGCCCAGGCCCCTATTCATAGCCGCCCTGGTGCTATGGATCTCCATCGGCTCGAAGCCAGCGATGCGAGAGGCCACCGCATCCAGGGCTACGCCGTCACCCGAGGCCAGGATCACCCCCACCGGCCTCAGATCCCCGTGAGCCGGGCCATTGCCCTCCATGGCGACCACGCCATCCATGAGGGCCAGTCTGGGCCTGGCCACGGAGTAGATGTCCACCAACGCCTCGCCAAAGTCTTCAGGGCGGGTCAGGGTGGCGTGAATCTCCCTCCTCGTCTTAGGTGGAACAGCTCCGAACATGTTTTTCACCGCCCCTGTGAACAGGGTGTAGCCGTGGGTCTTGAGTTTCGCCACGGAGATGATGACGTCGGCCTCGAGTGCCGCCTTGGCCACATAGATTGAGCGCAGTTTCTTCCCTTCAGGGACAGGAACCTCGACGAAGCCCCTGGTCTCGAACTGGAAGGCTTTGGCCCCGACCTCTTCGGCGACCGCCTTCAGACCTGAGTCGGCTATGGCAGAGGCAGCCTCGTTACCCTGGTGGACGACGCCCGGCGTGTCGGCCACGATGGGCACGCCGCCGATCTCCTTCACCAACTCGATAGCCGCTTTGACGACGCTGGGATGGGGATAGACCCCCTCCTTGGCCGTCAGCAGGGCCACCTTGAGCAGCACCTCGTCGCCGGGCTTGACGTATCGCCCCAGGCCGCCGACGAGGTCAATGCTCTGCCTGACGGCGCAGTTGACTCTCTCTTGCTCGTAATCGGCGCACCTGACGAGCGCCACTTGACTGGTCTCCATTTTGCTCACCCCCTGATTGATTCTTTCGCCCACGAATGTTTGGGAAGTATCACATCTGGCGAACGGTTCGACTTGCGAGTGATTCGTTATTACCAATAGTTCTCTTATCGAAGCAATTGGATGCAAAAAAAGAGATGCACACACCAACCGGCAGGCAAACGCTACGCTTCAGAGAGAGCGCGGTCCACCTTCTCCAGCACGCGAACCAATTCTTCCTGCTCCTGTTCATCCAGACACGACAACACTCTTTCGACCATCAATCTGGCCCGCCTATCGTGGTCCGCCAGGAGACGTACGCCCTTTTCCGTCAGTCTGACCTTGACGATCCTCCGGTCCTCTTTGCTCCTGCTCCTGGAAACGTAGCCCCTCGCCACCAACCGGTCCACGATGCCCGTCGTTGAACTGAGCGCTATGGACAGCCTCTCTGCCAGTTGGCTCATGATGACCTGCTCCCGTTCCGCCAGCACCTTCAGGGCCACCAAATCCAGCTTGGTGAGGGAGGTATCCTCGAACGAGGACTCGAGGCTGGCGAACACCTCCCCCAATCGGGGGAACAGCCTGGAGAACCTTTCAACTGCCTCTGCGGATACCATCTCACCCTTCTTACTTCGTTTTCGGAACTATTCTCTGAACCAATTATACTACGATTTGAATTATTTGTCAAGTTCGCGGGTCTGGATGGTGCGGGAGATGTCGGCATAGTAGGCATCCACACCCCGCTGGTGCATCGCTTCTACCGCCGATCGGCTGTCGGGGTAGTGGGTCTGCGACATATCGGCGTGGGTCAGGATGACGTCGTGCGTTCCGCTGCCGTAGGGGCCGCCCGCAAAGTGCCAGACCTCGACCGCGTCGTATTCCTCGTCCTCGACGAAGAAGATCAGGTTCTCTCCCTGGGCGTGGTAGGCGTCGAATTGGCTCCTTGTTGGCCGCAAAACGCATCACGATCTCCACGTTGTCCAGGGCCGAGAGGCTGCCCAGCAGGTTGAAGGTCTGAAAGACGAAGCCGATCTTTTCCGCCCGCAGGTGAACCAGTTGACTATCCTCTGTCCGGGCCATTGACTTCCCGCCGATCAGGACGTCACCCTTCGTCGGTCTATCCAGAGCGCCCACGATGTGCATCAGGGTGGATTTGCCGGAGCCGGATGGTCCCATGATGGCCACGAACTCGCCCTTGCGCACCTGCAGTGACCTGCCCCATTTGGTAGTCCTTGTGAAGGTCCTGACATTCAATGACTATCTCGCCCATCGCTCTACCTCCTCTATTCGTAGCGCAGCCCTCTGACAGGGTCCCGTCTGGCGCTGATGATGGCCGGCACGATGGCCGCCAGTGGCCCCGTCACCAACCCGATCAGAAAACCGACCACCAAGGGGCTCAGCGGGATCGTCACCAGCGTGGCCATTGAACCGAGGGATAAGGCCGCCAGGACTATGAATATGACCGAGAGCAAGACACCAACGCCAGAGCCGATGAGTGAAATCAGCACCGCCTCGCTCAAGAACATCTCCAGGATCACTCTGTTGGTCGCGCCACAGGCCTTGAGCGTCGCCACCTCCCTGACCCTTTCCCGTGCGGCCATAAAGAAGGTGTTCAGGATGGTGAGAACGGCTATCGCCAGGACAAAGTACTTCAGCACGCTCATGCTGGTTTGCATGGGCCCCATAGACTGCCAGAGGTCCTGCAAGACCTCCTCGTGGGTTTTGGCATCCACCCCGACGATGTTTTCGTGGATCAGAGCGGCCAAGTCTGCACTGCCGATCCCTCGCGGGACCACGCGGACATAGTTGATCTGATCGTCTCCCAACAACTCGTGGGCATCGTCGAGTGTCATGAGCACCGAAAAGTCGAATTGGTCGTGAAACGACTGCAGGGCGGGGGAAGGCGGCAGCACCTTTTCAACGTACACTGTATAGTCCCCCGTGCTGGTGCTGAGGGTGACCACTTGATGAACCTTGTCCCGCCCCCCGAAGTATTCGGCGGCCTCAGCGGCGAAGATAGCCGATATGTGGGGTGTGTCTTCGAGCCGGGCGTCGGCGGTCTGGGAAACCCCCGAATAAGCCTCTCCCAGGACAGCAATGAAGAATACGCGGGCAGATAGTAGGGGTTCTGGGTACGAGGGGCGGATGTTCGGGGGGGTATTCGGAGACAAGGCATGCGGGATTGCCCCAGCTCGGGGAGCAAGCTGGTCAAAATGCAGGAGAGGGGGTAAGATTCAGTTGTCGGGGGCAAGCACTGGAACACAGAGGCAAAGGCGTTATGGAGGCTTAAAGCGGATCTGGACACGCGTGCTCAACATCTGCTGGACTTGATGGGCACTGAGGCGTACGTTGCGCCAGGCTTCCAAGAGACGCCAGGCCAGATTCTTGGCCGAACCCACCCCTGCGGGGAAGGCCTTGCGGAACAGGCTGCCGCGCTCGATAAGCTGGGCCAGCGTATGAGCGAGTTGGAGCAGCAAGTAGAATATCTTGACCGAGACCGGATTGTGGGTGTAGATGTGTTCCAGTGCATAGCCCCCATTCTTTTGCACGTTAAAGCCTTCGTTCTCGATCTTCCATCGTAGACGACCTCCTTCGTTGGATAGTTCAATCACGTCGGTGACTTTGACATAGAAGTTGGCGATCCATTTGAAGCGAGTGGTTTTGAGTTCTCCTTTGGAATCCGGTTTCGTTTCCAGGCAGCGGATGACGGAGACGGTGTGCTCGTTGTCCTCGGAGTCCACGTACTCAATGTCATTCACCCAGTCGAAGTCTTGCACGGTCTTATACTGATCAGCTGGACGAAAGCGGATGTGGTTTTCGGGGAAGAAATCGAGGAGGCTATTGAATTGTTCCTGGACAGAGGATAAGAGTATCTTCTCAATATTTCGGGGCAGTGCTGGATACAAAGGAATTTCTGACAATT